>JBGPOS010000041.1:0-34360 GCA_041488155.1 Tepidiformaceae bacterium
CTCGTCGTCAACTCGTTCGTGAAGGATGCGCTCGTCCGCCAGCGGCTCATCCTCCACGGAGGAGGGAGAATGTGGCGGCCGCTGGTCAGCGTAGAGGACCTGGCCGAGGCCCACGTGGCATGCCTGGAGGCGTCCGCGGATGTCGCCGGCGAGACCTTCAACGTCGTCCAGGACAACTACCAGGTGCGCCACCTGGCCGAGTTGGTCGGCGCGGCGTTGCGCGCCCTGGGCAGGGAAGTCGCCATCGAAGACGGGCCGCTGCCCAGCGTAGTCCGGAACTACCGCTGTTCGGGCGAAAAGCTGCGCGAACGTCTCGGCTTAGCGTTCCCCACGACGCCGGCCCACGCCGTCGCGGACCTCATCGCCCGCTACGGGCGGCTGACGGCGGAACAGCTGGGGCACCCCCGCTACTACAACATCGCCTGGATGGAGCTCCTCGAGAGCGTCCGGCCGGCTTACCAGGCGATGCCCAACATCTTCGAACCCCTCCGCGACGATTAGGAAAGCTCCTCTCGCATGGACATCCACGTACACCCCACGAAACTCGAAGGCGTCGTCACGATTGACACGGACTTCTTTCGCGACGAGCGGGGATTCTTCCTCGAAGCCTGGCACAAGGAGCGCTACGCCGAGCAAGGCCTCGCCTACGACTTCGTCCAGGACAACCACTCCCGGAGCGCGAAGGACGTGCTCCGGGGACTGCACTACCAGGACATGACCGCCCCCATGGGCAAGCTCGTGCGCTGCACGGTGGGGGCGATCCTCGACGTGGCCGTCGACCTCCGCGTGGGTTCGCCCACGTTCGGCCAATGGGTGAGCGTCGAACTAAACGCCGAGGACATGCGGCAGATTATGGTTCCCGCCGGGTTCGCGCATGGGTTCCTGACACTGAGCGAGTTCGCGGAGGTCCACTACAAGTGCACCGGGCTCTACACCCCGGAGGCGGAGGGCACGATCGCCTGGGACGATCCGGAGATCGGGATAGCATGGCCAACGAAGGAACCTGTGCTTTCCAACCGTGACCGGCAGGGGATGAGCCTGGCGGCTTACCTGGAAAGGCCGGCCTTCCGCTTCGGCGCCACCTGAGAAGGAAGGTCGAAAGGCAGCTTTACTCGCTCCGGGCAGCGCAACTCTGTACGCCGATACACTGAGGCGTGCGCCGCTCGCTCCTGCTCGCCAGCCTCATCGCGTTCGCCCTAGTGCTCGGCGCCTGTTCGAGCAACGACCCGCCAGGCTCGACGCCCACGCCCGTTCCGGCGACCGCATCGCCCGCTGCGACCGGGTCTTCTTCGCCCTCAACCCCGACGGCAGCGGCGTCCACCAGGGCCACCGGGCAACTCGGAACGTCCGCCGGGCTGGCCACCACAGCCAGAGCCCCGGACTTCGAGGCCCTGCCCGGAGCGAAGGCTTCCTTCGGGAAGCTCGGCAAGTCGGTCTATCGCATCGAAACGCCGGCGAACTGGAACGGCGAACTCCTCCTGTGGGCTCATGGTTATCGCGGCCAGGGGACCGAAGTCACCACCGAAAACCCCCCCGCCGCCCTCCGCAGGACGCTCATCGAACAGGGGTATGCCTGGGCAGCAAGCAGTTTCAGCGAGAACGGCTACACCCCCGGCATCGGCGCCGACGACACGCTGGCCCTCAAGAGACTCTTCGAACAGCAGGTTGGCAAACCCAAGCGAACCTACATCGCAGGGGCCTCCATGGGCGGAAACATCGTCACCCTCTCGCTGGAAAACTTCCCGGGCGAGTACGACGGGGCCCTGGCCGAGTGCGGCGCGTTGGGCGGCGAGGAGATCATCGACTACATCGCTTCGTGGGCCCGCGCCGCCGAGTTCGCCGCCGGCGTGAAGCTGCCTCCGAGTCCCTCGACCAGCGCACAGATCACCGGAGTACTCGCCCAATGGGCCGGCCTCCTCGGCACGCCCGACGCGCCGACCACGAAAGGCCGTCAGTTCATAAGCATCGTCAAGATGACGACCGGTGGGCCCCGGCCGTTCTTTCAGGAGGGCTTCAAGGAGCAGTATCTGGTCAACTTCGCTCTTCTGGTCGCTGACCCTGAACTGAAATCCGTCCCGGCGCGCGCCGCGACCAACGACAACGTGAGCTACGCGATCGAACTTGGGCTCGGTCTGACCGCCGAGGCGATCAACGCCGGGATAGTGCGCCAAAAGGCCGACCCCGACGCCCGCAACGCCGAGAAGCACCCGGATGCAGTGCCCACCTCGGGAAAAATCAGCGTCCCCCTGCTGACACTCCACGACACCGGCGACCTGTTCGTACCGGTTTCGCAGGAACAGTCCTACAAGAAGAAGGTCGCGGCCGCAGGCAAGAGCGACCTGCTTGTGCAGCGGCTCATCCGGGCCGGCGGCCACTGCAAGTTCAGCGATCAAGAGCTGACAACTGCGTGGAACGACCTCCGCGCGTGGGTCGCTGACAAGAAAAAGCCGGCCGGCGACGACGTGAACGGCGACCTCTCGGATGCCGGGCGCCAGTTCACCAACCCGCTGCGGCCGGGAGACCCGGGCGGGGAGTGACGCCCGGCGGGGCGAGTCTTCGCGTGGGGCCAACATGTTGCGGTTGAGACGCCCGCAGCGGACGCTTCTCAGGTGAACATCTTCTTCGACGTGGACTTCACGATTATCACGTGGGACGTGAAGCTCAGGCCCGGCGTGCGGGAAGTGTTTCAGCGTCTGCGCGACGACGGGCACGTGATCTACCTGTGGAGCGGGATGGGGCCGCGCTGGGAAGTCGTCAGGCGGTTCGAGCTCCACGATCACGTCACCGACTGCTTCTGGAAGCCGCTCTACGACCACCGTGCCCGCATGGCCGAGCTGGGGGTCAACGTGGTTCCGGACTACGTGATCGACGACCACGCGGAGGTTGTCGAGGCCTTCGTCGGCACCGTGATCCAGCCGCCGGCCCTGCCCCTCGATTGGGACAAGGAGATGTGGCGCGTCTACGACACCATCCAGGCCTTCCTCGCCGGCGATGAACCGGCTGCCGCGAGCTGATCGGTGTCATCGGGCATCATCCTCGTGCGCCACGCGATGCCCGAGGTAGAGCGCGGGGTCGCCTCAACGCTCTGGCGCCTCGGTGATTCCGCGAAGGAAGACTGCGTCCTCCTCGCCCACGCCCTGCCTGAGTTGCTTGCTCCGGTGATCTATACGAGCGGCCAGCCCAAGACCGAGGGCACTGCCGCCGTTATCGCCTTGCGCCGCGGGCTCACGGTCGTCACAGACCCCGCTTTCGCCGAGGTGGATCGTCCCGACGAATGGGATGTTGACTACCGGGCAGTGGCTGTCGGCTACCTCTCCGGCAGCGGGCGGAGCGGTTGGGAGATCCCGGCTTCGGTCGTCCGCCGGTTCACGGTTGGGGTCGAGCGGGCACTGGCTACCGCGGGCGCCGGCGACCTCGTCGTGATCAACCACGGGTTGGCCCTGAGCCTCTACCTGGCCTCGCGGGCTCCCATCGACTTAGTGCCCTTCTGGCAGGCGCTCACGTTCCCCGACGCGTGGCGGCTCGACCTGGACACTTCGAGGGTTGAGCGGCTCTTTTTCGGTGGGGTCGCCGCGGAGACGTAAGTCCCGCCGCCTCCATCAGGCGAGGGCGTTGTTCTTTTCGAGGAGCTCCTTGAGTTGCGCGAGCGACTCGACGGGACGGGAACCGAGGGTGTCGATCGCATCAATCACGTCGTCGATGGCGTCCTTCTGGTAAGCGAGGTCCATCATGTCGCCGCGTTCGGGCTGGAGGCCCTGGTCGAACCAGTCCTTCACCAGCGCTTCGATGTCAGCCCACTTTGCTTTGGCCACAGGGATCTCCTTGTTGTTCGTCGCCACACTGAAGCATGGCCGGCGGCCCGCGGTCGACGTCGTTGGTCTAGCTGAACGCCTTGCCCTGGTACGGCCTGTCGTAGCCGATGTACGGAGGCCAGAGGGTCTCGAGCTCTTTGCGGATGGGGTCGCCATCCGGCAGATAGCGATGGAACTGGGGTTCGACGTCCCGCCGCTGCCAGCCTTTGCCGATGCTGTCCTGCCGGATCTTGTCTTGCAGGAGCATGAAGCCGGTGATCAGCGACTCCGGCCGCGGCGGGCAGCCGGGGACGTAGACATCGACCGGAAGGAGGGTGTTCACGCCCGGCGTAACGCTGTAGGCGTAAGCGAACGGGCCGCCCATGATAGCGCAGCCGCCCATCGCCACAGCCCATTTCGGTTCCGGCATCTGGAGCCAGATCCGGCGCACAGCCGGGGCCATCTTCCAGGTGACGGTGCCGGGCACTATAAGAAGGTCGGCCTGCCGCGGCGAGGCCCGAAAGATTTCGGCACCAAAGCGGGCGAGGTCGTACCGCGGCGTCACTGTCGCGATCATCTCCATCGCGCAGCAGGCCAATCCAAACATCGCGGGCCACAGAGACGAGCGCCGCGCCCAGTTCAACACCTGGTCGACACTTGTGACGAGGAGGTTCTGCTGGAGTTCCTCTTCGACATCGCTGCCGCCGTAGAGCGGAAGCGGCTCGTAGACCTTGTTCGCCTGCACCACCATAGCTCGTGCAGTCTATCACAAGGGCCTCAGGCGACCACCAACGCCGGGCTATCCCGGGCCAGCTCGTAGAGCCTGATTCCGCGGGTCGAAACGTCGCCTAGCGGGCGCGTCCCATGTGGTACTGACCGTCGTTGATCGGCTCGTCGATGAAGAGATCGCCGTTGCGAATCTTGATGTTGTAGCCGCAGTCCGGATTGGTGCAGACCCATGCTTTGTAGTGGATCGGCGCGCCCTGGCTGCCGAAGTCGGAGAACGGGACGAGGTCGCCGTCGTCGCACTTGCGACATTTCGGTAACTGATACATTCCACCACCCCCTCTTACGCGCGGGATAGTAGCAGCCCGGCCTTTACCTCGGCAATCGAGCGCGCATCTGTCAGCGGCGTGTCTCCGCAGCCGCAGATCCGTATACTTCGCCCTCAGAGGGATACCCGTGGAACTGGCGATTGTCTGGCTCGTGAGCGCGTTCCTCTGCGCCGGCGCGTTCGCTGGCCGGTTGCTGTTCGTGCCCAGGCGAATCCCCTCCGACTGGACCCTCGAGGGCCGCGGTGTGCGGCACGCGCCGGCGGAGGGCAGGACCTGGGAGCTAAACGACACGTCCGTCTCAGCGATGTCTCGGACTGCACGCAACCCTGACCAGCGAAACGCGCGGCCGCGCCGCCGGGAACGGAGCCCGGCGCCTGCAGTGTGTCGGCGCCGATGCCATAGCGGCTCGCCGAGGCCCGATCGAAGCCGAACCGGCCGCCGCAGGAGCCTGCGGACCGGGCCCTGGACCGCCGGCCGTTGAATCGGAGACCGCTCGCCGGGGTTCGGAGCGAACAATGACGGAAGCGCCCCTGCCCCTCAAGGGAGTCCGCATACTCGATTTCACCTGGGCGATGGCTGGCCCCCAGGCCACCCGCCTGCTGGCTGACTTCGGGGCCGAGGTGTTGCGGATCGAGAGCCGTGCCCGGCCGGACCTTGCCCGCACAAGCTTTGGTCCGCACCCCCACGGGGTAGACACCTTCGGGCTCGACTCGAGCGGCTACTTCAACCATTTCAATCGCAACAAGAAGTCGATCAACCTCAACATGCGCCACCCCGAGGCGGCCACCGTCTTCGAAGACCTGTTGCGCAAGGCCGATGTCGTCATCGAAAACTACTCCGCAGGTGTGTTGAACGGCTGGGGCTGGCCCTTCGAACGGATGAAGTCGATCAAGCCCGACATCATCTACGTCTCGATGGCAGGGCCCGGCCACCGGGGGCCGTACAGCAGCTACCGGACGTTCGGGCCCACCGTGCAGGCCCTGTCGGGGCTGACCCACCTCTCCGGCGTTCCCGAAGACGAACCTGCCGGCTGGGGCTTCTCCTACATGGACCACACCGGCGGATACATGGCGGCGATCGCCGTGCTCATGGCGCTCTACCAGCGTGAACAGAGCGGCTGCGGCGAGCACGTCGACCTCTCCCAGGTCGAGGCCGCTATCACGCTGACGGGCACCGCCCTCCTCGACTACCAGGTCAATGGGAGGCCATCGCGAAGGGTGGGGAACCGCTCGCCACACCCCGCCGCGGCGCCACATGGCGTTTATCGCTGCCAGGACGAAGACGGCCGCGACCGCTGGCTCAGCATTGCCTGTTACGCGGAAGACCAGTGGCGATCGCTCGTCACAGCGATGGGCGACCCGGCTTGGGCGACGGGCGAAGAGTTCTCGACCGTCCAGGCCAGGCAGGCGCACGAAGACGAGCTCGACGCCCGCATCGAGGCCTGGACCCGGCCACAAATGGCGCACGAACTGATGCGGAGCCTGCAGAGAGCCGGTGTGCCGGCCGGGGTTGTCCAGAACCACCTCGACCTGACAACTCGAGACGAGCAGGTGAAACACAGAGGCCTCTTCCCGCCCGTGCGACACCCGAAGCTAGGCGAATACCTGACCGATGGTCTGCCCATGAAGCTTGCTGCGACGCCTGGCGGGGTGCGCGTGGCGGCTCCACTCTTCGGGGAACACACTCGAGAGGTCCTGCACGAAGTCCTCGGCTACAGCGAAGAGAAGATCGACGGGCTGATGGCGTCGGAGGCCCTCGCTTGACGGGAGCCCTCGACGGCCTTCGCGTGATCGAACTCGCCGACGAGCAGGCGGAATGGGCGGGGAAGCTCCTCGCCGACATGGGCGCGGACGTCGTCAAGGTGGAGCTCCCGGAGGGCGCACGCACGCGCTCCTTCGGACCCTTTGTCGCCGACCAGCCCGGGCCTGAGCGGTCGCTCCACTTCTGGCACTACAACACGAGCAAGCGCTCGGTCACGCTCAACCTCGATTCTTCCGAGGGCCGGGCGCTGTTCCTTCAACTCACCGCTGCGGCCGATGTCCTGATCGAAACCACGGTGCCTGGGGCGCTCGACCGCCTTGGCCTCGGCTACAAAGCGTTGGCGACGGCGAACCCGCGCCTCGTCGTGGCTTCCGTGACCCCCTGGGGGCAGGACGGACCCTATTCCGGCTGGGCATCCGGCGACATCATCCAGATGGCCATGGGCGGCATCATCAACTCCTGTGGCTACGACGACCACGACCGCCCGCCCGTGCGGCCGGGGCAGAACCACGCCTACCACCTTGCGAGCCACCACGCGGTGATTGCCCTGCTAACGGCGCTCCACGCCCGTGCCCGGCTCGGTTACGGGCAGCACATCGATGTCGCCACCCACGACTGCGTGGCCGTGTGCACGGAGTTCGCCGCCACTTATTGGTTCTACACGGAGACCTTCGTGCAGCGGCAGACCGGCCGCCACGCCACCCCGCGCCCGACGGCTCGCACTCAGCACGCCACCGCCGATGGGCGCTGGATCAACTATAGCCAGACCCAGAACGAAGTGGCCTGGCAGCGCTTCCTTGCCTGGGCAGACGGCTTCGGGGTGGGCGATCTCTTCCGCCAGTTCGGCGACGCCCAGGAGCGCCTCGAACGCGCCTCGGAGGTGATGGAGTGCGCGCGCGCCGTGATGGCGACTCTCCCCGCCGAGGAGATCTGGCAGGCTGGCCAGCGGTTGGGCATGCCCTGGGGGGCCGTCCGCAGGCCGGAAGACTGGCTCGACGACCCGCACGCGGAGGCCCGCGGCTTCTTCCAGGCGGTTGAGCATGAGGGGCTGGACCAGCCGCTGCGCTATCCCGGCCCGCCCTATGCGTTCACCGGACACCCGGGGGTTATCCGCCGGGCGCCACACCTCGGCGAGCACAACGCAACGGTCTACGGAGCGCTGGGCTACAGCGCGGACGAGATCGCGGGACTGCACGGGCGCGGCGCGATCTAGCGATAGGGCCTCCCCGGTTACTCCTGGATGTCCCGGCGCTGAAACCGCCAGAACGCGAAGAGCGCAAATGCGGCGATCCAGGCGAGCAGGAAGGCGGCGCCGCGCCACTCGGGGATGCCCCCCGGGGAAGGACTGAATGGCCCGCGATCCTGCGAATCGCCACTGAGCGTCCCGTTGCCGCTCATCACCGCCTGGACGTTGGCGTTGAAGAGACCCTCCGGGATCCTCGAGAGCAGGCCGCGGGCGCTATCCAGCAGGCCAGTGAAGATACCTTCGAGGAAGAAGAACCCGAGAGAGAACCCGACCGCCTGTCCGGCAGACCGCCAGATGGTGGCAAAGACGAGCGCCATCAGGACGAAGGGGAGCACGACGTAGCTGGTGCGGGCGAGGCCCGCGCCGGCGTCCGCAAAACGACTCAACCCGAACGACCCGTATGGCAGTTGGTACAGGTTGCTGAACCAGGCGCTGAGCGCCATCGCCACCGCGAATGCGACGACGACGGCAATCAGGGCAAATCCGACGCTTACGATCAGCTTCGCGGCAATGAACTGGGGCCGGGGCACGCCCCGGCTGATGACAACGCCGGCGGTGCGCCAGTCGTACTCGTTGCCCATCATCGTCGCGGTGAAGATGACGCAGACCAGTGTCACGAAGAAGCGCTCGAGCTGGAGGCCGTAGGGCACCACGTTCCGGAACGACATCCCTTCCTTGAGCGCGAGGTACCGGACGAAGGCCTGCGCGCCGCGGTGGTCGGGGCCCTGGCGAATGCGCAACCAGAGAATGACGTAGAACAGCGCCACAAGGCCTATCAGCGCCGCCAGAAGGATGTAGGTCATCCTCCGGTGGACTGTTTTGTACAGCTCGGCGCGGAGGGCGTCACGCATGTCCGGGCTCCTCGGTGAGCTCGAAGAAGACTTCTTCGAGGCTCTGCCGAGTGGGGCGGATGAGTGAGGCGTAGAGCCCGTTCACAGCGAGCAGGCGGTTGACTTCAGCCGCTTGTCCCCCCGCGCCATCGACAAAGAGTGACCCGTTCTGGCGAGACACCGCGGCCGCCCAGGTCGAACTCCGCAGGATGGATTCCGCTGATTCGAGGTCCGCGACCTGGACCTCCAGGCGGGTGCTTTCGCCGATCAGCTCACGCGTGGCGCCCTGGGCAATGATCTTGCCGCGTTGGAAGATCGCCACGCTGTCGCACACCTGTTCCACCTCGTGGAGAAGGTGGCTGCAAAGGACGATCGTCCTGCCCTCGCCCGCGAGCTGGGGGATCAGTTCGCGCACCTCGCGCGTCCCCTGCGGGTCGAGGCCGTTTGTTGGCTCGTCGAGGATGATGATCTCCGGGTCGTTCAGGATCGCAGCGGCGATACCCAGTCGCTGCTTCATCCCCAGCGAATAGTTCTTGAACCGGCGGTGCGCGGCCTCCAGGAGGTGCACCCGGGCGAGGGCCGCTTCGATTCCTGCCTTCCCGGCGCCCGGTGTGTACAGCTCCAACAGCCGAAGATTGTCCCGCCCGGAAAGATAGGGTACGAAGGCCGGCACCTCGACGACCGCCCCAACTCGTCGCAGAACTTCCGGGCCGTGTTCGGCCAGCGTCCTCCCGAAGAGCCGCACCTCCCCGGCGTCGGGACGGGCAAGACCAAGGAGCATCCGCACCGTCGTCGACTTCCCGGAGCCGTTGGGGCCTAGTGCGCCGAACACGTGGCCGCGTTCGACCGAGAGGTCCACGCCCTGCACGGCACGGGTTTCGCCGTAAGACTTGAAGAGGCCTCGAGCCTCGATGACGTATTCAGCCAAGCAGAAGCACCTTACCCGTCAGGCTGGAAAGGTGTCGTCAGGACGTTCATCCGACGGAAGCGGCCTTGCGCTTCGCAGCACTCGCCATGTCGCGCTGGAGCAGCTCGAAATCCTCTTTCGGGATCTCGTGGAGGTTCCCCTGGTAGGCGAGCGGCCAGTTCGCCCGCGGCCACTTCTGCGTCCAGGTGAAGCGCTCGTGGTACGGCTCGGCGTCGAGCCAATGCGCTTCGTCCAGCTTGACTACCGGTTCGATCTCGACGCGGTAGGGGTACATCTCGGCCGGCTTCTTGTCGCTCTGCCAGATTCGAGTGCGCTCCTCGACCATGTTACTTGTGACTCGCGCAATCGCTCCGAACTGCTTCCGGCCGGTGACGTAGAAGGCAAGCATGTCCCCTGGCCCAATCCGGCTGGCCATGTTGCGGCGGGTGCTCTTGAAGCCGTGCCTCGTGAATCCCATCTCCCGAGTCTTGGCGAAGACCTCGGGCCCTCCAACGACGATCCAGTAAGCAGCCATGTGCCTTCCTCCTTCGAAAGTCCGAACTCAGGGCGACCATGCGCCCGTGTAGCCACGGACCAGCACGTCGGTCCCGAGCACCTCGATGGTGGGCTGGCGCAGTCGCCAGGCTTCGTCGAGAGCGCGGGCGCCTTCGCCGGCGACGGCCGGCAGGCCATCGCCTCCGATGATAACCGGAGCGATGAACGCCCACACTTCGTCCACGTGGCCTCCTTCGAACAGCGACCCCAGGACGGTACCGCCACCTTCGGCCCAGATGGAGAGGATGCCGCGGGCGCCCAGGGTGGCAAACAGCTGGTCGAGGTTGATCCCGCTCCCGTCGTGGTCGCACTCGATGATCTGGGCGCCAGCGCTAGCGATCTGCTGCTTCCAGGCCGGCCGGGCGTCGCAAGAAGTGGCGACGATCGTATGGCCGGGCTCGCCGAAGATCCGCGCGGCAGGCGAGATCCTCCCGCGGGCGTCGAGGACGACTCGCGCCGGCTGTCGTGAGGCGAGTGCTCCACCCGGGCGGGCGGTCAGCGCCGGGTCGTCTGCCAGCACCGTGCCGCTGCCAACGAGAATCGCATCGACCCAGGCTCGCTGCTCGTGAACCCGGTCGCGCGCTGGCTCGCCCGTAATCCACTTCGAGTCGCCGGAGGCCGTGGCCACCCTGCCGTCGAGGCTGGCGGCGAACTTGGCGATGACGTAGGGGAGTTCGGTCTGGCGATGCTTGAGATAGGGCCGAAGGAGATCGCGAGCCTCGTCCCGACCATCGCCCACCTCCACGGTGACTCCCGCCTCCCGGAGGTGGGCGATACCCTTCCCGCGGACGTGCGGGTCGGGGTCTTCGAGTGCGACGACGACGCGCCCGACGCCGGATTCCAGGATGGCTTCCACGCAGGGCCGGGTGCGCTTCCCTTCAAACGGCACGCAAGGCTCGAGCGTGACGTAGAGGTCGCTGCCGTGCCCGCCCGCGCTGGCCAGCGCCGCGGCCTCAGCGTGTGCGCCGCCCGGCGGCGAGGTTGCGCCGATCCCGGCCACCTCTCCTTCGCGGACGACGACGGCCCCGACCCAGGGGTTCGGGCTGGTGTACCCGCGGACGGCCTGAGCGGCGTCGAGCGCCCGCTGCATGAACGGCGAGACCTGGCTCATAGAAACAGTGTAACGCCGCGTCAGGGATTGCCTGCGAACCAGAGGTCGCGCATCAGTTGAGCCTGCCCAACGTGCTCGCGAAGGTGTCCCACCGCGTGGAACAACGCCTCGACGCCGGTGCGGCGATCGGACTGGTCGACATCCGGCCAGGCGGCTAACTGTTCGAGGTGGGTAGCTTCGCCCGCGGAGAGGATCGTTTCGATCGCGCTGAGAGACTTGGCTATCTCCCCCTGGAGCTGCGATGCCGATACGCCCTTCGATGCGAAGGCCGGACCGCGATCGTCGGCTCGATAGCGGGCGAGGGAGGGCACCGGCCCCGACCCGCAGGCCAACCAGAAGCGCGTCGCGGAAAGGGCATGGCGCGTGAGGACGCAGAGCGAGTTCGCCGCGGGGGCGGGAGTCCAGTCGAGCGCAAGGTCCGGGAGGCCTTCGAGCGCCTGGCTGAGCATGGCGCACGATTCGCGGATGACGTTGAGGGCGGCGGCGTGAGTTGAGTGCATCCCTCTATCGTACCGGGCTCATCGCCTTCGCCGCTTAGGGCCGGAACCCGCGCGCCCGCGGCCCGAGCTGCGTGGCTTCTATCTCGTACGCCAGCTCCACCCACTCACAGAGGAGTGGACGCGTCTCGCGGGGGTCGATGATGTGCTCGATCCCGAACGCCTCGGCCGTCCGGAAGGGCGAACGTACGCTGTTGAATCGGTCTTCGAGCTCCTTGCGCATCGCTTCCGGGTCGGGCGAATTTGCCAGGTCGCGCTTGTAGGCAGCCTCGATGCCGCCCTCTAGCGGGAGGCTGCCCCAATCGCCGCTGGGCCAGGCGTAGCGCAGGTTCAGGTGTTCTGTGTTGGCATGGGCGGCGCCGGCAACGCCGAAAGCGCGGCGTATCAGGATCGTGATCCAGGGCACCTTCGCCTGGAACACCGCTGTCATGGCGGTCGCGCCCTTGCGGATCGTCGCCGCCTTCTCGCCGCTCGTGCCAATGACGAAGCCCGGCTGGTCGAGGAAGTTCACCGCCGGCAGATGGAACGTGTCGCAGAGATCGACGAAGCGGGCCATCTTCTCGCTGCCGTCGGCGGTGAGCCCGCCGCCGTAGTGGTAAGGGTCGTTCGTGATGATCCCCACGGGGTAGCCGTTCAGCCGGGCGAATCCGGTGACCAACGAAGTCCCCCAGCCACCTCCGATCTCGAAGAACGAGCCCTGGTCGACGACCGCCGCGAGGACCTCACGCACCCGGTACGGGCGGCGGCGGTTTCGAGGGATGGCGGAAAGGAGCCACTCGTCGCGGCGGCCAGGGTCGTCAGAGTTGCTTACACGGGGCGGTTGCTGCCAGACGTTCTGCGGGAGATAGGACAGGAAGGCTCGGATCTGGCGGAAGGCGTCGGGCTCGTCCTCGGCGAGGTTATCGCAGACGCCGTTGTGATAGTGAATCTGGGAGCCTCCGAGCTCCTCTTTGGTGACGTCTTCGCCCATCCCGCGGGAGACAACCGGCGGGCCGGCAACGAACACCTGGGCCGTATCTTTAACGATGATGCTCCAGTGGGAGGTCACGACCCTGGCCGCGCCGAGCCCGGCGACACTGCCCATGGCCGCTGCAACAACGGGCACTTCATCGAGCATCCCGACGACCGTGCCCCAGGCCGGGTTCGCCGGTACGTACGTCCGGCCGAGGGTGTCCAGGGAGCGGACGCTCCCCCCTCCTCCTGTCCCGTCGATCAGCCTGACGATGGGGATGCGGAGTTCGCGCGCCATTCGCTCAGCGTAGCCCTGCTTCCCGCCGATAGAAGCATCGGCCGCGCCTCCGCGCACGGTGAAGTCGTCACCCCCAACGACAACCCGGCGGCCATCGATGCGGGCGAACCCCATGACGAAGTTCGAGGGGCGAATGTCGACGAGGTTGCCCTCCGCGTCGTAGTCCGGCTTGCCGGCGAGCGCGCCCGTCTCGGCGAAACTGCCGGGGTCTACGAGGCCGTCAATCCGTTCCCGAACGGTGAGCTTGCCGCCGTCGTGCTGGCGCTTGACATTCTCTTCGCCGCCCATCCGTTTCGCCAGCTCTACGCGGCGGTTAAGCTCTTCGACCTCCGGCTCCCACGTCATAGACCACATCTCCGGTTCTGGACCCTGCGGGCCATCCTACGCGAAGGGGAGCGCCGGAGCCTGCCGGAAGACAGCCTCTCAGGCGCTGATGAGTTCCGTCTCCACGTCGACCACCTCGGCGTCGAGGCGTTCAGCCTGGATGAAGCCGAGCACCGACTGCAGCATCGCGTCCGCATGCGAAGCCTCGTTCGAGACGCAGACGACCGCGACAACGGCCGAGGCCACGTCGTCGAGCTCATCGACCTCCGCCGCGGAGGCGTTGAAGCGGTTGCGAATGCGTTCAGTGAGCGACTTTACGATCGTGCGCTTCTCCTTGAGAGTCCGCGAAGGGAGCCGCAGACGGACGCGCAGCACGCCGACTGTCATCGCACGATCTCCGCGGGGGCGGTCATAGCGGCGAGGCGGTCTCCGGTTCCGGCGCGGAGGGCAGTGGAGGCAGCTCGTGCGGGCTGCGGATCCCGAAGTGTTCCAGGAACTTCATCGTCGTCCGGTAGAGCTTCGGCTTGCCAGGGGCTTCGGACTGGCCGGCGTTGTCGATGAGGCCGCGCTGCTCGAGCGTCGCGACGAGCTTGTCGCTGTTCACCCCACGGATCGCTTCGATGTCGGCCCGCGTGCAGGGCTGGCGATAGGCGACGATCGTGAGCGTTTCGAGTGCCGCCCGGGTGAGCCGTTGGGCGGGCGCCGCCCCGACGAGTGATTCGATGTACGGGGAGTAGTCCGGCGCAGTTACGAGCTGGAAGCGCTGGCCGTCTTCCATGACCCGGAGGCCGCGCGCCTCGTAGTCTGCGGTCAACTGGTCGAGCGCCCGGCGCGCCGCGCCCTCGCTGACCCCGGCCGCTCGCGCCAGGGCGCCGAGTGCCTGGGGCTCTTCCGAAACGAACAGGAGCGCCTCCAGCACCCACGGCAGTTCGCCGGTCGGCGGGGGCTTGAGGCGTTCGGGCTCAGTCATGCGGGCTGCTTTCCTCTGGCGCCGTGGTTTCGGCCGCCTCGGGGGGCGGCGCCGGTCGCGACGCGCGCCCCGCACCCGCCGGGCGGGCGTTGATCTCGTCGTAGCTGATGCGGATGTGGGGCCGGCGAATGCTGGAGATCCCAACCTGCTCCCGCAGGGTCTGCGAGGTCGCCTGCGTGACCGCGGTTGTGACGTGAGCGATGCTCGCGCTCGGTTCTATCGTGACGTTGAGCTCGCTCTCGACGGCACCTCCACTGAGTCGCACCACGGCGGCCGCCTGGCGCACGTCGGGCAGGCGCTCGATAGCATCGCGCAGCAGCGATTCGAGCGCCGACGGCGTTACCTCAACGGTGCCACCGTCGGTCTGCTTGAGCCGCATCGTGCCTCGATCCCCGGCCCGGCTCGGCTGGAGGGCGGCGAGGAGCGTGAGCAGGCCGAAAACGATCACCCCGGCCAGGATCGCAGTAAAGACCCAGCGGGCGGGGTGGTCGCTGGCGATGAAGGCCTGCAGGTTGAGGTGGCGGACCTTAAGGTCGAGCTTGCGGTCGGGGTTCCAGGCCATCGCCACAAGACCACCCGCCGCAGCGATGAGGACAAGACTGTAGAGGGCGAGAAGCAGGCGTCTCAGGGTGTTCAAACATCCCCTCCGGGGAGAGATCCGCGTACGCCGTCATCGTACAACGCGTCCAGCCGGGTAGGAGTGATCCGGTTTCGCAGATCCGCCCCGCGCGCCACCACCGGGACATAGTTGTCGGTATACCCACGGAAGCCCGGGCCCTCCGGCAGGACCGCCGGACTCTCCCAGAGGACGGGCCGGACCGTGCCAAGGTTCCGGACGTGGAAGGCCTCCGCCAGTTCGGCGCCAAGAGCGAGCAGGCTATGCATCCGTTCCTTGCGGACACTCGCGGGGAACTGGCCGGGCATCCGCGCCGCGGACGTGCCTGCACGAGGCGAATAGGGGAAGCAATGCAGACGCGAAAAGCCCACCTCCCGGCAGAGCGAGAAGGTCTCCTCGAAGTCCTCTGGCCGTTCGCCGGGGAAGCCGGCGATGACGTCGGTCGTGATGGCGACGCCAGGCACGGCCGCCCGGATGCGCTCGGCCGCGAGGCGGAAGTCGCTCGCACCGTAGCGGCGGCGCATCGCCTGCAGGATCGCGTCGCTGCCCGATTGGAGCGCGAGGTGGAAGTGGGGCATCAGACGGGGGTCGCACCACAATCCCAGCAACTCCGGGGTGATGTCCTGGGGCTGGAGCGAGCTGAAGCGCACACGAGCGACGTCCGTCGATTCGAGGATGCCGGCGATGAGGTGGTGGGGGAGGAGCGGCGGGTCAAGGTCGCGGCCCCAGGCGCCAAGCTGGGTGCCGGTGATTACCACCTCCTTCGCTCCACTCTCCAGTGCCCGGTTCACCTCTGCTATGACTGCCGTCACGGGCCGCGACACCTCGCGGCCGCGTGTGCGGGGCACAATGCAGAAGGCGCAGACATCGTTGCAGCCTTCCTGGGCCTTGACGAAGGTCCGGGTATGGCCAGTCCGGCGCGCTCCAACGACCTTCTCCCTTGCCGCGGGCAGTCGCGCCGCGAGGAACTCGACAAGCTGCACCTTGTCTGCATCGCGTGTGCCGACGACAAGGTCGGCGCCGAGATCCAGGGCGGCGCCGAAACCCGCCGACTGCGGGAAGCAGCCGGTCACCGTAACGGCAGCGCCGGGCGAAAGGCGGCGTGCCGAACGCACGAGACGGCGGGACTTCTGGTCCGCCACGTGGGTCACGGAACAGGTGTTGACGACGTATGCGTCGGCCTCGCAGAGGCGGTCGACGACTTCGTAGCCAGCCCCCTGGAGGCCCCGCACAATCTCTTCGCTGTCGGCGAGGTTGAGCTTGCAGCCGAGAGTGAGGACAGCAGCGACAGGCCGGCGGGTCACTCGTCGATGGTAGCCGCCCTCGGCCTTCGGGGGCAGACGCGGGAGGGCCGAGTGGCCCTTGTGGTCTCGTCCCGAACGGCGCACATTGCAGGCGTCCGGCGGCAGCAGCCGCACGAGATTGGGAGCCGAGGTCGCATTATGACAACTGACATCGAGAGTGCCATGCGCGAGGCCCAGAGCGCGATTTCCGGCCCGGCTTCGGGCTTCATCGACCGATTCGCCAGGCGAATGGGCGCCCAGGCGAATGCCTCGGCCGTCTTCGGCACGCCGGTCGAGCGCTCGGGGGTCACCGTGATCCCGGTGGCCAGGATCCGCTGGGGATTCGGCGGCGGCGAGGGCACCGGAGCAAAGGACCTGGGTGACGAAGCCAACTCCGGCGAAGGTTCGGGCGGCGGCGCCGGCGTGATGGCCTCGCCGGTCGGCTACATCGAGATCCGCGACGGCAGCGCAAGCTTCGAACGTATCCCCGACCCGTCCAGGCTGGTGCCGCTCATCATCGCTAGCGGCTTCACTGCCTGGCTCACGCTGCGGGGGCTGCGCCGACTTCTGCGCTAGGCCATCACCACCGCTCCCGCTGACGCCCGGCCGCTGTATCCTCACGGTGATGGCCGAAGGGCAGAGAGTTGCGGCAGAGGGTCCCGTGCGGGAAGGCAGTCTGATCCTTCTTCTCGACGCTGCTGGTCGAGTGCTCCTCCAGCAGCGCGACGACGACGTGCCACCAGCGGGAGTTGGCCGATGGGCTATCCCGGGCGGGGGCCGAGAAGGCGACGAGTCGCCGCGCCAGACCGCTCTGCGCGAATTCAAGGAGGATACCGGCGTGTGTCTGGAGCGGCTGCGCTTCTTCGCTCGTTTCGCGCCCGGGTCACTGCCTGGACGGCCGGGTCCGGACAGTACCCTGTTCTTCGCGGACGACGAAGTGCCGGAGGAACAGATCGAGATCCACGAGGGCCTGGACTTCCGCTACTGGTCGCCCGAAGAGGCCCGCCAACTGCCGATGAACCCCCGGCCGCGGGAGATGCTCGACCGCTTCCTCGCCAGCGATTACTACCGCGGCCACCTGGGCTACCAGCGCCCCTGGAAGACGGGCGCCTGTGTCATCGCGATCAACCGCTGGGGCCACATTCTTCTGCAGTTGCGCGACCACGACCTCCCGCCAGAGCGCTACCCCGGGGTGTGGGCGTTGCCGGGGGGCCAGGTCGAGCCGGGCGAGAGTCCCGACGCCGCCGCCCTGCGCGAGTTCGAGGAAGAGACCGGCGCAGTGCTCGAGAAGCTGCGCTTCTTCCGCGCCTACCGGAAGGCCAGCGAATTGCCGACGGCGCTCGTCGACGTCCAGCACGTCTACTACGACGACGCCGACCTCGATCTAGGGTTGCTCGAAGTCAACGAAGGCCAGGCCCTGCGCTACTTCGGACCGGCTGACCTCGATGCCGCCGCGATGCCCCCACATACGCGCTCCATCCTCGGCCACTTCATCGAAAGCGCGCACTACCGGGGTATGTTCCACTGAACGCCGGGAACTGACCGAGAGGGTCCGCAGGTGTCCGACACTGTCCTCATCGTCCTCGGGATCGTCGCCGTGCTCGTGCTGGTGGCGGTGAACGGTCTCTTCGTGGCGACCGAGTTCTCGTTCGTGGCGGTGCGCAGGACTCGCGTCGAACAGTTGGCCAGCGAAGGCCGAAGCCGGGCGCGCCTGCTGCTCAACTCGTTGCGCCACCTCGATCGCTACATCGCGGCGACGCAACTCGGGATTACGATGGCCGGCCTTGCCCTCGGCTGGCTTGGAGAGCCCGTCCTGGCGAGCGTCCTCGAACCGCCGGTCGAGGCGGTCATCGGGAGCTGGGCGCCGGCGGTTTCCCACACGGTCGCCGTGGCCGCCGCCTTCCTCGCCATCACGAGCCTGCTCATCATCTTCGGCGAGCTTGCCCCGAAGACCATCGCCCTGCGCCGCTCGGAGGCCACGGCCCTCTGGCTCGCCGGGCCTATCGCCGTCTTCGACCGGCTCTTCCGGCCCTTCATCTGGCTGATGAGCATCGCCGGACGATTCGTCGTGCGCAGCCTCGGTGTCGACCCCTCGCGCGAGCACGACCCTGGACTTTCGGCCGACGAGCTGGAGCTCGTCATCGAAGCGAGCGCGCGCGCCGGGCTGCTCTCGACTTCGGAGCTGCTCCTGGCGAGGCGGGCTCTTGAGTTCAGCGAGATCCAGGCCGACCAGATCATGGTGCCTCGCACCGAGCTCGTGGCGATCGACGCGGAAGACTCGCTCGACGACGTGCTTGCCACCGTCGAGCGCCATCAGCACACCCGCTACCCCGTTTACGAAGCCGACCTCGACCACATCCTCGGCGTGCTCGACGCCAAGTCCCTTCTTGCTCTGGTCCGGCGGGGCGAGGTGGAGTGGCGGGCGCTGGTGCGTCCGGCGGTGGCGATCCCCGAGTCGGTGAGCGTCGAGGTCGCGGTGGCTGCCATGCGAGCCAGTCAGGTCCAGATCGTCGTGCTGGTCGACGAACACGGCGGCACGAGCGGTATCCTCACGGCCGATGAGGTGCTCTATCGCCTCCTCGGGCGGTGGCTCGGGAGTGGCCGGCCGGCGGGCGAGACCGTGCGCACGCTGCCCACCGGCAACCTCTTGCTGAGCGGGCTTGCCCTCATCGCCGACGTCGAGGACGCCACCGGCGCCGAGCTCGCCGACGAAGACTACGACACGGTCGGTGGGTTCATGATGGCCCGCCTCGGCCGCATCCCGCGCGTCGGCGACCGCGTGGAGGCGCCCGGTTACCAGTTCCGCGTCATGGCTATGGACGGCCGGCGAGTCGACCGCGTGCTTGTCGTCAAGCAACAGGCAGCGCCAATCGAAGCTGGGGCGGGCGGGCGCACGAACCCTTAGTAGAGGGACTCAGCTGTTTGCAATGCCGGCAGTGACGCCGGTTCCCGCGGGGAGCTGGACTCATCAGACCGCTGCTAGAGTGCAACGGTGAGTTGCCCGCCCTGTGTTGGGCGACACCTGCCAGTCTGCATAGTTGCCATGCTCGTGCCGCTCGTTGTGGCGACGCCGCTCTACGACCAGGTTGTGATGCCACGGCTGGCGGCCACCTGGGTCCTAACCGGGATGGGGGCGTTGCTGGTCGCGACGCAACGAAGGGGCCTCGGTGATCAGCTACGGCGGTTACGCGCACACCTGATCGTCTCTGCGCTGTTCCTGGTGGTGAGCGCTGCCGCAACCCGGCGCGGAATCGATGCAAGAGGGGCCCTGCTCGGGGAGTTTCACCGCTATCAGGGATTGCTGCCCCCCGCCGTGTACGTCCTGCTGATGTTTGTTACCGCGTTAGCGGTATCAAACACCTCGCGAAAGCGCCTGTTGAGCTGGTGCATTTTCGTCGGCGGCGTCGCTGCAGCGGGCTACGCCGTGCTCGACTTCGCGGGCTGGGGCTGGTTCGAATGGTCGGGCGCTTCGTCGCAGCGCGCGGGCGGGCTCTTCGGCCAGCCGAACACGCTCGCAGTCCAGCTGGTCGTCTCGGCGGCGATTGCGGCTGGGCTGCTGCTGTCGGAAAAAGGCTGGCGACGCGACGTAGCGGCGGTCGGCGCAGGAGCACTCATCGCCGCCCTCGTGCTGACCCAGAGCCGGGCAGGATGGCTTGCCGGGATCGTGGAGATCCCGCTCGTCCTGGCGCTCACCCGTCATTTGAACATCCGAACAGCAGTCGTGATCTCCGTCGTCGCTGGAGCGGCGTCGATCACCCTGGCTGAGCTCCCACAGGGGCGAACCGTCCTGGATGCTGTGGGCACGCGGGCACATCTAACAACCGACGTGAACAACGAAGAGATTCGGCTCGGGCTCTGGAGTAACGCGACCAGGATGGTCACCGATCGGCCGTTTCTTGGCGCCGGCCCAGACAGCTTCTCAGTGCTGTTCCCACGCTACCGGGAGCCCGATCAGCCGGGCATCGGTACCGAAAATGTCAGGCCTGAAAGCAGCCACAACCTGGTGCTGGACTATCTGGTCGGAGTGGGGGTCGCCGGTACGTCGGCATGGCTCGCCCTGATCGCGCTCGTGCTGTATCCGAGCGCCTGCGCCGCGGTTCGAGGATCCGTCGACCCTCTCGAAGCCGGTCTCTTCACAGCCCTGATCGCCTATCTTCTAGCGACGTTCTTCTCGTTTAGCGAGGCGATGACGGGGTGGATTCCATGGACGCTCATGGGAGCCCTGATCGCGGTAGACAGCCGGCAGGACTGGGTCGGGTCTTTGTCAGAAGTACGCTCGCTCAGGAACTGGAGAACCGTCGCAGGCCGCGCTGGCCGGGGAGCGGCAGCGGGGCTGGCAACAGCCCTGGCCGCGGCGGGAGTCGTACTCCTGGTGGCGGACTGGAGAGCGGGACAGGCCGCCGGGGACTCCGCCGTTGGCGACTTCGACTCGGCGGTCGCCAACGCCAGGATGGCTTCCCGGCTGAATCCGTTCCTGCCGGGCTATCTCCTCGGTCTCGCCTCGTACGAGGAGATCTCTTCTTCGCATTCGGCCGATCAGCTCCAGTTGCAACGCGCGGTCAGCGACTTCCACCTCGCCAACGAGCGATTCGAGCCTACTGCCTACAGTCTCCTGGCCGAGGCCAGGGCTACTCTCGCCACGGGCGACGTGAGCCTCTTTCCGCAGGTCGAAACGCTGGTCGGGCGCGCGGTCGAACTCGATCCGCACAACTCCGTCGCCCGCGCGGCCGCCGCGAGCCTCCTTGAGCGGATGGATGCCTCGAGTGACGGAGGCCCATGACAAATGTTGGAAGAGCGCATTGCGGCCCCTCGCTTCCTGGGAGTGAAGCTCATCGCCAATCCACCTCCCTTATGTCGCGAGCGTGGCGAAGGGAAGGGGGTGCGAAATGAAGCGCTCGATCCTGTTGGCGACCTCCACGTTGCTCGCAATCCTCGTCATCTCGGGCTCCAACCTGGCCTATGCGGGGAAGGCGACTATTGCTCTGCCGGGTGCATCGGGGCAGCTGAACGTGCAGCCGGGCGACGTCAGGCCACCGGGCGACATAAGTCCACCTGCGGCCATCAGCTCGCCGGGGGAGATTTCGCCTCCGTTCATCAGGCCACCGGGCGACATCAGTCCACCCGCGGCCGTCAGCTCGCCGGGGGAGATCGCGCCTCCGTTCGTCCGGCCCTAGGGCGATAGTACCTGGGGTTTCCTGACCTCGAAGCATCCTCAAATCACTTACGGCATGGGCGCCCGTCGAGGGGCCCCCTTGTAGCGCACTGCTAGAGCGGCTCCGGCGAAAGCGGGCAACGGCCGCACATCCCGCGCGAGCAGTAGTCCGCGTGGAGCAGGAGGCCGCCCTGCAGGCGGGCAGCTGACGTGAACGGGCGCTCGGACGAAGCCGTCAGCCAGCCTTCGAGACCGCGGAGCCTGCCGTAGGTACCGGGCGAAGGGAGCGCGGCCCAGGCCGCCTCGACCTCCTCCTCCAGCCACGAACCTGTCGCGAGAGCCACCGGGAGCACCGCGTTGGCGCAGATCTCGATCGCCGTGCCGCGGCCGATCCCGGGCACCGCGAGTGAGCGCCAGGAGGACGCAGGCGGAAGCGCTCTGGGCCAACCAGGGCCGGCGCCCCGCTCCCAGAGCGCGGCGATCAGCGAGCCGGCCGTCTCGAGGCGGCGGGCGGGCGCGGCCATCGGCCGGAGTCCCACGCTGCAAAGGGCAAGCGGTGCGGCAGCGGCTTTCAGTTCGGCGGCGATCGCCAGGGGGCGGTACGCCGCGGATTCAACACGTTCGAGCAACGCAGCCAGTGGAAGGCGGCCTGCGATGGCAGCGAAGGGGCCGCGGTTCGCAGGGCCGCCCAGCGTTTCGAGGAGCAGCGCGTAGAGGGCCTGCCCCGCGCCAACTCGTTCGACGAGAGGGGCGATCCGCGCCGCCTTGAGGCGCAGGCGGCGCCCTCCGAGCCGTTCGAGCGCTGGCAGCGGGTCGCGGCCCCGAGCCGAAGCGAGGGCGCACGGCGGGCGGAACACGTTGCCCATGGCGGGCGGCGACAGGCGCCCGCGTGCGACCAGCACGGCGATCGCCCGCCCCGAGGCGTGGAGTGTCGCAGCGGCGCCGGTATCGTTCTCGGCGACGACGTGGAGGACGACGCCGGCGTAGGCCGGGTCGCGATGGTGGCCGTGCTGGCGCCAGCCGCTGGCCCGGAGGTGCAGCTCGACGTCTCCGCGGAGCAGGTCGCCGCCGGCATCGAGGATCGCGTCGCGGTAGTCCGGGCCGCTCCCGCCGCCAGGGACACCCGGAAAGATAACGCGCAGCAGGCGTCCATCTTCGAGACGGCGTGGGCCAGCGAAGCCCGCGCCCCAGAGGCCGGCGAGCGCCGCTTCGCCCGATGCGAACGAAGAGGCTGCAAGGTTACTTCCGCGCACGCGGCCCGGGTCCCCTTGTGGCCGGTGGCGACGAATCGTAGGCCGCGGCTTCTTCGGCGAGCATGCCCAGGAGCGTGCTGCTCGCGCCACGCGGAGCGTAGCGGCCGGTCTCCCACTCGCTCACCGTCTGCTGACGCACCCCCATCCGGGCTGCGAGACCGGCCTGGCTGAGCCCAAGGCGCGCGCGCAGGGCGGCCACCTCCAGCGCCGTCCACCGGCGGCGGCGCTTCTCGTGCGAGTAGTGCCAGCGTTCTTCGGTCATCTCCCTTTATCCGCTACCGTGTAGCCTGCACCCGCTCTCCAGCGTCGTCAAGCGGGACGGCGAGTGCCCCGATCGCGCGCCCGCCCCGGCTTCCCCGCGCCCATGCGGCCGGCGAAGAAGTCCCTCAGCCCGCGCAGCGTCGCTCTGCAGAGGTCGAACCGGCCAGCTTTCGCCCAGAGAACCATCCGCACCGCGCGCGTCGTGAGGAAATAGACCAGGAACGCGAGGAACCGGGGGCCGCGGCCAAGGTGCTTGCGCATGAGATAGGGTCGATTGCGCGTGAGGTAGTAGCAGCCAAACACGGAGAGCTGGCCGCCCAGCGTCGCGCCCTTGCGGTGGTAGACAATCGAGGCGGGTTCGACGAGGATGCGGAATCCCGCGTCGCCTGCTCGCCGGCAGAAGTCCGTGTCGTCGTAATACGCGAAGAAGGCATCGTCGAGGAGTCCGATCGTCCGAAACACCTGGAGCGGGACGAGCAGGCAAGAGAGGTTGGCCGCGCCGACCCCCCTGGGAGCGCCTTCCGTTGCCGTCTCGGAAGTCCCCAGCGTGGACTCCTTCCACTTCCCGCGCAGCCAGTCGAAGTCGCCGGCGGAATCATCGAGGACGCCGGGCTGCCCCGCCAGATAGCAACGCGGTGCGACCAGCGTACCGTCGTCCGCCAGCGCCACTAACGGCTCGATGAAGCCCGGCGTCACTTCGGTGTCGTCGTTAAGGAAGAGGACACCCCGGTAGTCAGTGGCGCCAGCAAGCAACAGGCGGAGCGCCTGGTTGCATGCCCCGGTGAAGCCGAGGTTCGCGTCGTTGCGGAGGACCGTCGCTTCCGGAAAGGCCGCAGCCACGAGGCCGGGCGAGCCGTCCGAGGAGCCATTGTCCACGACCCAGAGGTCCCAGGCGGGGTAGGTGACCCGCCCCAGCGCCGCCAGGTAGGCCGGGAGGTGGCCGGCGGCGTTCGTTGTCACCGTCAGGATGGCGACGAGGGGCGGGCTCAGGAGCGGGCCTCACCGCCAGGCGTGGCTTCGCCGCCGCCCTCCCTCGCGACCTTCTCGGCCAGAAGGCGATGGAACTCAGGGTTTCCTTCGAGCTGCTCCTCGAACTTCCGGCGATCTTCGGACGAGGCTGCGATCCGTTCCTCAAGCTGCTCGTCGAGCGCGCGATGGATCTCCGGCGAGGTCTCGACGAGCCGCTCCAGATGGCGGGCCGTAATCGCAGCCGGGGCCCCCGTGGCGACGATTCGGCCCCGCTCCATGAGTGCGGCCCGGCTGGAGAAGCGCTCAACCGCGCCGAGGTCGTGCGTCACCATCACGATCGTCACGCCCTGCGCCTGGAGCGAGGCGATGTGGTCGTAGCACTTCTCCTGGAAGCCGGCGTCGCCCACCGCCAGCACCTCGTCGACCAGCAAGACCTCGGGGTCCATGAACGCGGCGATGGCAAAGCCCAGGCGGACGTACATGCCGGAAGAGTAGGTCCGCATCGGCTGGTCGATGAACTCCTGGAGGCCGGCGAACTCCACGATCGCGGGCAGGAGCGCCTCCACCTGGGCGCGCGTCATCCCGCAAAGCAGGCCGTTGACGAGCGCGTTCTCTCGTCCGCTGACCTGGGGGTGGAACCCAGAGCCGAGCTCGAGCAACGTTGAGATGCGGCCGGCCACCCGGACGCTCCCCTTGGTCGGGCGGCTGAGGCCCGCCATCAGGCGCAGGAGGGTGCTCTTGCCGCTGCCGTTTGCGCCGACGATCGAAAAGAACTCGCCCCGCGTGACGTCGAGGGTGACGTCGCGCACGGCCCAGAGTGCGTTCCTCGATCGTCCCTGCCGGAGGCTGCGGATGGGGTGCAGGAGAGCGGTCTTCAGCTCCCACTGGCCGGCTTCGCTGAGGTGGTAGCGCTTCGAGACCGCCAGCAGCGAGAGGACGGCATCGGTGCCGGGCGCTGCGGCCTGGGCCTCAGACGACATCGGCGAACGAGTCCTCAAGGCGGCGGAAGCTGAACCAGCCGAGGGCGAGAGCGAAAGCTGCGAGGCCCCCGGACGCCCAGAGTTCGACCCCTGGCCACTGGCCGAACATCAAGACGTCGCGCCAGCCTTCCGCGATCGGCGCCAGAGGGTTGGCCCAGGTGATCCAGCCGTAGCCCGCGGGGATCCGGCCGGCGTCGTAGATGATCGGCGTTATGTAGAACAGCAGGTTGAGGAGCACCTCGACGATGTGCTCGAGGTCGCGGAAGAAGACGGTGATGCTCGCGACGAACAGAGCGACCCCGCAGCTGAGCGCCAGCTGGAGCACGAACAGGAGGGGGACGCCGGGAAGCCAGACCCAGCGCGGTTCGTGGCCCGAAAAGATAAGGAAGCCAGCCAACACGGGCAGGGCAAGGACGAACTGGAGGGTGTTGCCGAGGACCACGCTCAGGGGGAGCACCGCGCGCGGAAAGCGCACCTTCTTCAGCAGTCCCCCGTTTCCGACGAACGTTGTCGAGGACATCTGGACGGCGCTCTGGAACCAGAACCAGGGGAAGAGCCCGACCAGCAAGAACACCGAGTAGTCGTCGATCCCCGTGCCGATGACCTTGCCAAGGGCGAAGGAGAGGATGACGCCAAGGGCGAGGGGCCGGGCCAGCGACCAGGCCCACCCGAAGACGCTCCCCTGGTAGCGGAGCCGCAACTCCCGGCTCGTGAGGGCTGCGAGCAGTTCCAGTCCGTTGCGCGCGCTGCGGCTGCCGCGAGGACCGAACGTGGCCGCGTGGAGGGTCACCGCAGCAGCGTACGCCCGGGGGGTTGTTGCCGGTAGTCGCCCGAAGCGGTGCGCCTAGCGGATGACTCCTGCTGCGCGGAGACCATCGATCTGGCTGGAGGAGAGACCGGCAGCCGCGAGCACCTCGTCCGTGTCGCCGCCGAGGGTTGGGCTCGGGCCCTGGGCGGCAAGCGGCGTCTCCGACATCTGGAAGGGCGGGCCGATCATGCGCATGTGCCCGAGGAGCGGGTGGTCGATTTCAACGCAGAGGCCATTCGCCTCGGTCTGGGGGTTGTCGAACAACTCCTCGATGAAGTTCAGGGGACCCGACGGGACGCCGTTCGCTTCCAGGATCGCGCCCCACTCACCCGTCGTCTTCGAAAGGAACAGGGCCTCTGCTTCTGCGACAAGCTTTGGGCCCAGCGTCTCCCAGCCTTCGGGCGCGATCTCGAAGGTGCCATCGGGACGTGCCCTCGGGTCGACAAGACCGGTCGCGGCGAGCACCTTCAGCCGCAGCGACTGGCTCAGGGCGCCGACCGCCATGAAGCCGTCAGCGGTCTGGTAGACCCGGTAGTAGATGTTCCCGGGGGCGAGCGGACGAAAACGGCTGTGTACCTGCTGCTGCTGCTCGAACGTCTTCTTTTCGAGCCGGGCCTCGCGCAGGGAGTTCAGCATCGGGGGGAGGATCTCATCGTCCCAGGCATCGATCCAGGTGAATTGCGACGTCTGGATCGCCATCGCGGTGCCCATCAGCGTGCAGTCGATGCGCTGGCCCTTGCCGGTCTTCTCGCGGGCGTAGAGGGCCGCCGAGATGCTGTTCGCCATCTGGATCCCCGTAGCGTAGTCAGCGATGGCCGGGTAGACGAAGGTGGGGACGTCTCCGGTCATCTTGCCCTCGCCAGCCATCAGGCCCGTCATCGCCTGGACGACGATGTCGTAGCCGCCGCGATGGGCAAGGGGCCCCTTCCGGCCGAAGGCGGTGTTCTCGCAGTAGATGATGCGCGGGTTGATCGCACGCACGGTGTCGTAGTCGATGCGCAGCTGTTCGGCCACGCCCGGGCGGTAGTTGATGACGACCACGTCGCTGTCCTTGACCAGCCTGTGGATGGCCGCCTGGGCCTCCGGCCGCGACATGTCCATCGCCACGCCCTTCTTGCCCCGGTTGAGGCTCGCGAACGTGCGCGACTCCTTCGGCACGAGTTCGAGGAACACCCGCCAGGGCTCGCCCTCGATCGGCTCGAACTTCGTTACGTCGGCGCCCATGTCGGCCAGCAGCATGCAGCAGAAGGGGCCAGCGATGATCTGCGTGAACTCCAGGACCTTGACGCCATCAAGCGGACCCGAGGCCATGAGACCCTCCCGGCGCCAGAGCGCCCGCGCATTCTAGCGGGGCCTCCAGGCGTGCGGCGAAGCCAGGGCCTGGTGAACGGCGCCCGGGCCCTCCGGGCGAATCTGGCGGGTATGATGGGCGACCGATGGTTACCTTCATCCGCGAACAGGCCCGCGACGTTCCTGTGGTCGCGGAAACCGATGTCCTCGTCGTCGGCGGCGGTTCGGCCGGGATGGCGGCTGCGGTGGCCGCGGCCCGCGCCGGCGCCCGCGCGATGCTCGTTGAGCGCTACGGCTCGCTCGGCGGCCTGGCCAGCAACGGCCTCATCGTCCTCCTGCTCACCATGGACGACGGGCGGGGGCGGCAGGTCGTCGCCGGCCTCTGCCAGGAGATGGTCGACCGCCTGGCTGCACGGGGAGCGGCCTATTTCCCGCCCGCAACGGAGTGGGGCTCTTCAGACGAAAAGCTGGTCGAGCGTTACCGGCGCTACGGCCTGGTCTGGGGGAGTCGCCCACACGTCGTGCGCTACTCCGTCGCCTACGACCCGGAGGAGTTCAAGGTCGAAGCGGACCAGCTGGTGACAGACGCCGGTGTCGACCTCCGTTTCCACCGCTGGGCGGTCGGGGTGGTGAAAGACGGACGGCGGATCACGCACGTGCTGTTCGAATCCAAGGCCGGCCGCGAGGCCATCGCCTGCCGGGCCGTGATCGACGCCACCGGGGACGCCGACCTGCCCGTCTTCGCGGGCGAACCGGTCGAGCGGGAGCGCGTCTACCCGTGGCTCTGGTTCCGCACCGCCAACGTTGAGGTCGACGCTGCCGAGGCCTCTTCCCAGCGGCCCGGGTACTACCGGACGCCAGACGGGCGCGGCTACCTCCACCCCTGGGGGGCCGCCGATCGCATCGCCCACGACATCGACCCCACAAACCCCGACGACCTGACCTACGCTGAAGTCGAGTGCCGGCGGCTCGTCCGGGCCGAGCTCGACCGCCTGCGGGGACGGGCGCCGGGATTCGAACGGAGCTACCTTGCCGGATTTGCGCAGACACTCGGCATCACCGAGTCGCGGCGGCTTTGCGGGCGCTACCAGCTCCTTCGCGAGGACATGGACCAGCCCGAACCGTTCGCCGACACGATCGCCGTAACCGGGAACTGGACCAAGTACGGAGCGGTCTACAACATCCCCTTCCGCTCGCTGGCGCCGCAGGGGCTGGACAACCTGCTCGTGGCGGGCCGTTGCATCTCCGTGGACCACCGCGCCCACCACGCAACCAAGGAGATCCCGGCGTGCTTCGCGACCGGAGAAGCGGCCGGAGCCGCTTGCGCTCTGGCTCTGCAGCGCGGAGACGAGCCAGCGGAGCCGGACATGGCTTCGTTACAGAGGCGCCTGCGAGCGGCCGGCGCCTACCTCCCGGCGGGCCTCGGATAGGCCGCGGCTAAGCTCCCAGCCAGTGGTCGATCGGCTTTTCGTGGGTCGAGGCGAAGGGGAGGGCAACCCGCCGCCCGAGGCGGGCCGATTCGTAGGCGGCGCAAATGATCTCGAGGACGCGCCGGCCGTCCTCGCCGCTGGAACGAAGGGCCGTGCGCCCGCCAACGACGTCGACGAAGTGCTGGAGCTCCTGGGGGAACCCGAACTGCCAGGCTTCCTCGTAAAGCGCGTACTGCCAGCCGGAGCGCGTCCCGCCCGCATCGGCCACGGATTCCGCGGCTGGCGCCCGATACGTCGCGATCACCGGGCCGCGTTCGAGATTCGCGATGAGGCGTCCCTGGGGGCCGTAAACCTCGAGGTAGTCGTTGCCGCCGGGCATCGCCCAGGAGTTCTCGGCGATCCCCAGGCGGCCACCCTTGAAGTGGAGGAGGACAGTCGCGTGGTCTTCGCCACGAGTCTTTTCGGCGTGGGCGTAGCGGCCGAGGGTGGCAGTGACCGCCTCCGGCCAGTCGCCCATCGTCCAGCAGATGGTGTGGATGCTGTGGCAACCCATGTCCATGAGGACACCACCGCCGGCCCGGTCGACGTCCCAGAACCAGGGTGAGTAGGGCCCTCCGTGGCACTGCGCCTGCTTCACCAGGAAGGGCTCCCCGGCGGAGCCCCGGCCGGCGAGGTCGCGCAGCCGGGTGTACATCGGCGCGAAGAGGAGGTTCTCCGCGTACATCAGGACAACGCCCGCTCGCGCGCAGGCTGCGACCATCGTGTCCGCCTCGGCGAGGCTCAGCGCCAGCGGCTTTTCGCAGAGGACGTGCTTGCCCGCGTCAGCGGCAGCGAGGCAGATGTCGTAATGAAGGTCGTTCGGGGTGGCGATGGCGACTGCGTCGAGGTCGCAGCTTTCGAGCATCGAACGATAGTCCTTGAAGTGAGCGGCGATGCCATGGCGCGCGGCGAATTCGCCGGCGGTGTTCGGCGAGGCCACGGCGACGATTTCCGCTCCGGCGACCTGGCGGAGGGCATGGACGTAGAGGTTGCCGATGAACTGTGCTCCGACGAGCCCGATACGCAGGGTCACGGGCCCGGGGCAGCGTCGGGGGGCGGCGCCGGCCGCGGCCGGCGCCTGCGAAGGAGCATTGGAAGCATCCAGTAGAAGGTCATCGTCGTGATCGCCAGCGCGACTGTCCCGTTATCCGATGTGCCCAGCTTGCGGCCGCGCCCCGTCGCCGTTCCGGGCGGGGCCGGCTGGCGTTGCATCTGCTGGCGCTGGCTGGCGGAGAAGTCGAAGCTATCGCGGGTGCGCTGGCTCGGCGGGCGTTCGCTGGACTGCGTCATGGGGGATGCTCCGTCCCGCAGGGGTGGCGTGAGTATACGCGAGCCAGAAAGGGGTCTGTTGGACCGGGCCCACCTCGGACAGGGGTCTTCGAGCGAGGCAGCGCCGCTTCGCGTCAGGACCTGCATCAGATCCAGCCGTCCGGAACCCTATACTGGGTGCATGGAGCACCGCGCGGACCTGATCCTCGCCAACCGCTCGTACGTCGATCATGCCGGCCCTCCAGGGGAGGCTGCCCCTATCGGCCTGAGCGAAGGTGGGTTGCTCGAAGCTGTCCGGCCCGTGATCGCCGGCTGGGACGGAGCTTCTGGCACCACCTGGATCGGCGCCGCGCGAGGCCCCCACGACCGCGAATGGACCGGCCCGGAGGGCTTCGAATTCGTCCCGACGCCCCACGGCAGCCTTCGCCACCGGCGGTTGTTCTTCGACCCGGCGACCTGGGCCGGCCACTACGTGACTGTCGCCAACAGCTTCCTCTGGCCGTTGCTCCATCTGATCCGCATTCCGCTCCCCGAGGTCACCAGTTATTACCCGCAGCCCGAGCGATTGACCCGGGAGGCCTGGGAGGCCTACCGCGAAGTCAACCGCCGTTTCGCCGAGGCGGCCTGCGAAGAGACAACGGCGCGCACCTGCTGGGTCCACGACTACCAGCTCGCCCTCGTTCCCGGGAACCTCCGGTCGTTGGGCTTCCGCGGGCAGGTCGGCTTCTATCTCCACACGCCTTTCCCGGCGCTCGGCGTCGTTGCGCCGTTCCTTGACGAGATGGGGCGCGGAGCACTGGCTGAGTTCGTCGAGGGCATGCTCGGTGCGGACGTCGTTGGGCTCCAGAGCGAGAGCGACGTCGACCGCTTCGTACAGGCATGCGAAACCCTCGCCGGAGCGAAGGCCGACGGGTCGCGCGTCGAGTTCCGCGGGCGCACTGTCCGTGTAGGCGCGTACCCGGTGGGGATAGACGCCGGCGCGTTGCTTGACGTGGCGCGCACCGCCCGGCTGCCCGGGGTCCTGACGCAATCGCGAACGCCCGGCTCGCCCCTGGTCGTGGGACTGGAACGATGCGACTTCACCAAGGGCATCCCCGAACGGCTGGCCACCATCGCGAGCGCCTACCGCTCTGGGGAACGGTTCGACTACGTAGGGGTCGCGGCGCCAACCCGCGAGGGGATCGGTGTCTACGCCGCACTCGACCGGGCGATGGCCGCGGCCGTGGCTGGCGCGGAAGAGGCGGCCAAGAAGTCGGGGGCGAGCTTCCAGCAGTTGCGCCGCGCAATCCCCTGGCCCGAGGTCGTCGCGCTCCTCCGCGATGCCGACGTGGTGTTCACCTCTTCCCTTTCCGACGGGATGAACCTGGTGCCGCTCCAGGCGGCCATCGCACAGTCCCTCCGTCCTCCGGGCAGGCGCGCGGTCATCATCACCGGGCAGGACGCGGGCGTCTCCCGGGCGTTGGCGGCCTACCGGGAAGATGGCTTCGTGCCCGTCGACCCCCTCGACCCGGAGATGATGGCATCAGTCTTCAAAGAGGCGCTCCTCGGGCGGCCGGCCCGCGTCTCCGACCGGCTCATCGAGGCCCTTCGGACCAACGACGCCTCGGCCTGGGCCAGCCGCTTTCTGGGCGACCTGGAGGCCGTCCCGTGTTGACGCCGGGCGCGATCGAGCAGTTCAAGGCGCTCGCCGCCGCCCGCGGACCGCTGCTCATCGCTACCGATCTCGATGGCACCCTCGCCCCAATCGTCCGGCAGGCAAGCGACGCCCGCGTGCCGCCCGCGACCCTCGCGGTGCTCGACCGCCTCACAACCGCAGCCCGCGTCGCGGTCATCACGGGGCGAGACCTCAATACCGCCCGTCGCATGGTCCCCTGCCAGGGAGTCGTCGTGGTCGGCAGTCACGGCCTCGAAGCGAGCCTTGAGGACGGCCTCCTCCCGGGTATCGACCGCATGGGCCTCGGCGCTTCGCTCGAACTCGTCGAACAGAAGGTGATTTCGCAGGTGCCGAGCGTGTTCCTCAACGTCGAACGCAAGGCAATCTCGACCGCGTTCCATTTCCGCACCAGGCCTGAACTCGAGCCCGGTCTGAGAGCCGCTCTCCACGATCTGCCCGCCGGCCTTCGCCTGCGTGAGGGGCGGATGGTGCTCGAGGTGCTGCCAGACGCCCAGGGCGGCAAGGACCTTGCCCTCGAGGCGCTCGTGCGCCACTTCCGGGCGCGCGCCCTCATGGTGATGGGCGACGACCGCACCGATGTCGCGATGTTCAAGACGGCTTCGCAGCTCCGTGAACCGGGGCGCCACGTCCTGCTCGTCGGCGTCTCCGCCGGCGCTGAGACGCCCCCAGAGATAGAGGCACTCTCCGATGTCTTCCTCGGCTCGACAAACGAAGCGCTCGAGGCGCTGGAGACGGTGGCTCAGGCGTTAAACGCCTGACGATTCGTCGCCGGCTCAGGCAACGAGGGTGCCGAGTACGCGCTCGACCTGATCCGGCGAGCCCTGGGGCATGCTGATGACGGGCAGGTCTACGCCGAGCTGGCGGCGCTCCTCGATTCCAGCGGCCACCGTCTCAAGGTCCCCGTAAATCGCGGTTTCATCGAGCAGGCGATCACCCATGGCTGCCATGATCGCCTCGTTCGTCTGGAACGGCGCGGGCCGGAACTCTTCGGCGGCCTTGCGCATGGCCTTGATCTCGGGTCCGAAGCCGTTTCGGGTCAACATGCGGTGATAGAAGTCGCCCATGTTGCTCACGTACCAGGAGATCGGCCCGGCGGCCTGCACTTTCGCCTTTGCCAGGTCGGGGTTGATAACCGTCGTCAGCGAAGCCATGCACTCGACCTCGTTCTCGGCCCGCCCGGCCTTTCGCGCACCTGCGCGGACGACTTCCATCCCTTCCCGGAACTTCGACTTCGGCCAGTAGATCGGCTCCCAGGCGTCGGCCACCTCGCCTACCTGCTCCATGCTCTTGGGCGAGATCGAGGCGATTGAGATGGGGATATGCTTGCGGACCGGCTCGAACAGCAACTTGAAGCCCCGCTGCAGCTTGAAAATCTCCCCTTCGTAGAAAACCTTCTCGCCGCTCACGATCAGGTTGATAATCTCGCAGTACTCCTTGATTCGCTGGAGAGGCTTCTCGAACGGTTCCCCGTGCCAGTGTTCGATGACGCGCGCGCCCGAGGTGCCGAGGCCCAGGATGACCCGTCCCCCTGACAGCTCATCGAGGGTGGCCGCGGTCATCGCCAGCACGGCTGGCGACCGCCCGAAGACAGGCGCGATGCCGGTCCCCAGCTTGATCTTCGATGTAGCCAGCGCTATCTGGGTCAGCAGCGAAAACTGGTCGCGGCCCCACGTCTCGGCTGTGAACACCGCCTCCACACCGACTTCCTCGGCGACCTTGATCCGCGTGAGCAGTTCCCTGTTCTGTTCGGGGTTGCCGGTGAATCCAACGGCGAGGGCGAGACGGCGTGCCATGGCGGTGTCTCCATCCTTGATTGAGGTCGGCGCGGGAGCGCGCTAGCAGTCTCGGGCAGAACGTTGCTTTCGACAACCTTCTCGCTCCACGGGCCCTCTTCTAGCCTCGAGAACAGCCCAGAGAGAACCCGCGAGGCGTGTCCAGCGTACCGACGTGTAGAGGCGCTGCGAGGGATTTATTACGAAGCGCCCAAAAGCCCTTGACGCGCCCGGACGGCCGGGTATAGAACACGCCGAACGCGGTTCGGGTCTACGAGGTGACACGGTGGAGCGAACGAACTACTGGACACGGAGACTATCACGCCGGCACGCTCTTGGAGCGGCTGGCCTCGCGGGCACCGGCGTCGCCGGCCTGGCCCTCGTCGGCTGCGGCGACGACGACAACAAGGGGAGTCAGCCGGCCCCGGGGGAGACGAAGGCTTCCGGCTCACCGGCCGCAAGCCCCTCCGCCGATGCTTCGAAGATCAATAAGGACGGTGTGCTCAAGGCTCGCCAGGGGGCGATCTTCTCGACGATCAACCCCTACAAGGGCCTCGACAGCGGCCTTACCTGGGGATTCACGATCTTCGACCACCTCTGGTATACGCCCACCGATACCGGCATCCGCGAGAACTTCCTTGCCTCCAGCATCGAGCAGCCGGACCCCCTGCACTTCACCATCAAGATGCAGGACTCCGTGTTCCACGATAAGCCGCCGATCAACGGCCGCGAAGTGCGCGCCCAGGACGTGAAGGCGAGCTTTGAGTCAGCCTCCAAGCAGCCCGCCATCTCGGCCAGCAGTTGGTGGAAAGACAGTCTCGACAAGATAGAGACTCCCGACAACAAGACGCTTGCGTTTTCGCTGAAGCAGATCGACGCCTGGTCGTTCAGCTCGACCAATGCAGGCAGCCCGATCTCGAGTTCCATCATCCCCGAGGAGATAGCCAAGAGCCCGGACCTGATGGACAAGGACTTGATCGGCAGCGGCCGCTTCCAGTTCGTGAGCCACGAGAACGGCGCGAACTTCAAGATCAAGCGGTTCGACAAGTGGCGGATCAAGGGTGAGCCGTGGCTCGCGGGGATCGACTACAAGCTCATCCAGGAACAGGCTGCGGCGCTCGCCGCGTTTTCTTCCCAACAGATAGACAGCGTCGCCCCCAACAACAAGCTCGAACGCGACCAGCTGGACCAGAAGCACGGCAAAGCGATCGAGATCGACAACGACCTGAGCGCGAGCATCTGGACTCTGCAAGGCCGGGCCGACGGC
>JBGPOS010000042.1:0-34141 GCA_041488155.1 Tepidiformaceae bacterium
CCCGTGCCCGTGCGGCTCGTCGAAGGCGAACAGGTCTCTACGGGAACGGCGTTGCGCCGGTCGAATCTTGTCGGGCGCGAACGGGAGCTGACCTTGCTCCGTGCGCTCTGCGACCGGGTCGAGGCGGGCGCGGGCGCCGCCGTGACGATCTCCGGAGAGGTTGGGATAGGCACGACCCGGCTGGCGATCGAGCTGGAGCAGCATCAACTGGGCCGGGGCTGGCGGGCGTTCCAGGGCTACTGTCTCGCACACCGGACATCGATCCCCTTTAGCCCCTGGGTCCAGCTGCTCTCCGCGTTCTTTGCGATCGACTCCGGCCCCGGCACGGGGGAGCGCTCGTCACGCGTCCTCGAAACGATTCGATCACTCTCCCCCGAGCTTCTGGATTTCGCGCCGCTGCTCGATTCCCTCCTCAGCCTGGACATCCCTCAAAACGAAGTGACACGCTCTATCGACGACGAGACTCGGCTCCAGCGCCTCATGGAACTTGTCACCCGGCTCCTCCGCGCGCGCGCCGCCGGAGGGCCGATCGCGCTGATGCTGCACGACCTGCAGTGGGCCGACAGAAGCTCCATCCAGCTGCTCAACTACGTTGGCCGCCACCTTGAAGGGTCCATGGTCATGGTCTGCCTCACCCACCGCGAAGAGCCGATCCCCGGCCTCGATCTCTTGCCTGATCTGACCACGGCGATCGTCCTCGAGGAACTGGACGAAGGGGCGGCACTCGACCTCCTCCGATCGGTGCTGGATCGCCCCAATTTCAAAGACGCCGAGGGCCGGGCGATTCTGGCGCGAAGCCGTCGCAACCCTCTGTTCCTCGAGGAGGTCGCCCGCGCCTTTCGCGCTTCGGGTGCCCTGGCCGGAGGTGAGACCACGGCCGAGCTTGAAAGCCTCGCGATCCCCGACCGGCTTCAGTCCCTGCTCATGGCCAGTATCGATGCGCTGCCTCCGAGTTCGCGGCAGGTCGTCCGATTGGCCTCCGTCGTCGGCGCCACCTTCGAGGTGCCTGCCCTGGCGGCGCTCGCCGCCCCCATGACGCCTGCCGCTGAGCTCGACCGTCTCTTGCGAGGCCTCGTGCGTTCCGGTGTCATCCTCGCCCCCGATGGCGGCGCGCCCTATCGCTTCAGGCACAGCCTGCTCCAGGAAGTGGCCTACGAGAGCCTCTCGTTTGCACGCCGCCGGGCTCTCCACCGCCGGGCCGCGATGTATCTGGAAGACGCGAACCGCGGCGCGCTCGAGCCGCATTACGAGGCGCTCGCGCGCCACTACAAAGTCAGCCACGACTTCGCCAAGACGGTGACCTACGCGGTGCTCGCGGGCGACAAGGCCCGCCGCGTCTTTGCAACCGAAGCCGCGGTCGACCGCTACAAAGATGCACTGGCTGCGATCGCCCGCACCCCCGGTCGCCACGACTACGACCGCAGCCAGGTTGACGAGCGCCTCGGCGACTGCCACGAAGTCGTCGGGCGGTACAGCCGGGCGGCGGACGCCTATCGCGTTGCCCTCCGAGAGTGGCGGGCCGCCCTCCACCGCGGCGAACAGCCGGGTCCTTTTGGACTCGGCCCGCCCGCCGAAGACGACGCGCGGACGCGAGAGGCGCGTCTATGCACGAAAATTGCTGTCGCCCGCGAACGCGCTTCCGACTACGACGGTTCGCTGCGGTGGCTCGACCGGGCCTGGGCCGCCCTCCCGCCGACGCGCCGGCGTCCGGCCGCCGAGATACTCGGGGCTCGAAGCATCGCCCTCTTCCGGAAGGGGCGTTACGCCCAGGCGATCCACTGGGGACGCCAGGCATTGCGCCTCGCGGGCCGCGACCGCGACGCCGGGCGAAGGGCCTATGCCCACCTCGTCATCGGCAACGCGCAGTTCGAAATGGGCGATCTTCGAGCGTCCGTCCGTCATCGCCTGGCTGCGCTTCGACTCTTCGAACAGACGGGGAACCTCGCTCGCCTCTTTGCCGCCCAGGGAAACCTGGGTGTGAGCTATAGGGCCCTCGGCCAGCTCGAAAGGGCGCTGTTCTACCATCGCGCCTGCCTCGCGACCGCGGAGCGCATCGGCAACGCGACGGCTGCCGCCATGACCCACATCAACATCGGCGAGGTGCTCCTCGTGCAAGGGCGCCTCGCCGAGGCGACTGAGCAGTTCGAACAAACGGTCGCCGCTCATCGGCAGACAGGGCAGCTGGTCGCCCCGGCCGGCATGGCGTTGGTGAACCTCTCGCGAGCGATGCTCCGCCAGGGGCGGCTCGCGGAAGCCACGTCGCGGCTCGAAGAGGGGTCCGAACTCCTCCGTAGCACAGGTGCCAGGGGGCTGCTGCTCGATGCAAGGCTCCAACAGGCTGAGCTCGAGCTGGCAACCGGCGCCGCCGAACGCGCCGTCCAGTCGGCCCGCCGGACGCTGCAGGCTGCCGAAGAGATTGGCAGCGACATCGTCCAGGCACGGGCCCTGTTCGTGCTCGCCAGCGCTTCACTGGCGGTGGGCGACACGGCCACTGCGGAACACGACTTCCTCGCCAGCGCGACCCTTGCGCGCCGCCTCGGGGCGCCCTACGAAGAGGCGCGCGCCTTGCTCGCACTCGCAGAATGCCTCACCGGGGAGGCCGCGGGCTCGCGCCAGCGAACGCCCGCGCGGGCGTTCGCGCGCCGTGCCGCGCTCCTCTTCGCTCGCCTCGCGACCGAGGACCAGTTCCGGCGCGCACAACAACTCGTGGAGCGACTCGCCAACCCCACCGCCAGGCAATAGCCCGGCGTCCCCTGGCAATTCCGCAACCGTCGGTCATCTCCTGGCGCCGAAAGCACCTTCATTCGATGTTCAACCCACGAATCGGCCTGTAAGATTCACCTCCGCTACACGATTCTCGACCCGGCTTGCCCGGAGAATCGCCGGACAAACCATCCGGTCGCCACGACCGCACACTTCTGTGCGAGACTGTGCGCCGCTGCGAGGTTTGGGGCATCAAGAGAGTCAGAGAACCCGTCACAACGCTGAAGCGTTAGCTATCCAGAATGTCCGCGAAAGCGCGCATCGAAGGTGAAGGGGACACACCAGATGACGACAAGATCCACGCGTGCTGCTCGATGGGTGTGGCTTCCAGCCGCAGTGCTGGCCATCGCGGCCGGTCTCTTGCCCGCTACCCGGGACTCCTCGGACGTGCGCGCGATTGGCACGGGGATCTGCGCCGGCGACGGCCTGAAGAACCCCGGCTTCGAAACCGGCGACACCTCCTGCTGGACCATCTTGAAGGCGACCAGCGGCATGGCGGTCGTTGGGGCCGAGGGCCCCGCCCAGTGGTCGACCTACGGCCACGCCCCCGGTGCCCCCATCACTGTCACGCCCTACCGCGGCACGAAGATGCTGCGCATCGGGAAGCCCAAGAACCTCTCCGAATCAGATAAACGCCCGGACAACGTCATCTACCAGGTGTTCCAGCCGACATCGAGCACCCTCAGGTTCGCCGTCCGCCTGTTCTCGTTCGAGTTTCGCGGCCGCGACACATTTTCCTTCGACCTCACCACCGACTCCGCTACGCCGGTACACGTCGGCACGCTGAGTCCGTTTGCCCTGAAGCGCGGTACCACCACCGTTGTGAGCTGCTCAGGCCCGCTCCCCTGTTCGTCGTCGATTGACGTTGGCAACCGCAACGACTTCCTCGACAGCGGCTGGCAGGTCGTCACCATCACCAACGTCCCCTTGACCAGCGGGCCCCTGAAACTCAAGTACTCCGTCGGCGGCACCGACGACGATGCCCACGCCACCTGGGCCTACTTCGACAACGTCAATACGCCCCCCGTGGCGAAGTTCGACATTCTGAGCCCGCTCGTTTCCTTCGCCCCGGGAGCCAGCGAAGGCGCCCCGGTCAGGCTCGCCGACCGTTCGTTCGACCCCGACAGCGATGGCAGGATCGTCGCCTGGAACTGGACCATCCTGTATCCCGGCTCACCTCCGCATAGCATCACTTCAACGCTCCAGAACCCCGCCTTCGTACCTGCCCAGAACGGCTCGTACACGATCACCCTGAAGGTGACCGACAACGACGGCGAAACAAACACCGTCTCTTCGAGCCAGGTAGCGACCGACGGCACCCTTATCGCCGCCGGGACGGTCTACAACGCCCCTCCGCTCGTCAACGCCCTGAATGTCGACGCGCTCGCCGGCCAGAGCTTCGGGCTCGAGGGCCGCTTCTCCGATGCCGGGTGGCTCGACACGCACACCGCAACCTGGTCCGTGGCTGGCGGGCCTCCCGCCATCGTCCAGGAGGACCACTCGGCCGCCCTCGGTCTGGGCGCGGTCACCGGGACGATGGCCGCGCCCGCGAGCGATACCACTGGGTCGCTCATCGTTACCGACGATGGCGGGGCGTCTCGTTCAGACACCTTCGCCGTCCACGTTCTGCCCAATACCGCGGCAACGCGGAACAACTACGAGCCGAATGACACGCCGGCTACCGCCAAGAGCCTTGCGACTGACGGGTCCTACCTCTCCTTCATCCAGCAGGCCGGAGACAAGGACTTCTTCGAAGTGCAGTGGCCGGGCTACGGCACAACCGCCCAGCCGCTCCCCGCAGGCACCGAGGTGCTGGCCAGCCTCAAAGACCTCCCCGCAGACTACGACCTCATCCTCGTGGCCGTGCCGCCGCAGCAACGCACCAGCGACTGGTCGTTCAGCGGTGACTGGTCCTTCAGCGCCGACTGGTCGTTCAGCGGCGACTGGTCGTTCAGCGGCGAATGGTCCTTCAGCGGGGAGTGGTCGTTCAGCGCCGACTGGTCGTTCAGCACCGTCGAGCGCAGCGCCTACGGCCAGGGCGGCACGATGAACGCCGACTGGTCGTTCAGCGACTGGTCCTTCAGCGCCGACTGGTCATTCAGCGGCTACTCGTTCCCGGCGGGCGCGTTCGCGCCCCTCGATGTCAACGGGTTCGAATTCACCCCGGTCTCGCAGTTCGTGTCCGACGCCCAGGCGCGCGCAGGGATCTCCGAGACTGACATCCGGCTCGCCGAGCTCGCCCTGGGCAGCCTTCCCGCGAACGCCAAGGTCGTAGGGTTCTCCGCCAATCGCGGCCTCGCGAGCGAAACTGCCTTCGCCCGCATCGATGTCCCTGGAACGAAGCTCTACGCCGTGGTCGTGGGTTCCAACGGCGCCTTCAGCTCGGCGCCCTACCGGCTGCAACTCGAGGCTTCCGTCCCACTGCTGGCCGCCGTCCAAAGCTCGGCGCCTTCATCGACAGCCCAGGCTCAGTTAGCCGCGGTTTGCCCGGCGCGGGCGAACCTTGCGACCATCCCGCAGTTGCCGGCTGCCACCACCGTCTCTTCGGCCAATTCCAGCCCAACCACGCTCTTCCTTACCCAGCGCGAACGCATGCAAGCGCTCTACGGGGGGTCCAGCTGGATTTCCATGCTGTCGGCTTTGCAGGGCCTCGCAAACGCCTCCGCCGTCAACGGCGAAATCATCAGCCTTCCCTCCACCATCTACGCTCAGTGGGACACACACCCCTGCAGCGTCGACTCCGCGAACCAGGTCAGCGAAAGTATCCGCTCCTTCATCGCCACGGAGCTGCTTCTCCATCCGACCATCCAATACGTCGTGATCGTGGGCAGCGATGACATAATCCCGTTCCATCGCGTCCCCGACGAGACCGTCTTCAGCAACGAGCGCTTCTACCTGGGCAGCTCCTTCCTCAAGTTCGGCACGCCCCTCTACGCCAGCGTCCAGGGCGGCTACAACCTCACCGACGACTTCTACGTCGACCGCGTCCCCACCCCCTGGCAGGGACGGGAACTCTATGTTCCGGACCTCCCCATTGGCAGGCTCGTGGAGACGCCTGCGGAGATAGCCGCCCAGGCGCAGGCCTTCCTCGCCACTAACGGCCAGTTGCAGTCGCTGTCGCCCACGACCGGGTTCGTCTCCGGCTACGACTTCTTCGCCGACGGCGCTGCCGCTACCGCGGCCGCTCTCCAGGCCGGGCCACTCGCAGTCCGAACGCTCATCAACGACACCTGGACCGCCGACGACCTTCGCTGCTCCCTCCTGGGCGCCGGTACGGGATGCACCTTCACGCCTGCCGACATTAGCGCCGTCAACGCTCACTTCACCCACTTCGCCGCCCTCTCCGCAAAAGGCTTCCAGCAAGGCGCGGCGGGACAGCTACTGAAGAGCAGCGACGTCGCCCTCGCCGGCGGTGGCTCCGCTCTGACCCGCAAGATCCTCTTCTCGATCGGCTGCCACGCCGGCTTCAACGCCCCCGATGGCTCGGTCTCGTCTGTCGACCCGGCCCTCGGGCTCGACCCCGCCCTCGACTTCGCCCAGGCCATGGCCCGCCAGCGAGCCGTGTTCATCGCCAGCACCGGCTTCGGTCTTGGTGACACGCAGGGCCTGGGTGGGACCGAGCAACTTCTCGTGCTCTTCGCAAACGAGCTGATGCACAACGGCGTGTCGGCTGGCCAGGCGCTCATGCAGGCCAAGCACAAGTACATTTCGGGCTTGCCCGCGATGTCTGTGTACGACGAGAAGTCCACGATCCAGGCCGCCCTCTACGGCCTGCCTATGTACAAGGTGAACCTGCCCGGGACCACATCAGCTCCCCAGGTGCTCGCAGCAACAGCCCTCACGGGCGGCACCATCGCGACGACGTTCACCCCACAGCCAACTTCCGACGGCGTGTACTACGTCCCGAGCGGCGGCGACGTCGAGGGCCCGGCGTTTCGGCCGCTCCAGCCAAGGGAGATCATTGCCAACGTCACCGGCGCGACCGACTCGCCGGTCCACGGCGTGCTTCTCAAGAGCACTGCTTTCCACGACGTGCCGGCGACAGACCCTGTGATCGTCCGGCCCACGAGCGAGTGGGAGCGCAACCAGCGCGAGCCCCAGGTTTGTCAGCCGTCGTTCTGGCCTTCCGAGATCGTCCGCGTAAACACGCTCGAGACCGGGCTCGGCCAGCCCGAGCAGACTATCGTCGTGACGCCGGGGCAGTTCCGCTGCGATTCGGGCGCCGCCAGCACAGTCACCGGCACCCAGCGGCTTTACGACAGCCTGTCGTTCGACCTGCTCCGTTCGTCGAGCCTCGACGTGACGCCACCCACCCTGGCCAGCCTCGACCTCCGCAAAGTCGGGACGAATGTCTCCCTGACCATCACCGGGAGCGACCCGGCCGGCGCAAACCCTCCATCAACCCAGAGTGGGCTCGCCCGGATAATCGTGCTCCGTCAGCGGCCGGGCAGTCTCACGCTTGAAGCCGACGTTACGTTGACGGCCTTGCCACTGAGCGGCGCCTTCGTCGTGACCATCCCCGATCCGGGGACCGACGCGCTCATCGTCGAGCTTGCCGACGCCGCCGGGAACGTGACGGTCTACACCGGGAAAGCGGCGCCGCTGCACCTCGTCAGCGTCGACGCCGGACCGGACCAGGACTTCACCGATACCGTTGCCACAAGCTTCAACGCTTCGATCCCAGGGTTCGCCTCGCTCACCGGACCCGTCAACTACTTCTGGGACTTCGGCGACGGCGCTTCGACCAGCGGCCTCGTCACGGGCTCTTCGCTTGTGGTGAGCCACCAGTACTCTTCTGCCCTGGGCTGGCAGTTCAACGCTCACCTCAAAGTCACCGACGCCAACGGAGGTGTCGGGCTGGACGACGTTGTCGTGACCTTCTTCTGCACCGACCCCCAGGACGTTCCCCAGCCGTTCTTCGGCGACTTCCGGCCTGCCGACCTCATCGGCTGCCGTGTCACCGCCACAGCAACCACCATGACCATCACCTTGAAGACGGTCGGACAGCTGCACTGGTACAACGATGATTTCCAGTACCGAATCTATCTGAATCTCTCGACCGGCACCGTACTGTTAAAGTACCGCGAAGGCCATGCGACGGGCCTCCCCAGCCTCGCCGTCGTGGTCTCTGGCAACGAGATCAGCTTCACATTCGCCCTTGCCGACATCGGGCGCGCCGGCGCCAATCGCGGCCTGCCGATCCCATGGCGCGCTGAAACCCGACGGGACGAAGAGTTCTTCTTCCCGCCCCCAGTGATCCTCGACGCGATGCCCAACACCGGCGTCTTTACGACGATCCTGCCGCCTTAGCACCGCAAACGAGGCCGAGGGCCCTGGGCCAATCAGCAGACCGGTTCAGGAGCCGTCCGCGTCGAACGGGCCGGTCAGGTCGAGTTCCTTCGCGAACTCCCGGACGGCTGGGATGACCTCTTCCCCCATCAAGCGAAGGCTTCGCATCGCGTCGTCGTGGGTCATGGCGCCATCCCCGTCCCAGAAGAAGACGCTCCCCGGACGCAGGTATTCGAGGACGTGCTTGACCTTCGGCAGCACCGTCTTCGGTGTGCCCGTGATGATGCTCATGCTTTCCAGCTGCTGTTCGAACGACCCGTAGCGATTACCCAACGGACTCAGCGGCGGCGGCCCGGCGACACGCCCCCGCGCCGCCGCCGTCGCGTAGTTGTCGATCGTCGGCAGGACGTTGGTGCGCGAAGTCATCCCCGGGAGGTTCTGGATGAACGGACGCACGATCCCTTCGTTGCCTTCGAGGAACGGGTTGCTCGGCCCCTGCACGTACTTCCGCCCGGCCGCCTCGGCGAGCTCTTCCGTCTCGTCGACGTGGACCTTGAAGAGGTAGCCGAGGTGCTCCGGGCCTGAGGTGTATCCGGCTTCCGCCGCGCACTCGTGGTAGTACTGGAACGAAGGCTTTGTCAGCTCGAGTGCCGTTGCCAGCATGATGTACGGGTAGCGGTGCTCGGCCGCCCACTTCACCGTCGCTTTGCTCAAGCCGCCGGGGATGAAGATGGGCGGATGGGGCTGCTGGTAGGGGCGGGCCCAGGGATTGACGTAGCGGAACTGGTAGTGCTCGCCCTCCCAGCGAAACGGCCCCGGCGTCGTCCACGCCTTGACGATCAGGTCGTGTGCCTCCTGGAACCGCTCCCAGTTGTAGGGAGATTGTCCGTTGTGCGCCACGCTCTCCCGGCCTGTGCCGCGCACCCAGCCGCTGACCAGGCGGCCGTGAGAGATCATGTCGATGATCGCCAGCTCCTCCGCCAGCCAGAGGGGATCGTCCCAGATGGGGAGGACGTTTCCGAGGAGCACTATCTTCGCCCGCTTCGTGATCCGCGCCAGGATCGCCGCTTCGACGTTCATCACCCCGCCCATGCAGAACGGTGTGCTGTGGTGCTCGTTCAGGACGAGGCCGTCGAAACCGGCTTCCTCGGCCGCTATCTTCTCGTCGAGGTAGCGGTTGTAGAGTTCGGCGCCGACGCGCGGGTTGTAGCTGCCGTTACTCAACCCGAGGTCCTGGATGGCCCGTCCCGTCGCGCCAAAATAGCCCGACGCCGAGTCCTGGTAAGGCCGTTCTGTGAAGTACCCGAGGAACAAAACGAACTCCGTCCTTGGCCCTCGGACACCTGAAGCGCGCGCGGCTCATCGCCCGGGAGCCCCCATTCTACCCGGCGTGCGTCGATCCGCTCCAGAACGCCGACGGGCCCGGCTCAGCCGCTGGCCCCGATCCGTTCCGGCGGCGCCTGCCAGCCCCCGCTCGCTTCCTCGATGCATGCTGCGACCGCTATCGCCACGTGGTCCTTCCACGGCTTCGCCACCACCTGCACGCCGATCGGGAGCCCCTCAACCGAGGCGCCCGCCCGCACCACCGCGACGGGATACCCGGTGAGGCTGTACGGCAGCGTGTAGACGAAGGTCTCACCGGTTGTCGGCGTCTCGTTCAGCGGCGCTGCGGTCTCCGCGACCGGGCACACGATCGCGTCGTAGGACTCCATGAACCCGAGCATCGACCTTCGAAACCGATCCCAGGCGAACAGCGATCGCTCGATCTCGCTTGCGGTCACCGTCCCCGGACCCCCGGGCGCCCATTCCGTCAGAGAGGTCGATCGCTCCCGGCTCCAGTAGGCGACCGTGATCGGAAGCGACTCCTCCAATCGCGGGGGCGTTGCTTCCTCCACCGCCATGCCCTGGCCCGCAAGCGCCTTTGCCGCGGCAAGCGTGGCCGCGACTGTGGCGGCCGAAGGCCTGGCGCCGGGCATCTGCGTGTAAACGGCTACCCGCAGGCCGCGCAGCCCGACCGCCGATGGCGTCTCCAGCGCGACGGGCACAACCCCCGGGTCCCGCATGTCGATTCCCGCGATGATCGCCAGCGCAAGGGAGAGGTCAGCCACGCTTCGCGCCATCGGGCCGATTACCGTCCGCGGGTCGGACATGGGGCTGATCCGGGGGAAATGGCCAGTATTCGGAACCAGCCCGTAGGTTGGTTTCAGCGTCGCTATCCCACAGCAATGGGCCGGCCAGCGCAGACTGCCACCTGAGTCGCTGCCAAGCCCGAGCGGTGAACCGCCTGCCGCGATGATGGCCGCTTCGCCGGCGCTGCTGCCGCCCGGCGTGCGCGCCATGTCGTAGGGATTGTTGGCGCGCGGATACACCTTGTCGTCGTTGCCAGGCTTAGTCTTGCCGAGAAGGATCGCACCTGCTTCCCGCATCCGCGCCACCGTCGTTGCGTCACGCTTCGGGACGTAATTGCGCCTCTCCTCGAAGCCAGCCGCGCAGGGGAGGTCGACCGTCTCGATCCAGTCTTTCACCGTGAAGGGCACGCCGTGAAGCGGGCCCACGGACGTGCCGTCTCGCAACGCCGCGTCCGCAGCACGCGCGTCCCGTAGGGCATCGGCGGCCCTCAGTTGGACGATCGCCCGGAGGTTCGGGTTGACGGACTCAATCCGCGCGAGGTGCGCCTCGATTACTTCGACCGAGGACACCTCGCGGTCGCGGATCAGCTGCGCAAGCCGGTGCGCAGGCTGCGAGACAAGTTCTCCGGGCACGCCGATCTCCTCGGCCCGGACTCTAACCCGCGGTCCACGCGCTGGCGAGGACTCGGACGGATGGTCTCAGCCGCGCTTGAGCGGCCGGGGAGAATTGTTCTGTGGGTTCCTGGAACTCGTCCCCCACCTACAACGCCGCGTTGATGTTGCCGAGCTGGGTGCTGATGCCCCCGCCCAGCGTTGTCAGCGCCGCAATGCAGACCACGGCGATCAGGGCGAGGATCAGGCCGTACTCGGCCAGCCCCTGCCCCTCTTCGCCGTTCTTGAGGGCCGTGTATTGGCGCAGCGTCCAGTTCCGCAGTTTCGACATCCCTCTGGCTCCTTTGTGATAGCCCAACCTCTCGGGTTGGGACCTCTCGCCAGCAATGTCGACTGTCGGCTGCACCGCGACACCATGCCGGAAGGCTACGCCGGGGAGTAATGCGGTTAACGCTTCGTGCGGATGGGCCCACCGCTGGTTGACGCCACGTTTCCGCGAGGAGCAGGCTCCCGGGGGCAAGCACGATACAATCCGCCGGTGGAAGCCATCCTCGCCTCCGTCCAGCCCTACGACATCCATGGCACGCGCTACTTTCGCATCGCCTATGCGCTCAAAGACGACCCAGACCGCGTCACCGAAGGCCGGGTTGCGGTGGAGTCCATCTACCGGGACCCGAAGCCCGGTGACCGCGTCGAGATTCGCATGCTCCTCGGCATCATCGACGACGTGAAGAAGCTCTAGAATCCTCGACATCAGTCGACGGGTTGGCTGTCGCGGTGCGGTAACGAACCGAGAGGAGATGTCATGCCGGGAGTCGAGGTTTGGACCAGCGGCGCCGGGCTGCCGAGGGCATTCGTGCATCGCGCCCAGGAAGCCGAGCGGGCCGGGTTCGACGGCATAAGCATCGTCGATTCTCAGAACCTCTCCGGCGATTGCTACATCGCTCTGGCCATCGCCGCTCACGAGACCGAACACATACGGCTGGCCACAGGCGTCACCAACCCCTTCACGCGCCACCCCGCGGTCGCTGCCTGCGCCATCGCAACGGTGCAGGCTGAATCCCACGGGCGGGCCGTGCTCGGAATAGGCCGGGGTGATTCGGCGCTGGCCCATCTCGGATATGCCCCGGCCTCGGTGTCGACCCTGGAACACTACCTCCGGCGGCTGCAGGGCTATCTAAGCGGGGAATCAGTCCCGTTCGAACCGGACGGGAACCTCGCCAGCCTCGGCCTGGCCACCGTGCCTGAGTCCTCGCGTATCGAATGGATACGCCCCGGCCGCTACCCGAAAGTCCCCGTCGATGTCGCCGCCACCGGCCCGAAGGTGATCCGCGTGGGGGCGAGGCTGGCGGACCGGGTGACGTTCGCGGTCGGCGCCGACCCAGAGCGAATCCGCTGGGCGATCCGCACCGCCGAAGAGGCGCGTACGGCCGCTGGCCTTGGCCCGGACTCGGGCCTCTTCGGGGCGTACGTCAACGTAGTCGTCAACGACGATCCCGAGGCGGCTCGACAGTTAGGCGAAGGCGGCCTCTCACTCTTCGGGCGCTTCCAGGCGATGTACGGCCACACGGTCGGCCCTGCAACCGACGAACAGCGTCGGACCACTGAAGCCATCCACGACGCCTACGACATGACACGCCACAGCCGCGCCGCCAGCCCCCAGACCCGTCTCCTGACCCCCGACTTCGCGGCCCAGTTTGGCGTCTTCGGCAGCCCCGGCTACTGCTTGGGTCGGCTCCGGGAGATTGTCGCGCTGGGGCTGAGTCAGCTCGTCATCGTTGGCCCCACGCGGGAAGTCGACCCCGCCGCCGCTTCCACCGCCGAAGCGCGGTTCGTCGAGGAGGTATTGCCTGGCCTGCACGAGATGCAGTTCGCGCGCTAGACCAAACCCGCCCGGGGACTTCAGTCTTCGACGAGTCGCGGGGCAAGCGCGAGGTCTCAGCCGGCACGAGTAGTATCTCTCCCAGCCGTTGGCTCGAGCTGGCGCAATCCGTTGAAGGAGCACTCCAATGAAGGTCGCGATCGGCGTGGGCGTTACTAACGAAGATTGGGAAGGCGCCGCGGCCTACGTCCGCGAGGCGGAGCGCCTGGGCGCAGACGTCGTCTGGTCGGCGGAATCGTGGGGCCACGACGCTGTAACTCCACTCGCCTATCTCGCCGCCCAGACCAGCCGGATTAAGCTCGGCAGCGGCATCATGCAGGTTGCCGGCCGAACCCCCGGCAACGCCATCATGACGGCGCTTTCGCTCGCCTCCATGTCGCACGACCGCTTCATCATGGGTCTGGGCGCGAGCGGACCGCAGGTCGTCGAAGGCTGGCACGGCGAGGAGTTCGGCCGCACGGTCACCCGCCTTCGCGAGTACATCGCGATCGTGAAGATGGGCGTCGCCGGCGAGAAGGTGGAGTACCACGGCAAGGTCTACGAACTGCCCCGGCCCGGTGGCGAAGGCAAAGCGCTCCGCAACGCTGCGAAGCCGCACCCGAACATCCCGATCTATCTCGCCACCCTCACGCCCAAGAGCCTCGAGCTCACCGGCGCCGTGGCCGACGGCTGGGTCGGCACCTCGTTCATGCCTGACCACGCCGAGGCGCACTTCGCCCACATGCGGGCTGGCGCCGCGAAGGCCGGCCGCAACTTCGACGACATCGACAAGCAGGCAGGGGGCACCATCGCTTTCGGCGACGACCTGGAGAAGTTGATCCCGCCGCGCAAGCCCGGGCTTGCCTTCAGCCTCGGCGCCATGGGTTCGCGCCAGCACAACTTCTACAACGAGGCCTACCAGCGCGCCGGGTTCGCCGACGTGGCCCGCAAGTCGCAGGCGCTCTGGTTCGAAGGCGACCGCGCCGCCGCCGCGGCGGTCATCCCCGATGAGATGATCGTTCAGACCAACCTGCTCGGCACCGATCAGATGGTCGCCGATCGCATGCGCGTCTACCGCGACGCAGGCGTCAACACCCTCCGCCTCGACCCGGTGGGTGCGAACCTCCAGGAGCGCCTGGACACCCTCGGCCGGGCCATCGAGCTGGTGAAGAAGGTGAGCGCCGAGGTCCCGGTCCGCTAGGCCCGCTTTCTGGGGAGCGAGGCGGCGACGGTCGCGTACGCCTCAGCCACGATTCCGGCGACCTCATCCCAGTCAACCGCCACGTCCAGCCGCACACCCACCCAGCCGCGGTGCCCCACGTAGGGCGGCCTGAAGTACTGGCCCGGCGCAGCCCCGACGAGCACCTCCTGGGCGCCAGCCGGAGCCGCGCACCAGAACCCAACCCGGTCGTCGTGGTGGTGGTCCACGTAGGTCACAAACATCCGCTTGTCGCGTATGAACCAGGATGGCTCGCCGTGGCTCCGATGCTCGCTGGCCTCGGGGAACGAGAGGCAGAGCTGCCGCAGCCGGTCGAGTGAGTCGTCTGCCATTGCGGCATTATGCCGCTTCTCCTCAGGACCCGGACCGTCGGGCCACTGCTGGACTAACCCGCGAACTTCTCGCGCAGCTTCTCCTCCACCATTTCCGGGACAACGCCACGCAGGTCGCCCCCCAGAGACGCTACCTCCTTGATCAGCGTTGAGCTGACGAAGAAGTAGTCGTTCGCCATGATGAATACGGTCACGACTCCGGGAGCCAGGTTGCGGTTCATCGTCGCCATCTGGAGCTCGCCGTCGAAATCACCAACGGCGCGCAGCCCGCGCAACACGACACTGACTCCCTTGCTCTGCGCGTACTCGACGAGCAATCCGTCCCGAAATCGGTCGACCTCGACGCGCGGATCCGATCCAAGAGCATCCCGGATCATCGCGATGCGTTCGTCCACGCTGAAGAGGGGGCTCTTGCCTGCGTTCGTCAGCACCGCAACGATGATTCGATCGAATGCTAGGAGGCCAGAACGGATGATCGCCACGTGGCCATTTGTGATTGGGTCGAAGCTGCCTGCGTAGATCGCTGCTGACACGCGCGCCTCCTCGGATTGGACGGCCCTGGGGTTTGCGGCATGCAGGGTATCTGACTCGACCAGCGTGGTCATCTGGCAATGAGCCAGCACGTTCCCTCACCTGTTGGCTGCCTCCTGCCTGCCGACAATTCCAGTGAGCGGAGAGCGCCTCAAAGCCACTGCCGTGAAAGCTCCTCGCTCGATCTTCGGTTCCACCCCCAGCGGAGGCCGAGGCGCCTGCCGGGTTCCTCGCTTCCTCGACCGGACACGGAGGACACGAGATGAGCAGGACGCAGACTCGCCGCCCCGTTGAGCAGCGGAGACACCCACGGTTTCCAGCCTGGATAGTCGCGGTGGCGAGTTCTCCGAAGGGCAACGACACTCAAGTAGTAGTCGTCGCGGACCTCTCCCTCGGCGGTGCCGCGTTGCACACGCAGGGGGCCCGATTTCCCGGCCAGTTCGAACTGAAGCTTGATTGGGCCGGGACGGGCTGTGAGATCCACTGTGAGACCGTGGCCACTGAGAAGGTCTGGGGCAAATCACTCGTCCATGCCCGCTTCTCTGCGCTCACCAACGAGCAACTTGACTTCCTGACGGTCCTCATCACCGATCTCGAAACCCGGGTCAACGGGTCGCGCACGCCGGCATAGGCGCGGCGGGGCTCCCCCTTCCTACGAGACGAGCAGATCTACGACCCGGTTTACGTGGAGCCGGGTGGTGTCAAGGAACGTAACGCCCTCATGCGCTACGTCTCCAAGGATCGGGGATAGCTCAGTGCCCCCGAGGATCACGCCGTCGATCTCCTCTTCTTGCTTCAGCCGCTCCACAATCGCCACTAAACCATCCCGAGTTGAACCCAGGACGACGCCATTCACCAGCTCGTTCATGTATTTCTCATGGATGAAGTCCTGCTCAGCGGATGCGGGCGCTACGAGCGTGATGCCCGACCCTGCAACCCCGTCGTGGAAGAAGCGCCCTTGCATGGTGAATCGCGTGCCGAACAGGCCGAGGCGTTTCAGCCCCTGCGCCGTCGCTGCCTCGCGCGTGACTTCCACGATGCTGATCAGCGGGATCGGCGACTGCGCTCGAAGGGCCTCGAACACCACGTGCGGTGTGTTAGCCGCCAGCAACCCAAAGTCCGCACCGGCCCGGCCAAGCCGCCGGATCGCCTCCAGGAGATACTCGATCACTTCGGCCAATTGCCCGGCAGAGATCAAGGCGAGCATCTTCGTCAGGTCAATGCTGTTGATGACGACCGGGGGGTAGCTGCCGTCAGGAACTCGCTCGCGGTACCCCTCTACGATCAACCGGTAATACGCGATGGTCGATTCAGGACCGATTCCGCCAACGATGCCTGCCGTCCTCAATAACGCATGCCTCTCACCAGCTACTTGAATCGGTAGGTTATCCGCCCACGGGTCAGGTCATACGGAGAAAGTTCGACGAGGACGCGGTCGCCGAGCATGATCTTGATGTAGTTCTTCCGGATCTTGCCGCTGATGTGAGCAACCACCTCGTGCCCATTCGCGAGCTCAACCTTGAAGGTGGCGTTCGGAAGAGATTTCGTAACGGTCGCTTCAACCTCAATTCCTTCTTTTTTGACCATTGCGTCCTCCCCGTGCTGTTCATCGATCTGGCCTGGCCGGTACCTAAAGCTACCACGCCGGCGAGTTCGGCGTCCCCTTGGTGAACCGTGGCCGTTCCTGCCAGGCCCAGCCGTTGGCCCACGGCGGAAGTCGAACGCATAATCTCCCCGAATCTGGAGGGCCCCATGGCTGACCACGACCTGGCGATCGATGTCCACGCCCACATCCTCGTGCCCGAGGTGGAGGCGCTCGTTGCGGGACGGGAAGGGCGTGCTCTTGAACTGGCCGCCCAGGCGCGCAACTTCAGCCGCGAATCGAACGAGCACAACCGAAGCCTCGCGGCCATCTACCGCCCGAAGCTCACGGACCCCGCGGTGCGGCTTGCGGCCATGGACGCGATGGGCATCGACATCGAGGCGGTAAGCACCTCGCCTGGGCAGTACTACTATTGGGCAGATCCGCGGCTCGGTGAGCAAATCGCGCGGGCGGCGAACGAGCACCTCGCGGCGATGTGCGCCGCCCACCCTGCCCGATTTGTGGGACTCGGCGCCGTCGCCCTCCAGCACCCGCACCTGGCCGTGGAACAGCTCACCCATGCCGTCCGCACCCTCGGCCTCCGCGGGGTCGAGATCTCTACGCGAATAGGAGAGCGGGAACTCGCTGACCCCGCCCACGACGATTTCTGGGCACGGGCGGAAGAACTCGAAGCTGTGGTCTTCATCCATCCCCTTGGCTGCACGCTCGGCGAACGTATCGCCCCCTACTACCTTGGCAACGTCATCGGCAACCCGGCCGAAACCACCCTGGCGCTCTCGTTGCTTATCTTCAGCGGAGTGTTCGACCGCTTTCCGCGCCTCAAGGTCTGCGCTGCCCACGGCGGAGGATACCTTCCCTTCTACATCGCCCGTTCCGACCACGCCTACGCCGTCCGGCCCGAGAGCCGCACCATGAAGAAGCGGCCGAGCGAATATCTGAAGCAGATCTGGTTCGATTCATTGGTTTACGAGCCCGCCGCTCTCGAAAACCTCATTCGCCAGGTCGGAGCGCCCCAGGTCGTGCTTGGCACGGACTACCCCTTCGACATGGGCGTCGACGACCCTCTCGGACCGCTCGCCGCCGTGGCCGGGCTGTCTGACGCAGAACGTCAGGCCATACGCGGCGGGAACGCTGCCCGGCTCCTCAAGATTCCGGCTTCCTGACGCCCGGCCGATGTAACCGGGGTATCATCACCGCACAGGGCGAGAGGGATCGCGGTGGGTAGCCTCGTCTTTCAGTTCCTTGCTGCGTTTCTCGCCTCCAGCGTCGAAATGGTGGAGGCCCTGACGATCGTGCTCGCGGTCGGTGTCACCCGGAGCTGGCGGCCGGCCCTCACCGGTGTGGCGGCAGGCCTCCTGACGCTCGGGATTGTGGTTGTTGCCCTCGGTCCGTCCCTCGTCAGCTACGTTCCCATCGATGCGCTCCGCGTCACGATCGGCGGTCTTCTCCTGGTGTTCGGCCTCCAGTGGCTGCGGAAAGCGATCCTCCGTTCCTCGGGACTGAAGGCCCTGCACGACGAGGCGCAGATCTACGAAGCAGAGGTCGCCGAGCTCCTCCGCGAACCCGGACTGGGGGGTCCCTTCGATTGGACCGGCTTTACGGTGGCCTTCAAAGGAGTGTTTCTCGAAGGACTCGAAGTGGCGTTCATCGTCCTTACGTTCGGTACTAACGAGGGCCGGTTCGACATCCCCATCGCCGGCGCCACTACCGGTCTTGTTCTGGTCGTGGGCACCGGGCTACTCGTGCACAGGCCCCTAAGCAGGGTGCCCGAGAACACCATCAAGTTCGCGGTTGGGTTGCTCCTGAGCGCGTTCGGCACCTTCTGGGTAGGCGAGGGCGCAGGCGTTGAGTGGACGCTGGAGGACCTCATGATCCCGCTGCTTGTCGTGGCGTACGGGGCTCTGTCCTACTTGCTCGTGCGGGTGTTACGACCGGGCGAACGGCTGGTGAGGCCCGCGGTGGTCGAGGAGTCAGCAGCGCGATGATTGTCTGGAACTTCGTCCGCGCCTTCGCCCTCTTCTGGTACGACTTCATCGTCGGCGATTCGATGACCCTTGCGCTTGGTACGGCGGTCGTGGTCGGCCTTGCCTTTGTGGTCACGTTGGCGAGCGACACCGGTCTGGTCGAGGTCGCCCTCCCTTTGGCGGTGGCTGCGACGCTGTACGCGAGTCTCCGCCGCTCGTAACTACGTCGTCGTCGAAGTCCAACAAGTGGCCGGTGGGGATGGTTCGTTCCGGAGACGGATGGGTGAACAACCGGTGACAGATGCGTGATCCGGCGTTGCCCGGGCCGCACTCCCCGCCACAGCGGCACCATGCTCGACCACCCCGGCCGATAGATCACATGAAGGAAACAGAGCTCCTTCCGCGCGGATGGATGCAGCGGCCAACCTCCTGGCAGCCGAGGTGACCCTCATGAAATCGTTCGATTGGGCGAAGGACGAAGACCCTGAGCCGGTCTTCGGGAGGCGCCTCTCGTCTTTGCAACGCAACCAGAACGCCTCGCTGCACGACCCCTGCACGGGCCTTCCTAACCTGTTGCACATCGAACCGTGGCTGCAACGCGAGATCGCGCGGAGCAGGCTGTTCGGGGCGCGCAGCGCTCTCGTGCTGCTTGATGTCGTCGAAGCGTCCCCGGGCCGCGCGCTCGCCGGGCTTTCAACGCAGGCAGCCCGCGTCGTCGGACAAGCGCTCGAAGCGTCGGCCGGCGAAGCAGACTTCGTCGCCCGGCTCGACGAGACCCGCTTCCTGGTGTTTCTGGCCGAGTGTGATGCGGCGGAAGCGGCCGCCTTCGCCGATGAGGTGCGTACAGGGCTCGGATCGCAGCCCTACGCCCACTCCACCGACGGTGGGCGCTACGTCCGCTCCTGGGTCGGATGTGTTGCCTGGGGGCCCGAAGTTCAGGACGCCGAGGCTTACGTCCTGGCCGCGGTTAAGGTCCTGGAGTCCACCCGCGGCGAGTACGAAGCCCAGCGAGACTGGTTCGCCGGGGCAGCGAACCCCTAGCTAGAGGTTCTGATCCATCGGCGAACTCTGGCCCGGTAGCGCCGCTACCGTCGCGACCTGCGTTGCTTTACGCTACCGAGGCTTCGGGCCGCTCGGCTCAGACGTAGGCGAGGTGAATCGGCGTGGATACTCGGGACCTTCTTATCGACGGCATTCAGCAGATGAACGAATGGCTGGGCGATGCCATCAAGGATCTCTCCGAGGAGCAGTTGAACCACCTCCCGGCGGGCAAGGCAGTGAGCGCCGGGTTCAACGCCTGGCACATATATCGGACGGAAGACAACATCACGAACTTCGTCTTCCAGCGGAAGCCGCCTATCTGGCTCGATCGCGGCTACGCAACGAAGCTCGCCCTCCCGGAGCGGGACCAGGGGACCGGCATGTCGAGCGAAGATGCAAGGGCGATTCGCATCTCCTCCGGGGCGGTCCTGCGGGAGTACGGCGGGGCAGTCGCCCAGGATTGCCTCGCATTCCTGAAGAACGTCTCAGCCGACACGCTCGCGGAAGTGCAGATGATCCGGCCGCTGGGGGAGATGCCGAAGTGGAAGGTGTTTCGCCAGGTGATCATGACCCACGGCTTCATGCACCTCGGAGAGGTGAACGCCATCAAGGGCACCATGGGTCTGGCGTTCTCTATCTAGGCGGGGACCTATCGGAACTCTGGCTCTACCCGCTGTCGCGCTGACCCCGAAGGAACTCTTCGATGTCGAGCACGACGTCCTCGGGTGGCGGCAACGAGCTCGCTCCCCGGCCCTCACTGGCCTCCTGCCCGGCGTCGATCGCGGCTTCGAGGCGCCGCAGGTAGGCGGCCATCTCGGGGTTGCCGGAGACGGCATTGTCCACCTCAGCCACGAAGCGCTGGCCAGCCGCGAGGAGCTCGGTGTAGTCGAACTCAACTCCCAGGAGCGACTGCAGGCGGCGGAGCAGGGCGATCGTGGCCGGAGGGTTCTGCGCGGTCGTGATGTAGTGGGGTACGTTCGCCCACAGGCTGGCGGCGGGCACGCCACGCTGGCGCATCGAGTCGTGGAGCACCCCCACGATGCCCGTGGGACCTTCATAGCGCGAGGTCGTGAGCCTGAGGTCCCGGGCGACCTCAGGGTCAATCGCCGTCCCTGTCACGCGTACCTCTCTGGTGTGCGGCACCTCCGCCATGAGCGCACCAAGGGAGACCGCCAGGCTGACGTGAAGGTCAGTGAGCAGGCCGGTGTGAATCTCCGAGAACGTGCGCCAGCGGAGGTTGGGCTCCGTGCCGAGGGCTACAACAATGTCATGCGCTCCACCGGGGTTGCGGGCGTAGAAGAACTCGTTCGTGGGCCAGTGGACTTTCCGGGTGCCCTTGGAGTCGAGCCGCACCGAGGGACGGTTGCCCGTAAAGTCGTAGAACGGCTCGGCGTCGATGCTCGCGAACTTGCGCGCTCCGATGCGGCGGACCACGAATCGGGCAGCATTGGTGGCGGCGCTGGCGGCGTCGTTCCAGCCAGAGAAGGCGATGACCGCGACGGGATCGTGCAGGTCGGGCCGGCGTTCGATCACCAGGTGGTCCATGGCAGGTCAGATTACCAGAGTGCCGTCCGCGTCGCCGCTAACCGGGGTCACAGCGGGCCTTCCGCAGCAAGCAGGCGGCCGAGCAAGGCTGCCGGGCTGCCGTCGAAGGGTTCCTCCCGCGCGGCCACCAGCTGCCTCGCCAGCCGGATGCCTTCCCGGGCGGCGGCCCTTGCCCCGTCGCTGTACGCCATCTCGCGGCTTCTCCGCGAGAAGTCATCCTCGTCTCGCAGGGTCGTCTCAAGCCCCGGGGTGACCATCAGGTCGAGGTCGAGATCAACGAATTCGATCGTCCGCCCGCGCAACGTCGCCGGCAGGCCTGAGTCGCAGTGGTATTCGAGCACCGCTCCAAGGTGGTCGAACGAAACGAGAACGCTGAGAGGCTCGCGGACGCCGTTGTACCGGAGCGCCTCAGCGACCAGGCCGGGCACGCTCAACACGCTCCCCGGCTTCGTCACCGGTGGCGAACTGTGGCGCGTGACGAGCCAGCGGTCAGCGATCGCCTCGACCAGGTCGCCCTGCCACTCGGAGACGAGAGAGCCGTCGAACTTCAGCTTGCGGACGGTGACCGGGTTCGGCATCGATGGAGCGGCTACTTCCGTTTGATGCCCCAGGTCTCCCAGTAGGTCACGTCTTCGACCGGCTGCCGGAGGCCTGCACCGAACTTGCCACGAGGCCAGCCCACAGGGATCAGGGCCGCGGTGTCGACCGTCTCCGGTATGCCGAGGATTTCGCGCACCTTCGATTCGTTCCAGCGGTGAATCGTGGTGAGGGCCGTGCCAAGCCCCAACGCCCTCGCTGCAAGCATCAGGTTCTGCGCCGCCGGGTAGACGCTCGCGCCAGAGGCGATTCCCGTGTTCACCCCCGGGCCGCCGAAAGCGCAGACGATGATGATCACAGGCACCTCGTGCAGGTGATCCGCGAGGTACTGCGCGCTTCGCAAGACCCGCTCGTTGCTCTCGGCCTCCGCGGGCGGAAGGTCGGCCCGTTGCTGGCCATACCCGGCCTTCACGTAGCTTCCCCAGCCTTCGGAGTAGACCTCCTGGAGCTGGCGTCGCTTCCCAGGGTCCGTGACAACGAGGAAGCGCCACCCCTGGCGGTTGCCGCCGCTCGGGGCGCGGGTGGCCGCCCAGATGATCTTCTTGATGTACTCCACCGGAACCGGGTCTGGTTTGAGGCGCCGCATCGCCCGCTGCGTACCGATTACTTCGAAGACGTTCGGCTCTACGACGGCTGGCTCTGGCATGGCTGACTCCCTCCGGCAGCGATTGGAACGGCAATCATAGGGCCGAACTGTCGATGGCGGCCCGCCCGTCTGCCAAATGGCACACGCCTGCTTATAATCACTGGTTGCACCTTCGCCAGGCGGGCGGCGGCCCGGCCTGAGCAAATTCGGGAGACAGTGAGGAACTCATGAACCTTCTCAGCCGCATCCTGCGACCCACCGCGATCGCCCACGCCCACTGCGATGGCCCCTGCGGCGTCTACGATCCCGCTTCCGCCCGCATCGCGGCAGAGGCCGTGCTCTCCATGGAGAAGAAGCTCGCCGCCCTCCAGGGCAACGACCTCGCGAGCGACAACACCAGGGGTCGCTTCATCGCCATCAAGGAGCAGCAGGCCGAGCTGGCGAAGAAAGAGCTCGACATCCTTTGGCACGACTACTTCAAGCCGGAGCACCTCGACAGGTTCCCCGACCTCCACGACACCTTCTGGAAGGCCGCGAAGCTCTGCTCGAAGAACAAGACCGAAAGCGACCCCGCCAACGGCGAGGCCCTGCTCCAGGCGATCGAGAAGATCCACGGTATGTTCTGGGCGACCAAGAACCGGACTGACGCGCCCTTCTACCGGGCGAGCTAGCAACGTGGCGAAGGGTGGTCCGCAGAAGTGGGCCACCCTCCTCGTCACCGCCGCGGTCACAGCGGAGGCGGTTGGATTCGTAGCCTGGGCTCGGTCGCGGTTCAAGCGCTACGAGATCGACGGCCAGAGCATGGCCCCGGCGTTGCGCCCGGGCGACTTCGTGATCGTCGACCGCCAGGCCTTTGCCCTCCGTGCCCCTCGCCCGGGCGACGTCGTCCTCGCTCACGATCCGCGGGACCCTGCCCGGATGCTCGTGAAGCGAATCGCGAGCGTCAACGCTGACGGTGGCCTCTGGTTGGCCGGGGACAACCCGGACGACAGCACCGATAGCCGTGAGTTCGGGCCGGTTCCGGCCGGCGCCATTGTCGGGCAAGTGCGCTGGCGCTATTGGCCGCTGTCCCGGCCGTTCGGCGTGGGTTAGCGGCCCCGGCGATGGGTCCGGTGTCAGTTCGAGCCTGGTTAGTCGCGGAAGGGCGGCTTCTCGACGCCCTGGGGCGAACCGCCCGGGATGCAAAGGTCCTTCCCTCCAATCCCGAGACGCAGGACACCTCGGCCGTCCGTCGTCGTCTCCCAAACGCCGTCCGAGTCATAGAAATAGGACGGATAGACCGTTTCAGCGACCCGGAGTTCTGCGAGGATCACGCCGCCCTCCTCGAGCCGCACTACCCCGCCCACAAAGGTTCCGGCATATCTCTTGGGCGGGCCGCCGGAAGCGTCGGGCCGACTGGTGGAGGGGTCTCGCGAAACGATCTCACCGCCAGGCACGCTCACCGATCGGTCCCGGCCGCCTGCGATCGTTCCGTCTGCGTACCAGTAGTCTCCCACGCAGACTGAATAGCCTGAGACGCGCAGCACTTCATCGCCCGTCCCGGTGTCGAATATGCGGATGCCGTCAAGGCTGTCGGCTCGGGCGAGGGCAACGTAGCGGTCGTCCGGAGACCAGCGCGGGTTCCAACCGCCGGATGGAAGAGCGAGGCGTCTGCCGGTGTCGAGGTTGTAGATGAGGCTCCCGGACGCCCCCGAGACGGCGAGCCGCCCGCCGCTACGCGCCCACTGCATCGCCCCACCTACGCCGAGGAGTCTCACGACGGTCGCGTTGTCCACGACATCTGTGAAGAGCTCGGTCGCGACGCCGGGGGAAGCACGGCCGACGGCCACTCCGCCCCGCCCGTCCGGTGCCCACTCCACCTCCGTGACCACGGCCCCCGAAACTCCGGACGGTGGGGGCGGGAGCTCGATTAAAAGCTCCGCGGTCGACGATCTGAAGATCCCAACGCGCTGGCCTGCGACACCCACGAAACGCTCTTCGGATATCGGCTGCAAGCCGACGACCTCGACCGGCACGCCGTCCCAAGTGAGACTCTTCGTAGCGCCGGTGGCCGTGTCGAGAAGGAAGCCTGCGGTCCAGGTGATGTACCGGCCGCCCCTCGAAAGGCGGCCGATGGCGCCGTCGGGGAACGTCCACACGACCCCGCCGCCCGTTCCAGGGTCGAGGATCAGTAGGCCCTGTCGTTCTTCCACGAGCTCGCCGCGCGAATAGCTGTGCCGCCCCGGCGGCCCTCCCGGGCTTGGAGTAGGAGTAGAGGGGGTGGGCGGGGCCACGGAAGGCGAGCGGCCAGGCTCCGGAGAAGGCGATCGAGGGGCGACGGTCTCGGTCGGAGTTTTCGGAAGGGGCTGGTGCTCGGCCGAGCACGCAACCACGAGGATGGCTGCGACGAAGGCCTCGGCCATCGCCCTTATCCAGTGGTAGCTCATGCTCCTCTGGACGACCGCCGCAGCCATCCAGTTCCATTGAATCGTCGCGAGCTGGCGACTTAAGAGCCGTTCGGTCGATCACCCAGACCCGCCGTCGAAGCTTCCGTCAGCTCCCGTCCGGGCCGGCCAACTGACTGAGGACGAGGGCGTCCGTAGGGAAGGCGAGTGGAGGGGGCGTCGCGGGGTGGTGGTACCCTAGCTCGCTCAGCTCGCCGTCCGCCGGCCGCAGGACGCCACTCATGATGACCCCGGCGAACCAGATGCCAACCGTGTGCTGCGCCGGGTTGTGGAAGTTCGAGTGCACGGCGACCACCGCTCCCGTCATCACCCGGAGCCCGGTCTCTTCGAACATCTCCCGCGTCGCCGCCGCCCGGACATCCTCGTCCCACTCAACATAACCGCAGGGAATGCACCAGAGGCCCGCGTACCGGCCCCCAGCCCTTCGGCCCAGTAGCACACCACCCGCATCGTCGCGGAGGACGACCGCCACACCCACCGCCGGGTTTCGGTAACGGATGTACCCGCAGCTGCTGCAGATCGGGTGCTGCCGGCCTCCCCTGCGGTCGAAGAACAGCGGCTGCCCGCAGTCGGGGCAGAACGTCCGCGGCGGCTGGCCGTTCTTCCGGATCCGCCATGGAGGTGGACGGTCCGCTGCGGTCACGGTTGGGGCAACTGCCCCGCAGCGCGCAACCCGCACAGCGCGACGATGTCTTCGACCACCTTGGCGATGGCTACCGCGACGCTCTTGTTCGTCGGCTCGTCGCCCGGACCCCAGTGCTCCGAGGCCCTCGATATGACGACGTCTGGCACCGCCGCGACTCCGCCGATGTGGCGGAGCACGCGGGCAACGTCCGTCACCCCCGGTTCGGCGTCCCCGCCCGCGATACCGATGAGCGCGAAGGGCTTGCCTCCAGCCTGTGGCATGTCGATGAAATCGAGGGCGTTCTTGAGGCCGCCAGGCGCCGCGCCATGGTACGAAGGGATCGTCATCACCAGTGCATCCGCAGCTGCGCAGGCCGCCCGCCAGGCCGCGACCGTCGCCGGGTATTGGTCGTCGGGCCGGCCATCGAGGATCGGCAAGGAACCGATTTCGAACGCTTCGCAGTGCGCCCCGTGGGCTTCGAATGCCCTCAAAGTAAAGCGCAGGGCGCGGTCGGCGCTGCTGTTCGGTCGGATGCTTCCGTTAATGCCGAGGATGCGTATCGCCATGTCACGAAGGGTACAGGGCACACGCCGCCCCGACGAGCCGGGCGCACCTCTCGACCACGCGGCGGCAGCGTAAGCTCCCGTCGTGACCGGTGCGCACATCGTCGTCGTTGGAAGCCTGATGCTCGACCTGGTGGTGCGCGTCCCGCGCCGGCCAGAGGTCGGGGAGTCGATGTTCGGTCGTGATTTCGAGATGTTCGTCGGCGGGAAGGGCGGGAACCAGGCCCTCGCCGCGGCACGACTCGGCGCGGCCAGCGTCACGATGGTCGGGCGGGTGGGGGCCGATGCTTTCGGCGACCGCATCTTCGATACCCTCACAGCTGGCGGCGTCGACTGTTCGCTCGTCGTGCGGGATGCCGAGGTTGGCACCGGTGTTGCCCTGCCGATGGTCTTCGACGACGGCGGCAACAGCATCGTTTCGGTACCCCGCGCGAACCTGCGATTGGACCGGGCCGACATTGACTCGGCCAGAGACGCCATCGCCGCGGCTGGCATGGTCCTCGTGCAGTTCGAGGTCGCGATGGAGGCCGTGATGGCAACGGCAGCCGCGGCGCGCCAGGCCAGGGTCCCCCTGCTCCTCAACGCCGCCCCCGTCCTTGCGCCGCCCGACGGTCTGCTCGCGCGCGTAGACGTCCTCGTCGTGAACGAAGTCGAGGCCGCTGCCCTGGCGCCGCGCACCCGCGGAGGGCCTCGAAGTCAAGCCCGTTCGTTGCTCGCCCTCGGCCCACCTATGGTCGTTCTGACCCTCGGTGAACGGGGTTCGCTCCTGGCGACAACCGACGATCTGGTCGAAACGCCCCCGTTTCCGGTCGAAGCCGTCGACAGCGTCGGCGCCGGCGACGCCTTCTGTGGAGGGTTCGCCGTGGCCCTCGTCGAAGGTCTCTCGCCGCGGGAGGCTGCGCGGTTCGCCAATGCCGCCGGCGCGCTCAGCGTCACCCGGCGCGGCGCAGCCGAGTCACTCCCCACGAGGGCTGAAGTCGAAGAACTGCTGAAGCGCTGATCGGCCGCCCGCCTGGGCAGCAATTCTGACCAGAAGCTTTCGCAGTGTTGAAGATGGCTCGAACGCGGCCGATACTCGATGTGCCCGGGATAAGGTGCTTGACGCTCCAGCAACAACGTTTCTGTCCGCTCTGTGATCGGGCCTTTGCCGAAGGCGAAGCGGTCTTGTGCTGCGAAGGTTGTGGGGTGATGCACCATCCCGCCTGTTGGGTGAGCCACGACGGCTGCGCCACCGAGACCGAACACAAGCGCGCACCGATCGCCCAGGCCTACACCACCGTCCGTCCCGCGACGGGAGACGCCCGCCAGTACCCGCTCGGCCTCGAGCCCCGTCCGGCCGAGCCGAAGGAGCCACTGCCATTCGAGCCCAGGCCCCGTCCGCTATCTCCGGACGAGCCTGCCGGGGCGGCAATCGGCACCGTCGACGGCATCCCGACCATCGGCCTGGCTCGCCCCGAAGCGCCCCCGCCGGCGGCGACCGCCCCGGCATCCCGCCCGACCCCGCCTCGCCGCTACCCCGCGACCGGAGACCGGACCGGCGCCAGCAAGCCCATGCCCAGCATCTATGGCCGCCACCGGATCCTCGGGTACTGGTACCTCCCGGCCGCCGGCCTTCTCGCGGTGGTCGTTGCCTTCGTGATAGTCGGGGTGGCGGACCATTTCACAAGCGACAGCCCGGCCCCCTCGGTCACCGTCGGGACTCCCATCCCCTCAGGCGATCGCGAGGCCTCGCCGGCGGCGGGGGCGCAGACGCCCCAGGCCGGCGCCACCGTTGCCGGGTCGCCTGGAGCAGCCAGGCTAAAGGTTGGCGACACGGCTGTGGTGACCGGGACCGACGACTGCCTGAACGTGCGGACCGCCGCCGGACGGTCGAATGACGCCATCGCCTGCGTCTCCGACGGTGTCGAGGTGACCGTCATCGGAGGGCCGGAGACCAACGGCGATCTGACGTGGTGGAAGATCCGGACGAAACAGGGCGAGGGATGGGCGGCCGAGGACTACCTCGTCAAGAAGTGAGGGTCACTCCCCTTCTCCCGGCGCTTCGGGAGAAGGGGCGAGGGGATGAGGGCCCGCAGCCAGATCGAACTAGCACTACTCAGAGGTCGCCAGCGGCTTGCGAAGGTTCGCCATCTCGATGGCGGCCCGCGCCGACTCTTCGCCCTTGTGTCCGTCCTTCCCGCCTGCGCGGGCCAGCGCCTGCTCGACCGAATCGACGGTCAGGACCCCGAAGATGACGGGCACGCCCGTGTCCTGCGCCACTCGCGCAATGCCCTCCGCCGCCCCGCCCGCGACGTATTCGAAGTGCGCAGTCTCCCCCCGGATGACCGCTCCAAGGCAGATGACCGCGTCGAAGCGGCCGCTCTCGGCAGCCCATCGGGCAGCCGTCGGCACTTCGAACGCGCCCGGGACCCACGCCGTGGTGACATCCGCCTCGTGTAGGCCCCTTTCGCGCAGGCCTGAGAGAGCCCCCTCGAGAAGTTTTCGCGTGACGAACTCGTTCCAGCGAGCGACCACGATGCAGACGCGCATCCCGGCGCCGTCGGTCGAGCCTTCGAGCTCGGGCACGACCCTAGCTCCCGCCGCCAAGCGCTTCGAGCCCGTCAAGAAGATGGCCCATGCGCCGCCGCTTGGTATCGAGATAGCGGATGTTGAACGGGTTGGGCTCAGTCACGATCGGCAACCGCTCGACCACCTCTAGGCCGTACCCCTCGAGTCCGGCTCGCTTGGCCGGGTTGTTCGTCAGCAGCCGCATCTTCCGGACGCCGATGTCGACCAGGATCTGCATGCCTATCCCGTAGTCCCGGCGGTCGGCGGGAAAACCCAGCGCAATGTTGGCGTCGACCGTATCCATCCCCTGGTCCTGCAGTTCGTACGCCCGCAGCTTGTTGTGGAGGCCGATGCCGCGGCCCTCCTGGCGCATGTACAGAAAGACTCCGCCCTCCTCCGCGATCATCTTGAGCGCGCGGTCCTTCTGTTCGCCGCAATCGCAGCGGAGCGAATCGAAGACGTCACCCGTAAGGCACTGGTCGTGGACCCGGACCAGGACCGGGTGGTCCGGATCGATGGGGCCCTTGACCACCGCAACGTGCTCGCCAGGGTCGTTGTCGGCCCGGTAGGCGAGGATCATCATCTCGCCGTAGGGCGTCGGCAGGCGCGTCTCGGCGATGCGGTGGACGAGCCTCTCGGTGCGCAGACGGTACTTGATCAAGTCGTTTGTGGTGAGGATCCTCATGCCATGCCGGCGGGCGAACCGCTTGAGGTCGGGCATGCGGGCCATCTCGCCATCCGCCTTCATGATTTCGCAGATCACGGCGCCCGGGTAGAGCCCCGCGAGGCGCGCTACGTCGACGCTGGCTTCGGTCTGCCCCGCACGTACCAGCACGCCGCCGTTGCGGGCCCGCAGGGGAAACATGTGGCCGGGGCGGACGAGGTCTTCGGGCCCCATCTCGGGGTCGATGAGGATCTGAACCGTGCGCGCCCGGTCCGGCGCGCTGATGCCGGTGGACACCCCTGTCCGGGCTTCGACCGAAACCGTGAACGGCGTCCCGAAGTGCGAGTCGTTCTCGTCCACCATCATCGGCAGCTTGAGCTCGTCAATCCGGTCATGCGTGAGCGAGATGCAGATCAGTCCCCGGCCGTACTTGGCCATGAAGTTGATGTGCTCGGGAGTCACGAACTGGGCAGGAATCGTGAGATCGCCTTCGTTTTCGCGGCCCTCGTCGTCAGTGATGATGACGAACCTTCCCCGGCGGTACTCCTCGATCGCCTCCGGCACCGTGGCCATCACAGAGTTGTGTTCAGTCATGTGCTGCTCCCCTGGCCGGCGTCTCGGCCGGCGACGAACTGTTCGACATAACGGGCAATGATGTCGGTTTCCAGGTTGATCCGGTCGCCGGGTTTGCGGGCGACGAGGTTCGTGTGCTCCTGGGTGTACTGCACGAGGGAAACCGAGAAGCTCTCGCTGTCCCTGGCGATGATCGTCAGGCTGATCCCATCGATACAGACCGGGCCTTTCACCACCATGTAGCGCAGGAGCTCGGGTGGGGCGAGGAAGCGGGCGATGACCGCCTCTCCCTCCGGCGTCAGCGAGTGAAGCGTCCCCACACCCTCAACGACGCCGCGGACGATGTGGCCGCTGAGGCGATCTGTCGGCCGGACGCTCCGTTCGAGGTTGACCGGGTCTCCGCGCTTGAGGTCGCGAAGGTTCGAGCGCCGGTAGGTTTCCGGCATCAGGTTCGCGAAGAACGCGTCCCCATCGATCTCCGCGACCGTAAGGTCCACACCGTTGATCGCGATCGAGTCGCCGAGGTGCGCGTCGGCGAGCACCAGGGGCGCTCGTATGCGGAGGGTGCCCTCGCCCGCGTCGATGACTGTGCCAACCTCTTCTACGATGCCCGTGAACATCAGGATGCCCCGTCATTCCGGCGGTGAGCGTTTTGCACGAGACCGTGAGCGGACACGCGCACTCCCCTGGCAGGTTCCGAAGCCCCGGGGGAGATGGGGTTGAGGGTGCGCGGATGCGCGGCAGGCGGCGACCGCCTGCGGGCGGTCCCGTATGCTGTCCTCTCCCATCCGGACTGTACCGTCGGCCCCGGGATTACACCGGGTCAGTCCGCCGAAGCGGAGTCGCGGGCTTTCACCGCCGGTGAGGAGTTTCACCTCGCCCCGAGAACATCATCCGTATCCTTAGCGTTACGCTAAGGAGTTGTCAACCCCCTGGGTCGGAGCTCGGCCCATCGCCCGCCCGTTCGAGCAGCTTTACGAGCACGTCGTAAGTGGCATAGGCGTCGGCCAGGGCGCCGTGTTCGCCCATCCGGCCGATTCCCAGGCGGTCCGCCACGTGCCCCAGGTTGAAGCGGTCGACATCTCCGCTGCCCCGGAGAAGCCGGCGGGCGATGTGCTGGACGTCGACTGCGACCGTGGCGAAAGGCCACGGCCGGTCGAGGCGCCGGAACGACTCGACGAGAAAAGCCATGTCCTGGCCGATGCCCCAACCGGTGATAATCGCTTCTCGCCCGACTTCGGCGAAACGCTCGAGGGCCTCCTCGACGTTGATCGCGTCCTTCCAGGCCTTCGACGAATAGCCGACCACCTTGAGAGCAGCAGGGATCGCGTTTCCGATGTGCCTCGGCCGCACTCGCGCGCCCCACGCCTCCTCCTCGGGCAGCGCCGCCGAGAGAGCGGCTCGCACCCCGCCCACGTCCAGTACTTCGTGCTGCAGCGGGTTCGAGCCACTCATTTCCAGGTCGACGACAAACAGAGACGAGAGCCCGTGAAGGCTCGACGCCGGCGCCGCTTCCGTCGTCAGCCGCCCGCCCTCCTCGAGATGGCGGAGACCGGTGGCGAGTGCCGAGAGTTGGGAGTCGTTCATCGCATCCCCTTCGCCCTCAAACTCTCCGCATTTCGCCCGACAGGGTCGTGATCACGAGGGTGACAATTGCACCGCCGGCCATCCACGCCCCAACCACGTGGGGCGCGCCCCAGGAGTCGATCGTACGTCCCATGAGGAGCGCGGCGAACGGTGTGACGCCCCACGTCATCGTCTGGAGCGACATCACCCGCGCCCGGAACTCCGGGTCGGCTTTGAGCTGCATCAACGAAGCGTTGAAGGCGGAGTACACGCTGTGGAAGACCCCCGCGACCGCAAGGATCGAGACTGAGAGCCAGAGGTTACGCGAAAGCGTGAAGGCGCCGACCGACAGGCAGTAGAAGAGACACGTCCACATCATGCTCGGGCCCATCCGCCCTTTCCCCGCGGCGAAGGCCACTATCCCTCCGCCCAGGAGGGAGCCAAGGCCGACCGCCGCAGCGAGGTAGCCGTATCCCGATTCGTTCGAGTTGAGCACGTCGCGCGCGAATACCGGGAGAAACGTCACGTAGGGATAGACAAGGAAGCTCGGCAAGAGGGCCATCACCACGATCGTCAGCATGCGCCGATCGTGGGCGATGTAGCGGACGCCCCCCGCGATGTTTCGCAGCAAGCCCTCATCACCCGACGCTTCCGGCGGGCTCACATGGAGCATCCAGGTGAGCAGCGTCGAGACCACCAGGCAGACGGCCTGCAGCTGAAACGCCCCCTGCGTGCCGACCGTGCCGATGAGGGCGCCTCCGATTGCGGGCCCGATCACGCGCATCGCGTTCCCGCCGAGCGCGTTCAGCGCCACAGCGTTCGTCAGGTCTTCGCCGTGCACCGAATCGTAGACAAGGATGACGCGGATGGGTCCTGCCATCGCCTCGACGATCCCCCCGCCCGTGGCCGTGACGTAGACGACCCACATCGTGATGTTGTCCGAGGCGATGAGGACAGCCAGCAGCGTCGCGATCGCCGCGCTCACCGCGCTGTAGATGAGCAGCTGGCGGCGCCGCTCCAGGCGACTGGCGAGATAGCCGCCAACCGGAGCGAGAAAGAGAAGCGAAGCTCCTCGGAGCAGTGCCACGAGACCAAGGTCCGTCGCCGAGCCGCCCAGGTCGTGCAGCACGAGCCAGCCAAGCCCGATGGTCTGTACCCAGGAGCCGACCTGGAGGGCCATGGTGCTGAAGAGGAGCACACGGAAGTCACGATGCCGCAAGGAAGCAAGTGGCCCGCCGGGCGCCGTAGCGCCCCTTCGGGCGGCGGCCGCGCCAGCAGCCGGCGGGGCTGATGAGGCCAAGGGCGATCCTCGGGAACGGTGCGGTCTCTCCTACCGACGCTACACAACGCCGGGCGAATGGGCCACGGCCGCGGGCGCGGCCCCACAGCCTTTCCGATACCATGGCGGGCAGACCTCGACCCTCCGCTCAGATGGAGCCTCACCATGAGCGACCCGGGCGCAGATGCGCTCAGCTTCTTCAACGATCGATACGCGATCGACCCCTCCATCATGGCGTCGTTGCTGGCGACCGCACTGGCACACGGGGGCGACTTCGCCGAGCTGTACTTCGAACACCGGGCCAACAGTGCGATCGCCTGGGAGGATCAGCGAGTCAAGTCCGCTTCCCGAAACGTGCTCCAGGGGGTCGGCATCCGCGTTGTGAAGGGGGACGCGATCGGCTACGCCTACACCGAATTACTCGATCTCGAAGCGATGCGTCGCGCGGCTGAAGTGGCGTCACGCATCGGGGCAGAGGGCGAACGGCCGGTCCCGATCGATGCCACGCCGGTCCATCGTGGGGGTCCCTACTATTCGAGCGATGAGCCACTCACCGCCGCCCCCGCCGCCGCCAAAGTGGCTCTTCTCGAGCGCGCCGACCACGCAGCCCGAGCCTACGACCCCAGCGTGAGCCGCGTCGAAGCAAGCATCGGTGATGAACTGAAGCACGTTGTCATCGCCCGCAGCGATGGCTCGATCGCCTCCGACGTCCAGCCGCTGATCAGATTCAACGTCGGCGTCCTCTCCGACCGCGAAGGCAGCCGCCGGCTGGTTCGCACTGGCGGTGGCGGCAGGCTGGGGATCGAGTACTTCGAGGGAGTAACGCCAGAAGAGCTCGCCCGAGACGCGGCACGCCAGGCCGTGCTCCACCAGGATGCGGTCGACGCTCCCGCCGGGACGCTGCCCGTTGTGCTCGGCGCCGGCGACAGCGGCATCCTGCTCCACGAAGCCGTCGGCCACGGGTTGGAAGCCGACTTCAACCGTAAAGGGACGAGCAACTACAGCGGGCGAGTTGGGGAGCCGGTCGCCAGCGACCTCGTCACCGTCATCGACGACGGCACCCTGGCGCGGTCGAGGGGTTCCCTGAACATCGACGACGAAGGGAACGAGACAAAGCGAAACGTCCTTATCGAAGGTGGCCTGCTCCGCGGCTACCTGCAGGACGAAATCAGCGCCCGGCACTTCGGCGTGACGCCCTCCGGTTCCGGGCGGCGCGAATCGTACAAGAACTACATCATGCCACGCATGACCAACACCTTCATGTTGCCCGGCGAGAGCAATCCGGAGGACATCATCCGTTCAGTGGAACGCGGCATCTACTGCCTCTCCTACTCCGGCGGCCAGGTCAACATCTCGAACGGAGACTTCGTGTTCTCCGTGACCGAGGCCTACCTCATCGAGAAGGGCCGGATTACGGCGCCCGTCCGCAACGTGATGCTCATCGGGAACGGCCCCGATGCCCTCTCGAAGGTGACCATGGTCGGCAGCGACTACCAGCTTTCCGATGGGCGCTGGACCTGTGGCAAGGAAGGTCAGTCCGTGCCCGTAGGAGTCGGCATGCCGACCGTGCTCGTCTCCGGGATGACCATTGGGGGGACGAAGGTTTGACCTCGGCGAGGGCGACCGGCGTCGGCATACGCGAAGCCACGCAGGGCGTCGTTGAGCTGGCTCGCCGGCTGGGCGCGGAGCAGTGCGACGCCTTTGCCGTGGCCTACGACGAGTCGAGCGTCGCCGTGCGCCTTGGCGCGGTCGAGAAGTTGATAGAGGCGGGGTCGCGCTCCCTCGGCCTGCGGGTCATCAGCGGCGGC
>JBGPOS010000043.1:0-32623 GCA_041488155.1 Tepidiformaceae bacterium
AGGAGGTCCTTGACCGCGACGTTGGTGGCCTGGGTGGCGCCAGGACCGGTGTTGGCGACCATGATGGTGAACACGACGTTGGAGCCGACGTTCGGTGTCGGGTTGTCGACCGTCTTGGTGAGGGAGAGGTCGGCCTGCGCCCCCGCCGCTGCCGGCGGGCTGCACGCTGAGAACTCCGAGGTGCTCCCCAGCGGGTCCGTCGCCGTGGCCGTGACCACCTGTCCCAGCGGGGTTGGAGTCAGCAGGGTCGCACTGATGGCGGCGTTCCCGCTTCCGTCGGTCGTGACCGGGCTCGAACCGAGGTAGAACTGCCCCTCGCCGTGGTTCGAGGGCGAGTCGCAGGCTGGATTGCGGTAGTAGTCGATCGTGAACGTGGTGTTAGCGGTGCTATTGAGCGAGCCGGTGACCATCGTGCTCGTCACACCGTTAGACGTGGCAGCAGTGAGGACTGGGAAGTTCTGGAGATTGTTCGGGCCGTTGTCTGGGTCTCCGGCATCATTAGCCGTGACACCTTCGCCGATCACAATCAGGTCGATGCCGAGGTTGGTGTTCGCAAAGATGCTGTTCGCCCGGATGGAGTTGCGACGCGCGGGATTGACCGGCACGGCGCGAAGGTCAGGAATGACGGCGACGCCGGCAAGGTTGTTGGCGATGACGTTCGGTTGCCCCGCCCCCGTGCCGCCGACGACAGTGCCGCTCACCCCTTCCAGCCGGAGCCCAAAGCCCAGGTTGGGCACCGAGCCGATGCCGCCCGGCCCTGTGCCGATGAAGTTGCCGAAGACCTGCACGTTGTCCGCACCGGCAGGCTCGGCGTCTCCCGCCAGGATCACGCCGTTGACGAAGTGCCCGGAGATGACGTTGCCCGAAATCTCGGCCCCCGGGGCCGCGCGGAGATGGATCCCGTTCGCGGTTCCGAGGGAGGCGCCGGCGGCGTCGATCCCAATGAAGTTGCCGCGGATGCGCAGGTTGGTGGTCAGGGCACAACAGCTCTCCACACCGTTCCCGCCTGCAATGATGTTGCGCCCCGCTGGCGTGCCGTCGCCGATGTCGATGTCCGCGCCATTTCCAACGAGGATCGCGTCGCCTCCGTTCAACAACGGCCCGATGCCCCCCGCCTTCGCCCCGATCACGTTGCCGAGGACGCTGACCTGACTCCCGAAGATGGTGAGCCCGGAAGAAGCGTTGCCCGAAACCACGTTGCCCGCTCCGGACGCCGTCCCCCCGATGCTGGTGCCGCTGCCCCCCACGGTGATGCCAAGGCCGTTGGGGATCGCGAGCGCTCCAGTGACGTCCGTGCCGACAAAGTTGCCCTGGATGACCACGCCGCTGCCAGAGGCTACAACCCCTGTCTGGAGGTTCCCGGAGATGATGTTGCGGTCCGCGACCGCGGTCCCTCCTACGATAGTGTTGAGCCCACCCGGCTCGACGCCGATGAAGGCGTTCGGGCGAGCGCTCGTGCCCGTGGGGTCGGTGCCGACCTTGTTTCCGCGGACTACGGTGTTGGAGGGAGCGGGGAAGAACCCGCCGACTTCGACGCCATTCCCGCCGTTCCCCGATACCGTGTTCCCGAGGACCATGGTGTCGTCCCCGCCCTGGATGAAGACGCCGTGGAAGCCGTTTCCGATCGTCGTACCCGCTGCGTTGACCCCGATGAAGTTCCCTTCGATCCGGTTACGATCGGCCGTTTCGGGGAACTGGTGGACTCCGTGGACTGCGTTTCCCGCGATGGTGTTGGCACCGCCGGCCGTGCCATCACCGATCCTGTTGTCGGGCGACCCGTTGATCTGTACCCCGTTCTGAGCGTTTGGCAGAGCGGCGGAGCCCGTCGAGGTGGTGCCAATGAAGTTCCCCATCACCCTTTGACCGCCCTGGGCACGGCTCGGGTCGGGGCAAGAGTTGAGATCGACGCCAACGCCGCCTCCAAATGACCCCGGTATCGTCCCCGATATGGTGTTGCCTTCGCCCGGATTCGTGCCGCCGACGAAGTTGGGTGCGCCGCACCGCACGAAGACGCCGTTCGTCTGGTTCCCAATCGCGGCGCTGCCGCCCAGGTTCGTGCCGATGCGATTACCGAAGATATGGGTGTTGCTGCCACCATCGATGTGGATCCCGCCCACGTTCGCTGAGATGACATTGAGCGCGGCAGCAGTCGCCCCGCCAATCGTGTTGTTGTCCGTGAGCGGAGCCGAAGAGCGGTTCACGAGGATCCCGTTCGCACCGTTCCCCGCCGCGACCGTCGCGAACGAGTTGGTGCCAATGTGGTTGCACTCGATCAGGTCGTTGCTCGACCGGTCGATGAAGATGCCGAAGCCACCGCTCACCAGCCGCTGGAAGTTGCGAATGACCAGGCCCCGGATTGTGCTCCCGCTGCTCCCCGTCAGCAGGAACAGGCCCGTGGCATCACCCGCGCTCGTGCCATCAAGTTCAATCAGCAGGTTGCGCGGGCTGCAGGTCGCACCAGGTTGGGTCGACCCGTCGATGGCCACCGGGCTCGACACGGCAGGAAGCTGAGAGAGCAGCGAGATAGTATGGATCCCGGCGCCCGGGATGTTGAAGCTGATCGTCGCCGCTCCGTTGCCGCCCGCATTGCTGTCGAGGATCGCCTGCCGCAGCGACCCCGCGCCCGAGTCGTTCGTATTCGTGACTGTCAGGGCCAGGGGCGCGGCTTTGGCCCCGTCTCGCCAGCTGAAACCGCCGAAGAACGCACCGGCCACCGCCAATGCAAGGCCAAGATGGAGCCAGCGTCGCATGACCACCCCCGCAAGTGGCACGCGGCGTCCGGGCGATCACCGTCGGGACAGGCCGCCGCGCCTATTTCGTCTCGAAGCGGCTCCCTGCTCCGTTGACACTGAGAATGCTATGGGCGTGCGAGGCTGTGGTGACCTGACAAGATGGCTAGTCCTTACTAGCCGATCGGCTAGGTGCGGCCGTCCGATAACCGGCCGCAGCTTCCGGGCTCGTCGCGACTGGCCCCACTACTTTGCGGGCCAGGCGGCTCGTCCTGCTCGGAATCACCGCATCGAAAGTGCCGGCGATATCCGCAATGGCCAGCGCCACTCTCGCCGGGAAGGACTGATGCGACCGGCACCACCACAAAGCGGCCAGTGAAGTACCGAAACCAATCGAGGACGCGAAGGTTCTCCCGCAACGAGCCGATCCGCGAGGGGTGACCGGGCGACGAGGCGATCATCTGTGCCTTCGCCGTCTGACCGAAGCGGAGTAGCCAGCCGGAGCCTGCTCAGGGGACGGAGTCTTGGCCCGAAGGGTCGACCGATGGTCGCTCAGTGTCGCTGACATGTCCGTGGGGGGTGGCTAGTAGAGAACGTTCGCAGCTACCAGCGCGGCTATCTGCTCGGTATCCAGGCCGAGCTCTTGCCGCAAGATCTCCTCGGTGTGTTCACTCCAGCGGGGTGCGCGCTGCAACGGGAGCCGCTCGCCGTCCCAGGTGAACGGCTCCTCACGCACCAGCACCGAGACGCCAGCCGGGAGGTCGAATTCGCGATGCGCTGAGGCCATTGCACCGTCGCGGCCCATCAAGTCGCGGAGGTCTTCAACCGCGCTGGCGGGAACGCCCGCTGCCTGTACAGCTGCCGCAGCCTCCCAATTGTCGCGGCTGGAGGTCCAGGCGCCGATCGCAGCCTCGATCTCGTCGGTGCGGCTGGTGCGATCGGCGATCCCGGCCAGGTCGGCCCGGCCCATCACATGGCAGAGGCGCCCCCAGTCGTCATCGTCACGGCAGGCGATAGCCACCCATCGGTCCTCGCCAGCAGCGGCGAATACCCCGTGGGGGACGAAACGGGCCGACCGGTTCCCCCGCCGGGAGGGAAGCGTTCCGTTGTTGAGGTACTCCACCAGCTCGGTATCCAGCAGGTGGATTGAAGCTTCGTACTGCGAGAGCTCCAGGTACTGGCCTTCGCCAGTGCGGTCGCGGTGGATGAGCGCCGCCAGGATCTGGGTTGCCGCGAAGTGGGGGACCGTGAAGTCGGTGTGCAGAGTGCCCAGTCCGATCGGGTCGCGACCTCGGAACCCGGTGAGCGCCGCAAGGCCGCACATCGCGACGATGCCGCTTCCATAAGAACGCCAGCCGCGGTTGGGGCCGCGAATGCCCATCACCGCCAGGTTCGCGACGATCAGGTTTGGCCGAATGGCGCGGAGCTCTTCGTACCCGAGGCCCCAACGGTCGAGGCGATCAGGCGTGTAGTTAGACGTGACTACATCTGCTGTTGCCGCCAGCTCCCGCGCCAGCCGGATCCCCTCCGAGGTGTTGAGATTGAGAGTGATCGCCCGCTTGTTCGTGTTGCATTCGTTGAACTGCCCGTTGGTGTCCCAGCTCGCCGGTACCTGTGGAGGCTGAACGCCTATATACCGGATCGGGTCGATCCGGTACTCCGATTCGACCTTGATCACGTCGGCCCCGAGGTCGCCGAGCAGCCGCGTGCTGAGTGGCCCGGCGATCGCCCAGCAGAAGTCGAGGACCCGGATCCCCTTGAGCGGCTGTCTCGACTCGACGGCCCCCGGCTTCCTCTCCTCACGCGTCGCTCGCGGCCGGCGCCGAGGCAGCCTCCTCCCGGCCGCACGCCGCGGGCCGTAGGCAACACCCGCGGCGAACAGGCCCGCCACCTCGCGAGCGCTCAGGCCGGCAAGCTTACGGAGTGCCTCTCCGGTGTCCTGCCCGAGCGTCGGCGCCGGCTCGGCGAAGCTTTCGTAGGCGCTCGAAAGGAAGGCAGTGCGCGGCATCCGGAGCGGCTCGTCGAACTGCGGATGCCACGTCTCCTGAATGAAACCACGAGCCTCCAGGTGCGCGTCGGCAGCGATACCCGGGATGGAGTTGATCGGCAGCACGAGGAGACCGCGCCGTTGGCCCTCCGCTACCAGTTCGGCCTGCGTCAAGCGCTCGCACAGGGACCCAGCCAGGGCGGACACCCGTACTCGCTGGCTCGCGCGGTAGCCGAGGTCGTCCCACTCCCCACCGCGCATGCCCTCCGCCCCGAGGACGCTCTCGACCCACTCGACGAAGCGGCTCCAGTTCGGGGGGTGAATGGTGAACGACGTCCAGCGTCCGTCCTTGCTTCGAAACGTTGTCCCCGGCGAGATGGGAGAGTGCCGGGAAGGCGCCAGTCCGTGCCAGTGCCAGAAGTTGGCGTTAGCCGTTTGCAGAGTGGTCCAGTGCACCGCTTCCTGGACGCTGACGGTTACGCGGCCCGCACGGCCGGTCTTGCGTCGCTCGAGCACGAGCGCGAGTGCTGCCTCCGCAGCGACCAGCGAGACCTGTTTGTATGCCAGCTCCCCGGCGGGATAGTTCGGCGGGTCCTGGGGAAAGCCGTTGAGCACGAGCAGTCCGCCGGCGGCCGTCGCGACCAGGTCGGTCGCGACCTCCTCGGGGGCCCCACGCCGAAAGACGATGTCGACGACGCCGGTCCCCGCTTCAATTCCGTCGAACAGTCGGGCCATGCCCGGGCTCCTGGCAAGCGGGCCGATGACCACGTCTGCCGACGCGGCCAGCCGCCCCGCCAGAGACCAGGCCTCCGGCCGTTGGAAATCGAGCGCTACGCTCCGCTTGCCCGCATTGAAGAGGAGATGAGCCAGGGATCGCTCGACTCCACTTAGATCGTGGAGGAAGGGCGGGCGAGTCCGGATCAGGTCTCCCGCACTGTCTTCTACACGGACGACCGTGGCGCCCAGTTCCGCCAGCAGCCTCGCGCCAAAGACCGTGGCCTCGTCGCTCAGGTCCACGACCGTCACACCGGCGAGCGGCCGGACGCCCTGGGGCAATGTCGTCCTCCCGGGCCGTCGCACGGGCCCTCGGCTGGCTAGCCTACCCGCCGGGCCCCGGTCCTGTCTCCGCGCGTGCAATCTCGCCGCTCGGCGTGCGCCGTGCTGCCGCTATCGCGCCATGACGTCGGTTGCGAAGCGTTCCATCGCCTCTTGTCGTCCGCGTACGCCGCCTCGGGCCACGATGTCGAGCAACAGGTGCGCGACGCCAGCATCGGCGTAACGAGCCACCTGCTCGCGCATCTGCTCTGGCTCCCCCAGGAGCGACTTGGCGGGATCGGTGTTGCCGTCGAAGTCCAGGTAGAGACGCACAGAGAGCTGGAGTGCGGCGGGGTCGCGGCCGTACTTCTCGGCGAACGCCTTCACGCGGGACCAGTGTTGCTTGACCGCGTCGAGCGGCTCAAAAGCGGCGTGGAACGCATCGCCATACCGGCCGGCCCGGCGGAACGCAGCCTCGGTATCACCTCCGACCCAAACCGGGATGTGTCCGTTCAATGGGCGCGGCTGGAACCCGAGGGGCGGAAAGCGGTAGAAGCGCCCTTCGTACGATGGCATCGGCTCCGTGAAGAGGGCTTCGAAGACTTCCAATTGTTCGTCTCCGCGGGCGCCGCGGTGGTCGAAGGGCATCCCGAGCGCTTCGAACTCCTCGCGCATCCAGCCGACTCCGACGCCGAGGATGGCGCGGCCGGCCGACAACACGTCCAGCGTCGCCAGGAGCTTCGCAGTCTGCACCGGGGGGCGGTAGCCGAGAATGAGGACCGTGGTGCCCAGGCGCAGCCGCTCCGTACAGGCTGCGACGAACAGAAGCGTTCCCAATGGGTCAAGCCACGGTGTATTGAAGGGAGCGGGGAAGTCTCCGTTTTCAGAATAAGGGTAGCGAGACGCGATCTCGGCCGGCCAGGCGATGTGGTCGCTCACCCAGCCAGAATGAAACCCCAGCGCGTCGGCCTTTCGAGCGAACTCCATCAGCGACTCGCGGTCCGATTGCCGGCCGAGGTGCGGGAGATGAACGCCGTACTCCATCGTGGCGGCCTCCTTCGTGAGGCAGCATCCTACTGCGAACACTGGAGCGCGTCCGGGATGGCGTTAGACCAGCCTGAATCGCACCCCTCCGATAAGGATCGTGCCGCCCTCTCGCAACACCCCTCGCTTGGCTGCGGCGGCCAGCACCGACTCGCGGTCCGTTGCAGCGAGGTCTATCCCGCCCAGCCCGGGCGGCCGCCCGTCGACACACGGCACGAATCGCAAGGAGGCGTTCTCGAGCCTGATCTCGGGGTTGCCAGCGGCGTCGTTGGACAGAGGTTCCTGGACGATGTCGCTCCATCTCCGTGCCAGCTTCAGCGGTTCTACGTCCTGGAGCTCTGCGGCCACGACGGCTCTCACTCGTTCGGTGTGGACTTTCTTCCACCATTCTCCCCGGATGGCGTGCGTCCAGAGCGGAGGGGACTCGTCTGGCCCGGAGTGCCAGTCGATTTCGAGGAACGAACCACCGGTGTCCTGGGGGTGGAGTTGCATCAAGCACGAGGTCTCAGTGTCGCGCGCCGCCACTACCCGGATTCCCAACTCCTCGACTCGAGCCTTTCGGGGCGCGTGGTCGTCGCACTGGCAGATAACCATGTAACCACCATCACCGTTCCGGCGTTCAAGGTAACGCCCTCCTGCCGTGTTCTCTCGGACTGGCGAACACAATTCCAGGAACTGGGTACCTACCGGAAGGAGGCGGTTCTGGAGGCCGTACGCCCCCGGCAAGTGCTCATCTTCGAAGGCTACTTCCAGCCCGAACACTGCGGAGAGGTCTGCCGCGACCGCCTCCACGTCTTTCACGATCAGGGCGATCTGGCGCAGCCGAAGCCACATCGGTCTTCTCCTACCGGCCCTGGAAGACCGCGGGCCGCTTTTCCACAAACGCCCGGAACGCGGCCCGAGAGTCCTCCGACGCACCGGTTCGCTGATGGCGTTCGGTCTCGATCCGGATGTACTCGCGGAGACTCATGTTCTCGGCTGCGATGAAGTTCTGCTTCATCGCCCGGATCGCGAGGGGCGCCGATCCCGCCAGCCGGGCAGCGATAGCGTCAACTTCAACGCGGAATACCTCGTCGTCGAACACTCTTGAGACGAATCCGATTCTTTCAGCCTCTTCGGCCCCGAACTTGCCGTGGAGCAGGAACAGCTCGCGTGCTCGTGAGGCGCCGATGATCCGGGGAAGAAGCCAGGGGCCCGCCATGTCCCCTGAGATGCCCACTCCGAGAAACGCTGAATTGAAGTTGGCGCCTCGCGCCGCGTAGCGAAGGTCACAGGCTGCCGCCCAGCCGAGGCCAGCACCCGCGCATGCTCCGTTGACCGCCGCGACCGTCACCTGTGGCAGCTCGTGGAGCATTGCCGTGAGCTGGAAGTGCTCCTGGGCGAGCGGCGCTTCGGCTTCGCCCGAGCTGTAGTGCCCGAGGTCCGCGCCCGGGCAAAACCCCTTCCCTGCTCCGGTCAGCAAAACCACACGGGCCGCCGTGATAGCCGGCAGTTCCACGAGAATCTCGTAGAGTTCCCGCATCATCTGATTGGTTATGCCGTTCAACCGTTCAGGGCGGTTCAACGTTAGCCGGCCGATGCCATCGGCTACTGCGAATGTCACAGTCTGGAAGTCGTTGCGCACGCAAATCCTCCTTCCGTCGCCGTACTGGTCCGGCCGGTTCTGCCCTGACGGCCCGGGTCGGCGCAATGGTGCCGCGATGCGAGACACTATACCGCGGACTGCGGAGCCCGGTCGCAACCGGCCGATGAGAGGGGAGAACTCAGATGACCGACGATAGCCAACGCTACTGCGCCGTCATGACGACCTGCGCGACAAAGAATGACGCCGAAAGGATCGCGCGCGAGATCCTCGACCGGAGACTCGGCGCCTGCGTCCAGATGCTCGAAATCCGCAGCATGTACATCTGGCGCGGGGAGGTCGCCGATGAGCCCGAAGTGCTCGTGGTGGTCAAGACGCGGGCCGACATGTACGACGAGCTCGAGAGCTTGATCCGCAAAACCCATCCGTACGAGATTCCTGAGATAGTCCAGGTCCCCATCGAACGAGGGCTTCCGCAGTACCTCCGCTGGATCGACGAGTCGCTTCGGGGATAGGAGGCCGTGCTGACACGCGCGAGGTTGGGGGCGGGCGACTCAGGCCCAGGGCTCTCCGAAGCGTTCGCGAAACGCAACTTCGCTCACCGGCCTCCGGCGGTTACGGCCGAAAACCTGGTCCGGCCACCCCAGGGGGATGATGGCGTGGACGCTCATGGTCTCCGGCAGCCCGAGAATCGGCCGGATCTCAGCCTCGCGGCTCTTCCACCGCGTGGTGAGCACCGAACCGAGGCCGAGAGCGTGCGCGGCGAGGAGCAGGTTCTGTACGGCCGGGTAGATCGACGCCCCCAGCGCCGTCGCTGCCGCCTCGCCCTCGCCGAAAACCCGCTCCGAACAGACGGCGATCAGGACGGGGACGTCCTTCCAGGGGGTCCGGTCTGGCGCTCCTGCCCCGTACAGCTGGGCGCCGAGCTGGTCGAAGACCTCGCCCAGCTTCCGCTTCGTTTCCGGCTCCCGGACCACGATGAAGCGCCACGGCTGGACGTTGCGGGCGCTGGGGGCGCGCGTAGCAGCGCGAAGGATCTTCGCGATCATTGCGTCGTCAACCGGCCGGCCGTCGAACTTCCGAACGGCCCGCTGGGTGGCAAGCAGGCTTTCCAGCTCCTCGAACTCCATAGAATCCTCCGTGGGTGTTTGAGCGCCATCCTGCCGTCGAAACGGGGAGTCTAGCAACGTGTGACGTGGCAACGACGCTGACCGCGACGGGCGAGCTGGCCCGTCTCGCAGTGCGACGCCCGGCACCGCGCCTCCCCCTCGCACGGCGGCGACGTACACTAACGCGACGAAGATCCAGGAGGCGACGACCGATGACCACGACCGAGCGACCCCCGTACAAAGTTATCGGGACACGGCCAATTCGCCACGACGGCGTCGACAAGGTCACCGGCCGGGCGGTCTACGGCAACGACGTCAATATCCCCGGTCACATCACCGGCAGGATCCTGCGTTCGCCGCACGCCCACGCCCGCATCCTGAGCATCGACACGAGCCGCGCCACCGCTCTCCCCGGCGTGCGTGCGGTGATCACCGGGAGAGACATGCCGTACGTGTCCCCGAAGCTGCACGAACAGGGCGAGAACTCGCTCATCAACCTGGGCATGTTGAGCCGCAACGTGCTGGCCCAGGACAAAGCGTTGTTCGCAGGCCACGCTGTCGCAGCCGTCGCGGCCGACGATCCCTACATCGCGGAGCGGGCGCTCGAACTGATCGACGTCCGATACGAAGTCCTGAAGCCCGTCATGGACGGGCTCGACGCCATGGCGCCGGGTGCACCAATCCTGATGGAAGACCTCAAGACCAACACCGCGTCGCTCTTTCGCGGAGGCGGGTTCAGGGCGGACGACGAGCCTCGGTACGACACGAACCTTGCGAGCTCGTTCGAGATGGAGATCGGCGACCTCGCCAACGGGTTCGAACTCGCGGACATCGTGCTCGAACACGACTACCACGCCGGTGAGGCACACCAGGGGTACATCGAACCGCAAAGCGCCACGGCGCTCTGGAGTCCCGACGGGCGCCTCACCATCTGGTGCAGCTCCCAGGGACATTTCTCCATCCGGGACCTGACGTCCGGCATACTTGGCATCCCCGTTGGCAACATCAAGGTGGTCCCGCTCGAAATCGGTGGAGGCTTCGGGGCGAAGCTGTTCACGACGATCGAACCGGTGGCTGCGCTCCTCTCGATGAAGTGCGGGAAGCCCGTAAAGATCACCCTCAGCCGTACGGAGGTGTTCGAGGCGGTAGGGCCGACCTCGGCCGCCCACGTCCACTTGAAGATGGGCGTGACCAACGAAGGGCGGCTCACGGCCGGCTCGGCTCGCCTGGTCTTCGAGGCCGGAGCCTTCCCCGGATCGCCCGTGATCGGCGCGGCGACCTGCATGTTCACCCCGTACGACATACCAAACGCCCGCGTCGAAGGGTTCGACGTGCTCGTGAACAAGCCCAAGGTCACGGCCTACCGCGCGCCCGGTGCGCCGGCCGGCGCCCTCGCCGTCGAGACCATGATCGACGAGTTCTGCGAGCGCCTCTCGATGGACCCCCTGGAGTTCCGCCTGCTCAACGCAGCCAAAGAAGGGACGAGACGCGTGACCGGCGTGGCCGCCCCGAAGCTGGGATTCGTCGAGACGCTGGAGGCGGCCCGCGACACTCCCCACTACCAGAGCCTGCTCACAGGCCCGTATCGTGGCCGCGGCGTCGCGGCCGGCTTCTGGGGCAACGCGCCCGGACAGGCCTCCGTGACAGCCAGCATCCTCGCCGACGGGACGATCAGCCTCGTCGAGGGCTCGCCCGACATTGGGGGCACACGGACCACCGCGGCGATGCAGCTTGCCGAGGCTCTCGGCCTTCGCGCCGAAGACGTCCACCCGTCCGTCGCCGATACAGACTCGGTTGGCTTCACGTCGCTCACCGGCGGCAGCAGCGTCGCGTTCAAGCAGGGAGTCGCCGCCTATGAAGTCGCGCAGGACCTCATCAAGCAGCTTCGAGAGCGGGCGGCCAGGATCTGGGGGGCGAATCTGGACGACGTGATCTACGACGCCGCCACCCTGGCGCTCAAAGGCGACCCCCAGAAGCGGTTCACCCTGAAGCAGATCGCCGCCCGGTTGAACGAGACAGGGGGCCCGATCGTCGGTCGGGCGACGGTGTCGCCCCGGGGCGTCGGCGCATCCCATGCGGTACACATCGCTGATGTCGAAGTTGACCCCGAGACCGGGAAGGTGGACGTGCTGCGATACACGACCGTCGTCGATGCCGGCACCGCCATTCATCCGAGTTACGTCGAGGGCCAGATGCAAGGGGGTGCGGTGCAGGGCATCGGATGGGCGCTGAACGAAGAATACGTCTACGACAAGGACGGACGTCTGTTGAATTCCAGTTTCCTCGACTATCGGATGCCGACGGCCCTCGACGTGCCGCCCATCGAGACTGTCATCGTGGAGGTGCCGAACCCCGGCCACCCCTTCGGCGTCCGCGGCGTCGGCGAAATCGTGATCGTGCCCCCGCTCGCCGCCCTGGCGAACGCCATCGCCCACGCCACCGGTCAGCGCATGCGCGAGGTGCCGATGAACCCCGGCCGCGTCCTGGCATCTCTCGCGGACGCGTCCAACGGCGCTTCTCCGTCCTGACCGATCGCCTGCGCAGTAGCCAGGACATGCCGGTCGTATTCATCCCAACTGTATTGAGACACTTGAGCGGCGGCGTCCGGACGGTTCAGGCGCCCGCCGGCTCGCTGACAGAAGTCGTCGCCGAGCTCGACCGGCGGTTTCCCGGAATTCACGATGCGATCATCGAAGGCGACCGGATGCGTCCCGGAGTGCTCGCATCGATCGACGGCGAGACCACATCGTGGCTGCTCGCGCCGGAGCCAGAGGGCGCGGAGCTCCATTTCGTGCTTGCCATCTCGGGTGGCTGAGACAGGCGGACGCCACCCCGGCGGCGGTAGCTATACTTGCTTGCCCTTTGCCCGCAGCGACGCCGATGCGACCGGCGCCAGGCAACGGAGGGAGGAACCGAAGTGCACGGACGGGCCGTAATCCTGAGACAACCGCAAACCCCGATGACGATCGAGGAGTTCCCCGTACCTGACCCGGACCCAGGGGCGATCATCGTTCGAATCACGCAGGCCGGCGTCTGTGGCTCGGACCTTCACACCTGGCGAGGCGCCACCGCGCTTCAATCGTTGCCGCCGGCAGGGCGGGTCATGGGCCACGAAGGCAATGGCGTCGTCTTCAAGCTGGGCGCCGGTATCGCAACCGACTCGCTTGGTCAGCCGCTGCACGAAGGGGACCGCATCATCCACTCCGCGGTGATGCCGTGCTATCGATGCCACTACTGCCTCCGCGGCGAGTTCAGCTGGTGCCCTACTTACCCCAGCAACCGCGAGGCTGGCGTGTTTCCGTATTTCGTTGGGACATTTGCCGACTACTACTACCTGCCACCGCGCCAACCGGTGTTCAAGGTCCCGGACGCCTTGCCCGATGCCGTGCTGAGCTTCGTTAACTGCGCAATGGGGACAGTCACGGACGCGTTGATCCGCGCTGAGGCAGGTCCCGGAAAGACGGTCGTGCTCCAGGGCGCGGGCGGGCTCGGCCTGCTCGCGGCAGCTGTCGCGCGCGAGATGGGCGTTGACCAGGTCATCATCGCTGACCGGCTTCCTCGGCGACTCGAGCTCGCGCGAGCACTCGGCGCGACTGAAACGCTCAACATCGACGAGCTCCCCACCCCCGAGGCACGCCTCGACGTGGTCCGCCAACGTACGTGGGGGCGGGGCGCGGACATTGTCATGGAGCTGGTGGGCAACCCGCGGCTGATGGAGGAAGGGATCAATCTGCTCGCGAGCGGCGGGACGTTCGTGCAGATCGGCGCGGTCCCCGCCGGGCAAACCGCAAGCATCAGCCCCGCGGCGCTATTGAAAGGGAAGCGGATCGTCGGCTCTCTGATGTACCGGCCGCAGGTGATACCGCTTCTCCTCAACCTGCTCGAACGCACGCAAGGCCGTGTGCCATTCGACAGACTCGTCTCGCAGAGGTATCCGCTCGACCAGGTGAACCAGGCGTTCCAGGACGCGGAATGGCATGACCACGGCACGGAAGTGACGCGAGCGGTCCTCACTCCCTGATCTCTACAGGCGCCGCCGCAGATCCGCCATCGGCCCTGGCCCTACACGAACAGCGGGGCCATCCCCTGCCGTTGCACGAGCGCCGACATCGCTGCCTCCGAAGGCCGCGCTGAGAATGCTGCCCCTGCCGCGAGGACGTGTGGCAGGAGCGAGAGGTCCCCGGCGCTGTTCAGGAACGTCCCCGGCCTCCCGAGAACCCAGTGCACCGCCGCCGCGATGTCCGCCGGGTCCGAGAGCGGCTCGTACCACGTTGCGTGGGTGTGCTCCTTCTCGTTCCAGGGTCCGAGCGTGATCCCCTTGATCGTCTGCAGAGCGATCTGCCGCTCCTGACAGACGTCCGCCAGCTCGTCGAAGTCCCTCGCGTACGCAGGGTTTTGCATCATCGTGTAGTTGTAGGGCAGCAGGACCGAGTCGAACGGAAACCGTTCGAGGCTCCGCAAATGCATGGCCGCCACCGTAACGCCGTGGCCAGTGACCCCAATGAACCGCACCAGCCCCTGATCCCGCGCCTCGATGGCCGCCTGGAGCGCTCCCCCGGGCCCGAGCGCCGTCTCCCACTCCACAGGGTCGACCAGGTTGTGAAGCTGGATGAGGTCGACGCGCGACGTCTGAAGCCGTTCGAGAGAATGCCGGATCTGGTCGCGGGCGGCCTCGTACGTCCGCTCTCCCGTCTTCGTCGCGAGGAAGAAGCGCTCACGATGCTCAGGCATCCAGTCCCCGACAAGCCGCTCGGACCTGCCGTAGCTCGCCGCCGTGTCGATGTGGTTCACCCCGGCCCCGAGCACCATTTCGAGCGCCTGCCGGGCGTCCTCGGGTGTCGACCGGAAGAGCGCCGCTGCCCCGAAGATGATGCGGGTCGTGTCGTGACCGGTCCGTCCGAACGGCTGCGTCGGCAGTGGCATGGCTGTCTACCCCATTTGAAGGATGCCGGATGAGTCTACAACACCTCCCCATCCGGCCGGGTGCAGGCGGCGGGAGGCGGGGATCTCACAGAAAAGAGGACTTAGCGCATAGAAAAGACTTATCACAGCGATTCAGTCGGGGTAGTATTTCGCCGGAGGCAGGCGGCCAACGCATGCGACCCGGCGCTCGGGTGGCTCCGCTTGCCCCACCAAACAGGGAGGGGACGTTCGTAGTGTCAGACAAATTGTGGGCCCAGATCTCGGCCGCCAGCGGCATCGTCTTCGTGGTGCTGGTCCTCGCGGGGGCGTTTATCCAACCCCAGCCGCCCCCGTCGACCGACGACTCAATCGACAAGATCATTAAGTACTTCACCGACGACCGGGCGCGGATCCTTACAGGCAGCTACCTCATCGGTTTCAGCACGGTCTTCCTTCTCTGGTTCCTCGGCACACTGCGACTCGCGCTCATGAAGAGCGGGGCCACGCGCCTTCCGGTCACGGCGGTCGGAGCAGGCATCGCGGCAGTAGCACTAGTGCTCGTAGCCAACGGGGTCAACGAGACACTGGCCTTCCGGACAGCCGCAGAAAGGAATCCGGATGTCGTCCACGCATTGTTCGACGTCTCTGCAATGGTGTTCCTCCAGGTGGGCTTCGCGGTGGGCACGTTCGTCCTCGCGGCTTCCGTGGTGATGATCCGCTGGAAGGCCGTATCTCAGTGGCTCGGCTACGCCGGTGTCGTCGTCGCGGTCCTGAATTACATCGACGCTGGAGCGTTGGCTAAGAGCGGGGCGCTGTCGCCGGCCGGTGTGTTTGGGCTGATTTGCTTCCTTGGCTTCGCGGCCTGGGTGCTGGTGGCCAGCGTGCTGCTGACCTTGCAGGCGGGCAAAGAGCCGGCGGCCGCCTAGCCTCCGCCCCCGCGTTCGGCCAGGGGAAGAGATTCGACCGCGCTCCCGGTCGCGAGCGCATGCAGCACGACCGGGAGCGCAAGCTTCAGCGATCGCCGCGCCTTCCTCATGTGCAGCGCGAGGCGCGCGTAGGCGGCCCAGTCCTGTGGCCGCCGGGCGGCGCTGCGCATGACCGCGCCCTCGTCTGATTCGCGGCGCCAGTCTCGAACCGCCTGCGGAAGCGACTCATGGGCGGTGTCGAGCACGGCGCGCAAGGCTATCCAGGGCACCCCCTGGCTGCGTGCTGCCTCTGCGACCCAGTACGTCTCCATGTCGACCCCGCCCGCGCCATGGACGTTCCAGAGGTCAGTCTTCGCGACGCGGGTGCTCAACGGCGCATCGACCGTAAGTACGCGGGAAGAGACGAACGCTCGCCCGCGATCGCGCAGCGCCCGGCGGGCAGCTTCGAAGAGCGCCAGGTCGGGTTCGATCTCTTCTTGCCCGTCAGCGAGCACGCGCCGCACCAGGATCAGGCCGCCGGCAGCGATCGAGGGGTCGAGGCCCCCGCAGAATCCGGCCAACACCACCACGGAGGGCCGGTCGACGGCAACGCGCGCGGCCACCATGTCGCGCACGCCTACCCCACTCCCGCACACCAAGATATTGCCGCCCGTCACCGCTTCGCGGCTTGTGGGCACGACGATAAGTGCAGTCATGCGCCTTTGCGGCTGACCAGGGTGCTCACGCCCGCACGGATACCCTCCAGCGGGCTTGCGATCGTCGCCGAGACGGCCGTCGCTTCGTACCCGCAATGGGCCATGCAGTTGGTGCAGCGAGCGTCGCGGCCGTAGCCATAACGATCCCACTCCGTCTCATCGATTAGCTCGACGAAGGTCTTCGTGTAGCCCTCGTTCATCAGGTAGCAGGGGCGCTGCCACCCGAGGACAGTCCGCGTCGGGTTGCCCCAGGCCGTGCACTGCATCGCTTCCTTGCCTTGCAGAAAGTCGAGGAACATCGGCGTGTGGAAGAAGCTCCAACGCTTGCGATCGGGGAACGAGAGGATTTTTCGGAACGTCTGAATCATCTGCGGCCGCTTCAGGAACACGCTCTGGTCGGGTGCTTTCGGGTAGTCGTATCCGGGCGAAACCATCATGCCGTCGACCTTGATGTCGTCCATCAGGAAGTTGAAAAGCGTCCGCATGTCGTCTGGCGAACTATCCGCGAACACGGTCGTATTCGTGCTCAGCCGGTACCCAAGCCGCTTCGCTTCGCGCATGCCGTCGACCGCCTTTTCGAAGGTGCCCTCCCGGTCGACCATCGCGTCATGGAGCTCCTTCATCCCGTCCATATGCACGCTGATCGTCAGGTATTTCGAAGGCCGAAGGCGGGGCAACCAGCGCTGAAGAAGGATCGCGTTGGTGCAGAGGTAGACGTACTTCTTGCGCTCGACCAGGCCCGCAACGATCTCGTCGATCTGGGGGTGCACGAGCGGCTCGCCGCCGGCGATCGAGACGACCGGCGCGCCGCATTCTTCGGCCGCGTCCCAGCACTCCTGCGGGCTCAGATAGGTGTTCAGGATGGGTTCCGGATGTTGGATCTTTCCGCAGCCGACGCAGGCCAGGTTGCATCGCCACAACGGCTCTAGCATGAGCACCAGCGGGTACCGCTTCTTGCCCATGATCTTTTGCTTCATCAGATACGTGCTGACCGCGATTGCCTGTCCCGCGGGGATACCCATTTCCGTTCCTCCTTAGACCTCGGCCCCGACCACCCCCGGCCGTGGGGCAGCGAACGAATCGCACCGGCCGTGCAGCGCACGGGCCGCCTTTATCCCGCTCCTGACCGCCGACTCCATGGTCGCCGGCCAGCCCGTCGCAGTGTACGCCCCCGCGAGATAGAAGTTCGCCAGCGGCGTGATCGCTCCGGGCCTCGAAAGCCCCGGGGCGGGTAGGAACGTCGCCTCCGGCTCCTTGATTGCCAGGAAGCGTACGAGGCGCGCATCGCGGGCAGCTGGCAGCGCACGCCGCAGCTGCGGCAAGAAGCGATCCTCGAGCGCTTTCTTCCCAAGCGCCATATACGGCGTGGCCGCGCTCAATGAAACGACAAGATGTTGCCTTTCGTCCGCCGGCTGACCCTCAATCGAGCTGCGGTTGAAAATCCATTGCAGCTCAGAGCCCACGAACCCGGCGAAGGCGAAGCGCGCCACCGGCCGGTCGAACCAGAGATGCAGGTTGATGATCGGCGAGGTCTCTATCCCATCGAGCGCCGCGAACTCCGGCATCGCCGCCACGTCCGGCGGGAGCAGCCGTCGAACCTGCGTATGCGGCGTCGCGCAGATGTAGCCGTCGAACTCCTGGCGCGTGCCGTTCGTCAGCCAAAGGCTTTCGACGCGATCCCTCCGCCGGTCGAGCGACTCCACCGCCGCGCTCGTCCACACCTCCCCACCGCGCTCCTCGATGTAGCGGATCGCAGGCTCCACGTGGAGCTCGCTCAGCCCAACCTTCGAGACCCCGATGGCCGCCGAGCGCGAAGACTTGAGGAATCCCTCCTGTAACACGAAGAGCGCGTCTGCGGCGCTCGCCTCCGCCGAACGACAGTTCAGTGTGGGCAGCAGCATGAAGTCCCAGAAATCGCCCACAACGCGGGCTGACTGGCCGCGCTCGCCGAGCCAGTCCGCAAACGAACGGTGGTGCAGTGCCTGCCGCTTGCCGGGCTTCATTCGCGCCATGGTCGCCATCGTCCGTGCCACGGCGAGCCTCTCCTTGACCGCGAGGTGGCGGTAGCGCGCGAACGACGCCGCCAGGTGGAAAGGCGCGGGCAACGCGCTCGCCCGAATGTCGGCGCGCCGGCCCTCGCCGTCGTAGACCCTCACCCGCAGCCGCTCTTGACGCCGCGTCTGCCCCAGGCTGCCGATCCGGCGCAGGAAGGCTATGTATTCCGTCGTACAGGTCATGAAGACGTGCTGGCCGTTGTCCACCGAGGCTTCGGTCGCTCCGTCGCGGAACGAATACGTCTTCCCTCCAGCGAACGGGCGCCGCTCGAAGACAATGGGCCGGTGGCCGAGGTCCGCGAGCTCACAGGCCGCCGCGAGGCCCGCGAGCCCGGCGCCGATGACGGCTACCCTCACTTCGGCCGCACCAACGCGGCCTGCACCCACATCCGTCCGATCGCCGCCATCTTCTCCGCGCCGCTCAGGCTCACGCGCTCGGAAAGGACGTCGTAGTCACGCCTCTCGATGCGTTTGAGGATGTCCGAGTACACGCCCTGGAGGACGTTCACGCACATTCGTGACCGAAGATCGAGAAGGGGCAGCAGACGGCGGCCCTTGCGGAATTGCTGGTGGGCCCGCTCGCCCTGCATTCGCATCAGCGCCGCGAAGCGGCCGTCGTAGCGGCAGGCGAGGATGTCGTCCGGCGTGAGGCCGCACTGCGCCAGCTCGTCGGCCGGGAAGTAGACCCGGCCACGCTCCGCGTCTTCCTTCACGTCTCGCATGATGTTCACGATCTGCAGGGCCACCCCGAGGTCGATGGCGTACTGCCGTGCCTTGGGATGCGGGCTCGTGCCGAAAACAGAAGTGCAGATCAGACCCACCATCGATGCCACCCGGTAGCAGTACTGATAGAGATCCGGCCAGTTCGCGTAGCGGTTGATGGTGAAGTCCATCTCGACCCCATTGACCAGCTCTTCGAAGAAGTCGACCGGGATCTTGAACTCGTCGAGGGCCCAGCCCAGCGACGTATAGAGCGGTCCTTCGCGGTCGCCCGCGGCGCAGGCTTTGAGCCGCGCCCGCGCTTCCGCCAGTTGGCGTTCCTGCTCCGCCCGGTCGCTGAGCTCGTCGGCGATGTCGTCGACCACGCCGCTGAACGAATAAGCCGCGTAGATAGCGTTCCGCTTGTCCGCCGGCAGGATGGCGAAGGCGTAGTAGAAGTTCTTCGCCCGCTCCTTCGTGTACTGCTTGCACCAGGCGTGCGAGGCCGCGAGGGAACCAGCCGCACCAGCCGGCGGCGCCGTCTTCACGTCAGTTGCCATCTATCTACCTTCATTCTTCCGTCACCGTCCCAGCTTCAGCCGCGTGGCGTTCGAAATCCCCATCCAGGCCTTCTTACGAGCCGGGATCTTTGGCCTGGCGCCGAGCACGTCGTAGCCGGCGGCCGCGATCGCGTCCAGGATAGCCTCGCCCCCGAGCCGGAATAGGCGGACATCGAGGCGCGCCCGGCGGTCGACCAGCGCCTCCAGTTCCCTCCCGCGCCCGAACAAGGCTCGCGTGCGGTCGACCTCGAAGCGCATCAACTCTCGAAACGCCTGGATCGCATCTCGTCGCTCGATGACCGTCTCGTCGATCCCGAACCGCCGCAGGTCCTCCTGCGGAATGTAAACGCGGCCCTTCTCCCGATCGACGGTCACATCCTGCCAGAAGTTGGCCAGTTGCAGTCCGATGCAGGTCGCGTCGGAGAGCGACTGCCGCCGCTCGTCGCGATACCCGAGAACGTAGAGCACCATGTGCCCGACTGGCGTGGCCGAGTGGGCGCAGTAGCGCATGAGGTCGTCGTACGTTTCGAACCGGGTGACCCTCTGGTCCATGCGGTTCGCTTCGATGAGCCGCAGGAAGGGGTCCGGCGGGATCGCGTAGCGGTCGATAGTGGCGCCGAGGGCGACGAACAGCGGCCGCGCCCGTTCGCCCGCAAAGCAACGCCGCAGCTCACGCTCCCAATCATCCAGGAGGGCGAGACGGTCGCCCTCCGCCTCGTCGCCAAGGTCGTCGGTCCAGCGGCAGAACGAGTAGAGCGAGAAGAAGTGGGGTCGTAGCTCCCGCGGCAGCACCCAGGAAACTACCGTGAAGTTCTCCTGGTGCCCGCGCGCGTAGTCGCGGCACCACGCGTAAGCGGCTGCCGTGTTCGTCGTGCCGGCCTCGCTGGCCGCCGTCTGCGTCTCGCTCAGCGCCACGGGTCGCTCCCGGGAAGATGAATGGGCCGTCCTTCGTTCAACCGCCGGTAGCGCCCCAACGCCCAGAGCGGCCAATAGTTGCGGTAGAGGTGGTACTTGACCATGAAATCGCCCGGGAACCCGGTGCCCGTGAACTCGGCCTCCTCCCACTGCCCGTCGGCCCCTTGCGTCCCCACCAGGTACTCGACGCCCCTCTTCGTCGCTTCGCTCGCGACCTCTCCCGCCGAAAGCAGCGCCAGGAGCGCCCAGGCGGTCTGCGACGCCGTGCTCGGGCCAACACCCCGCGTCGATGGGTCATCGTACGAATAGCACGACTCTCCCCATCCGCCATCGCCGTTCTGGTGCACTTCGAGCCAGCCTACGGCACGACGGATGTAGCGCGCCGACGGCGATTCGCCAGCCGCCACGAGGGCCGGCAGCACAGCGCCGAGCCCGTAGACGTAATTCACCCCCCAGCGCCCCCACCAGCTCCCGTCCGCCTCCTGCGTCCGGCGCAGGTATCGCACTCCCCGTCGAATGACAGGGTCGTCCCTGCTGACGCCGTCCAGGGCCAGCCATTCGACCACGTGGGCCGTGACGTCTTCCGTGGGCGGGTCGAGCGTCGCGCCGAAGTCGGCGAAGGGAATGCGAGTCACGAACTCCCTCGTATTGTCGCGGTCGAACGCCCCCCAGCCCCCGTTCTTCGACTGCATAGCACGCAGCCAATCGCTCCCCCGCCCCATCGGCGCCGCGGCTTCCGGCCCGAGGTCGAGCAGCCGCAGGGCGATCAGCACTTCGGCCGTGTCGTCCGTGTCGGGGTACTTCTCGTTGTGGAATTCGAACGCCCAACCCCCCGGTTCGGTGTCACGCACTTTCACGCACCAGTCGCCCGGCTTGCGGATCTCCTCCGCCAGCATCCATCGACCGGCCCGGACCAGCGCCGGGTGATCGGCGGGAAGCCCTGCTTCGCGCAGCCCCGTCACCGCCAGGGCTGTGTCCCAGACGGGCGAAACGCAAGGCTGCATCGTCAGCGTCGACTCAGTCTCGATGGCGAAGTCGTGCCGAATCCCGCGGATGGCACGGGCCATGACGGGATGATCGTTGGCATAGCCGCGGCACTTCAGGGCGATCAACGAATAGACCCACGGCGGCTGGATCCCGCCCCACGAGCCATCAGCCTCCTGGTGGTCCACGATCCATCGTTCGCAGGCTCGAAGGGCTCGCTTCCGGAGCGGCTTCCAGGGCAGCCTCTCGGCGATCCGGAGCCCACGGTCCAGCAGGCGGAAAGCCTTCGGCCAGCTGATTGGCTTCGAGTCGCGAGCGAATTCGATGCGCCGCCGGTCCTCGGGTGTGACGTAGAGCTCATCGACCGTAGCGCTGGCCGGGATAGCCACCACCGGCCGGTACGATGACACAACGAGGATCGCAACGATCGTCGCCCGCGCCCACGAGGCGAACTCGTAGATGTTGAACGGGAAGCGCGAGGGTAGTAGCACAGCCTCCGGCGGCATCGCCGGCATCGCCTTCCAGTCGAACTGCCCGAAGAGAGCCAGCCACAGCTTCGTGAAGATCCGCGCCCGGCCGATCCCACCCTGTCCGATGACGAACTCACGGGCGCGCGCCATCCGCGGGTCGTGAGCATCGACTCCGGCGAGCTTGAGCGCGAAGTACGCTTCCGTCGTCACGCTTACGTCCCCCGGTCCGCCGAAGTAGATCGGCCACGAGCCGTCGGCGCCCTGGTGGTCAAGGATGTATTGGGACAGCTTCCGCCACCGCGCGGGCTCGCCGATTCCCAGGAAGTGTTCGAGCAACAGAAGCTCTGCAGCCATCGTCACATTGGCTTCGAGCTCAGCCCACCAGTAGCCCTCCGGCGCCTGCAGGGAGAGCAGCGCCGAGGTCGCACGCGCGACCGCCTCGTCCAGGCCCGATCCGGGCCCGGCCGCGACGGCAGCCGTGCCATAGCGGTCAGCGATTCCTGCCACGTCTGCCTCTCTCGGGCGGTCCTGCCGGAATAGCTTCGAACACCGACGGGGCGCCCAGCCGGCGCGTCCCCCGCGACAGCTGGCACCCTTGATAGCGCGGTATCTTAGCAACTCCACCTGTCACTGGGCACCCCAAGCAGCGGATTGTCGTGAGGCGAAGGCCGATTGAGAGGTTTGCAAAGCAGGGCCGGATGGCTACTATGCGTCCCTAGTCGGATGGCTCGCGACGGAGGAACGGTCAGTGAGGATCATCCTGGCGAACCCGCGCGGCTTCTGCGCCGGCGTCAACATGGCCCTTGATAGCCTCGAAAAAGCCATCGAGCTCTTCGGGCCGCCCGTCTACGTCTACCACGAAATCGTGCACAACAAGCACGTCGTCGATCAGTTTCGGTTGACGGGAGCGGTCTTCGTAGACAGCCTGCTCGATGTCCCCGAAGCCAGCACCCTCCTCTACAGCGCCCACGGAGTCTCGCCCGAGGTCAGAGCCCTCGCCGCCTCCCGGCGCTTGAACGTCATCGACGCCACCTGCCCCCTCGTCACCAAGGTCCACACCGAAGCAGTTCGCTACGCCGAAAAGGGCCACACCATCCTGCTCATCGGGCACGAAGGACACGATGAGATCGCCGGTACCATTGGCGAAGCTCCGGGCCACGTGCGCCTCGTCCAAACCGCCGACGAGGTCGCCTCACTCGACCTCCCCGCCGGCGCCCCCCTCGCCTACCTCACCCAAACCACCCTCAGCATCGACGACGCCAATCGAATCGTGGATCGCCTGCGCAGCCGCTACCCGTCGATCGCCTCTCCTTCCAGCGAAGACATCTGCTACGCCACCCAGAACCGCCAGGAAGCGGTGAAGGAACTCGCGCTTCAAGCCGACGTGGTGCTCGTGCTCGGCAGCCAGAACAGCTCGAACAGCCAGCGGCTCGCAGAGATCGCTTTCGATATGGGAGTGCCCGCGCACTTGATTGACGACGCCCGCGAGATAGATCCGCGCTGGCTCGACGACGCCAACTGCGTCTTCATCACCGCCGGGGCGAGCGCACCGGAAGAGCTCGTCCAGGATTGCGTGCGTTACTTACAGACTCGCTACGGAGCTACGATCGAAGAGAGAGTGGTGCGCGTCGAGGACCTGCAGTTCCAGCTTCCCCCCGAGTTGCGTCGCGCCATCGCAAGCCGAAACGGCCAGTCCGCCGCCGTCGCGAGAGTCCATTAGCCTGAACGAGCCCCAAACATCAGGCAGGTGGCTGCTCTGGAACGGAAGAGCAGCCACCCTGGTCCCGCGCCCTCGGACGGCGGCGTGAGGGCGCGGGGACTGACCCGCTCACTCAGCGTTCGCGCGAGGGACCGACGACCAGGATCGGCCGTCCCGCTGTCCTGATCACTCCCTCGGTAACGCTCCCCGCGAGCAGATGCGATAGTCCTGATCGTCCATGCGTCGGCATAAGGATGAGGTCCGCGTCGATCTCGTCTGCCACCGCGATGATCTGGTCGACTGGCTTGCGCGACCATACGACCCGCACGACCGAGGCCGCTTCGGGGAACTCCTTCGAAACCATAGCGTCGAGCCAATCCACCGTTTCCGTGTGGGCCCGCTCCATCGCCTCCCCGTGGCTTTCAACCACGTGCGGCGGTGGTGAGGATACCGACACGTTGTAGCTGCCTACTTGCAAGGGCTCGTTCACCACGCTCTCGGCGCTACCCTGCACGGTCCGAGGGTCGAGCACTGTCAGCAGGTGAACCTCCGTCCCGGGCACCAACTCAAGCAACCGGCGCGCCGCTGGCAGCACCGAGCTTGCGAATTCGCTTCCGTCCAATGGCATCAGTACTTTCATCGCCGTCTCCCCTGGTGCCCGAGGCACCGCCGCCGTCGCCTTGCGTCCTCTTACCCGCCGGAACTCAGGCTTCGGTTCGTTCACCGCTGAATGTCCCTCAGAACCCGGAGCCTGGCGAGGACCGTATGGGCCCTCGCTATGGGTCGAAGGGCTTCAGTTCAGTCGCCCGGCGGTGGTGGCACGACGAGGAGAGGCCGGTGGAGCGAGTGCATCACGCGTCCCGTCGTGCTTCCGATGGCGATGCGCTCGATGAGGCCCTTGCCCCCGGAGGCCATCGCCACCAGCCCGGCGTCAATCTCGTCGGCAGCCTGGACGATCGCCATCGATGCGGCCCCGTGCACAAGGATCGTCGTCTCGCCGGCCCGGCCAACCTTCTGCAGGTACTCGTTCCCCACCGCTTCCAGCGAAGTGAGCAGGTCGGGCGGGTAGTAGGAGAACTCGATGCCGACAGGGGGCGGCAGCCCCACCGCTCGCAGGAGCGTCACCGGCGCTCCAGCCTTTGCCGCTATCTCGCGTGCGAGGCCGAGCGCCCGCTCCGCCTCCGGCTCGCCGTCTAGCGCGACGAGCACGGGGCGCTTGTCGAACTGCGCGGGCCCGCCTACGCCCGGGACGACCAGCACAGGGATGCGCGCCGTGCGGATGACCTTGTCCGCGACGCTACCGATAAACGCCGCCTTGAAACCGCCGCGGCCGTGGCTGGCGATGACGATGCAACGACCACCGGCCGCCGCGCCGGCGATCTCGGCCGCCGCCGAACCTGTGCGAAGCTCGGCCGAGACGCCGTTGACATCTGCCCCGAAGCGCTTCGCCAGCGCGACGGCATAGGACTTGAACGCCGCCTGCGCGCGCTTCAGGCCCGCCTCGCCGTCGAGATGCTCGCCATCTTCCACGACGTGCACGAGCAGCACGGGCGCCCCGTAGAGCCGCGCCAGGAACGCGGCCGCCGGTAGCGCGTTCTCCGCGTTCTTCGACCCATCGAGTGGGACAACGATCCGAGCAACTGGTTGAGTCATCTGTCCTCCGTTCCTTTCTGGACGCACATAGCATCGCTGCAACCGCCTCCCAGGCGCTACGGCCGATGGGCCGACGAAGCGGGGCCCAGGGGCCCGGAACGCCCGAGAGGGCCGAAGGGGGATAGAAGGGGTACCGGTTTGGCCGTTGCCGGCGACGGAAGGCCGGACTCACGCTCCAGTCGGTGACAACGATGGCAGCCAGCAGCCCGGTCAGTGATGAGTCCGTGACCCCCGCCGATAGCAGCCGGGTCGCGATCCGAGTCGCGGAGTCCGCCGACTCCGCCGCAATCACGGCATTTCGCGGCGATCCCCGGCTGCACTATCTCTGCCTTGGCCACCGCGCCCCGTGCGGGGGCGGCGCAGCCGCCGCTCCCCAGGCTGCACTGTCCGCGGTGATCGCCTCCAACCGGGCCGGCCAGATCGTGGCCGCCGGCTGGCTCGAACCGCTCCCCGGCGATACCTCTGCGGCCTTCGTTTCGCTCGCGGTACAGGGAGCCTATCGAGGTGCCTTCATCGAGGCGGCCCTCCTGAAGCGCCTGAGTGCCGAAGCCCGCGCCCTGAGGCTTACTCGCCTCGAGGCCTGCGTCGCCCGCCAGACCCGGGACACGCTCGACCACTTCCGGCAGGCCGGGCTGCGCGTCGCTTCCTCGCTCTGCGTCGGCGGCGTCGCCGAAGTCACGCTGGACCTCGGCTGAGATCGGATCCGTGCTTCGCGAGATCCCACGAGAAGAATGTGAAGCAATCCTCTCGCGGCATCGCGTCGGCCGCGTGGCGATGCGCGACGCCGAGGGCGCCTACGTCGTGCCAATAAGCTATGCCTGCTCCGCTGGCGCTATCTACGCACACGCCGCTCCCGGCCGGAAGGTCGCTCTCATGCGTCGCTGGCCGCACGTCGCCTTCCAGGTCGACGAAGTCGAAGACGGGGCGCACTGGCGGAGCGTGCTCGTCCGTGGCCGCTTCGAAGAGTTGCACGACACTGGGGACCAGGAGCGAGCGCGGCTCATCCTCCTGCGCGCCTTCGAAGGCAACCCGGTGAGTGTGACCGCGGGCCATGGCCATCGCGTTCACCTCGCCGACGCCGTCCTCTTCTGCATCCGCGTCGAGGAGATCACCGGGCGCGCCGAGGGCCTCTAGTACTTACTCAAGAAGGTCCGCGTCATGTAGCCGCCTTCCTTCGCCCGGGTGCTCCCCTTCTCCCGCGAAGTCGGGAGAGGGGGTTGGGGGGTGAGGGCAGGATGCCGTCGAATCAGCCCCCTTTTTCTCAAGTGAGTACTAGCCTGCCTGCCCGCTTGTGACGGACTGAACAAACGACCGGCTAGACCCTGATTCTTCAGTCGATCGTCCATGCCGGGGAGAGCCGCCCCCGCGCAACATCTGGCCAGTCGTAGTTCGGGACGGAGGGACGGAATGGAGCCGGATGTGTTGCTTGGACGGCGGGTCGGACGGCGGCGGTTCCTGAAGCAGGCAGGTGTAGTCGGTGCAGCGATCCCCATGGCCGGCGGCCTCATTGCCGCCGCCTGCAACGACGATGCTGGGCCGAAGCCCACGACCGGCGTCGAGTTCCGCACCCCGGCACCCGGTTCCACGAGCGCCGTCGCCGGCTCCAACACCACCCCCGCCGCCGCTCACGCCGCCGCGGACGCGATCGACTCCGCTCACAAGAAGGGCATCGAAGACTTCCTCGCCAACCAGAAGACGCCCCTCACAAAGGGCCGGGGCAACCAGCCCCTCCAGCCCCGGCTCGACGGCGCCGTCAAGGTCTGGGACCTGACCATCGACGAGCTCGACTGGGAAACGGTGCCGGGCAAGAAGGAGAAGGCACGCGGCTACAACGCCACGATCCCGGGCCCCATCCTCCGGGCCACCGAGGGTGACCGCGTCCGCATCAACTTCAAGAACAACCTTCCCGAAAGCACCGCGGTCCACTGGCACGGCGTCTACGTGCCCAACGCGATGGACGGTGTCGCCTTCCTCACCCAGGACCCGATCAAGTCGGGCGGGACGTGGACCTACGAGTTCACCCTGCGCAACCCCGGTACGCACATGTACCACGCCCACCACAACTCAATGGACCAGGTCAACCGGGGCCTCCTGGGCGCCTTCATCGTTGAGCCCAAGGACAAGGCCACCTACCCGAAGTTCGACCGGGAGTACGTCCTCGTCCTGAACGACACGCTCCTGGGATTCACGATCAACGGCAAGGGCTTCCCGGCGACCGACGCGCTCACCGCGAAGAAGGGCGAACGCGTGCTCATTCGCTGGCTCAACGAAGGCCTCATGAGCCACCCTATGCACCTCCACGGGATGCCCATGCAGGTGTTCGCGCGCGATGGCTGGGCCCTCAACCCCCCCTACTTCTGCGACACCCTCGACGTCGCTCCCGGCAATCGCTACGACGCAATCGTCGAAGCCACAGAGCCGGGAGTCTGGGCCTTCCATTGCCACATCCTCTCCCACGCCGAAAGCCCTGAAGGCTTCTTTGGCCTCGTCACCGTCCTGATCGTCGAATAGGGGACTGCCTCAGGCCTCGGGCGGGCGCTTCGAGGCTCGGCGAATGGCGAACCCCGCGGCCTCCACCCTCCGCGTCAGCCCGAGCTTCCCGAGGATGTCGCTGACGTGGTGCTTTACCGTCTTCTCCGAAAGGTAGAGCTGCTCCCCGATCTCTCGGTTCGTCAGGCCGTCCGAGATCAGCTCCAGGATCTTCAGCTCCCGCTCGGTGAGTTGCTGGGCCATACGGTCCTCTTCGCTGACCACGTTGCCGCGGCGGATCTGCTCGATCACCGCCGCCGAACTCGTCGCATCGAGCGTCTTCCCACCCCGGCCCACGACGCGCATCGCGTCGACGAGCTGGTCCGTCCGCACCTCTTTCAGCATGAACCCACTCGCCCCCGCGACGATCGAAGCCATCACGGCGCGCTCGTCGGCGTACGACGTGAGCATGAGAACGTTCGTTTCCGGCGCGTCGGCGCGGATCGCGCGGCAGGCCTCAATCCCCGTCAGCCGCGGCATGCGCACGTCCATGACGATCAGGTCCGGCTTGAGCCGCTTCGCTTCCCGCACGGCCTCCAGCCCATCGCGCGCTTCCCCGACCACGTTGAACTCGGGAAAATTGCGGAGCGCCGCCTTTAGCCCCCCGCGCACGATGTCGTGATCGTCAGCCAGGAGCACGTGGATTGTCTCGGTCATTCGTTCCTCCTTGGTATCGAAACGCGCACGGTCGTGCCCATGCCCGGGATCCCCAGCACGGAGAGCTCGCCGCCGAGCCGTTCCGCGCGCGTGCGCATTGTGATCGTTCCCAGGCCGGTGCGGGCGTTCGCCTGGTCGAAGCCAACGCCGTTGTCCTGGATCGTCAGCGACGTTTCGTTCACGTTCTGGCGCAGGTCGATGGCGACCTTCGACACAGCCCCGTGGCGCACCGAGTTGCTCAGCGCCTCGCGCGCGATGTAGAGCAGGTCCTCGGCGTCTCGGGCAGTCAGCTCCTGGAGCGCAGCAGCGGTGATGTTCACCACCGTGTCGACGCCGGAAGGGACGAGCTGGCGGATGACGAAAGCCAGGTCGCGCGTCAGCTCCGGCTGCGAGGCCGGCGTCTCCGCCTCCAGCATCGTGATGTACTGGCGAATGTCGCCGATCAGCTCGTTGATGCGGGCCACCCCGTTGCCCAGGGACCCCTTGACTTCGGGCGAGGCCGCGACCGCTGCCGTCGCATCGAACTCGAGTCCCAGGGCGTAGAGTGACTGGATAGTCCCGTCGTGGAGATCGTGAGCGATCCGCTCACGCTCTTCGAGGAGGAAGAGGCGGCCACTGCGCTCCCGGGCGAGCGCGCTCGCCACGCTCACCGCCGCCTGCAGGGCCAGGGTCACCGCCGAAAGCTCTGCCGCTTCCGTGAACGGCGGCCCACCCAGGTCGCGTGTCATGTAAAGCGAACCGATCGTGCGGCCGCCTGCGCGGATGGGTACGCCAAGGAAGGCCCGCATTTCCGGATGCCCTGCGGGCCAGCCCGTCGCGCTGGGATGCCGGGTGAGGTCGTCGAGGCGCAGGGGATGCTCACATCGCGCGAGCTCGCCAAGCAAGCCGCGGCCCACCGGCGGATCGCCCAACTTGCGGGCGAGCCCCTCTTCGATGCCCGTGTAGATGAACCGCTCGAGCGTCCCGTTATCGTCGAACGTCGAGATCGCTGCGAAGCCCGCCCCGGTCACTTCGCGTGCCCGGCCCGCGAGCCGCTTGAGGATCTCAGCGAGGTCGTCGCAGCCAGCGAGAAGCTCGCTGGTGATGGCCATCTCCGAAAGCCTGGCAGCGATGGAGAACCCCGCCTCGGAAGCCGTCCCGCTTGAGGTCATGCCCGACATGCTACCGCATTGCCACTCGCCCCTCAGCGCACCTGCGCCCGCGCACCTGGATCCATCGGGCCGCGAGGACAACCCCATCGGGCCGTGCCCCCCACCCGGGATGTAGTTCACCATCCGGATATGGATGCGAAGCTCGGCCCAGCACGACGCGTCGCAATCCGCCCCGACGGCCGGACGGCCCACGATCACACGTCCGTCGGGCCATCTCAAAGCAGCGCCCCCATCGCTCAGGATATTGCCATGTCCGTTCCGACCGTCCGGATAGTTACCTCTGACGGTGCACTGCGACGGGCGTTGCGCGCCCACCTCGAACACGCGGCGCAATTCCGCTTCCTCGATCATCACCCCTCCGACAGAGACGGTCGCCCCGCGGATGTGGTCGTTACGCCCGTTTCCGACTGTCCGAGCGAGCGCTGCGTCGAACTGGCCGCAGAAGGGACGCGGGTGATCATCCTGGCCGCGATCCCACGCGAGTCCGAACGCGATCGTTACCTCGAAGCCGGGGCCGCCGCCTACGTCGCCATGACCGTCGGCGGCGACCAGCTCATCGGAGAGATTCGGCGGGTGCTGGGTCAGCCGCCGGACGGCGCCTGAAGCCCCTCAGTCGGGCCCCAGGATCGCCTCGCGCGCGAGGTTCTACCACGTCCTGTCGCCGAAATGCTCCCGCTGGTACAACCACCATTCCGCGCCCCAGAGGTAGACCCTCTCGGCACCCGTGCGACGGGCGTAGTCGATGTTCTTGCGGAAATTGGCAGCCGTGACGTCGGGGGCCGGGTGGTTCGGCGAGGTGAGCCGCGCATCGCCGTCGGGCCACGGCTCGGCCTGCATCTCCGTCAACCAGTATTCTCGCCCGAGCGCCTTCGCCTCGCGCGCCTGGTGGGCGTAGTTCGGCGCCAGGGGCCCGATCTCCAGGATCGGTATGACGAAGTGGAGGCCGGCCACCTCGTAGTTGCGAAACGGATAGAGGCTCGCCCCCAGGATGTCCCCTTCCACCAGGGCATCCTGCCACCGCCGGTCGAAGACGAAGTGTTGCGCGTGGTTCACCGACACCGGCCGGTGGCCCGTGTCGTTCGCCCGGATCCGGGCCACCTCCTCTTCGACGAAATCTCGCCCGAGCACCCAGTTCTCGGCGCGCAACGAGGGAACGAACGGCTCGTTGTCCGCCCCCCAGGAGTCGATCGCCGTTGACGAGGCGACGTGCCGCACCACCGCTTCCACCATCGCCAGGGCGCTGCTGCGCAGGAAGGCATCGTCAGAGATGACTTCCCGCTCCCGAAGGTCCACGCGCGTCCGCACCCATTCGGGGATGTAGAACTCCGGGTGCCGCTGGCCTTTGACGCCGACCGTTAGGAGCACCTTCGCGTCGTGGCGACCCGCCTCCGCCAGCAGCGCGTCGACCAGCCTGAAGTCATACACCCCTTCGAGCGGTTCGACCTGGGACCACTCGACCGAGATCCGCACGTACCTCGCCCCCAGCCCCTGGAGGAGCTCAGCCAGCGTCGCTGCGCACCACTCGGCGCGTCCTGGTCTGTCGTCCGAAACAAAGCCATCGCTGCCGCGCGCCGGGTCTTCAAGAAGAAGGTATTCGGCGTGGTTGCAGCTGTAGTTGATCCCGAAGATCGGGTTGCCCGCTGGTTCGACGTGCGGCCAACTGAGCCGGACGAAGATGACCGCGAATCCGATGACGAGCGCCACTCCCGCCGTGGCTCCTCCCCCGAGCCCCGCGAACCCCAGCACGATCCGGCGCCGCGAAGGGCGCTGGAGCGGGTCCCCGTCCGCCTCACCCCCGGCGGTCTTTTCCGGATTCTTACCGCCAATGTGGATCGTCATATGTGTGAGAGTAGCGCCGGGATCAAGCGACACGCACGGGCGTCCCCGAATCGCTCGATAAAGAGTCCCGGCCCGTCACCTTTGGCGCAGCCGGCGCCATACAAGCAATAAGCATGGTTGCGGCCTACGAGGGTTGCCCTCTACTCTGCCGCGCACGCGAATCTGGATGGAGAGAGAGGCACACCGATGAGCGACCTGGACGAGATTGCTGAAGGAACCTCCCTTGTCCGCAGGATCATCACCGCCCTCGTGGCTCTGTTGGTCATTGGCGGTGGCTCCTACGCCCTTTACTGGTTCTTCTTCTCCGACAGTTCAGATAACGCCGTGGTCTCCAAACCCGAAGAGGTGACCGTGGCCCGCGGCAACCTCGTCAGTTCGTTCACCACCACGGGCGTGGCCCAGGCAACGCTCACGAGCAAGCTCACCTTTTCCACGAGCGGCCAGGTCAAGTCCGTCAGCGTCGGCGTCGGCGACAAGATCACCGCAGGCCAGGAGCTCGCCCGGCTCGATGACAAGGATGCCCAGCGCAAGCTCGAGAGCGCTGCCGCCAACTTGGCTACCGCCCAGATACGTCTCCAGCAGCTCCAGCAGGGCCCAACAACGGCCGACATCGCCGCCGGCCAGCAATCCGTCGCCGGTGCTCAGTCGCAGCTGGCGAACGCCCAGTCCAACCTCGATAAGGCGCAACGCGGACCAACGGCCACCGATCTCGCCACCGCCGACGCAGCCGTCACCCAGGCCGAGCTCTCGCTCCAGAACACCACGAACTCCATCAACACAGCCTGGATCGCCTTGCTCAACGCTCAGCGCACGTACTGCACCACCTCGAACATCCCCGGGACGTTCTCACCTTGCCAGGAATCGGATCTACCCCTGAGCGACTACAACATCGACCAGCTCACCGGCTTCATCCGCGCCCCCGGCGACGTGGCGAGCAAGGTCGGCGCGGCCACCTCCGCGGCTACCAGCCTGCTCCAGTCGAACACTTCCTACCTCAACTCGAAGAACTCCGTGATCCCGGCACAGAACAACCTCGACATCGCCAAACTCAAGCGCAAGGCGCTGAATGATCCGCCGAACCCGCTCGACCTTGCCCAACTCCAGGCTTCCGTGGTGAGCGCCCAGGCCGGCGTCACAACCGCCCAGGCCAGGCTCGACACCCTTCTCGCCGGGTCGACCTCCACCGACGTCTCGCTCCAACAGCAAAGCGTCAAGATCGCCCAGATCGCCTACCAGCAGGCCTCCGACGCTGTCGATGCCCTGGTCCTGCGCGCTGCGTTCGATGGCGTTATCGGCGCGGCCAGTGTGAACGTTGGCGACCAGGTCGGCGCAGCCACCGTCGCCTTCACCCTCAGCAACCCGAACGGCGTACGCGTCGACCTCACGGTCTCGGAGTCCGACCTG
>JBGPOS010000044.1:0-32180 GCA_041488155.1 Tepidiformaceae bacterium
CTCGTCACGGCCACAACGCCGCTCGATCACCTTTGTTAGCCTGTCCAAGGGCTCCATCCTCCAGTTGTTGGCTTCGTCAGCTACAACCTACTGGAAGGCTGGGGCCCTCCTCCCTTCCATGAATTCGCGAGACGCCATCAAGACATGAGGTCCCTTGACACCTTTCGACGACAAGTGTAGAGGTCAGGTCGACGTGACAGAGTGTCACGTGGACAGGCTGTCGCTTCGGCGACAGGACTATCCCGGTGGGCTGGACGGTTTCGAGGCGGCCGAACCAGCGACGACCTCGACGAGCCGCGCGAACAGCAGCGCCGCCTCCAGTTCGAACTCAGGGGGATGGAATGAGACTTAGCCGGTATTTCGTCGTTCTCTTCGCATTCATGGCGGTGCTTGTCGCCGCGGCGTGCGGGGATGACGACAACGCCAACAACACGTCTTCGCCGGGTAACACGACCCAGCCCAAAGCGGACGACACCAAGGCGCTGGTCATCGCCCGGGACATGGATCTCAACTCGCTTGACCCGCACCTCGCGTACTGCGACACCTGCCAGATCTACCTGGCCGCGACGTACGACACGCTCATCGGGTTGGACCCGAAGGACAACCAGACGTTCATCCCGCGAATCGCGAAGAAGTGGTCGAACACGGACGACCTCAAGCAGTTCACCTTCGAACTCGACCCTGCCGCGAAGTTCTCTGACGGCTCTCCGCTTGAGGCTAAGGACGTGAAGTTCTCGTTTGAGCGGCTGCAGCACCTCAAGGGTAGCCCGGCCTACTTCATGGACGGCGTCGTGAGCATCGACGCAACCGATCCGCACAAGGTCGTAATCAAGCTCGAGGCGGCCGACTCATCGTTCCTGGCCAAGGTGAACTCCACCTACGCAGGCATCATTAACAGCACCGTCGCGAAGGCGAACGGCGCGACTTCGGCGGCAGACGCCGACAAGACGGACAAGGCCGAGCAGTGGTTCCTCAAGAACTCTGCCGGCAGCGGTCCGTACAAGCTGTTGAGTTACCAGCCGAGCAGCGAACTGCGGCTCACGCGCAACGACAACTATTGGGGCCCGAAGCCGTCCATCAGGGACGTCATCATCAAGGAAGTCAAGGACGCGGTGAACCAGCGGCAGTTGCTGGAAAGCGGCGACGCCGACATCGCGATGCAGATCGACCCCGACCTCGCCAGCAAGATGAAGACTGGCGGCGATGTGACGGTACAGAAGGTCCCCAGCTTCAACTTTATCTATATCGCCGTGAGTCCCGGCGCCGAAGGCGCCAAGGTCGACCTCAACGACAAGATCCGGCAGGCGCTGCGCTTGGCGGTCGACTACAAAGGGCTCCTCGACGTGACGCTCGGCGGCTCCGGGCGATTGCAAGCCTCCCCCATTCCCAACGGGTTCCTGGGTACCAAGGACCTGCCGTTGCCGAAGCAGGACGTGGCCAGGGCGAAGCAGCTCCTGGCGGAGGGCGGACAGCCTAACGGCTTCGAGATCGACGCAACGTTCCCCGGGCTCAACGTCTACGGCGTCGATTTCGCCACGATGATGCAGAAGATCCAGTCCGATTTTGCCAAGGTGGGCGTCAAAGTGAATCTCCAGCCGGTCGAGTTCACTGTCTGGCGCGACAAGATTCGGGGCCCCGGCATCCCGCTCACCGCGGTGTACTTTGCGCCCGACCACAGCGACACCTCGCAATACCTCCAGTACTTCGGGATGATTCCAGGTGCGCCCTGGAGCAAGCGCGTTTCGCCTTCGAAGCCCGTGATTAACCAGACTGAAGTCGACCTCCTGGCGAAGGCGATGGCGGCCCCCAAGCTGGAGGATCGCGCGAACCTCTACAAGCAGCTCGGCGAGGAGATGATCAAGGAGGGCTACTTCATCCCGCTGGTGAATCCGGACCTCATCCTGGCGTATCGCTCGAACCTGCAAGGGATGCACTACAGCGCATGCTGCAACCTCGAGCTCGGGCGGCTGAGCCGCAAGTAACCAGGTCCTCCTTCAACGTTTCTGCGCGGCGTCCCCTTACGGGACGCCGCGCAGCGGAACCCGACCAAGGATTCGTCCGTGGGCCTTTACATCCTTCGCCGGCTGCTGGTGATGCCGTTGCTCTTGCTGGGAATAGTCACCGTGGCCTTCATCGTCTCGCGGACGGTGCCTGCTGACCCCCTGAGCACCGTGGTGAACGAACGCCAGGCCAACAACCCCGAAGTGGTGAACGCCGCCAAGAGGCGGTGGGGGCTCGACAAGTCTTACGCAGAGCAATACTTCATCTACCTCAAGAACCTGGCACACGGGGACATGGGGACTTCGTTCCGGACGAAGCAGAACGTTCGCGACGACCTCAGCGACCGTGTGCCGGCAACCCTTGAGCTGACCGTCGTCGCGATGGCGTTGGCAGTGACCGGCGGTGTGGCGCTTGGTGTGCTGGCGGCCGTGCGCCGAAATGGGCTGACCGATCACCTGGCGAGACTCTTCGCCCTCATCGGGTCCTCGCTGCCGGTATTCTGGACCGGGCTGGTTCTCTTGTTTCTCCTGTACGCCGAACTGGGCTGGTTTCCCGGACCTGGCCGGCTCGATTCGCGTGCGATCGCGCCGGACAAGATTACGGGGGTGTTCACTTTGGACGCCCTGCTCGCCGGCGACCTCGGCACGTTCATCGACGCGCTTAAGCACCTCGTGCTTCCTGCCTTCGTCCTCGGCTGGGCGGTGATGGGTATCATTTCGCGGCTCGTCAGAGCCAGCATGCTCGACATCCTCAACCAGGACTACGTGAGGACGGCCCGGGCCAAGGGGCTGCCTGAACGCAACGTTGTCATGCGGCACGCCCTCCGGAACGCCCTCATCCCAACGCTGACCATCATCGGCGTGTCGTTCGCCGTGCTTATCACCGGGGCTGTGCTCACCGAGTCGATCTTCTCGTGGCCGGGTGTGGGCTCATACGCCGTGGATTCGTCCCGCACGCTCGACTTCCCTGCCATCATGGGCGTCTCTATCTTCGGCGGGACGGTGTTCGTAATCGTAAACCTCATCACCGACGTTACCTACGCGTTCGCTGACCCGCGGATCAGGCTCTCGTGACTGCGGCAGCCGACATCCTCGCCGCCCCAGGGCTGAGCGCCCACGTCCGGCGGGTTCGATGGCCGCTTTGGATCACCTTCCCGGTCGGCCTCGGACTGGTCATCCTCATCGGCTGGCTGCTCGTCGCGCTCACCGTGGACCTGTGGGCGCCGGCAGATCCGCTCGAACCCGTCGCATCACGCCTCCAGGACCCCTCGCTCGAACATCTCATGGGCACTGACGCGCTCGGTCGCGACGTGTTCACGCGGACGCTGTACGGCGCCCGGACATCCCTTCCCGTGGCGGCCGTCGTCATCGCCATCGCCGTCGCGATTGGCTCCGTGATAGGCGCCGTCTCGGGTTTCTTCGGCGGATGGATAGACGCGATCCTGATGCGAGCCTCCGACGTCACCCTGGCCTTTCCACCGATCCTGCTGGCCATGACCGTCACGGGTGCACTGGGGCCGGGCATCCGCAATGCCCTGTTCGCGATGGTCGTCGTGTGGTGGCCGGTCTATGCGCGGCTGCTCCGCGCCCAGGTGATGAGCGTCAAGCAGTTCGATCACGTCCTCGCCGCCGAGGCAATGGGCGCCGGGCGCTGGCGCATCATGTGGCGGCACATCCTGCCTCTCTCGACGACACCGATCCTCGTCAATGCGACGATGGATTTTGGTCAGGTCGTGCTGCTCGCCGCGTCGCTCAGTTTCATTGGACTCGGCGCCGTTCCCCCGGACCCTGAATGGGGATCGATGATCAACGAGGGCGTCAAGTACTTCTACGAGTGGTGGATCGCCGCGGCGCCGGGGATCGCCATTCTCACCGTTGTTCTGGGATTCAACTTCGTTGGCGACGGCGCCCGCGACCTCCTGGATCCGCGAACCCGGAAGCGGTAGCCCGAAATCTCCGTTCTGGAGGAATGGATGACTTCTACGACGAGCACGCTCTCGATGCCCACTGCCAACTGGACGGCGCCGGCCTCGCCGGTGTCGTCCGCCGCCGCTTGAGCCACTGGAGGAAACCATGACCGCTGCTGCCCCTCACCATTACACGAAGGACGTCACGCTTCGCGCCCGCGCCGCCGCGGTGATTCCCGGCGGCATGTACGGCCACCAGAACGCGGCGAACCTTCCCGAAGGGTTTCCCCAGTTCATGGAGCGCGGCCGCGGATGTCACGTCTGGGACGCCGATGGAAACGAATACATCGACTTCATGTGCAGCTATGGCCCGATCATCCTCGGCCATGCCCACCCGAAGGTCGAAGCTGCGGCGGCCGCACAGCTGGCTGAGGGGGACTGCCAGAACGGCCCCTCGTCCCGCATCGTTGAGCTCGCGGAGATGCTCGTCGCCACCATTCCCCACGCCGACTGGACGATATTCGCGAAAAACGGGACGGACGCGACGACACTCTGCGTCACCATCGCGCGGGCGGCCACCGGCCGCCCGAAGATCCTGGTGGCGCGCGGGGCCTACCACGGCTCTGCCCCGTGGTGCACGCCGCGACCCGCCGGCATCACCCCCGAAGACCGCGCCAACCTGCTCTACTACAAGTACAACGACCTCGCGAGCGTGGAGAAGGCGGTCGCCGAAGCGAGCGATGGGTTCGCCGGCGTCGTCGTCTCTCCGTTCCGTCATGACGCAGGGTTCGACCAGGAACTGGTCGACCCGGCCTTCGCACGGGGGTTGCGCGCCATCTGTGACAGGCACGGCGCGGCCCTGATCCTCGATGATGTGCGGTGTGGTTTTCGCTTCAGCCTCGGCGGGACCTGGGAGCCGATCGGTGTCCGGCCGGACCTGAGTGCGTTCAGCAAGGCGATCGCCAACGGCCATCCGCTGGCGGCGGTGGCCGGGCAGGACTCGCTGCGGGAGGCCGTCCAACAGATCTTTGCGACCGGGTCGTTCTGGTTCGCCGCTGCGCCGATGGCCGCGGCCGTGGCAACTATCACCACGCTGCGCGAGACGGATGGCATCGCCGCGATGGTCGCCGCTGGTGAGAAACTGCGGCATGGGTTGGCGACGCAGGCCGAAACGTACGGACTACGCGTTCGTCAGACGGGCCCGGTGCAGATGCCGTTCCTGACGTTCGCCGGCGACGTCGCTTACCAACGCGCGAACCTGTTCACGAGCGAAGCGGTGAAGCGCGGAGTGTACCTCCATCCCAGGCACAACTGGTTCCTGTCGGCGGCGCACACCACCGAAGACATCAACGAGGCGCTCGAAGTGACAGACGTCGCGTTCGCGAAGGTGCACGCCACCTTCGGGTCAGAATGACGGGCGAGAGTCCAGTCATGGCCGACGACGCTACGATCCTCGAACTTGAACGACGTGCTGTCGCTCTGCGCCGGCACGTCGTCTCCATCGCCGCGGCCCAGCGTTCGCACCTCGGCGGCTCGATGTCGGCCGCGGACATCATGGCAGCCCTCTTCTTTGGCTTCCTGCGCTTCGGCCCGGATGGACTTCCTTCCGACCACTTCCTCCTGAGTAAAGGGCACGCCGTGCACGTTTTTCATGCCTGTATGGTCGAGCTTGAGCACATCGCCGCCTCCGAACTCCCGCAATCTGGGAGGTCTGGCAGCCGTCTCGGCGGACACCCCACCCACCGCGCGCCTGGCGTTGAGTTCGCCACCGGCTCGCTCGGGCATGCCCTGTCGGTAGGCGTCGGTATAGCACTGGCCGAAACACTCGACGCCTCTGGCAAACGAACCGTGGTGCTGCTGGGCGACGGGGAGTTGCAGGAGGGCACGGTGTGGGAGGCCGCACTTGCGGCTCCGCGCTTCGACCTGACGAATCTCATCGCGATCGTCGATGCGAACGAGTTCCAGGCATCCGGGGCAGTCGAGCGGATCATGCCGGTCGAGCCGATCGCGGACAAATGGCGAGCCTTCCGTTGGAACACCATCGAAATCGATGGACACGACATGCGGGCGATTAGCCAGGCGTTGGATGCAACGTCATCGGCCACAGCGCCCACGGCGATCGTCGCGCACACGGTCAAGGGAAAAGGGGTGCCCGGCGTCGAGGGCACCAGCCGCGCGCACTACACCCGGTTGACACCACCGGAGGCCGAGGCGGCGCTCGCCCTCCTGGAGGCCTCACTATGACTTCCTACGTGCAGGGCCCACCCCACCTCGCCGTCGTTGCCGAACTAGCGCGCGCCGACAAGAACGTCGTCATCGTATCGCAGGATTTCAACGCCGGACCGTTCACAGAGGAGTTCCCCGAACGGCACTTCGACGTCGGCATCTCCGAAGCGAACCTCATCGGCGTGGCCGCCGGTCTCGCCCATGCGGGCAAGACGACGTTCGTGTTGGCGATGGCGCCCTTCGTAACCATGCGCGGGTTCGAACAGATCCGCGACGACTGCGCCTACAACCGGAACAATGTCAAGATTCTGGCGCTGTTCACCGGACTCGAAGCCGGCCCGTGGGGCGCGACTCACCACGCCATGGAAGACATCGCCTTGATGCGAGCAGTCCCCGGTATGACGGTGCTAGTGCCGGCGGACTTCGCGGAGGTGGCTGAAGCGGTGAGGGCAGCCGCGACGATTGACGGCCCCGTCTACATTCGCTTGGCCGGGTTCGCGGCCGATATGTCGCCGATCGAAGCGCGCCGCGAGCCATTCCGTGCCGGCGAGGCTGCCACTCTGCGCGAGGGGAGCGACCTTGCGATCTTCGCTACTGGGACGACCGTGCGCACGTCGCTCCAGGTCGCCGAGTCGCTTGCGAAAGACCGCATCAGCGCCCGAGTCCTGAACGTGTCGACCATCAAACCCCTCGACCGTAATGCGATCGAAAGGGCCGCGCGGGAGGTCGGCTTACTGCTGACGGTGGAGGAACATTCTGTTGTTGGCGGACTGGGTTCGGCGGTAGCGGAGGTCATCGCGGAACTTGGCACGGGCCGCCTCCGGCGCGTCGGCATCGCCGACCGCTTTTGCACCGAGGTAGCCCCATATCAGGAGCTGCTCGCGCTCTGCGGACTGGATGCCGCTGGCATCGAAGCTGCGGCGCGGGAGCTTGTGGGCCACGGGTCGCGGCGGGAGCGCACGGGCAGTTAACTTGGATCGGCCGCCTCCAAGCCGACTCGGCGATGGCCCGGGCCGGCAGCCCACGGGGCGTGCTACACGATCGTCACATCGTGTGGGTCTTTGAGGGCGGCCGCGAATGCGACTCGACTACGGGTCACCCGCGAACGGAGGATAGCTTCCGGTGGACTGACACTGCGTAGTCGTTGCCGTCGTTCCAGACGCGTCTGTGCCACGTCGACCATCGTTCGGCGAACGCGAGTCCCGCGTTGGTCGCGATCTGGTCGTATCGTTGAAGGCTCAGTCGCCCCGGTAAGATCTGAAAGCCGGCCACCAGCAGTCCGTCCTCGCGGAGGTGGAGCGCCAGGTTCTCGACAACCATGCTCTCGCTCCCCGGAGCGAGGAAGATCATCACGTTGCCAGCCATCAGAATCGCGTCAAACGACCGGCCGAGGCGAACCGTCGCCAGATCAGCGACGTGCCAGAAGACAGCGGGGGCTTTGCGTCCTGCGGTGGCAAGCATTTCTGGATCGATGTCCACGCCGACAACATCGACTCCTCGGCGGGCGAGTTCGCGACCGACACGCCCCGTTCCGCAGCCCGCATCGAGGACGGACCCTGGACCCAGACTCTCGATGAAATCCGCTTCGCCGTGGACGTTCTCGCCGGCCGCAGCTCGGCGCTCGTAGGTCGCGTCATAAGCGTCGCCCGACACGCTCCGCGCTTGCAGCCAGCGATTCGATTCTTGCGTCACTTGAGCAACCTTCGGCGCCGAGCCATATGCCCCCCGGGTCTTACGACCATACCGCGACGACGTCACCTGCAGAAAGCACCGATGGCGCGCCTAGTCCTGCAACGCGGGTGAAGAACGCACAGTGGGCTCCCTGCACGATGACCTGATGGCGCCGGACGTCCCGCCAGGCTCCCCGACGTCGCCGACGTCTATCTCAGAACCGGCCGTACGATGAGCGTCGGCTTCCTTCGCGGCACCTTCAGATTCTGCGCCAGGGTACGCTCGTGGAGGAACGTCACGCCCAGCCGTAGCTGGGCTAGAGGCGTCATCCCGAACGCCTCCTCGGCCTTCGCGATCTCCTCGTTCAGTTCGCGGACCTGGCGCCAGACCGGGTGCGACATCACCTGCTGGTGCGACCCCTTGACGAGTGGATGCTTCGCGTAGATCTCCCAGAGCTTCTCGCGCTGGTCCAGACACCTCGCCCAGTGCCGGAGACGAGGCCCGTGGGCATCCATCTCCACCGTGTTGGAGACAGGCGAGTGGAAGAACCCACACCAGGCGGCGAGGGCGTACTCGCCAAGCCCTTCGGGAGGCGCAGGGATGCCCGCCGGCACCTTCGCTGGCAGCACCGTGAGGGCCTTCACTCGGTCTCCTCTGCGGAAGACAAGTTCGTCAGGGTGCTTCTGTCGTTTGCCGGCCATGCAACTTGTTCAACCATCCTGCACGCGAGAAAAAGGAGCGGAAGGGGGTCCTGAGACCCCGCTGACTCCTAGAGATTCTGACCGCCGGCCGGTCCCCCCTTGAACGACGAGAGCGCCGCCTCCTTACTCATGGGAGCGGCGCTCGCTGGCACTCAGCAGGTGTTGCTAACGCCATTATACCCCGAGGCCGCGATCATGGTGTCGCGCCACGCACGATGTGGGGCGGACTCAAACGGTGAACGCATCACCTTTTTCGAGCGAGACGAAACTACTCGTGAACGATAGGGTGGTGGCGTGCGGGCGGCAGCAGACTTCCCGCAAGTGTCCCCCCGCCGTGTATCGTCGCCCCGTCGCCGGCGGTATCCTCCGGAACTGTAGAACCGCTCGTGCAGGACCATGGATGACAGCTAGCGTTCGAGAGCAGCCGCCCGGTGGCTATTGGCGACGAGAAGCGAGCCACTATCCAGAGCCGCTGTCACCGATGATGAGCGACTACCTTCTGCCGATCGTCGCGGAGTCGTTCCGGCGACAGTTCGCTGAGTTCGGCGGCCTGTTGGAGACGATGGAGATCCGGGAGATCGGAGGTTGGGCGTACAACCGTCTCGTGCCTCGCGGCGGGAAGGACCGGCGCGTCCCGCCCGGTTGGGTGATGTGGCTCGCCGTCCGCACCCTGCCCTCTCTGCGCCGCATGGTCGGTGAGACCGCGCGAGCCTACCGGGACCGCCGGTATCTCGAAGACTTGGAGAAGTGGTATAGCGAGTGGCGCGACGACCAGAAGGCTCGCATCGCGGCGATTCGAGCGGTCGACCTGCGCGCCCTTCCCGACGTTTCCTTGGGTGCGCACACCGCATCCACGTTCGCCTTCGCGGCGATGAGCTTCGACCGCCACCTGCGGCTGGGAGGCGCTCCCAGTCTGGCGTTAACGGAACTGGTGTTCACCTGCGAGGAGCTGCTCGGCTGGGGGGAGCAAGAGTCCCTCCGATTGCTGCAAGGGCTCTCGCCCACGTCAACCCTTCCGGCGGCCCAGCTCGCCCCGCTCGCGCGCCTGGTCAGCACGCATCCGGCGATCGGCGCTCTCCTCGAGACCGCCGACGGCGACGCCCTTGGAAAGCTCAGGAAGGCCGCTCCAGAGTTCACGGCGGCGTTCGATGCCTATCAGCTCGAGTTCGGCTGCCGGGCGCTCCGTTACGAATTGGCAGCGACCACCCTGGAGGAGGTACCGGAGGTAACGCTCAAGCTCGTCTACGACCAGGCAATTGGTGTCTATGATCCCGAACAGGAGCGCTCTGCATCGGCGGCTCTGCGTCAGGAGGCACTGCAGGACGCCCGTCGCGCGCTGGATGGCCGGCCCGGGGATCTGGCGCGTTTCAGCCAAGTTCTCGGCGACGCGGAACGCTTCTACCCGCTACGCGAGGAGAACGAGTTCTGGACGGTGAGCATTCCCCTTGCCCTTCAGCGGTTCGCCGCGTTGGAAGTCGGGCGGCGGCTTGCGGGCCGGGGCGTCCTCGCCGAACGAGACGATGTCTTCTTCTTGACTGTTGACGAGGCGCTGGCGGCTCTCGCTCACGGCGGCGACCGCCAAGCCAAAGTGGCTGAGCGCCGGGCTGCACAAGATTGGGCGCTGGCTCATCCCGGTCCGCCAAGCTACGGGAGAGACCCTGGCCTTCCCCCGCTTGGAGCTCTGCCGCGAGAAGCGGCCCAGGTCTTTCGAGGCATGCTCTGGCTGGCAGACCGCATCTTTGGCCAGGAGAGTGGCGCCCGGCGCCAGACGAGCGGGTCGCCGATCAACGGGACGCCGGCCTCGCCGGGCCAGTACACCGGCACCGCACGCATCCTCCTCCGCGAGGAAGAGTTTGGGAGGCTCCAGCTCGGTGACGTGCTCGTTTGTCCGATCACCTCCCCGGTGTGGTCGGTGCTGTTCCCTAATGTCGGCGCGCTCGTCACGGACTCGGGAGGCATCCTTTCACACCCAGCGATCATTGCGCGTGAGTACGGCATCCCCGCCGTGGTCGCCACTGGAAATGCCACGGAGGTGATCCGTGACGGAGACCGAGTGAGCGTCGACGGAACGCGTGGGCTCGTCACCGTCTTGCCCGCCGACTCGGCTAAGGGAGAGACTGAGTTGGCCTAACCCTGACGCCCGAGCCGCCTAAGGAAGCGCGACGGCGCAAACGGTGGCGCCCTACAGCTTCACCGCTTGAGTCCGCCGCAGTTCGTGTCGACGACTACCGTCTTCCTCCTAAGGATTCGGTCGCTAGATGAACCGGGTGACCACCGTAACCATGCCGCAAGAGTGCTACTGCCTTCGCCGCAGGCCAGTCGAGGTCGCGATACTCCATTAGAGCGGCCTGGGCGTCGCTGATAACGGGTGTGGGGATGTCCCGATCCAGCGCCCAGGCAAGCACCCACTTCACTTCCTGTGTGTCCTCGACGTAGGTGGAAAGTCTGCTTAAGTCGGGAGTCGACTGAAGTGCGTCGGCCATCAATTCGATGAGCCAACTGCGGATGACGGAACCGTGGTTCCAGTTCCTCAGGAGGGCGACGAGATCCAGCTCAAAGCCAGAACGCTGGAGCAGCTCGACACCTTCAGCGATCGCCTGGACCATGCCGAACTCGATGGCGTTATGGATGAGTTTGGTGAAGTGGCCCGTTCCCGGAGCGCCGACGAACAGCGTCGCCTCGTCGTCCGCCGAAAGGTCTTTGAGGATCGGTTCGATAACCTTGTAGGCGTCTGGGTCGCCACCGACCATGAAGCAGGCACCGTGGCGCGCTCCGCTCACCCCGCCGCTTGTGCCCATGTCGAGGAAACGGATGCCGGTTTCGGCGAAGGTCGCGTGGCGTCGCTGCGAATCTGACCAATGCGAGTTCCCGCCGTCGACCAGGATGTCGCCTGACGCCAAGAGCGGTCGAAGGTTCTCGCAGGCGGCCTCGGTTGGCTCCCCGTGTGGTACATAGAGGAAGATCACCCTTGGGAAGGGCAAGCTGGACACAAGCGCAGCCAGCGAATCGACCACTGCGAGCCCGTCGTGCAGCAGGCTCGGGTCCGGGTGGACGTCGTACCCTACGACCTCGTGGCCTTTGTCGATCGCGTCACGCGAGAGATTCGCGCCCATGCGCCCAAGACCGACAACTCCAATTTTCATCGCCATCCTCCCGGTCTCCGATCGAGACCCGCTTTCAGTCTCGCGCATCGCGTCTCGGCTCTTTACCGACCGCTCACCCGAGCGAGCTAGGGTGAACGGGCATGAAGGTACTCACTGTTGTTCCAGGCATCCCAGGTGTGCACCTGACCGAACGTCCCGAGCCCAATCTGTCCCGGCCGGATGATGTCCTCCTCGATGTGCTCGAGGTCGGAATTTGCGGTACTGACCGCGACGAAGCCAACGGTGGTCGCGCGGACCCGCCACCGGGCGTCAACGACCTGGTCATCGGCCACGAGATGATCGGTCGGGTCACCGCCGTCGGGAGCGCCGTGACGACTGTGCGGCCGGGAGACTACGCTGCCCTCACGGTGCGGCGGCCCTGCCCGGGTTGCCCCTCCTGCGACTCAGGCCGACCCGACATGTGCTTCACCGGTGACTACACGGAGCGTGGGATCAAGGGGGCTGACGGCTACCAGGCTGAGCAGGTCGCAGAGCGAGAGCAGTACGTCGTGACAATACCGGCAAGCCTCGCCCAGGTCGGCGTGCTGGTGGAGCCGCTCTCTGTCGGCGAGAAGGCGATCGAGGAAACCTTCCTCGTCCAGACATCCCGGTTGGCCGGCATCACCTCGGCAAAACCTGTGGCTCTTGTCGCCGGACTGGGTCCTGTCGGGCTCCTCGCTGCCCTTGCGTTGCGGCTGCGAGGTGTGCGGGTCCTCGGCCTGGATGTTGTCGACGCAGCCAGCGAGCGTGCTCGCCTGGTGACAGACCTCGGCGGTGAGTATGTCGACGGCCGTTCCACCCATCCAGACGACCTGCGCAGCCGATTCGGCCAGATTGACGTGATCTTTGAAGCCACCGGCGTCCCGTCTCTGGAGTTCGATCTGGTTGCGGCGCTTGCGCTGAACGGGATCTACGTGCTCACCGGCATCGCCTCGGGCAGCCGCCCGGTGACTGTGGATGGGGCAACGTTGATGCGCGGTCTGGTGCTGGGGAACCGGCTGATGCTGGGGAGCGTTAATGCCAGTCACCATCACTTCCAGGCTGCCGTCGCCGACCTCGAGCAAGCGGAGCGTCGCTGGCCCGGACTGGTGGCGCGGCTCATCACCGGTCGCCACAGGCCCGAAGAGTCCTCGAAGGCGTTCGCGGAGCATCCCGATGATCCAGGAATCAAGACGGTGATCCAGTGGCAGAGCTAGGGCCCGAACCCACCCCGGCCGATGCGCCGGGCTGGCCGGGAATGGAGCCCCGCTGGACGAGCAGCGCCAAGACCGGTCTGGGAACGTCCGCGAGTGCCTCCAGCCGGGTCTGGTTCACCCTTTCGCACGGCATCATCAATGAGGTCTACTTCCCGAGCGTCGACATCGCCAACACGAGAGATTTTGGCTTTCTGGTTGCCGACGGCGATTCGTACTTCTCAGAGGAGAAGCGCGATTGCGACAGCGAAGTCCAGCTCATTGCGCCGGGGGTACCAGGGATTCGCGTCAAGAACACCGCCCGCGACGGGCAGTACTCGATCGAAAAGACGATCATTACCCACCCTCACATTGACGCCCTTCTCCAGCGGGTGCGCTTCTCGCCCGGCACGCCCGGACAGCGTCTTTACGCGTTGCTTGCGCCGCACATTGGGAATCGGGGGCGAGGAAACGACGCATGGGTCGGCGACTACAAGGGCATGCCCATGCTCTTTGCGCGCCGCGGCTCCACCAGCATGGCGCTGGCCTGCTCCTCGTCCTTCCGCGCGATGAGCGTCGGCTACGTGGGGAGCTCGGATGGCTGGCAGGACATCTCCGCCCATCGACGGATGACCTGGCGGTTCGAGCGGGCAACTGACGGCAACATCGCGCTGACCGCGGAGATAGACCTTGGCTCGTCAGACAGCGAGTTCGTCCTCGCCCTCGGCTTCGGGGCAACACCAGAGGAGGCCGGGCAAGTCGCGCGCCTCTCCATAGAGCAGTCGTTCGAGCACCTGAGCCAGCATTTCATCGACGAGTGGCTCGTCGCCTCCCTGGATGACCACCGGCGGCGAGAGACCCCCCCGCCGGCTGGTTCCCTGGTCCCGATCAGTCTCGCTGTCCTGCGCGCGCACGAGTCAAAGCGCGTCCGTGGTGGCTTCGTCGCCAGCCTCTCCATCCCCTGGGGGAACAGCCGGGGCGATGATGAGCTCGGGGGATACCACCTCGTTTGGCCGCGCGACCTCGTCGAAACGGCCGGCGGTCTGCTCGCCGGGGGCGATACCGGGGCGGCTCGCCGGGCCTTCCACTACCTGGTTGCGACACAGGACGAAGACGGTCATTGGCCTCAAAACATGTGGCTGGACGGGACGCCTTTCTGGTCCGGCATCCAGATGGACGAAATCGCCTTCCCTATCCTCCTCGCGGATCAGCTCAGGCGAGCTGATGCGCTCGGCAGCGTCGACCCCTGGCCCACGGTGCGTAAAGCCGCTTCGTACCTCGTGCGTAACGGCCCTGTCACCCCGCAGGACCGGTGTGAGGAGGACCCGGGTTACTCGCCGTTCACCCTTGCCGTCGAGGTCGCCGCCCTGGTTGTCGCCGCTGACTTCGCTGATCGCGCTGGTGCGCCTGCCGAGGCGGCGTATCTCCGAGAGACCGCCGATTCCTGGAACGCCAGCATCGAGCGCTGGACCTACGCGGTCGACACCGACCTTGCTCGGTCGCTGGGGATCGAAGGGTATTACGTCCGGATCGCCCCGGAGGTTGAGGATGGGGCGCCGGCGATGGCGCGCCGAGTGGTTCAATTGAAGAACCGGCCATCGCAATCTGCTGCCGAGACCGCTGGCGCGATCGTCAGTCCGGACGCTCTGGCCCTGGTCCGATTTGGCCTACGCCGGCCCGACGACCCTCGGATCCTGTCAACGGTCACCGCCATCGATGCGACCCTGAAGGCAGAAACAGCCAATGGCCCTGTTTGGCACCGCTACGGCGGCGACGGGTACGGCGAACACGAGGACGGTAGCTCCTTCGATGGGACCGGTGTCGGACGTGGATGGCCGCTTTTGGCTGGGGAGCGAGGTCACTACGAACTCGCCGCAGGCCACCACTCGGCCGCCGAAGCGCTGCTCGCCACCATGGCCCGCCAGACCTCCGAAGGTGGCCTGATCCCCGAACAGGTTTGGGACGCGCCGGACATCCCTGAGCGTGAGCTCTTCAATGGGAAGCCAGCCGGATCCGCCATGCCGCTCGCCTGGGCGCACGCTGAGTACCTCAAGCTGGCGCGTTCGTTGGCCGATCGCGCCGTCTTCGATGCTCCCCAGCAGGCCGTGCAGCGCTACTCAGTCGAACAGGTTGGGTCGGACCTCATCCCATGGCGATTCAACAACAAATGCAGATCCCTCACCCGGGGCCTCCGGCTGCGTGTCGAAACGCTCGCCCCGGCTACCGTGGTCTGGACGCCCGACGCCTGGACGACGCAGGAGTCCGTTCAATCACGAGACACGGGGCTCGGAGTTCACCTCGTTGACCTGGGAACAGAAGCGTTGGAAGAGGGGCGTACGATCGAGTTCACCTTCTGCTGGCCTGAACCCGGCACCTGGCAAGGTGGAAATTTCTGCGTCACGGTGGTGGTAGCGAGCTAGACCACGCCGCGCGGCCTACACAACGGCCTCCCCCCGACGCCTGTCCCGAGGGCCACGCCCCCGAGGTCGAGGACGATTCGTCACCACCGACTAACTCGTCACCAGCACCAACCGACGTCCGCGCAGCCGGCTCTCTCGAGGGGCCGCGCTCGTTCGCCCGCGTTATTGCCAAACCGCTGCCGACGCGCCTGGGGTCCAAGAAACGCCGCAATGCCGAGCAGAGTCCAGCTAGGCGTCCGCCTCCACGTTCACTCCCTGCTTCGCGAAGTGCGGGATCACGTGCCGTCCAAATAGCTCAATCGACTTCATCGTCTGCTCGTGCGAAGTGGCCCAGAACTGCTTCATGAGCATGAGCTGATCTACTTTGACTACCCTGAGGATGTCTTCAATCTGGCGAATGCAGGTATCCGGGTCGCCGCAGATCGCTGTCCGGTTTTCTACCATCCAGTCCATCGTGAACATACTGGTGTCGATTGCTTTGGCTGCTGGATCTAGGGCGAAGCCTGGACGCGCGGGGGCGTCTGCGATGCCTTGCGTGGCTGACCGGAGAAGAGCGGCGTTCTGCCCGGCAATGGACACGTACGACAGGAAGGACCTCTCGGCGTTGCTTCGAGCCCTGGCGTTCGTCTCCGCGCAATGCGCCATGTAGAAGACGGCCTTCTTGTTGTTGGTCACCGGCCCGATTGGATCAGGATGCTTCGCCGCCTCGTCGTAAACCTCGATCCGTTTAGCCACCTCGTCCGGCGGCGTCGCCACGACCAGACCGAGGTAACCGATGCCAAGCCTCCCCGGGATGGTGGCGTCTGTAGACGGCATCCACAAAGGAGGATGCGGCTTCTGGATAGGCATCGGGACAACGGTTCGTTCCGGGATGTCGAAGTAGCGCCCCCTGTGCGAGAACGTGCCGTCCTTGCTCGTCCAAATTGTGAGTAGGATTTCGAGCGCCTCATCGAACCGTGCCCGGGTCTCCTCCGGCGGGATGCCGAAGCCGCCCAACTCCTGTACCGTCGCTGACCGCCCCATGCCGAGTTCAACGCGCCCCTTACTCAGGATGTCGAGCGTCGCCACCCGCTCAGCGACCCGCACGGGATGGTTGTAGGGGAACGGCAGCAGCACCACGGCGTGGCCGATGCGCATGGTCGTCGTGAGCTGGCTAAGCGCCCCGTACAGCACCTCCGGTGCGGAGGAATGTGCGAAGCCGGGCTGGTAGTGGTGCTCGACGCTCCAGAAGTAGGTGAACCCGTTCTTCTCCGCGAACGGCACCTGCTCCAGTACTTCGTGGAACACCTGGTACTCGCGCTCGCGGTGCTTCAGCGGGCTGTTCACCTGGATCTCATAGAAGATTCCGAAGTCGACCATCTGCCCTCCGTTAGGCATGACAGGTCTCCGACTGGAGCCTACCTGGCGTCGCGCGGTCCAACGGCGAGAGTAGCGTGATCCTTGCGAATGTCAACGCGAGCGTCCGAGTTCGTTGATATTTCAACTCGCCAAAGCCTTGCGACGGTTGGGTGTCAATCGCCGAAGTCAATCCCAGTGCGATCGCCGGAGTCAAACCGCAATCGCCAGGCTTATGCGGGGCTCTCGAAGGCGAGTCTTAAGACTTCGCTCCGGTCACAGGGCCGACCAAGCCTTCGCCCTCCGATTCTTGCCCGAGGCGGAACCCTGCTCGCTCGACTCTCTGTGCGGTAGCCTCTAGCTGTGCGACGCATACGCAGTCCCCGGCTGTCTCCCGTGCTTTCTTCACCGCGCGTTGGATGGGCTGTGGCGCTCGCCAGCTACGCGGCCGTCACGGCCGCCCTCGTCCCGTTCCTCGACGAGGAACAGATTCTGGATGTCGCGCTCATCTATCTGCTCCTCACGCTCGTGGTTGCCGCCCTCTGGGGCTACTGGGTGGGCCTCGCGGGCGCCCTGCTAGCGGACCTTCTAGTCAATTTCTTCTTCGTCCAGCCGCTCTATACGCTCACCGTCCAGGAGCCGGCCAACGTGGTCACTCTCGGGATATTCCTGGCGGTGGCTTTGGTGGGGGCGTCGATGCTGGCGCTGCTGAGGAGGCAGGTGCAAATCACCGCGGCCCGGGCAGCCGAGACGGCGATGCTCCTCAACCTTTCCCAGGAAGTGGCTCGCGCTGTTTCGCCCAGAGATGCCATGGATCGTCTGTGCTCGGCCGTGTCCCACTCTCTGAAAGCGCGGGGCTGTTCCATCGTCCGGCAGGGAGCCGGCTGGCAGGTTGTCGGGTCTTCGGGAGGCTTCGCCGCGCTCCCGAGGGAGGAAGAAGCCGTGGCCGAAGAGGCGATTCGTACCGGGGATATTGCCCGGATGGGCCCGATCGGCCGCCTTCGCACGTTCACGAAGGGTGCGACGCCGGCGGAACACATTACCACCTTCGTCCCCTTCGGGACGTCCTCCATGGACAAAGGCGTCCTGAGAATTAGCGGCGCAATTGGCGCTTCGCAGTTCGCCCATGTCGACCAGATACTGCGCGCCTTCGCCGACGAGGCGAGCATGACGGTGACGCGGGCGCGTCTCGCCGAAGAGGCCCGGCGGGTCGATGCCCTGCAACGCGCTGATGAGTTCAAGACGGTGCTGCTCTCCAGCGTGTCGCACGACTTGCGGTCCCCGCTCACCGCGATAAAGGCTGCCGTCGGGAGCCTGCGAGACGAGGAGATGGATTGGTCGGATGAAGACCGGGCCAGCTTCCTCGCGACCATCGAGGGCCAGACTGACCGCCTCACCGCTACTGTGAGCAACATTCTGGAGATGAGCCGGCTCGAGGGAGGGGCTGTGCGATCGTCGATAGAGTCGATCGAGGTCGTTCTGCTGTTCGACGAGGTCTGCAGGGCCACATCCGAACTCACCGAGGGTCGCTGCGTGACGCTCGATTGCGCGAGCGGCGTGCGGGTGCGTGCCGACTACGGGCTCCTCCTCCAGTCGCTCGTCAACCTGGTCGAAAACGCTGCAAAGTACTCGACTGCTGGCGCGCCGATCCAGCTTCGATGCGAGGGAGTGGGGGGCCGGACGCGGCTAACCGTTCGGGACGAAGGCCCCGGGATACCGGAGGGCGACCTGACACACGTCTTTGAGAAGTTCTATCGTGGGTCGAAGGTGGGTCAGACCAAGGGCAGCGGTCTCGGTCTGGCGATCGTAAAGGCGATGGTCGAGCTATGCGGGGGCAGCGTGCGAGTGCAGTCCGGACCCGCTGGCACCGAATTCACGATCGAGCTGGCCACCGCCGCTCCGCATAGCTCGTGAGCGGCGCCCGCATCCTCGTAGTGGATGACGACCCGGCGATATTGCGAAGCGTCGGGCGCTCGCTGGCGGCTCGAGACTACGCTGTCCGCGAGCTGGGGTCTGGGACCGACGTCGTGAGGACGGTGAGGGAGTTCCGGCCAGAGGTGGTGCTCCTCGACCTGATCCTCCCAGATGCTGACGGCATTGAACTGTGCCGGACAATCCGCGCCGTCGGCCCCACGCCCATCATCGTCCTCAGCGCGATCGGCGATGATGCAAAGAAGGTCGAGGCGCTCGACAGCGGGGCTGACGACTATCTGACAAAGCCGTTCAGCATGAACGAACTGCTCGCCCGGGTGCGGGTCGCGCTTCGGCGGCAGGCCGGGGCGTCCGGGGAACCAGTCCTGGTGGCCGGAGCGATCCGGATAGACCTGGCGGCGCGCGGGGTGACGGTCGACGGGACTCCAATCCACCTCACGCCAACCGAGTTCGACCTCTGCCGCCTCCTCGTCCAGGAGCAGGGGCGGTTGCTCACGCAGCGCTTGATTCTCTCTCGCATCTGGGGGGCAGAAGCCGTCGACGACGCCCATCTCTTGCGCACCTTCGTGCACCAGTTGCGCTCGAAGCTGGGAGCCGTGTCCGCAGAGGCGGCCGGGTCTATTGTCAACGATCCCGGAGTGGGTTACCGGCTCCAGCTGCCGAAATCCTGACACCATCCGCACGCGCGACTGGCAGATCCATATTCGGCCCGAATCCGCGGCGCCCTACCGTCTAGAGAGACGCAGGTCGCCCCCTCGTTCGCCCCCTTCAATGGAGGCTCGAGGCCAGGGAAGCCCCTCAGTGGAAGAGGAACCTGAGCGCCGGGCACCGAAACGGCGTCGAGGTGCAGTGCGGTGGGCACAGTAATCCACCTCCTATACGAGCCGCGCCAATACCCGGAAGTCGAGGAATGTCTCAGCGGGATTCGCGACCACGTCGACCGCGGCTGGCAGGTCTCGGAGATCCGCGGTTCGGGCAAGGGGCCGTACTTCGTCCTTTTCCGGAGGGAGGAACCCGATGAGCGTCTCCGTCCTGCTCGTTGACGACGAAGCCCCGATCGCCGAGGTCCTGTCGCGGTCGTTGAGGCGTCGGGGCTTCGCTGTTCGCGTCGAAATGACCGGCAAAGACGCGTTGCTGGCGCTCGCCGAAGAGATCCCGGACGTACTCGTGCTCGACATCAATCTTCCTGATCTCACCGGCTGGGAAGTGCTTCGTCGCCTTTCGACGGTGGACCGCGAGCGGGTGCCGATCATCGTCTTTTCGGCTTCACCGCTGTCACCCAGCCGGGTCGAGGAGTTCCAGCCCAACGGCGTGCTCGTCAAACCGTTCCCCGTCGACGCCCTGGTGCGGCTGATCCTTGAAGTCGCGCCGCCGGCCGAAGTTCATACCAACCATCGGAGGGGGTAAGACGTGCCTGACCTTGGGTTCGTCGGACTGGCTTTCGGTTCGTTCGTGTTGTTCTACCTCGCGGCCGAGTTCCTGAGAAAGGTTTGAGATGGACGCTGAGAACCTGATCGCGCTGATCATCGCCGCCGTTGTCGGCCTCTACGTGCTGTATTGCCTCTTCCGGCCTGAAGACCTGTAAGGCGGACCCGAACATGACCCCGCAAGACATCGGCTACCTCGCCTTCTATGTCATCGTCCTCGTCGCCCTGGCGAAACCGCTGGGACTCTACATGACGGCGGTCTACGAAGGCCGCCGCACGTGGCTCCACCCGGTGATGGGCCCGGTGGAGAGGGGCATCTACCGTGTCTCGGGTATCCGGGCCGACTCGGAACAGGACTGGAAACGGTACACCCTGGCGATCCTGGCCTTCAGCCTCGCCGGATTGGGTCTCTTGTACGCGATTCTGAGGCTGCAGGGCTATCTGCCTCTCAATCCCGAGGGTCTGGAAGGGCTCAAGCCGAGCCTTGCTTTCAACACCTCCGTGAGCTTCATCACCAACACGAACTGGCAAGCCTACGGCGGCGAGACAACGCTGAGCTACTTTTCGCAGATGGTAGGGCTCACCTTCCAGAACTTCGTGTCCGCGGCTGCCGGGATGGCGGTGCTCGTGGCCCTCATCCGGGGGTTGGCTCGCCATTCAGCGAACACCGTCGGCAACTTCTGGGTGGACCTCACGCGGAGCGTGCTCTACATCCTTCTGCCGTTGTCGCTGGTGGTCGCTGTGTTCCTGATTTCCCAGGGCGTCATCCAGAACTTCAGCTCGTACAAGGAAGTAACGACGCTGGAAGGCACCAAGCAACTCTTCGCGCTGGGACCCGCGGCCTCGCAGATCGCGATCAAACAGCTTGGCACGAACGGCGGCGGGTTCTTCAACGTGAACTCGGCCCACCCGTTTGAGAACCCAACGGCCTGGTCGAACCTCGTGGAGATGTTGGCCATCCTCCTCATCCCCGCCGGCCTGGTCTACATGTACGGCAAGATGGTCGGCTCGACGCGGCACGGCTGGGTGGTCCTCGGCGTGATGACCGCTTTTCTCATTGTGGGAGCTGTCGTCTCTAACGTGGCCGAGCAGTCGGGCAACCCCAGCGTGGAAGACCTCGGCATCACGAGTTCCGCGGGGTCCGGCCAGCCAGGCGGCAACATGGAGGGCAAGGAGACGCGTTTCGGGATCGGCCAATCTACCCTCTGGGCGACGACGACGACTCTCGCCTCGAACGGCTCCGTCAACAGCATGCACGACAGCTACACGCCGATCGGCGGGCTGGTGCCTCTCGCGAACATTCAGACGAGCGAGATCATCTTCGGAGGCGTTGGCTCGGGGATGTACGGCATGGCGCTCTACATCCTCCTTGCCGTGTTCGTCGCCGGACTCATGGTCGGCAGAACGCCCGAGTACCTTGGAAAGAAAATCGAAGCCCGCGAGATAAAGGCCGCGATGGTGGCTCTGCTCTCGTTCTCATTGGTCCTACTCGGCTTTGCCGCCATAGGTTCCGTGAACGCTTTCGGCACGGACACACTCAACAACGGAGGACCGCACGGCTTCTCGGAGATTCTCTACGCCTTCAGTTCGGGGGCCGGCAATAATGGCTCCGCCTTCGCCGGACTAGGAGCGAACACCACCTTCTACAACCTCGGGATCGGGATCTGCATGCTCGTGGGCCGGTTCCTGTTCATCGTCCCGGTGATGGTGATAGCGGGGACGATGGTCCAGAAGAAGCGAGTCGCTCCGGGGCCGGGCACCTTCCCGACGGACGGTCTCCTGTTCGGCGGCTTGCTGGCCGGGGTCATCGTCGTCGTTGGGCTCCTGACCTTCTTCCCCGCTCTTTCGCTGGGGCCAATCGTCGAGCACCTCGCCATGCGCGACGGAACGCTTTTCTAAGGAGGGCGACAGGTGGCTGTCATCGCTGTGGAAAAAAGGAAGAAGCCGAGCGTCTGGACAGGCGAAATCGTGAAGCGTGCCCTCATCGACTCGCTGGTGAAGCTCGATCCGAGGACCCTCTACAAGAACCCGATCATCCTGATCGTGGAACTGGGCGCGCTCCTGACGACGGTGCTCTACGTCCGCGACCTGGCCAATGGCAAGTCTTTCGAGCTCGGCCGGTTCGAGCTGCAAATCGCACTCTGGCTCTGGTTCACTGTCCTCTTTGCCAACTTTGCCGAGGCGATCGCCGAGGGGCGAGGTAAAGCGCAGGCAGACACGCTCCGTAAGACGAGGACAGAGACGCTCGCCCGTCGCGTCAAGAGCGACGGGACCATCGAGGAGATTCCGGGAGGCCAGCTCCGCAAGGGCGACATCTGCGTGGTCGAGTCCGGCCAACTCATGCCCGGGGATGGCGATGTCATCCAGGGCGTCGCCTACGTCAACGAAGCGGCGATCACCGGCGAATCGGCGCCGGTGCTCAAAGAGCCGGGAACCGACATCCGCAGCTCGGTCACGGGTGGAACGACGGTGGTGAGCGACCATCTTCGGATACGGATCACGGCCAACCCCGGCGAGACGTTCCTCGACCGGATGATCGCCCTTGTCGAAGGCGCCGCCCGCCAGAAGACACCCAACGAAATCGCGCTCAACATCCTCCTGGCTGGCATGACCTTCATCTTTCTCATCGTGACCGTGACGCTTCAGCCGTTCGCCAACTATTCGGGCCAGCTAATCTCGATCGTCATTCTGGTCGCGCTCCTGGTCTGTCTTATCCCTACAACCATCGGCGGCCTCCTCTCGGCGATCGGGATCGCCGGGATGGATCGGCTCGTGCAACGCAACGTCCTCGCAATGTCCGGCCGGGCAGTCGAGGCCGCGGGTGACATCGATACGCTCCTGCTCGACAAGACGGGAACCATCACCTTCGGCAACCGCCTCGCGGCTGAGTTTATCCCGGTGAACGGCGCGGGGATGCCACGGCTCGTGGCGGCGGCGGTGCGTGCATCTCTCCTTGATGAGACACCGGAGGGGAAGTCGGTCCTTGATCTCGCGCGGGTCCAGGGCTTCACGAGCATCGTCGATTCAACCAATCTCGGCGACGCACAGTTCACCCCGTTCGCGGCGGAAACCCGCATGAGCGGCGTACACATAAACGGCCTGGGCACATTTAAAGGTGCCGTCGATGCTGTGCTCGCTGCATCAGGAGGGAATGCACCGGATGGACTGACCGAGCAGAGCGAACGAATCTCGGGCGAGGGAGGCACGCCGCTCGCCGTGATGGAGGGCCGGGACGTCCTGGGGCTTATCTACCTCAAGGACACCATCAAGCCGGGGATCCGCGAACGGTTCGCGGAGATGCGCCGAATGGGAATCCGCACGGTCATGATCACTGGTGACAACCCTCTGACGGCGGCCACCATCGCGCGCGAAGCCGGCGTCGATGATTACCTCGCGCAGGCCAAACCCGAGGACAAGATGCGGCTCATCCGCGAGGAGCAGGCTCTCGGGCGCCTCGTCGCGATGACCGGCGACGGCACCAACGATGCCCCGGCCCTCGCCCAGGCCGATGTCGGCGTGGCTATGAACACGGGGACCCAGGCGGCGAAAGAAGCCGGAAACATGGTCGACCTCGACAGCGACCCGACGAAGCTGATCGAGATCGTAGGCATCGGCAAGCAGCTCTTGATGACGCGGGGAGCGCTAACCACGTTCAGCATCGCCAACGACGTGGCGAAGTACTTCGCGATCCTCCCCGCAGCGTTCGCTGTTACCTACCCACAGCTCGACGCGCTCAACGTCATGAAGCTGGCGAGCCCGGAGAGCGCCATCCTCTCGGCCATTATCTTCAACGCGCTCATCATCATTGCTCTCGTGCCGCTGGCGCTTCGCGGCATCGCCTACCGGCCCATCGGCGCCGGGCCGCTACTTGCGCGAAACGCCCTTATCTATGGGCTGGGCGGGATAATCGTCCCCTTCGTGGGGATCAAGTTCATCGACATCATCGTCAACGGCATCAGGCTGGCCTGATCGGAGGGATCAATCGTGGGAAACTCCTGGCGCATCGCTCGCGACGAACTGCGGCCGTTGGCCGCCGTCACCGCCGCCCTCGTCGTGATCACCGCGCTACTCTACCCCCTGGCTGTGACTGCCGTTGGCCAGGCCGTCTTCAATCGCCAGGCGAATGGCAGTCTCCTTACCCTGGGGGGGAAGAGCGTAGGTTCGAGCGTTATCGGACAGAGCTTCAGCGGTGCGCAATACTTTCACGGGCGGCCCTCGTCGGCCGGTGACGGGTACGACGCAGCCAAGTCGAGCGGGTCGAACCTGGGTCCCACGAGCGACAAGTTGATAAACGGGGTGCACGATCCCGCGAACCCGGAGGGCGATTTCGATGGGCTCAAAGACCGGGTCGCGGCCTTCCGCCTCGAGAACGGCCTCTCGAGCGACGTGCAGACTCCGGCGGATGCGGTGACGGCCTCCGCCAGCGGACTCGACCCCCACGTGAGCCCCGCCACCGCTCGCCTGCAAATCGCCCGCGTGGCGCGCGCTCGAGGCGCCCAGGAAGCGGACATCCGCGCCCTTGTCGATAAGTACACTGAGGGACCGGGCCTCGGATTCATCGGACAGTCCCGAGTCAATGTCCTCAAGCTCAATATCGCGCTCGACAAGAGCTTTCCGACCCCGTGAAACCCAACGGTGACCGCCGGCCCGACCCCGACGCCCTCCTCGAGAAGCTGCAGAGGCAGGAGGAGCGGTCCGCGCGGGGCCACTTGCGGCTCTACCTTGGCGCTGCCCCGGGCGTCGGGAAGACGTATGCAATGTTGCAGGAAGGCCAGCGTCGGAGGAAGCGAGGGACCGACGTCGTCGTCGGCTTCGCAGAAACCTACGGACGGCCTTTGACAATCGAAGCCATGGAGGGTCTTGAGGTCGTCCCGAGGAAGCATATCGAGTATCGCGGTGTGGTCCTCGAGGAGATGAACACCGAGGCAGTGATTGCCCGCCGGCCGGCGGTCGCGCTCGTGGACGAGTTGGCCCATACAAACGCCCCGGGGTCCAAGCACGCAACGCGTTGGCAAGACGTAGAGGAGATCCGGGACGCTGGCATCCTCGTCATCTCCACACTCAACATCCAGCACCTCGAGAGCCTCAACGACGTCGTCGCAGGAATTACCGGGGTCCGGGTTCGAGAGACAGTCCCCGACGCTGTTGTCGATAATGCCGACGAAGTCGAAGTCGTCGACATGTCGCCCCAGGCGCTGCGATCGCGAATGCGGCACGGCAATATCTACCCGCCGGAACAGGCCGGTCAGGCGCTGCAGGGGTTCTTCCGGGAGGGGAACCTGGCGGCGTTGCGCGAGCTCGTCCTCAAGCGGGTGGCTCTTGAGGTCGACCAGCAGCTCACCGAGTACATGCAGGAGCATCGCCTGGAGGGCTGGGAAGCCGGCGAACGCTGCCTCGTGTTGCTCGACAACAGTGCTGCGTCTGAAGTCGCAGTACGCCGAGCGTGGCGGCTTGCCCACGCCGTCGATGGAGAACTGATTGTGGCTTACCCTGCGCCGCTCCTCAGCGAACAAGGCATGACGCACATTCTTACCGTGGCGATGGACCTCAACGCCCGATTACACGAGTTGCCCGGCATCGATCTCCTGAAGGAACTGAGTCAGATCATCTCAACCGAGAACGTGGTTCACGTGACCCTGCTCTCCCGGCCGGCGAAGCGCCTGGCGCCCCTCCAGCGCCGCTCTCTCGCGGAGCGGCTCCTTCAGGTCCATCCCCACCTTGACGTGCATCTGGTCGGCCCGCGCGATTAGACGGCGCCATCGGCCGAGCAGCGAATCGTTCCGAGCGACAAACGAACGAAGTTCCTGATGAGGCCCCTCAAGCTTCCCGGACCTCGCGTCGGTTGATGCCGCTTGGTCGAATTCGACGGCCCCGCGGAGTCTCAACGCGAGCCGCCTCGGCGCTCTTGGGGTTAGAGGACGGCAGACCATTCGACCTGCACCTTAGCCCTCGGTGTAGTCGCTCGCGCCGGAGAACTCAATCAAGATCGCCGCGACTTTTCGCTGTCAACCTGGAGTTGGAACCCGACTTTCAACCTATTTGCTTGCTTGGTAGAGAGGGATAGCGGGGCGAACGGGCGCACCGTACACCGTCAACGTTCGTAGCCTCGCCGGCCTCTCCCTCGCCGGCGGACGCCAGACGAATTGTGACGACCTCGTCCGTGCAGCGAGCCTGCACAAACTCAGCCCTCAGGGGTTGGCAACCCTCGCCCGCCTCGGCATTCGCACGGTTTGCGACTTCCGCTCGGCGGCAGAACGCACCCGGGACGTGACACCGGACCTGACACCCCTCGGCATCGCAACCGTGGTAGCCCCCGTATTCGAGTCCGACGCTTCACCGGTCGGCCAGGCGACCGACGCCTTCCCCGGCTTCGCCCACGTCTACCGGCGAATGCTCGAGACCGGTGGCGCCGCCTTCGCCGCCCTGGCCAACACGATCGCCCACGCCCGCGGAGGCGTCCTCTTCCACTGCGCGGCCGGCAAAGACCGCACCGGCTTGGCTGCCGCCTTGCTGCTCGACGTAGCCGGGGTCCACAGAGACGACATCATTGCCGACTACGCGATGTCCGGCAGCCGCCTTAGCGGAATGCTCGCAGCGTGGCTTCCGCGTATGGCAGAACGCGGGATTCCGATAGAGAAGGCCAACGCCCTGATGGACGCCCATCCCTGCGACATGGCCGTCACGCTCGACTTCATTCATTCGACCTGGGGTTCGGCCGAGGGCTACTTCCTCGACAACGGGCTCGCCCCCACGGCGCTCGGGATGCTCCAGCGGCGGCTCGTCGCCTGACCTAGCCCTCTCGCCCACGGCTCGGACTCCCTGCCCGGCGCAGCACCATCGCGAACTTGGCTCCGGGCTGATCGAGTCCCTCCGCCAGGTGCGCAGCCGGGACGACATCCACGTGGCCGTCATCACAGGGAACGGCCGTGCCTTCTGCGCCGGCGCAGATCTCCGCAGCCGCGCGGACGGGCCGGCTGCAGCCAGTGGAGTGGCGGCACTCTTCCGCACCGACGAGGCCCTCGGGTTTCACGAGTTCGATGCGAAGAAGCCGATCATCGGCGCTGTGAACGGGTACGCCCTTGGCGGCGGCTTCGAGATCGCCCTCTCGTGTGACCTCCTCATCGCCAGCGAGGCGGCAACGTTCGGTTTGCCGGAGATTACGCTAGGGTTCTTTCCGCTGGCGGGCGCTCCAGTGAAGCTGCCGCGTGGCATCTCGCGCGCGATGGCGAACGACATGCTGTTCACCGGCGAACGGATCGATGCGAAAAAGGCCTACGAGTACGGAATCGTCAGCCGCGTCGTCCCGGCGGAAGAATTGCTGGCAACTGCGCAGGCCATGGCAGCAAAGATTGCCGGTTACGCGCCGCTCGCGGTCCGTTCGATGCTGGAATTGGTGAAGCGCCAGGGCAATCTCCCTGAAGGCGAGGCCATGCGTCTGGCGTCTACCATGCGCTGGGCCATCGGCCAGACAAGCGACGCGAAAGAAGGCCCCCGCGCCTTCGCCGAAAAGCGCACTCCCGTCTTCAAAGGCGAATAACCTTCCCCTGCCGCCGGGCCGGCGGCGACCTGATTTACAACCAACTCCTGGAGCAGTCCGTCCATGACCCACGAAGCCCCTCCCGGCCGCGTCCGCCACGAGCGCCTCGGCCACGTCTTGAAGATCACCATCGAGAACGTCACCCGCCGAAACTCGTTCATCCCGGAGATGCTGCAGGAGCTTTCCGAAGCGCTGACACTCCTCGATGAAGACGACGAACTTCGCGCCGGCGTCCTCTGTGCCGACGGAGGGCACTTCACCGCCGGCCTCGATATGCCGAAGTTCTTCGGTCCCGACGCAACCCCGCGGACCGCGCCGGGCCAGGTTGACGCCTTCCAGCTCACAAGGATGTGCCGCAAGCCGATCGTCGCCGCCGTCCAGGGGATCACGTACACCATCGGGATCGAGATGGTCCTCGCCTGCGACATCGTGGTGGCGGCTGATGACGTGCGCTTCTGCCAGATGGAGGCGAAGCGCGGCCTCGCTCCACTCGCGGGCGGCAATTTCCGATTCCTCACGCGCATGGGCTGGGGAGATGCGATGTACCACCTGCTCCTGGTCGACGAATTCGGTGCCGCCGAAGCGCACCGCATCGGCCTCGCCCAGGAAGTGGTGCCTGCGGGCAAGCAAGTGGAACGCGCGCTGGAACTCGCGGAGATCATCGCCAGGAACGCACCGATCGGCATTCAGATCACGAAGGCCACCGCGAGGAGGTTCTACGAAGCGGCCGAAGCCACGGCAATTGCCGCCCTCCCCGAAATTCGGGCCGCGGTTATGGGTACCGAGGACATGAAAGAAGGCATGCAGTCCTTCATCGAACGGCGCCCGGCGGTGTTCACGGGCCGGTAGCCGGCACCCGGGAACGAAAGGAAGAGTGACCATGGTCAAGATCGCGACAGGTTTCGGTTCGGGGCGCGGCTGGGACGAGGCCGTGAGCTGGGTGCTGGAAGCCGAGAAGCTGGGCGTCGACAGCGTCTGGACGGCCGAAGCCTGGGGCTTCGATGCGGTGACGCCGCTCGCCTACCTCGCGGGAAAAACTGAAAAGGTGAAGCTCGGCACGTCGATCATGCAAGCCGGGACGCGCACGCCGGCCGCGGTCGCAATGACCGCGCTCACGATGCAGTCGCTTTCGAACGGTCGGTTCATCCTCGGGCTTGGGAACAGCGGACCGCAGGTCATCGAAGGTTGGCACGGCATCCGCTTCGACCGTCCGCTGCAACGTTTGCGCGAACTCGTCGAGATCGTGCGCATGGCCGCTTCCGGCGAACGAGTCACCTATGACGGGAAGGTCTATCAGCTCCCGCTCCCAGGAGGCGAGGGCCGTGCCCTGAAAGTGAGCGCTCCGCCGGCGCACGTGCCGATCTATCTCGCCACCCTCGGCCCCAAGAGCCTCGAAGTCACCGGGGAGATCGCCGATGGGTGGCTCGCCTCGTCATTCACGGCAGACAACTCGAAGCCGCTCCTCGATGCTATCCGGCGCGGCGCGGAGCGGGCTGGTCGCGATTTCAACTCTATCGAACGCCAGGCTGGCGGCGTCGTTCAGTTCGGCGACGACCTGGACAGGTTGATTGCCCCGCGGAAGAGCGGCTTCGCGTTCGAGATGGGCGCCATGGGCTCGCCGGAGCACAACTTCTACAAGGATGCCTACGTCATGCAGGGGTTCGGTGAAGCGGCCAACCGTGTCCAGTCGCTGTGGCTGGAACGAAAGCGAGAAGAGGCTGCGGCCGCCGTCCCAGACGAACTGGTTATCAAGGCTAACCTGCTCGGCACGGAGTCGATGGTCAAGGAGCGGATTCGGGCATACCGGGACGCCGGAATCACATCCATCAGCGTTTCTCCCGCGGGGGAGACGCTCGCCGAACGCGTAGACACCCTCGGCAGGTTCATGTCGCTGGTGAACGACGTTAACGCGGAATAGCACCTCCTGCCGAACTACCACACTGCAAGGAGACCGACACCAATGGGTCAGCCCACAGAGGCCGAACGAGTCCGAAGCTACCTTTTGACTCAGGCAAACAAACTGAGTCTCCCTGACCTCGTTGCTAAGGTTCGGAGCGACACCGCTGGCCTGCCGCATGCTGCAGCATCGGTCCCCACAGCCAAGTTCTTCGAGCGCCCAGCCGCAGACGATTGGTCGGCGGCCGAAGTATTCACCCACATCCTCGACATGAACGACAGGGGAGCAGCCTCCATCCGCGGAATATTGGAGGGCGGTGCAGTTCCTTCGACCGTTCAGGATCTGATGACGGCCGGAACTCGTGAAGGCCTCAAAACGGCAACGGACTACTGGGCCGCGTACCAGGCAACACGCGAGCCGCTTCTCCGCCGCGTGCTTCAGGCGAAGGGCGACGAGCACCTGGAAGTCACCATCACCCACACCACGTTCGGACCATTCAGCTGGCGCGAGTGGCTGCTCTTCATGCGTGTTCACGACCTCGATCACATGCGCCAGTTCCAGAGCATCGCCGCACACTTCGCACACTAAGAGTCGGGCCCTTCACCGGCACCCCGGGGAGACGAACAATGGACTTTCGATTCGGAGCAAACGAGGAACAGCTGCGCACGGAAGTTCGCTCGTTCCTTGAATCGGCCCTTCCAGGTGCTGTGCGAGGATATCACCGGGTTCCGCCGCGAAGCGGGCGCTCTCGTTGTGCGCTACGCGCCGGCCGGTGCCGACCTCTTCCGCGCGTTCGCCGAGGCCGAACGGAGATGCTGCTCCTGCCTCGGCTGGTTCATCGACGACGACGGCGGCCCGCAGCTGCGCATAGTCGCCGAGCCGTCGCAGCTAGACGCCTTCGAGCAACTTCTCTCTAGGGCCAGCTAAGAGGAAGCGACGACAGGCTAAAGGGGGCCGGGGGTTCAGGCCATCCCGACGGCCGGGACCATTCCGAGTTGCTGCACCATGTGCATCGCGTCGAAGTACTCTCGTTCGGCGTGGACCGTGCCATCGCGAAACTCGAGCACGTCGCACACCGGGATTTCGATCTTCTCGCCCAAACTCGTGCAGCCTCCAATCTGCGTCGGCGTCGTTGGCGGCGCCCGCCGCACCCGCCTTCGTGGCAATGGGGTTGGTCGTGTTCGTCGTCCCCCCCGAAGGCAGTCGCGAGCAGCGAGGCGATCGAAAGCCCGACCACCATCACCGATGGTCGACAGCACGCCGCCGCTGCCACGTGCCGCCGTCGGTCTCCCCAGGGCCGACGTGGCGGGGTCGTTATCCTTGGCCACCCTGCTCTGCAGGGTTGCCAGCTGCTTCCGCTGCTACGTCCTTTGCCGATTGTGCCGACGATGCTTCTTCCATCGCGTTGTCGTCAATGTAGGTCATCGAGTCCTGTTTCGCTCGCTCTTTTTCGCGGGTCTTCCTGACTCTCCTACGCTGTAGCTGACCCCTTCTTGCTGTCGCTAGATCGGCTGGAGCTTCCTTTCTCGACCCGGGGAAATCGTTCGATGCCTGGACCTTCTCCTGGCGCACCTCGGCGAGAGCGCCACCTTCACCTTCCCATCGCGCGAGGGCATCTCGGTCAAATGAGTCGACGGTCGATTCGTCGCTTGAGCGCCGGCCGCCCGACGAGGTGCGCCCGGAGCGAACAACCGATTTCCTGAGCCGTGCCATTTTGGCGGACTCCCTGTTGTCCTGGGACATTCTTGGCCGATCACCAGCGCCGGATGGAGCGGCAGCTTCGGATCCCGTTAGGACTGACTCCCGCGAAACCTTAGAGCTTCTTCACCTCGTCGATGATGCCGAGCAGCAGGCTGATATCGATACGGTCGCCAGGCTGCGGGTCCTGATAGATGGACTCCGCTGCCACGCGACCCTCGGAGACTCGGTCGGGCTCGTCCTTGAGCGCGTAAGCGACGCGATAGTACCGCGTGCCGTGGATATCGTAGGGCTGCACGGAGGCAAGGATGGCTTCCACAACCGCATTCTATAGTTCCACCCCGGCTCTTCCACCCAGCCGAGGACTGGGCGCGTGGCGGCGAGGTCGCTAGTCCGCGCACGCCCCGAAGGTCGGTGCTAAGGCAACAGTTCTGGAACGTCTACTTCGGCCACAGTGGCCATGGGAGATACCTTCGTGGTCGCGGACGGATGAGCGCGCAACCCTACCTTGACCAGAACCCCTCGACCCATACCGCGTAGAATCGGCAGACCTCCCCGCCGCAGGCCGTCGGTTGTCGCTCCTCGCTCTCCCTGCTGCTTGCTTCATCCTTTTCGTCCTGCTCGATGCCTTCGAAACGATGATCCTCCCCCGGCGAACTGCGCGCCGGCTTAGCATCTCCCGCGTCTGGTTCCGCCTGAGCTGGGCGCCGATGCGCAGCCTGGCCGCGCGCTTCCGCGGCGAGGGCTCCCGCGAATCGATGCTCAGCTTCTACGGTCGCCTCTCGCTTCTCCTCCTGCTCGCGCTCTGGGCGCTGCTCCTGGTCTTCGGCTTCGCCGGGATGCAATGGTCCCTCGGTACACACCTGCGCGATGTAGAAGGACAGACCGGCTTCGGCTCGACCCTCTTCTTCAGCGGCGAAACCTTCTTCACGCTCGGCCTCGGCGACGTTTCGCCCACCTCCACCTTCGCCCGGACCATCACCGTGATAGAAGCCGGGACCGGATTCGGCTTTCTGGCTCTCGTGATCGGCTACTTGCCAGTGCTCTACCAGTCGTTCGCGCGACGCGAAGTTGGCATCACCCTGCTCGACGCGCGGGCCAGTTCGCCTCCCTC
>JBGPOS010000045.1:0-32114 GCA_041488155.1 Tepidiformaceae bacterium
CAACGGGCTGTGCAAGATTCTCTTTGGGAAGGTGAGGATGGACGTGGTGGAACATGAACTGCTATTGAGGCCGAGGGCGGAGTTCGAGTCTCTGTTCGAGGCGCGGCGCCTATGGGGGAAGCATTGTCTACCCCCGACAGGACTCGAACCTGTGCCTTCGGCTCCGGAGGCCGACACTCTATCCGCTGAGCTACGGGGGCGTGACGAAGATGGTAGCGCGCTGCGCCCCTTGCCGCACCCGCCCGGCCCGCTACTCGAAGGTGATCACGCCGCGCCCGTTCTCGTGGTTTTCGAGCGCGGCGAAGCCTTCGTTGATGCGCGACAGCGGGTAGTGCCGCTGGATGAGACCGGCGATGTCGATGCGTTCGCGAAGGTAGAAGTCGATCATCTTGCCGAACATCTCGTGGGGGCTGGCGGAGCCGTAGTACGAACCGACGAGGGTCTTCTGGTTGCGGACGAGGTCCACCATGTCGATCGGGGCGCGGTCGCCGGCCGGGGCGAGGCCGACCATCACGGCGGTGCCCGTCTTACGGAGGCTATCGACCGCCTGGCTGATCGTCCCGGCGCTGCCGAAGGCGTCGAACGCGAAGTCGACGCCGCCGCCGGTGAGGTCGCGGATGGCCTCCACGGGGTCCACCTTCGAGGCGTTCACCAGGTCGGTGGCGCCGAAGCGTCGGGTGAATTCGAGCTTGTGGTCGAAGAGGTCGACGGCGATGACGCGGCTGGCGTTCAGGAGGCGCGCCCCCTGGAGGACGTTGAGTCCGACACCGCCGCAGCCAAAGACGGCAACGGTCGCGCCGGCCTTGATCCCGGGGGCGTTGATGACGGCCCCGATCCCGGTCGTGACGCAGCAGCCAATGAGCGCGGCGACGTCCATCGGCACTTCGCGGGGGATCGGGTAGCAGGCCTGGGCGGGAGTCACCGACTTTTCGGCGAAGACGCTGATCTTGGACATCTGGCCCACGTCGTTGCCCTCACGGTCGCGCAGCCGGAAAGTGCCGTCGAACTGGCGGGTGCCAGCGTTTCGAAAGGTATCGCAGAGCTGCGGGAAGCCGTCGCGGCAGCTCCTGCAGTGGCCGCAGTGCGAGACGAAGGAGAGGATGCAACGGTCGCCTGGCTGCAGGCCGTCGACGCCGTCGCCGAGGGCCTCGATGGTGCCCGCCCCTTCGTGCCCGAGCACGGCCGGAAGAGGGAGCGAGCCGGTGCCGTGGATGACGTGATGGTCGCTGGCGCAGATGCCTGCCGCGCCGATCCGTACCAGCACTTCGCCGCGTCTCGGCGGCTCGTAGTCCAGCTCAACGACCTGGAGCGGCTGGTTTACTTCGTAGAGGACGGCGGCCTTCATGACGACTCCTCGATGGGCGTTCGGGAAGGATACCTGCGATCGTGCAGTGTGTCGCCGCGGCCGTCTCCGAACGCCACCCAGGGGACCGCGGCCTACTCGCCGCGCTCGCGGTACTGGATGCTTTCGGCCACGTGTGCTGTTTCGAGGGGGTCGCTGCCGGCGAGGTCGGCGATAGTGCGAGCGAGCTTCAAGATGCGGTGGAACGCGCGCGCGGAGAGGTTGAGGCGCTCGACGGCGAGCCGAATGAGGTCGCCAGCAGCAGGGTCGAGTTGAAGCTGGGCGAACTCGCGCACCTGCGAGGGGTTCATCTCGGCGTTGAGCACGGTGCCGGCAGGGGAACCCGCGAAGCGCCCACGCTGGACGTCCCGGGCGCGAGAAACCCTGCCCGCAACCGCGGAAGATGGTTCGGCGCGGGTGGTCGAAGCGAGCTTCTCGTAGGCCACTCGGGGCACATCTACGAATAGATCGATACGATCGAGTAGCGGTCCTGAGATGCGGCGCTGGTAGCGGCCAACGACCGCCGGCGGACAGGTGCAGTCGCGGGCGGGGTCGCCGTAGTAGCCGCAGGGGCAGGGATTCATGGCGGCGAAGAGGGCAAAGTTCGCCGGGAAAGTGACTGACGATCGCGCCCGGCTGATGGTGACCAGCCGATCCTCGATAGGCTGACGAAGGACTTCGAGGACCTGGGGTCCGAACTCGGGCAGTTCGTCGAGGAAGAGGACACCGCGATGGCAAAGGGTGATTTCGCCGGGCCGGGGGACCGTGCCGCCGCCGACCAGGCCAGCGTGCGAGATCGTGTGGTGGGGGGCGCGGAAGGGCCGGCTGCCGATGAGGCCGGCGCCGGGAGGGAGGAGACCGGCGACGCTGTAGATTCGGGTCACTTCGAGGGCCTCTTCGGTCGTCATCGGTGGAAGGATTGAGGGCACGGCGCGGGCCAGAAGCGTCTTCCCACTCCCCGGCGGGCCTCGCATGATCACGTTGTGTCCGCCAGCGGCCGCTACTTCGAGGGCACGCTTCACGTGCTCCTGGCCGACGATGTCGGCGAAGTCGGTGCCGCGGTACAGGTCCGGGGGAGCCTCGCCGGAGCCTCCGGCGCGTGGTTCGAGGAGGATCGCGCCCAGGAGGTGGGAGGCGAGGCTGGCGAGCGTGGGCACGGGGAACACCTGGATCCCGGCTACAAGCGCCGCCTCGGGGGCGTTGGCGACGGGCACGAAGGCCCGCGCCTTCCCTCGCTTGTGGGCGAGGGCGACCATCGGCAGGACTCCGCGCACGGGGCGAAGCTCACCGTCGAGGGCAAGCTCACCGATGAACACGGCGTCGTCGAGGTTGGCGATGATCTGCCCACTGGCCGCGAGCACGCCAACGGCAATCGGGAGATCGTAGGACGGCCCTTCCTTCTTGAGGTCGGCCGGGGCTGAATTGTCCTAACGTAAAGCGCGGACCACGCCTCTACACCCTCGAAGAATTGGGGGTGGCGGTGTGAACGCAGTCAAGACCTCCGCGAATCTCACACCAGAACAAGCGCAGCTTCTCCGCCTTCCGTTCTTATACAAGGACTTCGGATGGTGCTTAACGCGGGTCCGCACTCGCACTAAGGCTCCGGTTGACGTCGGCTGGCAGAACGCGCCACCACCCTCCGACGAGCAACTGCTCGACTGGTTCGGCGATGGCGAGTTCGGCCCGGGCCTCCGCCTCGGCGCCGTGTCGGGCGACATCTACGATTTGGAGTGCGATGACGAAGCGATCATCCCTTTCGTCGAGTGGTTCGCACCCCCATGGTCGAAAGAATGTCCGCGCTGGGCGCGAAGCGGTCGACCGCACGTCCTTGTTCGCGCAGACGGCCATCTGTCCAACCTGAGGTTCACCCTCGGCGGCAGCTGTGTCCTCGAACTTCGCGGCGACGGGGAGCAGTCTGTGCTGCCCCCAGCGATTCACCCCAGCGGCGAGCGCTACGCGTGGATCGGCGAGCCGCACCAACCTCCACTTACGAGCAGCACCGACATCCTCGAATGGCTGCAGAACTCGGTCGTCGCCTTCGCGCTCCGCCATGGATGGAACGAGGGTTCTCGCCACGATCAGGCCCTTGCAGCCTCTGGCTGGATGTGCCGCCTCGGGCTTGCGGTCGAACGCGCGCTTCGCATCATCGAGTGCGTAGCGCAGGGGGACGGCCGCGAGGCCGGCGACCGCGCGAAAGGAGTCCGAGACACTTACGCCGCGATCGCCTTGGGGGAACCGGCCAGCGGTTGGCCCACCCTAGAACGTCTCGTGCCCGTGGAGACCGCGCGCTTGTTGCGCCAGGTCTGGCCAAGACGACAGGACGATGATGAGGAACGCAACGGCCCGTATGTGGTACGGAACGGCAGCACCTTCTGGCGTAAGCCCGCGGGCGACGGAACATGGAAGGACGTGCTCCTCGCGAACTTCGACCTTCGAATCGGGCGGGAGATACGGCGTGATGACGGGTCCGATGTGGTTCCGACCCTGTTCGAAGTCTCCGGGCACAACGCGCGCGGAAGGCTTCCCGTCGTCCGGGTGGCAACTAGCGAATTCAGTGGGATGCAGTGGGTTGTGCCGTCGTTCGGCACCGAGGCCATCATCTCGGCCGGACAGGGGCTGAAAGACCGAGAGCGCGAGGCGATCCAACGTTTCAGCGGTGAGCCGCTCAAACGCACCGTCTATACACACTCCGGCTGGCGCCAGATCAACGGCGTCTGGGCGTTCCTGCATGGCGGTCTATCGGGCGACGTCGAGGTAGACCTCGAAGGCACCCTCGCTGGTTACCGCCTGCCCCCGGTGGCAGCCGATCCGCAGACCGCTATCGAGCGCTCCCTCAAGTTGCTGGAGTTGGGCGATGCACCGGTACTCACGGCGCTCTGGTGCGCGACGTTCCTGGCGCCCGTCGCCTCCATCCTGAAGCCGGACTTCACGGTCTGGATGTGGGGGCCGACTGGCTCGCTCAAGAGTTCGCTTGCGGCGCTCTTCCTCTCCCATTTCGGCGCGTTCGAACGAAAGAATCTGCCAGCTGACTGGTCGAGCACAGACAACTCGCTCGAGCGGCTGGCGTTCCTCGCCAAGGATGTGCCGTTAGTGATCGACGAGTTCGCGCCGCCGCCCGGGCGGATCGAGCAGCAACGCATGGTAGCCAAAGCCTCCCGGGTGCTCAGGGCGCAAGGAAACATCGCCGGGCGTGGCCGACTGCGGGCGGACACGAGCGCGCGGGCCACCCTCCACCCGCGCGGACTGCTCATCTCCACCGCGGAGGTGCCCCCGCCTTTGCCTGCGTCTGCTGTGTCGCGGACGCTCGCAATCGACCTCAAAACGGGTGCAATCGACGAGGAGCTTCTGTCCGAAGCGCAACACCGAGCGGGAGACCTGTCCGTCGCCATGGCCGCCTTCATCCATCAGTTGGAACAACGGTATGACGAGCTTTGCGCAACCCTGCCCGCCGCCTTCGCCGTCGCTCGCGCCGCGCAACAGAAACGAGGGCATCGTCGCATTCCCGAAGTGCTCGCCAACCTCGAGGTCGCGGCCAGCCTGGCGTTGAACGTCTTTCGTGAGCTAGGCGGGCTGTCGCCTGAGCGCGTTGCCTCGCTGATGCACGATATTCAGCGGGAACTCACAGTACTTGGTGACGCCCAGGACCGATCTGTGAGGGAACAGAATCCGGCGCGCCGGTTCCTCTCGGTGCTCTCGGAAGTACTGGCGAAGAAAGCTGCGTTCCTAAACGGGAGGCGCGGTAACGAGCCGCCAGACTGCGAGCAGTTGGGGTGGCATGTCCAGGAAGTTCAGGCTGGCGACAACCTAGGAGACACGTGTTACTCCCCGGCCCGCGGCGCGGTCAAGATCGGCTGGGCGGACGAAGACCACCTGTACCTCCTCCCGCAGGAGACCTTTCGGACCGCAACGCGCTTCCTGGGCGACTCGGATCAATCGCTGGGAGCTACCGAAGCCTCGCTACATCGCGCGCTCGAGGACCTCGGCGTCATTGAGGTGCGGCATCTGAAGGGAGAGACGCGGCGAACGCTGCCAATTACTCTGGAGGGCTCCCAGCACCGGGTACTCAAGCTCCGACGCTCAGCCCTCGTCACTGAGCGGTTGGAATGACGGCTAACGAGACCTCCACCCTCCTTGACGACATCCTGGACGTCCTGGGCTATGGCGGGCGAGCGGCACCGGTCAAGTTGACCGACGACTTGACCGGTGCGGAGGGAGCGCCGGAAGCGGACGCAGATTCAAACCGCGTCGAAGCTGACCGACTTGACCGACTTGACCGCCAAAACAGCACCGACATCACAAAGTACGCCTCAGGCCGGTTTGAAGTGGGTCGTCGCTACCGCACCGACGCTCTCCAGCGCGTCGTCAGCACCGCTGCCGGTCTGCGCGAACAGCTCGACCAAGCCGGATTCGTGCGTGGCGGCATCGTGGAGGTCGAGGGCGTCGGCCTGCTCGTCGGCGACGTGGCCCGACTACTGGTGGATGGGTCGTTTCTCGTTCTCGGCTTCGCTGAGCTGCCTGGCCCGAAGCCGCGGCCCGGTGGCAGAAAAAACACGAGGGATCGTTGATGACTTACCGGTCAAGTCGGTCAAGTCGGTCAAGTGGTGTTCGTCGTGAATCTAGAAAGGCCCCTGAAGGAGGCAATCGGCTTGACCGGTAGCCCTCTCGAACCGGTCAACTTCCGAGCCAAACCGGTCAACCGCAGGTCACTCTGCGGCGCGCGTGACCGGATGCCTGCCGGCGGACGTGTCGGGCGATGAGCACCGCGCCCGGGCGGCCGATCCTTCTGCGCGTGAGGTGCCCGTTTTGCGCGCGTTTGATTGCCAGCGTTTCGCCGGGGGCTACCATTCGGACGGCCTGCCCGAGGTGTAAGGCTCGATTTGAGCGCAGACTCCCTCAAGGACACATGTCGCGATGACCAAACCTTGATTGGTGACGCGCTCGACGAGTCAGGGGAGAGGTGGTGAGACTGCCGACCGTCTCGAACAGCGGTCGCGTTCCGGACAGTAGAGGGGCAGTGAGCGCCTCTTATTGTGGGTGCGTCGCACAGAGTTCTCCGGACGGCGCGTAAGATTCGTCCAGCGCTAGTTGGAGAGCTGCGACGCTTGACGTACGAACCTTCTGAAGCGGTAACCTTCCGGCAGCGACTGCTGACGGATCCAGGGGAACGCCGAGAAGCGGAATACAAAGCGGCGCTCCCCCTGGGGACCCAAGACTCCTTCACCTTGAAGCTCTTGAGACAGATCCAAGGCATAGCCAACGGCGGGGGCGGTTGGCTGGTGATTGGGTTTGTTCGAGGCTCGTCTGGATTGCTGGCACCAGATCCGAAGCACTCCGACGCTGTTGCCGCGACGTTCGAACCGACGGTCCTCAGCAAAAGGGCTAACGCCGCGGTTTTCCGGGGGCAGCACTTGCGGCTCACGGTATTTCACGAAGTGCATCCCACTACTGGCCTCCGTCACCCCATTATCTCAGTGCTAGGATTCGAACGAAGCCCCTTTGTTTGCCGCAGTTCGCAGACGGCGTCTGACAATGGGGAGCTGATTCTTGAACAGGGCGCCGTCTACATTCGGCGCCACGGTGCGGAGACTTCGAAGTTGTGCACCCCAGAGGATTGGGACGACGTGATTTCCCGTGCGGTGAGCAACCGTCGCTCCGAAACCTTAGGCGAACTCAGCGAGTTGCTGAAGCAGATGATGTCGCCGAACGAAGCTCCAGCTCCCGCGATCGAGAAGCTGGAGGCATGGACGTCCCAGGCCCATGAAATGGCGTTCAGGTAAGGGCGGGGACCCGATGCCGCTGCTAAGGCCCGGATACCTCGAGGCGTCCCAGCAACTCGTTGGCAACGGCCGGCGCTGGGGCCAGACGGAACTCCTCCGAGCGGCCGAACGCGCTCAACTCCGCAACACGGGCTGGCCGATGGGGGTCGTGTTGGATGGAGAAGGTCTGCGGCCAACTCCAACATCCACCGGAATCCACTTCCGGATGCATCGCGATCGAAACGAGGGTGGACCAGGATGGGAGGACTTCTGGAACTTCCGACTGGACGGTAGCTACTACCTCGCTCGCGTGTTCGAAGAGGAGTTCGGCCCGCCAAGCTTCCAGGTTTCGGGTGGGCACCCCCAGAGGGCGATCTGGTTCGATACGCGAATTTGGCGCGTATGTGAAGCTGTGATGCACAGCGCCGCTCTCTATCGCGAGCTAGGCGTACCCCCAGATGAGCCGTACTTGCTATCTGTGAATCACGGTGGGTTGGAGCAGCGGGAGTTTTGGACCAGCGAGATGCGCTTCGTTCGCAGAGGAAAGGTTTCGGACGAAGACTGCGCGACATGGACCAGGCAGGTTACGCAGGACTTGGTTGTCGCCGAAATCAAGTCGCTCGTCGCCGAGATCTCGCGCGGACTTTTCGTCTTGTTCCAGTTCACGGAGATTCCTGACCAAACGATGTTCGAGATCATCGAAGGGTTTCTTAGGAGCAGAATCTAAGATCCTAGCATGGGTCCGCGCTGCATCAAGACGTTGGCGCCCTCGTCGGTTCGTATCGCCATCTTCGGCCCGCTGCTGTGGGGGCGTTGCAGAATCCGACAATTGTCTCGGGTGGAGGCCTGTCGCGCTGACTGACCGGCACCGATCGTGCTGCCGACGCTTCGTTGTCACTATGGCCGGATTGTGTCGGCGAGGTTGCGATGGTCGCGCCGCTGGTCAGCGACTTCGCTCGTTGGCGACTGCCCGCGCCTTTCCACCAGGAGCCGCGACGATGAGCTTGACAAGCGCCTCGGTGACGTTCGGCTCTAGCCCTTCGGTGTGACCCTTATCCAGGCGCACGACATCAGCGATGAGGCGACCGTCTCGAGCATTGGGGTACACGTAGACCTCCGCAGTCCCCGGGCGCGGCGACAGTCCCCAGGCCGGGGTTGACCTCCCTTCGACGGATGTATCCCACACTTGACCCGGCTGGTCGTCCACGACATCGTCCATTCGAGTTCGGGGCCCTGCGCCGTACTTTTCTGCCCATGGCGATGTCTCGGGCAAAGCCACGATCTCGTGCTCTCCGACTGCGAAAATGAAAGAGATGTCGCAGTTCGGCGGAGATGCCTGGCCCGTCCGAATCGTCCTACCCACAGGTGCCGGTCGGCCGGCCGAGGCGGCCCGCGGCGCGGGACCGATGCGGCCCCCCGAGAGGCTCAGCCAACCATCCACGCGGTCCTTGAAGTACTCGGAGTTCAGCAATCGGTTGGACGTCATGCCGCCTTGGGAATGTCCGACCAACCAGAAGGCTCTAATGTTCTGCCGGCCATACTTGTCGAACACGTGCTCCACGATCTCGACGAGGTGATCGTCATCTGCCTCGCTGACCCACCGCCGCGATGGCTCTTTGGTGGCGGCAGAGGGCGTAGCAACGACTAACCGATACTGCTCCTTGTACTCGAACGCAGGAAAGTACAGCCGCTGCCAAGAGCCGACCGAGCCGCCGCCGTGAAGGCTCAAAAGAAAGACCAATTGCTCGCCCGGTTGAAGGTCGTCGGGGTCGTCTAGGTAGAACTTCCGCCCAGTCTTCTCGTCTACTGCGCTAACGCTCCCCATCTTGCCCCTCCAGTCTCACATCCCCGAATAGAGCCCGTACCGCGACGATGATACAGCCGCCACCCCCGGGGGCCTCCGCGCACGATGAGGACATGGTGTCAGATCTCGCGACGCCGCTTGCCAGAGGCCTCCCGCTGGAGGTTCATTCGTTCACTGGGGGTCAGGGGCGGACCGAGGTGGTCACCCGAGCGGGGTAGAAACCACGCGGCGTCCCCAACCTGCCTCTGCGGCTCATGCAGCACATGGCCGCAGGCCACACAGGCGGTTGTTGCGTGATTGCTGAGAACAGAGTTCGAACCGCAGCGCGGACACTTCACGATAGCCCTCGGGTACTCAGCGACATCGTCCGGAGTCCTATTCAGAAGGGATCAACCTGCCCACGATGACGCGGTCTTTGTCCGACGGTTCCGCGCCGGGAGGCATCGGTCTTAACTCGGACAGACGGCATACAGAGCACGTCCGCACCCACGTGCGCAGCGATGCCGGCGGTTGGCCTGTTCGGCATGGCTGCCTGGCCTCCCACCACCGTTCCCATTCGTGCGTACAAGTCGTCATGGCCGCTGTCCTCTCCCGAGGATCTCATCGCGCTGTGGGAATTCCCCCGTCCGCTCGGGTCTGAATTTCGGTCCGAAGGGCGGGCATGTGGTTAGCTACGGGCACGCCCTGCGAGCAGCGACCGGGAAAGAGTCCGGCGTTCGAGCGCCCACGCGACCGTTCCGTTCGGAGTCGTCGAGGCGACTCGAGGGCCCTAGCGCGTGAACGACCAGCGTGTTGGCGAGCCCGTGAAATCGTCTTCGCGCAGAGCAAACACCCAGGACGGAGACAGCCGGAAACAGCCATTCGCGGCTGAGTCGAAGAAGGCCACTCCGTAGTTCGTCTGATACTTGCTATCGACCCATTCTGCGAATTGGGCGATCTTCTGGTGTTCCGCAACGAGTTGAACCACGCCCTCTACCACCACCGGTTCCAAGGGATTATCTGTGGTCATGACGGCCTTCGGGTTGCTCCCCAGGTTGCGCACCTTGCGAGAGTCTTTAGCTGAACTGAACCATAGCGCGTCCTCCGCCCATACACCCCAGACTGGCATGACGTGGGGACGACCGTCAGGCCAGACCGTTGCCAGCCAGTAGTCGTGCGACCGGGTCAATCGGTCGACGGCCCAGCTCCATGCCATCAGACCGGTTCCCTGTGTGGCCGGGAGGATGCCGTACGCGGGCATGTGCGGTCTCTCGGCTTTCGGTTCCTGCATCAGGGCCATCCCTTGGACCCGAGTGGGCCGGAGTGTAGCAGCATCGAAACGCGAGCGACCGGATGCGGACTCGCGTCTTGTCGCCCGGGCAGCAGTGGGCCGCGGCACTATCGCATCATCGTGTCGTCAACCGGTCTCGAGTCCAGACTCCGATGGCGGCGGCGCTTAGAGGAGTCAACCTCCAGACGGCGAAGCCGTCCGGGGACGAACGCCGCCTGTCCGCCGATGCGTAGGCTCGTGGCGAAGCGATCGCCGCGGGGGTCGCCCGCCCGCCACCTTCTGCTCCTCCATGGCTCCGAGGAACCCCATCGCCCACTGGCCAGCGTCGTGTCTGCCTACACATTGGCGCAAGGCACTCATCCGCGCCCGACGTTCGGACGGAGACATCTCCAGGGCTCGCACGATGCAGTCCACCACACCGTCCAGGTCATAGGGATTGACGATGAGCGCTTCCTCGAGCTCTCTTGCCGCGCCGGCGAATTCGCTGAGCACGAGCACTCCATCCTCGTCGGTCCGAGTGGCCACGAACTCCTTCGCGACAAGGTTCATCCCGTCGCGAAGAGGGGTTACCAGCATCACGTCAGCCGCCCGGTAAAGTGCTGCGACTTCGGTTTCGGCAAGAGCCCGGTGAAAGTTCACGATCGGAACCCAGTCAGCGGTCGCGAAGGCGCCGTTGATCTGCCCCACCAGCTCCTGGACCCGGCTCTGGTGCTCCGCATAAGCATCGAGTTGTTGGCGCGAGGGGACGGTCGCCTGGATCAGCCGAACGCCACCCCGAAGGCCAGGATTTGACTCGAGAAGCCGCTCGAAGGCTTTCAGACGGTTGATGATCCCTTTGGTGTAGTCGAGCCGGTCGATGCTCACGAGGAGCCTCACGCCCTCGGCACCGGCGCGGATATCATCTGCCTGCTCGTGCGCGTTCTGCCCCCGAGTGCCCCACGCGCTGGCATCGACTCCCATTGGAAACGACCCGATCCTCACCTCTCGGCCTCGCCAGGTGGCTCGACCGGAGGGCGAGACAACTCCAAGGAACCGGGCCAGGGAGGTGCGGAAGTGGGTGGAGTACTGGGCGGTGTGGAAGCCGACGACGTTGGCCCCTAACAGGCCCTTGAGAACTTCTTCGCGCCAGGGGAGTACGGCGAAGATGTCCGCTGGCGGGAACGGCACGTGCAAGAAGAAGGCAATCCGAGCGTCCGGTAGTCGTTCCCGGAGGAGCGCCGGCACGAGGGCGAGGTGATAGTCGTTCACCCAGATGGTGTCACCCGGGCGTGCTGTCTCGGCGACCACGTCGGCGAAGCGCTTGTTAACAGCACAATACCGGGCCCAGCTCTGGGGACAGAGTTGCAGGCGGTCGAGGAAGGAATGGCAGAGCGGCCATAGCATCCCGTTCGCAACGTCATCGTAGAATGCGACCACCTCCTCTGCCTCAAGCCACACCGGGACCAGATTTCGTTCTGCGAACATGGTTCCCAGCCAATGCCGCTGCCTGTCGTTGAAAGCTGAGACCTCCCCGGGGCAACCGATCCACAGTCCGCCCGACTGTTCGTGGACCCCGCGAAGGCCGTTCGCCAACCCACCTGCTGCCGGGACAAGCTCGGGCTTGTTGTCCTCCAGCGTGGTGACCACGGGAAGCCGGTTGGACACGAGAATCAAACGGCTCATGACGGCGTGCACCCCCAATCCAACCGGGCCCGATCGGCAGCCGAACCCAGCCGTCCTGCGAGGGGCGCCAGGGAAGGTCCGTGCCCAAAGTCGACGAGGGCCGATTGAAGGCGGGTTCGGTGTCGAGCGACCTCAAGCTGCAAATCTGCAATCCGTTCGCCGAAGCGGATAGCCGATGGAGCGTCGCCGTCTGAGTCGAAAGCGGCCAGAACGACGGCACCGACACGTGCGGCGAGGTAGGTATGATGCGCCAGGACCGGCGGCAGCTGGGCTCTCTGAGACAGGAATGACCCTCCCTCCGCCTCTCCATCAGGCTGAGCGACCCCGTTCAAGGGACCGCTTAGCATGCGGGCGGCTGTCTCGCCGACCTGAATGCAGGAGCGCCAGCTAGCCTGCGATGGCGAGAACGCCAGCCGTCGGGCCAGGTCAAGCAACATGAGGGATTGGTTGGTTGCCTCGAGGAGCGAGGAGAGGACTTCCCGCACTGTTGGCGGCGCCGAGGGCTGCTCGGACCTGGCGAACTTCATCAAGGTCTTCATCGTCAACCTCCTTCAAGAGCGGGTCTCAGCGACGGGGGACGTTGAACTGCGCTCCCTCTGCTCGCTGAGCTCACGTTCCATGCGTTCGCGCTGACGCCGTCGCTCGTCCTCGGAGAGGAGTCCGTCCTCCAGGGCGTCGAGCACCGGAGGCTCCCACCGCTCGCCGCGCGGTCTCGACAGCCGGTGTTCGTCGACCTGGGCTTCGTCCAAGGTCAGCGTCACCTCGTCGAAGTCGCAGTAGAGGATGCGGTCGCGGTTCAACCAGAAGGCGCGACCGGATGGAGGCACCGTCTCGAAATAGATGCCGTTGATCCGTTTGACGCTCCCAAGATAGATGCCGTCGCGCGTGAGGACGGACATGTCGTGAGCCAACCGGGACGATCGCGGATCGTGGAACTTCTCCTGTACAGCAGTACGCATGCTTTTCCTCCAGTGGGATTCGGTAAATGGAATTCTTGTTTCGGGTTCTGCGTCGGCCGGCTACGGTCCCGAGATCCGTCGAAACGGTCTCGGGACGCAGCGTGTTGGTTGGTGGCCGGGCCAAGCTGGCTTTGTCAGCTCGGGAGGTGGCTTAGCGCCTCACCGCAGTCGGGAGAGCGCGACCCAAGGGCGCTATGTGGCGTGGGAGGCGAGGCGTCGCGGCAGAGGAGGGACTATCCTCTGGGATGTCACCGAAAGTCTCTCCCTAGCTGCGTCACCGAGAGCCGCCGCTGACCGGATGTTGAGGGTGAGGATGTGGGATTGAGCCGCTTCGGCCGCTACTGCGACCCTGGGCGCCGTCTTCGACAGCGGCTGGTGGGCAATGGACGTACCCATAGTCAGGCTCCTTTCCGGACGTCAACTCCTCTGTGGTCGTCGTGTCACTGAGCGACCTCGATCCGGCGTAGCATCGGCTCCCAAAGCCTGTCAACCCTCCGCTCGAACTCCCGAAACCTGAGCGGAACCGAATTTGCGCGCAATTTACAGAGCGTTGTCGATGACTACGCATGAGAGGGAATAGAGGTCCGTCGGTCGTCCTCCCTCACACGATCTGCCCATCGTGCCGCTTCGAGGAGACCTGGACAGCAAGTCGCGAGGCCTTGCGCCTGCCCCGGAGCGCTTAATCACCTTGGAGCGCGCGACGCAGTTGCCAACGGCGCATCGCGACGGCGGACCACACCAGCTCAACGCCGCCGAAGGGCCAAGCACCCTGAAGGAAGCCGTAGGCCGAGGATGCAAGGCAGGCGCCCGCAAAGGCCATGACAAACGCCACGTGCCGGCCCTCAAGCGCGTAGAACAATAGCATCGAAACGACGGCCACGACCCCGTAGGCCGTTAGCAGATCCATGGCCGGCATGATAACGGCGGGTAGCCGTCAGCCCTGCCGCTGCCCGAGTGCTTGGCGGCGGCCAAGCCTTGCGGCGGTCTGAAGCCTCGACCTGCCGCCCTCCCATACCTCGAACGGGCGTACTATCGGCTCGTCGCAAAGATCGGAGATGCACGTGCCGCGGACTGTTCGGACCATGCTTGGGGTGGCGGTCGGCAGCGGTTGTGTCCTGCTCCTAACGTTGGCCATTTCCTGTGGTGGCGACTCTGGTGGGGGAGGCTCGACGCTGCCTCCCACGCAGTCTGCGGAAGGGGCGGGCAGCGTGAACAGCGCCGGAACCGGCAGCGACGACCAGTATCTCAAGGCGCTCTGCGTGGCGGCCCGTGCCCTCGCTGACGCCAATAAGAAGGAGTCGCAGTCGGCCAAGAGCTTCGACGAGCTGGCGAAGAAGTTGACGGGTCCCTACCAGGAGTACGCGAGGGGGTTCGCCGCCGCCAACCCGCCATGGGACCTGAAAGAGAGGCACGACGCAGCCGCGGCGAAGATCAACGCGGCCGTGGCTGTGCTCGCTCGGGACGGGAACAGCAAGGCACTGGACGGGGTAGCCAAGGCCCCCTTCTTCGAGTTCCCTGAACCCGCAAGAGGACGCCTCGCAGACCTGGCTCCAAAGATGACCGAATGCAACAACTTGACCTTCGCCGGCATCGCTGGCGACTTACGCTGAGTCGTTCGTCCGCGCCCACCCCGCGCCACCTCCGCGGCGGATGTCGTCGCCGGTGGCAGCTCAGGATTGACATCCGTATCATCCGGATCTCGTAGGAGGCATCAGAATGGCAGTTCGTGCTGTGACCATCTTTCAGCCCCGCGAGGGCAAACGCGACGACTTCTTGAAGGAAGCGGGGCAAGCTAAGGAGCACCTCACGCGTCTTGGCGCCCGATTCCGTCTTGGCGAGATGGTGGTGGGCGGTCCCAATACGGGCCAGATGGTCGTCACTCTTGAGTTCGAGAACCTGGCGGCCTACGCCGCTTTCATGCAGTCTTCCAACGCCGACCGCGAGTGGCAGGACTTCCAAACAAGAGCGAATCGAGAGAACGGGACGCGGACCTTGGTTTCGCGGGCGCTAGTGCAGGATCTGTTGTAGGCAGAGCGTTCCCGGCCGGTGATCCGGCGCCAGGATTCTGCTCAGCCAATTCGGAGGACCTCGGAGCCCGGCAGGTCGCTCATCGTCGAGATCAGCATGTCGGAGACAGAGCAGCAGCGTCCCAGGCACGCGGCTCGATGCGGAACACCGGGTGGCCCGCCGCGATCCGCTCGAAGTCCGCAACGGTACTCTGGAGGGTGGCTTCCATGTGGGGGCGCGCACCGGGGGCGGGGTGGTAGTAGGATCTCAGGACCGGCGCCCGTTCGGCCGCCGGCACCTCGACGAGCCGCACGAGCCGCCGCCGGCCGTGACGGATGACGGCTGCCCCACCAGCAGCGCGGACGTTGCGCACCCACTCGACGGCTTCGCCTAGCATCGAGACCAGATAGCGGTCGCCATCATGGTCTGCGATGACGAGGACAGTCGAACGTGTCTCGCCGCTGCGGCGGCCCTTCACTTCGAGTACGCACGCCCACGAGGGTGGCATGCCCAGCCCGGCGAGAAACCCTCCGAATCTGTTGACGGCGACGCCAAGCCGGGTGGGTCGGCGCTGCCGGTAGAACAGCGAGTTCGGAATCCGCATCCATCCATAGATAAGGGCCACGAGGGCCGCGGTGGTGACGACGGCGATCCTGAGGCAACGCATCGTCACCGATTGTAGCGAAGCCGGGGTAGAATGCGGCTCGTGAGCGGCGATTCCACCCAAGACGCCCGCGCCTTACCGCACCTGTCCGCGAGCTTGCGGGCGACGAGAGCCCGCGCGAACGGCTCCTGCGGCACGGACCCGAGGTGCTGACCGACTCGGGTCCGTGGCTGTCATCCTCGGGTCGGGGGTTTCGGGCGAGAACGTCATCGCCCACGCCCCGGGCCTTCCAATACGATGCACGGTCGGGGCGACGACGGGAAAGCTCAGGACTGCCGCTTCTCGCGTTGGGCCTTCATCCCCTCTTCCATCGTGGCACGGGTGCGCGCCTTTTCCTCTGTGGAGAAGGCAACGGAACCGGTCTTCGGCGCACCTTTATCCGGGTGCGCCTCGAGCCATTGCTCGTGGGTTCGCTCACGCCCGAGCAGTTTCTTCAGCAATCCCATGACGAGTGTCCCTCCCCACATCGCGGATCTTCCGCGACCGAGTCGGCACAGGATACACCGCATGGCAAGCCAACTGGTTCGACAGTTCGTGAGATAGCTAGGAGCCACCGCCAGTTCGCGATTCCCCGGTCCAGAGGTCGTGGTGCGTCGCCTTCCCAACCGCAGATGCGCTAGAATAGGTGAGACTTAAGGCAAGCGTCGCGAGAGCGCCTCCGAGCGCCGATCCCGAAAAGGGGCCGGCGCTTTCGCGTTTTGGAGGTAGGGATGCCGCCCAACCCGACGGTCCAATCGGTTTCCCTCCTGACGTTGAGGCCCGCCCCCTGGAACCCCCGCTCGATCAAGGACGAACGGTTCCAGAACCTCTGCCGTTCGATCGCGGCGGACCCAGGGTTCCTCTGGCTGCGACCGGTCCTGGCGACGGAAGACGGGGCCATCTTTGGCGGGAACATGCGTTACCGCGCCGCCCATCACCTCGGCTGGGAGACGATCCCGGCGATCCTCGTCGACATCCCCGAGCAGCTGGCGCAGGAGCGGGGCCTGCGGGACAACGGCAGCTGGGGAGAGTAGGAGGAAGACGAGCTGGCGGCCCTCCTCGCGTCGTTACGGACTGAGGGGAGCGACCTAGAGATCATCGGCTTCGACGAGCGTGAACTCCAGCAACTTCTCGACAGCCTGGCACCGGCGGCGCTGACCGACCCCGACGACATCCCGCCGTTACCCGACGAGCCCGTCACGCAATCGGGTGACCTCTGGCTGCTCGGTGACCACCGCGTCCTCTGTGGCGACGCCACCAACCCACACGATGTTGCCATCGTGATGGGGGCAGAGCAGGCATCCTGCGTCTGGACGGATCCGCCTTACGGGGTCAACTACGAAGGCGGCACGAAGGCGAAGCTGACGATCAAGAACGACCACCCGGACGGGCTGAAGACACTCCTCTTGGAGGCCTTCGCTGCCATGGATGGAGTGCTCGTCCCGGGTGGCGCGATCTACCTGGCCCATCCCGCCGGGGCGGGGTCCATCGTCTTCGGCGAAGCCTTCCTCGCCCAAGGCTGGCGCCTCCACCAGACCCTCGTCTGGGTGAAAAGCAAGCTCGTCCCAGGCCATAGCGATTATCACTACCGTCACGAGCCGATCCTCTTCGGCTACAAGCCCGCCCCGGAGGGAAGGCGAGGTCGGGGCTCGCGGGGCTGGTACGGAGACAACAGCGCCTCCTCGGTCTTCGAGGTTGACACGCCCCTGCGGAACGCGGACCACCCGACGAGCAAGCCCGTGGCCCTGGTCGAGGCGATGGTCCGCAACTCAAGCCGAACCGGTGAGATCGTGCTCGACGGCTTCCTCGGCTCGGGCAGCACCCTCATCGCCTGCGAACAGCTCGGGCGGCGCTGCTTCGGGATCGACCTCGACCCGCGCTACGTCGACGTGGCCGTCCGCCGCTGGGAGCAGTTCACAGGGAAGACGGCGGTGCGCAAAGACGGTGGCCTTCGTGAAGCGGAGGCGAAGCTCGCCGCGATGGGGCTTGGGACGGTCAGGCTGTGAACGGCCTGCTAGCGCGAAAGAACGTGCTTTCGCACCCCGCTCCGAATGCGTTCCAGGACCTCTTCGTAGCCCGCCGGGTCGTTGGTCACCACGAAGGTGGCGAGGGCGTGGCGGCCGCGCTCATGCGGGCTGCTGATTGGCGCGCCCGGACTCTCCACGGTGATCGAACCGTCCGGGGCGACCGCGACGACGGTCCCGGACAGACCGTTCCGGAGCCGGCGCTGTACCTGGTGGGCAAGACCTTCGACGTCCAGCTTGCGCTCCTCCGGTTGGCCGGTCGGCGGCCTCAAACCCATCGTTGCTTCCCCCGGTTGACTTGGTCTGCAGACAGAGTGATGTATCACCACCGACTTCGAAAGGAGGAGTCGGAACGTGACCATCGAGAACCGAAACCTGCCGCCCGGGACAGCCCTGACGGCAACCTACAAGAAGCAGGTCTTCACCTGCGAGGTCGTCAAGACCGACGAGGGCATTGCCTACCGGCTGGCCGACGGGCGCACCTTCAAGAGCCTGTCCTCGGCCGGCAACGCCGTGACGGGGGGCTCGGTCAACGGCTGGCGCTTCTGGTCGCTGGCCGGCGAGCAAGGGAGTCAGCTGTGCGACAACTCGCCGGCCAAAGCCGCGACCGGGCCAAAGTCTACGCCTTCACGGCTGCTCCGCCAGATCAAGAAGGTCCCGAACCAGAAGGGGGTCCCGGAAGGCCAAACACGCTGGTATTGCTCTGCCTGTCAAAAGGCGTTCATGACCGAAGGGACTTCGCCGCCCGAGGCTTGCCCCGAGGGCCACGCTCGCGAGGTCGAGGACGAGTTCGCGACCAGCGACTGACTCGCCACCACCGCCAACACGAGGCTCCAGCAGGCTCTCTCTTGAGGGCCTGCTCTCGTGATAAGCGTGCGGCGTCGATAAGTCGAGGTTATTGAAACTTGTCCCGCCGAACCTGTGCCGCGAAGTCCGGCGATAACCAGCCCTGTAGGCAGGCGCCGATGATCGACGACGAGTTCTGCTTCTGGCACTCCCCGGCAACGCGTGACGCCGCGCAGGAGGCCCGGCGCCTGGGAGGGCAGCGCGGCAAGCGCGAGGGTTCGATCAGCGGCGCCTACCAGTTCGAAGGTCTCGACACGACGCCGCGCCTGCGGCGTCTCCTCGAGATAGCAGCCTTCGATGCTCTCGCCCTCGAGGTCTCCGTGGCGAAGGTACGGGTGATCATCTCCCTCGTTCTGGCCGGCGCCAAGCTGCTGGAGACCGGTGAGTTCGAAGAACGCCTGGCGGTCATCGAAGGGGTTCTGGAGCCGCGCTTGAAAACGGTGCCCGGTGGCCGGCGATGAAGGGACGGGAAGCCAGGCTGGACCGGTTGCTGCCCACCCTCGTTGTGCAGGAACGGGCGACCGAGATCCTGCGTGCCTGGAAGGACGGCCGCCCGGAAGATCCGCAGGTCAGGCGCTCGATGCCTTGGGAGCAGCGCGAGGGTCTGCGTCGTCTTGTCAACCTGGTGCTCGCGGCGCACCGAACCCTGGGCTGCCAGGCACTGATCCTGGAGGGCCTGGTCGGTCAGCTGGAACTGCAAGTGGGCTGGCTCTCGACTCTGACCCTCTCCGCGCTGGACGCATACCAGATGAGTGAGTTCGTGGTCTTCCACACGCCTGAGCTGATTACTGAGACCGAGCACGAGCGCAGGAAGACGGAGGCCCGCGCGGAGCTCATCCCAGTGATGGACCTGGCGGAGATCCTCGTCGAGGAAGACCCGGCCAACAGCGAGATCTCGGACAAGAAGTGGAGGCGCCGGGCAAGAGAGCGCTCGAAGGAGTTGGAGGGGCTGCTCGCCTCCGGTGTCCTCCTGGGGCAGGGGCGAGGTCGCCGTCTCAAGATCGAACACGGCTCGTACTGCGACTGGCGCGGCGAGAGCGTCGAGGTGCTCCCGGAGTGGGGCGTCAGGCTCGAGGTGGTTCCCGACGAGGAAGCCGAGCGAGTCCACCGGGAACGGGAGGGCCGGGAACGCGTGCGCCAGCTGGTGAGCGAATCTCCCCTTTGGCTAGTGCAGCCCGGTGTGGATCGGCTCACGGAAACTGCCGGAGGCGGAACGCCGACGCTGTCGACCATTGCAAAGACCCTTGTCAACCAGATCCGCGATGGGGTCGCAATGCGCTGGCAAGAGGTGCGGGCAGTCGAACTAGCGGCGACACAGCTCAGTAACCACTTCGGTGGGGAAGACATCCTTCACCCGGACGTGCGTGGCCTCCTAGACGAGTTAAGGGAGCGCATCCTTAAAGCGCAGGCAAACGTCTCTGACCACGTTGGCACGGAGCTGGAAGAACCGCCCGCCGGGGCGGTCGCTGCCCTCGTTGACCTGGTCACGAGCGAAGAGGTAAACCTGTAGTTCGACGGGAGGGCGGCTTCCTGGAGTATGTTCGCCGGCCGCGCATTGACGACACTTCGGCATGAGGCATATCGTCCCCGAACGAGCTGGAGGGCGGGGAGCGACCGTGAAGCGACTGGAGGGGCTGAAGTCTAAAGTCGGCACCGCCGTCGCGTTATTGGTGGTGGGAGCGCTGGGGTTCGCTCAGTTCGTCCTGCCGCTGCTTCGAGACAACTCCGAGACCTCCACCTGTGACTCCAAGGAGTTGCAGGGCTTCTGCGACGAACCTGGCACCATAGCCAACTTCTTTGCGTCGGTTTGCGGTCGAGCTGAAGTTCGGTTCACCGGATCCTTCATGCGCGAACTCCACCTGGGCGGGGTGGAGCCACCGGTGGAGAATGTCGGGACGACCCTGAGGGTTGCTTGCGGGAGCCACGATTACCTGGCAGCGGACTTCAACCGGGGCGAAGAGGCCAAGAGCGCGGAGGACTTCAAGGCGCATGTCACGAAAGGCAAAGACACATTCGATCTCTACGAACGCTGGGCGAGGGGTCAACTCACACTCGATGAGGCTCGGCGACTCATGCTTGCCAAATGACGCAGGCGACCAACGCGATGAAGACTAAGACGCGCGTCCTTGGTGCCGTTCTCGCCGCGTCGTTCGCAGTCTTGGCCGCGAGCGCCTGCGGCGATGACGACAAACCTCAGCAGCCCTCACCCGCAGCTCAAACCCAAGCGTCGACGGCGCCATCATCATCAACGACATCGGCCAGCTGCGCCGGGGCGATCTCCTGGGAGCAAGCAGGCTCCAACGTCGGCAAGCGGGCCACGGTGCGCGGCCCGGTCGTCGGCGCGAACTACGCCTCGACCACGAGAGGAAGCCCCACGTTCATCGACGTTGGGAAGGTGTACCCGACCTCGGGGAGATTCACGATTCTCATCTGGGGTGAGAATCGCTCGAAGTTCTCGCCGGCCCCGGAGAAGGCCTACACCGGCAAGACGGTCTGTGTCACTGGCTTGATCCAGTCCTACCAGGGCGTCCCCGAGATCGAAGCCAAGTCTCCGTCCGACATCGTTGTCCAGTAGGGTTCTTCAACTCCTGGGGACGGCGGTGCTGGCTCTTGCGGCCGGTGTCGGCGCGTGGGCGATAGCGGAAACGGGCGGAGATTCGAGTCTGCCGAAGGTCGCGCGAGTGATCGACGGCGACACGATCGAGCTAGAGGATGGCTCCAGGGTGCGATACCTCGGCGTAGATACGACCGAAACGGTCCACCCGACCAAGCCTGTCCAGTGCTTCGGGCCCCAAGCGAGCGAGGAGAACAAGCGGCTCGTTGAAGGCAAGCGCGTTCGGTTGGAGTCTGACATCACGGACGTTGACCAGTACGGCCGATTGCTCCGATTCGTCTACGTAGGCGGCGGGCTCGACGTGTCGGCCTACCTCATCCGGAACGGGTTCGGCTACGTCTACTCGCAGGAGCCAGACGTGAAGCACCTCGTCAGCTATGCAGCGCTGGAACGAGGCGCGAGGGCCGCTCGGCGCGGCCTCTGGGGAGCCTGCCGATCCGACTGACGGCGGGCGGCCTATCCCGCGTACGCCCGCTCGCCAAGGCTCGAGATGCGGACGAGGGGGATTCGCTCGCCGAATGGACCCGTGGTCTCTCCGGCAGCCTCGATTAGTCCGGCCTCCAAGAGCGCGCGCAGGCTCCTGTGAAGTGTCAAGTGGGAGTAGGGGTAACCAGTCGCCTGTCGGATCTCCCGCCTCAACGCCATCATATGGTTGGGCTCGCCAGGTGAGAGAGCCTCGAGCAGCCGAGACTCCGCCAAGGAAAGTTGGCCAGAACCGTCGGAAAACTGCATGGACATGAGTTACCATAATTCACATTCGAACGTCAAGGCCCGGCACCCCCTACCGCTGCTCGTCGGCCCATTGGTTGAGCGCGACGCGGGCTCGCCTGGCGCGGGCCAGGGATGCGGCGAACGCCGGGCGGCTCGCCGGCGGGACGGACGGCTCGAGCGGCTGCAGCGCCTCGATGAGCGCCTGGACGGCGTTCGCCACGTCGATGATGGGGGCGACTTGCGTGTTCATGCCCCATCTCTGCCACACCCGCCCGCCAGCCCCAACGGCCCCGTGACACACCCTGAATCCCGTGCTCGTGTAAACTGGCCTTGCGGAGGGCGGCACGGGTCGTGTCCGCTCCACACTCGGGCCCCCTCCGCTCAAACGACGTTCCCTAACAGGGAGCGGATCTGGACGGCCACTGGGGAGGGCGGCTTGAGTACCTCTTCCGAACCCCCGGACGAACTAACGAGGCTCGAGCTCGCCCTCGGCCAGTTCGTCGTTTCGTACGGCCTGCTGACGATGCTCGTGAAGGGCGTGGCCATTACGTTGCTGAATCCTCTAGATGCCCACCCCGGCCACATTGTTCTCGATGGAGCGTCCGACGACACGCTGATGCGAGTCTGGCGCGATCTTGCGATTCGGCGCGCGCGAGGAAACAGAGACGAGGCCGCCGCAGTGAGGGCGATCTATTCCGAGCTCGGCAAACTTCGAAAGGACCGCAACCGGAGCGTTCACGGAACCTATATCGCAATGTTCGACGGTCGCGATCCAGGTTCGGTTGAGGAGTACCGCGCCGCCCCACGCGGACGCGTAACCTACGATCGGGCCGGCCTCAACGTCGAGCCACTCGATGTCGCGACAATCGAAGAGTTGGTCCTTCGAAGCGAGGATCTTCGCGCTCGATTCCTCCAGTTCATCCCCACCACCACCTCGCCCTAGAAGGCCGTAGCCCGCATCGCCAGCGCCCGCTCGTCCGCGGCCGCGACCGCTCCCTCGCCTTGCCCGCGCAGCCGCTCTGGCATGCGCGTCCGGTTCCGGCCGTTGGATCTCTTGGGGCGCCCGAAAGCGGGTGGCTCGAACCTGACCCCCTTGGCAGGCGGGGAAAGGACGCGTGCTGCACACGATCCCGCAATAGTGTTGCCCTCTCTTCCTAACCAGACCTCCGTTGGCCACTCCAGGGCGCCCGCGACGGGCGAATTATCCTTGCCCACCCTGCTCCGCGGGGTTGCCCGCTGCGTCTGCTGCTGCGTCCTTTGCCGATTGTGCCGACGATGCTTCTCCCATCGCGTTGTCGTCAATGTTGATCATCGAGTCCTGCTTCGCTCGCTCTTTTTCATGGGTCTTCCTGACTCTCCTGCGCTGCAGCTGCCCCTTTCTTGCTCGGGCTAGATCGGCTGCGGCTCCTTTTCCCGGCCTAAGCAACTTGTTCGATGCTTCGACCTTCTCTTGGAGCGCCCTGCGGAAAGCCCCGCCTTCACCTTCCCATCGTTCGAGGGCATCCCGTTCAAATCGGGCGTCGGCCGAATCGTCGCTTGAGCGCCGGCCGCCCGACGAGGTGCGCCCGGGGCGATCAACCGATCTCCTGAGCCGTTCCATTTTGACGGACTCCCTGTTGTCCTCGGACATTCTTGGCCGATCACCAACGCCGGATGGAGCGGCAGCTTCGGACCCCTCAGGACTGACTCCCGCGAAACCTTAGAGCTTCTTCACCTCGTCGATGATGCCGAGCAGCAGGCGGATATCGATACGGTCGCCAGGCTGCGGGTCCCGATAGATGGACTCCGCTGCCACGCGACCCTCGGAGACTCGGTCGGGCTCGTCCTTGAGCGCGTAAGCGATGCGATAGTACCGCGTGCCGTGGATATCGTAGGGCTGGACGGAGGCAAGGATGGCTTCCACAGGGGCATTCTATAACCTCACCCTAGCCCTTCCACCGAGCCGAGGAGTTGGGCGCGTGGCGGCGGGCTCGCTAGTCCGCGCACACCCCGAAGGTCGGTGCTAAGGCAACAGTTCTGGCAGCGGCTGCTTCGGCAGCGGTTACCACGCGAGCTATGTTCGTGGGCGGAGAATCGCCCAACCTGTGGTGGACCCGGAGCTCCTCGGCCAATACCCCGTAGAATCGGGAAACCTCCTCGCTGCAGGCCCGTCTCTTGTCGCTCCTCGCTTTCCCTGCTGCCTGTTTCATCCTTTTCGTCCTGCTCGACGCCTTCGAAACGATGATCCTTCCTCGGCGAACCGCGCGACGGCTTAGTATCTCGCGCGTCTGGTTCCGCATGAGCTGGGCGCCGGTGCGCAGCCTGGCCGCGCGCTTCCGCGGCGAGGGCGCCCGCGAATCGATGCTCAGCTTCTACGGTCCCCTCTCGCTTCTCCTCCTGCTCGCGCTCTGGGCGCTGCTCCTGGTCTTCGGCTTCGCCGGGATGCAATGGTCCCTTGGCACTCACCTGCGCGATGTCCAAGGACAGACCGGCTTCGGCTCGACCCTCTTCTTCAGCGGCGAAACCTTCTTCACGCTCGGCCTCGGCGACGTTTCGCCCACCTCTACCCTCGCCCGGACCATCACCGTGGTAGAGGCCGGGACCGGATTCGGCTTTCTGGCTCTTGTGATCGGCTACTTGCCAGTGCTCTACCAGTCGTTCGCGCGACGCGAAGTTGGTATCACCCTGCTCGACGCGCGGGCCAGTTCGCCTCCCTCCGCAGGAGAGCTCATGCGGCGCGCCGGCGACGACGAGGAACTGGAGCGGCTACTCTCCGCCTGGGAGCTCTGGGCGGCCGAACTGCTGGAAAGCCATCTCTCGTACCCGGTCTTGGGCTTCTTCCGTTCGCACCACGACCACCAGTCGTGGGTGGCGATGCTCACGGTCGTGCTCGATACCTGCGCCCTCATCGTTGCCTCCGACCGGCCGCGGCTCGAAAGGCAGGCCCGCCTCACGTTTGCAATGGCGCGGCACGCAGCGGTCGACCTGGCGCAGGTCGTTCGCGCCGAGCCGCATACCGGGCGTGTGCGGCCCCTGCCCGAGGCTCGTCAGTGGACGGGGCTGGTGCCGCTCGGTGGCACCCCGGACCCCGCACGGCTGGCTGAGCTCCGCGACATGTACGAACCGTATTGCACCGCCCTTGCAGTGCTGCTTGCCCTGCCTCTGCCCGGCTGGTTGCCCTCGAACCAGCAGCGGGACGACTGGGAAACGACGGCGCGGGGGACCTAGCAAGGGAGACCCGTACCCTTCACTAGGTCCGGCGGTGCTTGGTGAAGTTGCCCTTCTGGAACTCCTCGAACGCGGTACGGAGCTCTGCGGCGCGAAACAGGACGAGCGTGCCACCCGGCGGAGCCGCAGGGCCGCTCCAGGTTGGAGTACATCTCGCCCACGTCCTCACGGTCATAGGCGTCGCGACTGGGATCAAAGTAGCCCTCGCCGCCAATCACGTAGGCGAAAACCGTGTGATCGGTCTTCACCTGGTGCGCGAATGATGTGCCTGCGGGAAGCGAGACGTCGAGCTAGTCAGGATCGGTGACGATGTCTCGAACAGGACCATCGACGCCTTCGACCCTCTCTGCGAGCCGCTCCTCAGAGCCTCTAATGGTCTCGCAGTCGTTAGTCGGACGTATGGCATGCGATGCTCTGCTGTGCCCGAAGCATCATTGGCCAAGCGCGTTCCCCAGGCCCGGGCAAGGTTCGCCAGTCAGCCCTGGCGTGGGTTGCGGGCCGTCGCCTCTTTCGCTCACGCTTGATCCCGGTGGCACTTCCACGAGTCGTGATCATCGGAGCGGGCTTCGGCGGGCTGCAGTGCGCCCGCAAGCTCGCTGGCAAGCCGGTCGAAGTACTTCTCCTGGACCGCAACAACTACCATCTCTTCACCCCTCTGCTCTACCAGGTCGCCAGCTCCCTTCTGAACCCCAGCGACATCGCCCAGCCTGTTCGGAAGATCTTCCGGGGCACAACCAACGTGCACGTGCGGCTGGCCGAAGTGACGGGGGTCGATTTTCGAGGCAAGTTCGTGCGAACTTCGACCGGGGAGGAGATCGCTTACGACTACCTTGTGGTCGCGGCAGGCAGCACGACCAACTTCTTCGGGCTGCAGTTGGCCGAGCAGACGGCGCTTGGGTTGAAGGACCTGGCCGAGGCCCTGGAACTCCGCAACCACATTCTCAGATGCCTCGAGAAGGCCGTCGGGGCAACCGGCGAAGGCGAACAACGCAGACTGCTTACGTTCGTCATCGTGGGCGGTGGCCCGACCGGTGTGGAGTACGCCGGTGCACTCTCGGAGCTGGCGCGGCTTGTGGTTCCGAAGGAATACCCGGAACTGGCGCGCCGGCAGGTCCGCATCGTGCTCATCGAAGCAATGGACGAGGTCCTTCCGGGCTTCCCCAAAAAGCTTGGCAGCGCGGCTCGCAAAGAGCTGGAACGACGAGCCGTTGAGGTGCGAACGGGCGTGAAAGTGGAGGAAGTCCAAGAAGGTCTCGTGCGGCTCTCGAACAGGGAACAGATCGAGGCGACGACGCTGGTCTGGGCCGCGGGCGTGAAGCCTGCCGAACTCGCTTCAACGCTCAGTGTGTCGCATAGCCGAACGGGACGCATCGAGGTCGACGAGTTCCTGCGCGTGAAGGGCCTCGAGAGCGTGTTCGCGGTTGGGGACATCGCCTCGGTCGTCCAGGACGAAAAGGAGGTGCCCATGCTCTCTGCGCCGGCGATGCAAGAGGCTCGTGTGGTCGCGCACAATGTTCTCGCTGTCTGTCGGGCGACACCACTGCGCTCCTTCCGCTATAGCGACCGCGGCTCGATGGCCACCATCGGGCGGAACGCTGCAGTGGCGCAGCTTCGCTTGCTGCATCTCGACATCACGGGCTTCCTCGGGTGGATCGCCTGGCTCGTGGTGCACCTCTATTACCTGATTGGGTTCCGAAACCGCATCGCTGTGCTGGCCGGGTGGGCGTGGAACTATCTTCGCTTCGACCGGCCGGTCCGGATCATCACGCGCGCGAAGTCATGACGAACTCCCCCGAGGCGCGTTTCACTTCGAAGGTCGTTGGAGGCACGTGTCGAACACGGCCGCCGGCTGACCGATCACGATGACCAGGTCGTGTGAAAGGGTGCGGTTGGTCGGAAGGAAGCCTCGGCGCCCGCCGGTTACGCAGTGGCATCGGTCGCCGGTAACGGTTCGTCTCCCAGACGCGGAAGGCGCGAGCGCCTTCGCCGGGACGGCCAGATGCCGATCGCTAAGCCGACCGACGCCACGAGCAACAAGGCTAGCTGGGGATTGCCGGCATGGAGTAGCTTCGCGCCAGACAGCAACAGGACGATAGCCAGGGCTGGCCGAATGAACGGGAGGCTGGCACGAACAGACAATCGCGCCCCCAGATAAACGCCTGGAATGCTTCCCAGCAGCAACGACAGGGTCAGGCCGAGCCGAAAGTCGCCGAACAAGAGATGCCCCAGCGCTGCGGAAGCTACCAGTGGGACCGCCTGCACGAGGTCGGTCCCCACCAGTTCCGCCGTGCTCAGCCGGGGATAGAGGAGCATCAACAACACGATCATGATCGAGCCCGAACCGACAGAGGTCAGACCCACGATCAGCCCACCGCTTAGCCCGATCACCACAGTAAGAACCCACGTGAGTCGAGAGGTTCGATGGTCGCCGTCTTGAGCGGGCCGAAATTGACGACGCCCAAGCAGCACCCTTAGCGCGATGCCGGCTGCGCCAGCGACGAGGGCGACACCGAGCGCGATCTTAATCACTTCTTGCGGACCGCTGCCTTCGCCGGTGACCCTTAGCAGCACGGCGCCTGAGAAGGCACCGGGGATCGAGCCGATCACGAGTCTCTTGACGACGCCCTTATCCACGGTGCCGCCGCGCCAATGGACAGCTCCGCCGACGGGCTTCATGACAACCGCGGCGACAAGATCACTGGATACCGCAGCGAGCGGCTGGACCCCGAACACAAGCACGAGCACTGGCGTAGTCAGAGCTCCGCCGCCCATGCCGGTCAGGCCCACGGTAAAGCCCACGATGAGGCCTGCCAACGCGATGAAGAGGTCGAGGTGCAAGACGATACCAGAGTATAGTTCGTTGAGCGATTTACTCAACAATCACGCCAAGTCTACGACAAGTTCGTCCCTCTGGCAGCCTGGCGACTGCCTCCGATAGCGAGGGCCCGGGCTGCTCCTTGCGACCAAGTCTGGAACGAGTGTTCTATTCACTTCGGAATCAGGTAGGATGAGGGTGAGGGCGGTAGATCAACAACACCGCGACCGGACAGCGAGGCCGGATGCTCGTTGAATGAGTCAATCTTTCGGTTCGACAACCCCGGCCTGTCGCTGACCGTTTACGCGGACCGCCTGGAAATTGCAGTGAGGAAGCGCCACCAAACGATCCCTCTCGCGGATGTCGCGGAAGTCTCCGCGATGAGCCGGCCGAAACGACTACTCGTAGTAACCACCGCGGGGAAGCGGATCGAGCTCTCTCTCGGTGGTTACTCGGAGGACGCACGTGCTGCCATCGCTCATCAGCTCAATGAGCCACCGAGATGAGCGAACCGGACGCAGCCGGGCTCTCGAACATACTCACCGCTGGAGGATGGAGGAAGCCGACCTTGCTGTTCTCCCTGCGGGAGCGCGTGGCCTCCAGTCCGGCAGGAGTCGCCGCTGCCGCTCTACGGTGAAGTCGTGCTAGCCTTCAGCCAACACGGTCCTCGCTCCTCATCTGCGTGGTTGGAGCGCCCGTGGTACCCGGTTGAGCGGACCGCCACACCGGTGACAGCAACGGCTCTGGTTCAACCCAGGGCGCGCCCACCTGCCTCCACCCGGTGTCCGTTAAGAAAGCGAGGGTTCTTCCCTGTCAGAGATCATTGTCGGTCCGAACGAGTCATTCGACGCGGCGCTCCGTCGCTTCATGAAGAAGACCCAGCTGGACGGTGTGCTTTCCGAGGCCAAGCGGCGCCAGAGCTACGAGAAGCCCAGCGACAAAGCTCGCCGAGAAAAGGCCCGCTCCATCCGCAAGTTGATGAAGAAACAATTGCGGTCCGAGGCGCGGAGGGCCACTCGACGCCCATAAGGGCGTGAAGCCTCTGCCGCAGGAGGCTCGGAGTGAATCTGAAGGGTTCGCCGTGTCTGGTTTCCATTCGCGACCTCTCCTTCGCCTTGCAGAGTCGAGACATCATGCAGATGCCCCCCAGCGCAGATGCCCATCGGTGGAAGCTCGATCCTCGAATGAGCGTGGTTCGTGGAACTGGGCGCTAAGGGCCCGCCATCCAAGTTCCCAGGCGCTCGCTCCTCGCATCAATCTCGAGGCGCTCCCCGAGGCAACTGGAAGTCGCGGATGACGTTTCTTGGAAACCGAACAAAGATCTTGTTCGAGCTCATCAATTCTCTAACCGGCACGACCTCTACCAGGCACCTCGGGCGAGCGTTCGTTAGCGGGCGGCGCCGAGTGCGGTGGCTCCATGGAGTGTCTCCTCGTCCGGATTCTCCGCGTGCCCTGGCGTCGGAGGGGTCACTCGCGCGTACAGGTGAAGGGGCAACGAATCGAGAAGCGCCAGCGCCCCTTCGATATTCGCCTCTGCCCCCGAGTTCTCGCTGACCCGCCCGCTGTCTATGCCGTCGTGCACGAGGCCGCGGTCGCGGTCGTACACGGGTTGGCCAGCCCAGTTCCGGCCGTTGAACCAGGCGCGAGCAGCATCCGCCAGCCGTCTGTAGCGCGGTTCATCCCTAGCCGTCGCTATGGCGTCGAGGCCGCACACCACGGAACTGACATCGAACGGGATGACGGTCGAACCCGGGAAGTGCCGTTCGACCGCGGGCACCAGGACTGCTTCTGCGCTTCGGCGGGCACGCTCAATCAGTTCCGCCCGGCCGAACGTTGTCCCCGCTTCCGCGAGCGCTGCTTCCTGCAGGTGCCCCCAGAGATGTATCCGAGCGCTCCCTGCCTGGTCGGGCAGGACGTCGCCTATGGCAGCGGCCGCGATTTCGCTCGCCCACGCCAACGCGCGGGCTGCCACGGGATCCGCACGAGTCGCACGCCAGTATTCGACAGCGGCGAGGACGCAGACTGCCCTGACGTCGAGGTAGGGCGTCGGGCGGTCGAGCCATGGGAGGCCCCGCTCGAAGCTCTCGGCACAGCTGGCGTCGTCGAAGGCGGAAACGCCGCAGGCGAGGGCGTGCATCGCCCGAGCCACCCATGGGCCGTCACCCGGCCTGGAGGTGCTGGCGGCCAGGTTCTTCCGTCCATCCCAGTCGAGGATGAAGTTGGCGAAGGTGCCATCAGCTGTCTGCATCGCCCGGACGAAAGCCAGCAGCCCTGCGGCGTCATCGCGCGCCCAGGCTAAGCGGTGGCGCTGCCAGAGCGTGGTGTACAGAACGGCAGCCCTGGCGGCGTCATCGACGCAAGCGACGCCTTCAAATCCCTGTTCGGCGGCAGCCTGCTGGCGCAGGCCACCCGTGGCCGCCTGCGCGTACACCGCGACCGCCTTCGCGCCGTTCTCCAGGGCCGGCACCGGCCTTGTCAAACGCCGGATCTGGCGAATCAACGCCGTGGCTCCGCGAGTGCGTCGACGGTCAGCGGGCCGGGCCCAGCGCCGGGGGCCACCGTGGCAGCGAGCACGCCACGGATTCCCCTGGAACCCCAGGACCGAGCGGCGCCACCGCTGGCCGTCATCCGTCCCGGCTCAAGCAGCGGAGGCTGCGGGCACGCGTCCCACGCCAGCCACTTCGCGAAAGAGATTCAGCGACCGCCGGGCGACGATCGGCCACGTCGTGTGGCGGCCGTAATCGTAGGCGTTGCGTTCGAGTTCCAGTTGCAGCGCCGGGTCGCCCAGCACCCGGTTGATTGCGTCGGCGAGGGCGCGTTCGCTCCGGAAGTCGACGAGGATCCCGCGGCCCCGGGCTAGCACTTCCTCCGCATGCAGGTATGGCGTCGAGACGATTGCCTTGCCTGCCCCAAGGGCGTAAGCCAGTGTGCCGCTGGTGATCTGGTTCGGGTCGAGGTAGGGGGTCACATAGACGTCCGTGGCGTGCAGGTAGGCAACGATGTCCTCCTGGGCCAGGTACCGGTCGATGAAGCGTACGTGCTCCGAGAGACCGCGGGACTGGACCAGCATGGTCAGCTCTTCGCGGTAGCTTTCGCCCAAGGCGCGGACGAATTCGGGGTGGGTGCGGCCGAGAATCAGGTAGAGGGCTTCGGGATGCCTTTCGGCCACCGGCTCCATCGCCCGGATTGCGTACTCGAGCCCCTTACGCGGGTCGACCAGCCCGAACGTCGAGATGACCGTGCGCCCCTCCAGCCCGAGCCGAACCTTCGCCCGGTCGCGGTCCGCGGGCGGCATTGGCGGCACCCCATGAGGGATCACGCGGACGCGGTTTTCCGGAAGGCCGTAATCCTGAACGAGCAGGCGCCTGGCCGTTTCCGTCATCGCCACTACCGCTGCGCTGCGTTCGCCGATCCGCTGCAGCGCCCTGCGGTGCGAGGAATGAGGCTTGGGCAGAATGGTGTGCAGCGTCGTCACCACGGGCTTGCGCAGGACGTCGAAGAAGGGTTCTAGGTGGTCTACAAAGCCGTCCTTCCAGATCCCGTACAGCCCGAACTCATGCTGGATGGCAACGACGTCGACGTTCGAAGCGTTCAGCTCCTCGGCGGCCGCCCGGTAGTTCGCGGGGCTGCCCTGCTCGATCCGCCATCGGACTTCAGGCCCGTATTCGTGCGCGGGCCAGGGTTGGTCGATGGCCGCCCATGAGACGGTGGCGGCCGCGTCGACTGCCTCGATCGAGCGGGCCAAGTCGCTCGTGAAGGTCGCGATCCCGCACTGCCGCGGCGGACACGTCGCAACAAAGGCGATGGAAAAGGGTGCGCCACCAGGGACGCGGAAGCCGTATTCACGCTGGTCTGATGGAATGGCATTGCCATTCGCGTAGGTCATTTTTCGGTCCACATGCCACCTCCGGTGGCCGACTGTGGGAACTCTGCTGCTGCAACTGCATACGGATTCCCGGGTTGGGGGTGTGCCGCGCGGGGGTGAGGCGATTAGAGAGCCTGGCGGGCCGGACGCCAAGGGTCGTTGGACCCAACTTGGCGGGTCGGCTAGAAAATGGACGCGGGAACGAAGAGGGTGGTTCGGTGAGCCCGTGGTGGCGGCCTTCGCCCGGCCACGGCCAAGGTCAACAGCCGTGCGGCATCAGGGCTACCGGCGTTGAGTTGAAGACGGCATGATGGAATGGCACAGCCGCCCTGGAGTGTCGTTCGTTGCTTCAGACCTCACCTCCGGTCCATCGATTAGCACTCTCCTAACATGAGCGCTAACGAGCTTAACGGGCCCCGAGGCGATGCTGTCAATAGGCCACGGTGGATTGATGGCGTCTCGCGAATTCATGGAAGGGAGGAGGGCCCCAGCCTTCCAGTAGGTTGTAGCTGACGAAGCCAACAACTGGAGGATGGAGCCCTTGGACAGGCTAACAAAGGTGATCGAGCGGCGTTGTGGCCGTGACGAG
>JBGPOS010000046.1:0-31275 GCA_041488155.1 Tepidiformaceae bacterium
AGTGTGCGATGGCGATCCAGGCCGAACTCGGGGCGTCTGAGCCCATGCAGCGGCCCGAGGCGGCCGCAGCTACCAGTTCGGAGCCCATGCAGCGGCCAGAGACGGCCGCGGCTACCGGGATCCGCGTGCGAATCGGGCTGCACACCGGCGAAGTCGTGAAGGAGGGCGACGATTTCTTCGGCAAGGACGTCAACCTCGCCGCCCGCATCGGCGCCCAGGCCCACGGCGGCCAAATCCTCGTCTCCGCCCTCCTCCACGACCTCGTCGCCGCCAGCGGCGCCTTCACCTTCAAAGACGGCCGCGACCTCACCCTCAAGGGACTGGCCGGGGCGCACCGGGTCTACCAGGTCGTCCTCCCGAACTGATCCACCGCCAACTCCCTCTCCCACCGCAGCGGGAGAGGGCCGGGGTGAGGGCCCAGAGTCCCGAGCGCTTAATGCTTAGTGCTTGGTTTCTAGCCTTTAGTCCTCTAGTCCTCATCGCTCATCGCTCATCGCTCGTTACAAGCATGGTCACGACCAGCGTCGAGAGCGCGAGCACCAGGGCGACCGTCGTGACGATCGTCATCGCGTCCCTGAGTCCGTCCTGGCGGTTGACGATTTCGCCCCGCCAGGCGTTCATCGCGGTCAGCCAGAGCACGACGACGAGCAATAGCAGGCTCGGGCCCAGGACTCGCCATCGGCGCCGTTCCACCAGGTAGCCCAACGCAACGCCCCCAAGCACCAGCAGCGGCACGTTGACCGGCACCACCCAGTCGCGCCCGACGCTCCAGGAGTCGCGGGCCTGGAACGCGAGCGCGGTGAATCCGAGGCCGAACAAGAGGCCTAGCAGCGGCCCGCGCAGACCCAGCAGGAAGCCGGCTGTCCCCGGCCAAGAGGGCGAAGGGATGCGGCTGCGGTCGTGCAGGTAGCTGCCCGCCTTCTCGGACTCGGCGGGCACAGTCGCGCTGAAATCTGCCATTGCGGGGCACATCTTCGATGCTCCGCAGGCTTCCTGCAACCAGAGCCCGAACCGGCTACGCTTGCGCCGTGAGTCCACCGACGGGCGCCGGCCACTGGTCCCTGGTCGATCTACGAGGCCGCGAGATTGCGTTCGACGCCCTTCTCGACGAGTTCGAATCCGCCCGGTCGGCCGGGGCGCGTGTAGTCGTCGTGGCAGTCGACGGGTCCACCACAGTGGCGGACGCGTCGCCCGAGAGCCTGCTCCTCCTCGAACGGTTGCCCCTCCCGACGGTCGCCGCGATTACAGGGGCGCTCAGCCGTGCAACCACCGACCTGGCACTCGCCTGCGATATCCGCGTCTGCAGCGCCGGCGCGACGCTACGGCCGCCGGTCGGCACGCGTCGAATCCTCCGTCTCATCGGGCCCGCCGCCTCCGTGGACCTGCTCCGCAGGGGGTCGCGCGTCGATGCCCCGGGTGCGTTCGCGGCCGGACTCGTCACGCAGGTCATGCCGGAAGGCGAGGACGTGGTCGCGGCCGCCCTTGCCCTGGCCCGCACCATCGCCGCTCGCGGACCGATCGCCACCCGGTTGGCGAAGGAGGCTATCTGGCGCGGCCTCGAAATGCCCTTCGACCAGGCGCTCCGTTTCGAGACTGATTTGACCTTGCTGCTCCAGACGACCAAAGATCGCGCGGAGGGGGTTCGAGCGTTCTTAGATAAACGACCCCCAAAGTTTGAAGGTGACTGACGGATGATTGTTCTCCTCGAAGAGCCAGAAGCCTGGTCGCTCATGATGCTCGTGAGCGCCGTGGCCATCGACAACGCCGATATCTCGAACGAAGCCAAGGACGCCATCCGCCGCTGGCGCTCCGACCGCAACGAGGCGAGCGACGAGCTGCGGAAGCTGACCGATGACCTCAACAAGGCTATGAACTCGCACATCGACGCGAAGTTCATGCGCCGCGTGAAGTCGACCGGCATGCGCGCCGACACGGTGAGGAAGTAACCATGGAAGTGCGATTCACCGACGATGAACTCACGGAAGCGCTCACCGTCCTCGTCAACCGCATGGCCGGCGAGGCCGAGCTCTCCGACCGCGACCGCGCGATGCTCAAGCGCTGGCGCTCGTCCCAGATGAAGCTCGGCAGCGACGACATGGACGACTTGGTCCGCAAGGCGAACGAAGACTTCGCCCGCGGCATCCAGCGGCGCGAGCGCAGCCAAATCCAGAAGCACGACTGGAACGACTGACGCCCCTCCCGGTGCCGTAAACTCTCGTTGTGGAACTCGAGCCCGTCCTCTTCGCAGTGGACCGCCGCGGCGTGGCGACGATCACCCTCAACCGCCCCGGGCAGTTGAATGCCATCAACATGGCGATGCGCGACCTGCTCTGGACCTACCTCGAAGCCTGCCGCGACGACCCGGACGTGCGGGCGATCGTCTTCAGGGGCGAAGGCTCATGCTTCAGCGCGGGCGCCGACATATCCGAGTTTGGTACCGCCCCCTCCATCATGGAGGCACGCCGTGCCCGCCACGAGCGCGACGTCTGGGGGCTGCTCCTCGACCACCGCTGCCTGACGATCGCCCGCATGCACGGCTACTGTTTCGGCGCCGGGCTCGAACTGCCACTCTGCTGCGACCTGCGCATCGCTGCCGAAGGCGCCACCTTCGCCCTTCCGGAAGTGACGCTGGGATATATCCCGAGCGCAGGCGGCACGCAGACCCTACCCCGGATCGCCCCTGCTGGCGTCGCGGCGCACATGATCCTCACCGGCGACCCGCTCGACGCCACCGCGGCCCTTCGCTGGGGCCTCGTCGACCGCGTCGTGCTGCTCCCCGAACTGGATGCGGCCGTGGAGTCTGAGGTCGAAGGGGCCCTGGGCAGCGGTGCGGGCCGGATGACGGCTCGGCGGCGCGCAATGGTGGGGGCGTAGGCGCAAGCTCTTCTTGCGGCCAAGCCGGGGTCGCGGTTGGCGCCGTCCGCTCGAGCCCTATTGCAACTCGCCGGAACAGTAGGGGTTAACGACGGCCGGAGGTCACTCTGGCTTGAGCGCGTCGAGCAACTTCTTCACGGTTAAGTGTGCAAACAGCGGGTGAACGAAATGGGCGTCGGCATTGACGTTGTACGAATTCCGCCGGCCAATCCTCGCTACCCGAACCATATCCGCGCTGGAGAGGTCTTTGATGACGCTATAGAGCGTGCGTTCAGTGAGGCCGATGTTCTGCGACATATCTCGAAGGGTAGCTTCGGGGTTCATCGCCAGGTAGAAGAGGACGAACCCGTGGGGGCTGAGAAGCGCCCAGGTGCGATTGCGGGACTCTGCGTGCCGCTCGCTTGCCGACCCCATCGCGCTCCTCCTGGAGTACCCCGTTTTGGCAGTCAAAGACCCGCACTACTCGCCTTCCGCCTGCAAGAGATAGCGACCGCGAGTTAGCGAACTTGAAGCTCAATCCCCGGCCTTGAAGCGCCGGTTGACCGCCTGTTTGATTGTAGCCGATCTAATCAATATGTGCCGCCGGGACAAAGAACGAGAAGCGCGTCCAATGCGACCCGAATCTTTCCGGAAAATCCCTTCAGTTACCTCCAACTGGTGCCGACATTCAATCTAGGGCAAGCGTACGAGCGGAGTACCCGTTACGCCCGCCAAGGTCCACTTGGGGGCGGGAAACTGCCAAGTGCCTGGAGAAAGGCTCTCTCATGGTGGGAGAGACCAGGATTTCCAGCTCGAGCGGCATGTTTCGGCGGGACAGCATCGGACGCGTACTTGTCGCCTGTCTGCTGTGCCTGATGCTCGTCCTTGCGTCGCTGGCCACCTTCACCGGGGCCATTTTCACGGACACGCAATCGGTCGGGTCGAACACAATCAGTACCGGTTCGGTCGACATCTCCACGTCCCCGGCCAGCGCCGTGGTGACGTTCAGCGCCATGGCGCCTGGCGACAAGGTGACCGCGCCAATTACGGTCTCGAACGCGGGTTCTTTGCAACTTCGCTACGCCATCAAGAGCACCACCACCGAGAACACGCTCGCCGCCCAGCTCGACATGACAATCAAGAGTGGCGTCACGACGTGCACCAACGGCGGCTTCACAACGGACGGCACGGTGCTCTACGGCCCGAACGACTTCGGCAGCACCAGTGGCGTCAACGTCGTCGGTGACCCGACGCAGGGGTCGCAGGCCGGCGACCGCACCCTCAACGCGAGCGCCAGCGAAGTGCTCTGTATCCAGGTGTCGCTCCCACTGGCGACGGGCAACAGCTTCCAGAGCCTGACCACGACTGCCACGCTCGACTTCATCGCCGAGCAGACGGCCAACAACTAGACGGAGCTTCGTCCAGGAGAGCTTGGGGGCCGGGTGACCGGCCCGAGCTCCCGAAAGGTTGCCCTGACGATGGCCGCATCCATTCTCGTTCACCCGGAGCATCCGGCCCGCCAAGGAGAGCAGCATCGATCGGGCGCCAGGGCCATGTGGCTCGCCGCGCTCATTGCCCGCACGATGGTCGTCTGCGCTGTGTTGCTGGCGGTCGCCGTCCTCGCGATAGCCGCCGTGCCTGCGATATTCGGCTTCAAGACCATGGTCGTGACCAGCGGCAGCATGGCCCCCGCGATCGAGGCTGGTGATGCGGCTCTGATTCGCCCTATCCGCCCGGAAGAAGTCCAGGCCGGCGACGTTGTCACGTTTGCAGGATGGAATTCGGCGCGCGGTACTACCACCCATCGGGTGGTCGCCATCAAAGAAATCGCGGGGACCCTCTACTTCCAGACCAGGGGCGACGCCAACAACACGGCCGACCCGGACCTCGTCCCCGCTGCCGCCGCCGTCGGCACGGTGGAGTTCGTGATCCCACGGGCTGGCTTCGTCCTTCAGTTCACCACCAGCGGCTCCGGACGGCTGCTTCTCGTGGTCCTTCCGCTCGCGCTCATTCTCGTCGCCGAGATGACCGGGATCGTCCGAAACACAGCACGTTCGCGGAGAGCCGACGGCCCGGAGCCCGGCAGCGGGGCGAGTGGATGAACGGCGGGCGCTCCCTCTGGCGGGTCGGCCTGGCGGGTCTCGCGGCGGCTCTCCTCGCCGCTACCAGTTTCGTCTCACCCTACCGGCCCACCTCAGCCCTCCTGAGCGATACCCAGGCAGCCGGCGCGAACGTGCTCGCCACCGGAGCTCTCGCGGCGCCCACGTCGGCCTCGGCCTCGGTGGCTGGGTCGTCGATCGTCGTTACCTGGACGGCGACGTCGAGCACCTTCGCCACCGGCCACAACGTCCTGCGCTCGACCACCTCGGGCGGCTCCTACTCCCAGATCGCCCAGGTCACCCCCCGCACGACCGTCACCTATACCGACTCGACCGTGTCGGCGGGCGTGACCTACTACTACGTGCTCCAGGCCTACTACCAGAACTGGGTCAGCGCCAACAGCAACGAGACGAGCGCAGTGGTGCCGAGCACCCCGATCACCCTCACCACTACGGGGGACGACTATCTGAGGAGCGGCTCCGCGAACACGAACGACGGCACCGCCACCTTCATCCGGGTTCAGCAATCCGGCAGCAACCGTGCCCTCGTGCAGTTCGATGCAGCCAGTCTCACCAGCCAGGTCGGTTCAAAGACGGTCGCGACGGCGAAGCTGCGACTCTACATCGAGAGCAACGGCGACAACTGGAGCGCCTCCGGCCGCACGGTCGACGTCCACCGCCTATCCGTGGCCTGGACCGAGCTCGGCGCCACCTGGAACTGCCCGATCGACACGAACCTCGGCAACAGCTCGGCCGACTGCGCGACCCAGTGGGCCGGCGGCACGTACGTCGCGACCGCGAGCGCATCTCTGCTCCACACCAACGGGCTCCTCGGCTGGGTGGAGTGGGACGTCACGGCTGATGTCGTCGCCATGGTGGCGAGCCCCTCGACGAACTACGGCTGGATTGTTAAGAAGACCCTCGAAACCCAGAACGGTCGTGCCGATTACACCAGCCGGGAGGGCGCTTCCAACCATCCGCAGCTGTACGTGACCTTCACGAACTGATCGCCGCCTCTACCAGAGCAGCTCCCAGGTCCGCATAGGTTCGTCGAACCCTTTGAGCACCGTCTCGCCGCGGTCGCTGAAGAGGAACTGCTTGCCGGCGACGAGCTGGCGGACAACGTCGGAGACGACGACCTGGCTGCCGGCCGCCTGGGCCACGAGCCGGGCAGCCACGATGACCGCAGTGCCAAAGAGGTCGTTCTGGTCGGCGACCGGCTCACCGGCGTTGATCCCGACGCGGATCCGCAGCGGCTCACCGCCCGACTGGGCGTGGGCCGCGAACGCACGCTGTAGCTCCGCCGCACACTCGACTGCCCTCGTTGCCGAACCGAACGAAGCCATGAAGCCGTCGCCCATCGTCTTCACCTCGCTGCCGCCGTGCTGCTTGAGGGCCTCGCGGGTGATGCGCTCGTGCTGGCGGAGGACCTCCCGCCCGAGGTCGTCGCCAAGGCGGGTCATCATCTCGGTGTGGCCTTCGATGTCGGTGAAGAGGATGGTCCGGAAGGCGCTGGCCGCATCGGGCGAGAGCGGCGGCGGAGCGGGGGCCGAGGGCTTGTCGGCGAGGAACTCGTTCACGACACGGATGGTGTCGTCAGCCCCCTCCACCGAGATCATCCGCGCATCCGGAAGACCCGCCACCAACTGGCGCTCGAACTCGGATTTGAGCATGAAGTCGCCCCCGGGGCTCACTGTGACCAACGCGGGGGCGGTAATCAACGGCAGAAGTGGCCTAAGGTCTGTCTGCTGTTCTGCGTGGACAAGGCCCAGGAAGTCCTGTTGGGTGATGGAGGCGCGCATCCACGATGCCATCTCGCGTGCCCGCTCGGGCCTCGTCCAGTTGGCGCCTATCGCCCCGAAGGTCTCGGTGAAAGTCTCCCAGTCGAGCTCGGCCAGCGCGGCCATGCCCCTGCGCCGGGGTGTAGCCCAGAGGCCAGCGCCGTTCGCATAAGCGCCACCAAGGACGAGATGGGACACGGGAGCAGGGAAGCGCGCGGCGAAGGCAAGGGCCACCAGGCCGGACTGAATGGCGGCGGAGATGGCGAATCGATCGAGGCGAAGCCGGTCGACTACCGCCTCGAGGTCCAGGACTCGTGCGTCGATGGAGTAGTCGCTGATACCCCGTTGCGAGAGACCGCTCCCGCGCGGGTCGATGTGGACGACCATCCGCCGCTCGGCGAGCCGTTCGATCTCGTGGCTTTCGGTTTGAGTAGTCCGGGTCCATTCGAGCTCGATGTGGCTGAAGAAAGGGACCTTCATCAGAACCAGGGGAGTGCCGCCCGAGCCGTAAGTGGCGTAAGCGATGCTCACCCCGTCGCGGGTCGTGGCGTACTGGACCTGGGGCTTCACTGACGCGGAGTCTACGCGAGTCTCCGGCAGCGGGCAGCCCTCCGTCTCCAGCGGCCCGGGGTGGCCGCGGTTACACGAGCCGGGAGGGCGCCCTCAACCAGCCGCAGCTGGATGTGACGTTCTCGCACTGACTTCCGCGCTCACCACAGCAGCGCCGAGGGCGCGAGGGGTTCGACGAACCCCTTGGGCCGTGGTGCTGGCGGTTACCTTCCTTACGAGGCGAATCGACCCCGTCCGCCGCCGCTCCCAGCGAGCTGGCGCCAGACGAGAATGACGAGGACCGCGCCGCCAGCTGCGATCAGCAGGCTCCGGATGTTGAAGCCGGTCACCTCGCCCCAGCCTAGCGCTGCGCTAATGAAGCCACCGACCACGGCCCCGACGACTCCCAGGAGCGTCGTCATGACGAGCCCCCGGAGCCCAAGTTGTCCGATGCCCCCGCCAAGCACGAGCTGCGCCGCAAAGCCTGCGACCGCCCCGACCAAAATCCACGTTAGCAATCCCATGTTCTGTTCCCTTAGTGTTCGGTACTGCTCCGAACAAGAATCCGTGTTCTACGCTCTTTCCAGACCGTATCCGGACTGTCTCGGCGGTCTCACTGCGCGCCTGGCTATGCCCGCGGCCGATCCTCTTCGGCGCTGGCCAGGTTTGATTCGGGCGTCGTTGGCTGATTAGTTCTGCGGGATCGGGGTGCTCTCGATCACGCCCTGTGGCGTGATCCTATGTCCACATCCTTGGGGTCACCCCAGGTACGGCAGTCTTGATTACGTAGGAGTCGGCCTCTCGACCACGTCGAGCGCCAGGGTCCCGAGGGTGTCGTTACCGTCGACCCCCTCGTGCCGGCCGAGACCGTGCTCGAACAGCCGGTCCATCACGTCGTGCTCATTGGGGGCTCGTTCAGCGAGCTCCACCTGGTCAATGTCCTTGCCACTTGTCGTTCTTCTTTCTCACGAACAATCCTACATCTTAGCTAAGGACAAACGCAAATTATTTGACAATTCGATTATCAATGTTAGGGCTGGTTGCGAACGAACGACGTGGCTTGCACCCGGACGTTCATTCGCTCCGGGTGCTCGCGAGTCAGCCCGTATCCCGCTGTCCCCTGTCCCCTCTCACCTGTCCCCTCGAACCGTTCGCCCAAGGCGAAGGGTTCCGGTAGAATCCGCGTCGCAGAATCCGTTAACCGATCCTCGGTTCGCCTTCCGGAGAGCCCATGAACACCATCGAGTTCCTCCAGATCTCGTCAGCGGTCGTGCCTGAGCGCGAGGCCCTGGTCGAGTCCGGCGGCACCGGCAAGCGCATCGCCTACGCGGAGATGAGCGCGGCGGTCGTGAAGCTGGCGAACGCCCTCCAGGGCCTCGGCGTCGAACGCGGCCAGAAGGTCGCTGTCATGTCGGTCAACAGCGCCGACTACGTGATCAGCTACTACGCCTGCGCGATGCTGGGCATAACCTTCGTCCCCCTCAACTTCCGGGCCAAGGACGAAGAGCTGACCTACATGCTCAACGTCAGCCAGGCCACCGCCATCTTCGTTTCCGACCGCTACGTCGACCTCGTCGAGCGCATCCGGCCGACTCTCACGCACACCCAGCACTTCATCGCCTACGACGGGGGAGTTGGGAACTACCTCGACTACACCCAACTCGTGGGCCACGCCGGCGACGAGGAGCCCTGGGTCGAAATCGACGACCAGGACCCGACGATCCTCATCTTCACGAGCGGCACAACGGCCCTGCCCAAGGGCGTCGTCCTCACCTACCTCGACCTCACCGCCTACGTCACGAACACCATGAGCCCCGCGGATCCGGACATACACGAGAAGACGCTCGTCTCCGCGCCGTTCTTCCACATCGCAGGTGCGACGGCAATGATGTCCTCGATCTGGGGCGGGCGGACGCTCGTCATCCTGCCTCTGTTCACCCCCGAAGGATGGCTCGACGCGGTCCACCAGGAGCAGGCCACCCACTCGTTCGTCGTCCCGACGATGCTCAAGCGCATCATGGAAGTGCCAGACTTCGACCGCTACGACATCGCCAGCCTGAAGCTCATCACCTACGGGGCAGCACCGATGCCCTACGAGGTCGTGCGCAGGGCCTGCGACATCTTCCCGCCGAAGGGTGTCGGCCTCATGAACGCCTACGGCCAGACCGAGTCGACATCGACCCTCACCTTCCTCGGCCCGGACGACCACGACCTGAGCGTCGACACAGAGGCCCGCGAGAGGCGCCTGCGCTCGGTCGGGCGGCCCATGGACGACGTCGAGATCGGCATCATGGACGAACGCAACCACCTCCTTGCCAACGGCCAGGAAGGCGAGATATGCGTACGCAGCGACCGCGTGATGAAGGGCTACTACAAGCAGGAAGACGCCACCAGCACGGCGATCATCGACGGCTGGCTCCACACCGGCGACGTCGGCATGGTCGATGACGGCGGGTACCTGTTCATCACAGGCCGCAAGAAGGACCTCATCATCCGGGCCGGCGAAAACATCTCCGCAGGCGAGATCGAGAACTGCCTCGAAGGGCACCCAAAGGTCGAGGAAGCGGCCGTCATCGGCGTGCCCGACCCCGACTGGGGCGAAGTCGTCAAGGCCGTGCTCGTACTCAAGCCCGGCCAACGCGTGACGGTTGGCGAACTAACCGAATACGCGAAGGGACGGCTGTCATCGTTCAAGGCCCCCCAGTACTACGCGATCGTCGACGAGCTGCCGCGCAACGCCATGGGCAAGGTGCTCAAGAACGACCTCCGGAAGATGTTCGGCACTCCGACCAACGACCGCATCTAACGCGGCGCTGCGGCACGTACAGTGACGACGAAAGGGCGCGCTGTGCGGTTCATGCTGGTTGCTGCCGGCAGTTCCGCCGTAGTGGTCCTGGTTGGTCTGAGCGTCCGCGGAGCAGTCGCTAACCATTCGCCGGGCACGAGCGCGTCGGACGACGACCAGTGGATCGCGCTCATCGAGCAGGCGCGAAAGATCCGGTCGGGCGAGGTGCCCGCGGTCCTGCCGCCGCCATCCGTTCCCGCTGGCACGACGGTACTCGGGTCGTGCGCCCAGCTCCCATCGGAGATCCATTTCAGCGGTGTCGCCAACGACGCCGGTCCGCTTCCTGGCCAGGGAAGAACAGTCCTGAAGTTCATTGACGTGTCTAAGGGCGGCGATGGGCCGAGCTACGCCGTCGTGGTCGACTGGGGTCAGAAACTGGACGGCTGCGATTCGCGTGTTCAACAGATCGTCGCCGGTGGGAAGGCACAACAGCTCGACGTCGACGCTCACATCTGTGACGAGATGCGGATCGGCGCGCAGGGGCGGGCGCTCAGCGATAAGACGATGCGGCAGCCATCGGTCCGGGTCGCGGAGGCCTACCTGGACGCGTTTTGCCGGTGAGCAGTCACCGGCTCCAGCCGAATTGGTGACGTACAACTAGGCGTCCCAGGCGCCGTCCCGGGATGCCTCGTTAGCGCGTGTTTCCACAGCCCAGTAGGATGCGGCCATGTTCGGGGGCGTCCGTCCCGCTGCCGGGGCGTCGCTTCGAGCTTCGTCTAAGGGATGAATGAGCATGCAGCACTCCCAACAGCCACGATCCGGCCGGTCATCCTCAACGGGTGCCCGGTTCCGTGCCAGCTGGGGCGGGATAGGCATCCCGGTCGCGATCATCGGAGCGATCTCCGCCTTCGAAACGGCGCGCACCGGCACGGCTCAGCGGGAAGTGTTCTTCAACATCGGCACGCCCGCGATCATGTACTTCCTCTTCGCGGCGTCGATGGCGGTGATCCTCGGCGCCTTCGTGCGGCGGCTGCGCATCTGGCGCCTGGCGAACCCCTACAACGTCACCGACCACCTGGGGGCCCGGATCACGAATGCGATGACCATGGGCGCGGCCACCAGCCGCGTCACGAACGACCGCTACGCCGGCGTGATGCACTGGTGCATCTACTCCAGCTTCGTCGTCCTCTTCATCGTCACCCTCCTCCTGGCACTCGACGACTACCTCCCCCTCATCTTCGGAGTCGATAGCGAGCACGCGTTCCTGAAAGGCGGCATCTACCTCGGCTACAGCCTCGTCGGGGATGCCTTTGGCCTGATCGGCCTCCTCGGGATCGCGATGGCCGTATCCCGGCGCTACCTCCGCCCCCCGTCCAAGATCGGCTGGGACCGCCGCCAGGCCGAGGACTCGATCATCGTCGGCCTGCTCGGCCTCGTGCTCTTCACAGGCATCGTCGTCGAGGGCCTGCGTATCGGCGGCAGCGAGATCCCCGCCGGCCACGAGAGCTGGTCGTACTGGTCGCCCGCCGGCTGGGTCGTGGCGAAGGTCCTGGGCGGCGTGAGCGACAGCACCCTGCTGGACATCCACAGGGGCTTCTGGTGGTTCCACGTCGCCGCGGCATTCACCCTCCTCAGCCTCATGGCGGTGACAAAGTTCAGGCACATCTTCTTCGCCCCGGTGAACGGCTTCTTCAAACGTCCCGGACCCCAGGCCTACCTCCGGCCTATGGGCGACTTCGAAGTGCTGATGGAAGCGGGCCAAAGCCTCGGCGCCGGCAAGCTCCAGGACTTCACCTGGAAGCAGCTCTTCGATGCCGACACCTGCGTGCGCTGCGGCCGTTGCACCGACGTCTGCCCCGCCTGGACAGCGGGCCAGCCGCTCTCTCCCATGGCCATCATCCAGGAAATGAAGTCCTACATGAACCATGCCGGCCCCCTGCTCATCGCCGGCAAGGACCCGGCCACCGAACTCAAAGAAGAGCTCGTCGGCGGCTACGTGAAGGAAGAGGCTCTCTGGGCCTGCCGGACCTGCATGGCCTGCGTGCAGGAGTGCCCCGTGATGATCGAGCACGTCCCCTCGATCGTCGACATGCGCCGCTACCTCGTCATGGAAAAGGCAAGCATCCCGGCGACGGCCCAGGCTGCCCTCCAGAACATCGAGCAGCGTGGTCACCCCTGGCGGGGGACCCAGTTGACGCGGGAAACCTGGCTCGAACAGCTGCGCGAGCAGGGGGTCGACGTCCCGATCTTCGATGGCAGCCAGGAGTACCTCTACTGGGTCGGCTGTTCGGGAGCCCTCGTCGAACGGAACGTGCCGATCACCCAGGCCGTCGTCAAGCTCCTTCTCGAATCTGGCACCAGCTTCGGGGTACTCGGCCAGTCGGAGACGTGCAGCGGCGACCCCGCCCGTCGCCTGGGCAACGAGTTCCTCTACGCCACCCTCGCCGGGGCTAACGCCGAATCGTTCAACGCGGCCGGCGTCCGGCGGGTGATCACGGCCTGCCCGCACTGCTTCAGCACGTTCAAGAACGAATACCCTGACTTCGGCGGGGCCTACGAGGTGACCCACCACTCGGACTTCCTTCAGACGCTCGTGGCGCGCGGCAAGCTGAAGCCGAAAGGGATGGCAGGGCAGACTGTCACCTTTCACGATTCCTGCTACCTCGGGCGCGGCAACGGGATCTACGATTCGCCGCGCGAGGTGCTCGAAAGCATCCCCGGTCTCGACCTCGTGGAGATGCCGCGCAACCGCGAGAAGGGGCTGTGCTGCGGCGCCGGCGGCGGGAACATGTGGATGGAGGAGAAAGGCACCCGCGTCAACCATCTCCGCGCCGCCGAGGCTGTGAACACCGGCGCGCAGATCGTCGCGACCGCCTGTCCGTTCTGCATCCAGATGTTCGAAGACGGCATCCCCGCTGTTCAGCCGAACGAGGAGCAGCGCACGATCCGCGCCTACGACATCGCCGAACTTCTCGAAGTCAGCGTCAAGCCGCTGGCCATGGCCATGCAGGACCGGGGCGTCATCCCGCCCGGGGTGGGGTAACCACTTTCGGCGTCTGGGGCCCCTTCTCCCTTCGGCCGCCCACACGGCCGGATCTGAGGCGTTAGACTGCTTCCGCATACCACCCTGCGAGCCGCCTTGGAGGGCCACTTGATCTACGAACTCCGCATCTACACCGCAAATCCGGGCAAGATGAGGCCCCTGCTCGCCCGCTTCCGCGACCACACGACCGGACTGTTCGAAAAGCACGGCATCACGAACGTCGGTTACTGGCTGAACAGCATCGGGGGCCGGAGTGACGAGCTCTGGTACATGCTCAGCTACCAAGACGCCGCCCAGCGCGACCGGGCCTGGGCAGCCTTCGCCGCGGACCCGGAGTGGCAGGCCGCGCGGGCCGAATCCGAAAAGGATGGTCCCCTCGTCCACCACCTCGAGAACCGCCTGATGACAGCCACCGACTTCTCCCCACTGAAGTGACGCCAACGGCCGTATAGTTGTCTCAGCCTTCATAGGGAGCCGGCCATGGCTGAAGTCACCCAACTTGGCTACCTCGGGATCGGCGTGTACGACCTTGAGGAATGGCGCGGGTACGCGGAAAGTCTCCTCGGACTCGAAGTCGCGGGCCGCGAACCCGATGGTTCGATGCTCTTGCGGATGGACGACCACCATCACCGCTTCGCCGTCCAGGAAGACGGGCGCGACGACGTGGCTTACGTCGGTTGGCAGGCCGAGAGCGCGGCCGATGTCGACGCCATCGCGGCGCGGCTCGAAGCCGGCGGCGTCACAGTGTCGTTCGGCACCCGTGAGGATGCAGAACGGCGGCATGTGAAGGCGCTCATCCGCTTCCTCGACCCCGATGGCCACGAATGCGAAGTGTTCCACGGGCCCGAGATGGCCGCCTCGCCGTTTCGCTCGACGAAGGGCGATGGCGGGTTCGTCGCGGGGTCGCAGGGTCTGGGGCACCTGGTTCTAGCAGTCAAGGACCTGAGTCGCGCGATGGATTTCTACACCGGCATGCTCGGTATGAAGGTGAGCGACTACGTGACGAGCGGGATGACCCTCGGCTTCCTTCACTGCAACGCTCGCCACCACAGCATCGCCTTCGTTCAGCTGGAGAGGCCAAGGAAGCGCATCAATCACTTCATGCTCCAGCTGGAGTCAATCGACGACGTTGGCCGCACCTACGACTCCGTGCAGGAAGGAAGCGCCCCTCTCCTCGTGACGATGGGCCGTCACAGCAACGACCAGATGGTTTCGTTCTACATGGCGAACCCGTCGCGGTTCGGCGTGGAGTACGGCTGGGGCGGGCGGGAAGTCGATGACTGCTCGTGGCAGGTGGAGCATTACAGCTCGGGCAGCCTCTGGGGCCACAAGCCGGTCCAGCGCAGCCAGCCCTCGCCTCAGACCTAGCCCTGGCGATTGAGGCGCTCCACCACCTGACCCTTGTATGATTCGCGGATTCTCGGACAAGAGGTCAGGATGACTGCTTTGGAACGGTTCTCAGTAGCGGGTCGCACGGCGATTGTCACGGGCGCCTCGTCGGGTCTCGGAGTCACCTTTGCTCACGCGCTGGCGGAGGGGGGCGCGAACGTCGTGCTGGCCGCACGCCGCGTAGACAAGCTCGAGGAGGTAAAACGGCAACTCCAGCGCTTCGAGGGCGAAGTGATGGTCCAGCCGTGCGACGTCTCCGACTCGGCGAGCGTTGCTGAGATGGCACGGGCCGCCTGGGAGCGATTCGGCCGCGTCGACATCTTGCTCAACAACGCCGGGACCGCTGCCGAGGCCGGGATCATGCCCGAACGCACGACCGACGACCTGTTCATGGCGACCATCAACACCAACCTCGCAGGCCTCTTCTGGTGTTGCCGTGAAGTTGGCGCCCGGCAGCTCGCCGACGGGAAGGGCGGTTCAATCATCAACGTCGCCTCCATCATGGGCCTGGCCGGCGCTCACAATATTCCCGTCGCTTACCAGGCCTCGAAGGCGGGCGTGATTAACCTGACCCGCAACCTCGCCGCCAGTTGGGCCGATCGCGGGGTGCGGGTCAACGCCATAGCTCCCGGCTGGTTCCCCTCAGAGATGACCAACGATTGGTTCGCGGTACCGGAATTTCTTCAGCGCGTGGTCGACGCCGCCCCGATGGCCCGGCTCGGCGACCCAGAGGAATTGACCGGCGCTCTCCTCTTCCTCGCCAGCGACGCTTCAAGCTTCGTGACCGGCCAGACCATCGCCGTCGATGGCGGCCTCTCCGCCACTTCGGGCGCCTCATCATGGTCGGACGCGCTCTTCACGGTCGTCGAAGGACTCATGGGCGAAGGTGGCACCCGGATACTGCCAAACGCCAAGTAGAGCTCCCAGAACATCAGCTAACGCCTGCCTCAGTCTTGCTCGCAGGCATCGTCGTGCCCCGCCGAAGGCGGCACATCGATGGCCGGGTTGGAGTCAAAGAAGCCGACCGGCAGCAGCTTGAAGCCGGCGTAGTAGGTCGGCATCACGGGCCAGTCCTCTGGTCTCGGAACGTGGTTGTGGCCGAGCGTGTACCAGACGACGATGTCCGTGTTCGCCACCGGCCGGTCGGCCGCCGTCCAGCGTGGCAGGCCGTCGCCCCCTGCATGCTGATTGGGGTACTGACCCGCGGCGTGCATCTCGCGCCGGTCGTACTTCGTCACCCAGAGATGGTTGGTGGTGAAGCCTGCCCGCTTGATCAGGCTTGAGCCGGGAAGGTTGAAGGGCAGGCAGTTCTCCATTGGCATGAGCTTGTAGGAGATCGGCTCGCCCATGCGGTTCTTCGAGTTGGGGTTGACGATCCGCCAGTAGCGGGCCGTCGCCTGGTTCACCCGGCGCTTCGCCTCAGACTCGCGAGCCAACAACGTTGCCTTCGCCGAGAAGGCGTTCCCGAACGGGTTGTCCGGCCCCGCCGGGTCTGCCTCGGTATTGACTTCGTAGACCGAGTTGGCTTCGCCGTCGAGGGCGAAATCCAGCCGCACGCTGAAGAAATGCTGGTGGATAGGAGCGTAGACGCCGGGCGAGACGACCGTCCCGTATTTGCGCGTCTCCCCCGGCGGCAGCGCCCCGACCGAGAGGATCCCTGTCAGTTTGATTTCGTACTCGATCGAACCGTCCTGGTAGAAGTACCAGAAGAAGCCGTACTCGTAGTTCCCCACGGTGGCGATCGATGAAAGCACCAGCCTGCGCGATCGGCGGACCTCGGTGCCAACGTCCCGGTCGACGTGCTTCCAGAGGATGCCGTAGTCCTCTTCGTGCAGGCAGATGGCGTTCTTGATGCGGTAGGGTTCTCCGTCCGGGCCGCCGAGCACCCCATCGAAGTAGCGGATCTCGCCGAGGCAGTCGCAGCCCAGTTCGAGCGAGTTCGTGCACATGCCGAGCCCGTATTCGCCGGCGTCGAACGCGTTCTTACGGTTGTGGGTCGGACCGGGGTCTCCGTAAGGCACGACCATCTCTGACAGCGAAGCCCGGTTGAGGATGCTGCGCAGGCGCTTCCCATCCTGGTAGGCGACCGTGTACAGGACCAACCCTTCCCGGTGAGTGAACCCGAAGCGGATGTGCCACTTCTGCCACTGAATGGAGTGGCCCTCTATCTGAAAGCTCGGACCTTCTGGCTGGTGGATCTCCAGCGGCTTGATGTCGGTGCGCTGGTCCGGCACGAGTGCGGCTGAGTAGTTGGCATCGCTCGCCGGCAGGTCGACCAGCCCGTGGTCCTCGATGCGGACCACTTCCCCCCGATTCAGGTCAACGACGGCGATGACCCCTTCGATCGGCCGGGCGTAGCCGTTGTCACCGGGTACGCGCCGCACCCAGGAAAGGGCACGAGTGAGCCGCCTTGTGTTGTCCTCTGCGAACCCAAAGTTGCCGTTGGGCCAGGCGTCAATGGTCACCAGCGTCATGTCGCTGATTCCGCGCCGAGCGAGCGCCGCGACGTACGCCGGGTCTTTCTTTATCGCCTCTATCGCCTCCCCCAACTCGATGAGCGTCATCCCCGGTTGGACGCCCGGGACGTGCTCCCAGGAAGCCAGGCGATCCCCGCTCAGAGAAGCGACGGCCTCGAAGACGTCTCCGGTTTCGCGGTCGAGGATCGTGAGAAACGCTTCCCGATCGAGCGCCCGGCCGACGGCCCCGTCTCGCAGGGCGGCGTGGTCGGGCTCGTGGAGGGCTGTGGAGCAGATGAGCGAGTGCGGACCCAACTTGCCCGCGCTCCGCACGATGCGGGCGGCCTCCCGGTATTCGTCTTCGCTCAGAGGTTCTAGCGGATGGAGGCTCGTGTCGGGCCTCCCGGCAACCGTCGTCACAGTGTCCCTCCAGTCGACGCCCGCGGGCGGGGTGAGGTGGTGTGCGTCATGCTATAGCGACTCATCAACGGATGGGAACGCTTGATCCGCCACGGGGAGGTCTGGTGTGACTCGCATCGCCGTAATAGGAGCCGGGGCCGCCGGCATCAGCGCCGCCCGGACGCTCAGGGCCGCCGGCGTTGAGGTGGTCGTGTACGAGGCGCGCGACAGAGCCGGGGGGCGCGTCTGGACCGATACCTCGATGGCGCCTCATCCCGTCGAGCTCGGGGCAGAGTTCGTCCACGGGGAGCGTGTGGCGACCTGGGATTGGATTCGCGAGTTCGACGCCCCGACGACGGGCGCCGCGCACGCCTACGAGATGTGGTTCCACCACGACGGACACCTGCTCGACCGGGAAGCGGCGAACGTCGCCTTCGGCACTGACCCGCTCTTCGCAATCGAAAGATTGACGCGCCACTGGACGCGCGCCGGCCGCCCCGAGGCTTCGCTCGATCGGGTGCTCGAACTCTGGCCGGAGACTTCGCAACGGCCGTTGACGGAAGAGGGCCGCAAGCTAATCGCGAACTACGTGGCGGAGCTGGCCGCGAGCGATCTCGAACAGCTCGGGACGCATCGCGCCGCGACGCCGCAGGCGGAGGAGCCTGAAAGGCTCATCAACTTCCGGCTCCTCGATGGATACTCCAGCCTCATCGCGCGTGCAGTTGCCGGGCTCGAAATCAAGTACGAAACCCCCGTAGCGCGTCTGCGCTGGGACGATGGGTCCGTCGAAGTATCGACGCGCTCAGGGCTCGAACGATTCGACCGGGCCATTGTCACGCTCCCGCTGGGTGTCCTGCGAAGAGAGACCGTCGAGTTCGAGCCCGCGCTCCCGCGTCCGAAGCGCGAGGCCATCGAGCGGATCAATGCCGGGCACATCAGCAAAGTCGTGCTGCGGTTCGACGAGGTGTACTGGCCACAGGACATGACCTTCCTCTGGACGCCGCAGAGCACGCAGTTGTGGTGGCGACCCGGGCAGGGCCAGCAGGCCGAAGCGCCGGTCGTCACGGCCTTCTTCGGGGGCAGCGCCGCGGCCGCGTTGGAGGACGCTACGCCCGAAGAGGCAATCGCGGAAGCAACGCAGCAACTGGAACAAATCCTGGGCCGGCCCCTCAGACCGCACCTGCTCGGCGGTCGCTACATCGCCTGGGGGCGGGAGCCCCACACGTGGATGGGCTACTCGTCGTTGCCGCCAGGCGGGAGCGGTCTGCGAGAGTCCCTCGCCGCGCCCGTCGGCGTCTTACATTTCGCGGGCGAGGCAACGAGCCTCCAGCACGCTGCAACCGTCCACGGCGCAATCGAGTCGGGCAAGCGGGCTGCACTCGAAGTGCTCGCTGCTCGCCCACCCGCTTCACCTTGACGACGGCCACCTGACACAGACGCTCGCCATTGATCTCATCGTTGGTGAAGCCTCGCCCGCAGGCAGACGCGCCCGCGGCAGCCCGGCGATAATACGTCGCCGGGGACCCGTGGCATCTGCGCCTACAGGGGAGGGGACATGCAGCGAACGTTGGTCTGCGTCGCCAATCGCATCCAGGACGGGGTCGAACTCGCTCGTGAGGCCGAGAGCGCCGGCTTCGACGCCATCTGGGCCACCGAGTTCCACCAACCGCGACGTCTACACCTGGATGGCGGCCATGGGCCAGGCGACGCGCACAATTGCCATCGGCAGCGGGATCGCCTACGCATTCGTCCGGCCGCCCGTGCTCGTGACAGCCGCCGCGGCCGATGTGGACGAGCTTACCGGCGGGCGCGTCCTGCTCGGCCTGGGGACGGGGACCCAGCGGATGAACGAATCGTGGTACGGGCTTCCGTTTTCGAGGCCGGCCCCTCGCATGGCCGAAGCTGTGCAGCTCATCCGCGAAACCTGGGATGCCGCAAAGGGGCCCCGGCTGACGCACCATGGCCGCTTCTGGGACCTCGACATCGTCCCATTCGGGCGCGGACAGTTGACGCGCCCGCGCATCCCCATCTACATCGCTGGAGTCAACCGGTTGATGGCCCGCACCGCCGGCGAGACTGCGGATGGTTACATTGGGCACCCGCTCTCCTCCCGGCGCTACATGCGCGAGGTGACGCACCCCGCCGTCGCTGAGGGGCTCCAACGCTCGGGGCGGGCGCGGGAGAGCATGACCCTCGCGAATTACCTGATCTGCTCGATTCACGAAGACCCCGCCGAAGCGCGCCGCGAAGCCGCGCTCCAGATCGCCTTCCACGCGACCGTCTACACCTACCGGGCGATCTTCGAGCTCCACGGTTACGGGTCTGAGCGCGAGGCGATCCGGGCAGCCTTCGACAAGCGTGACGTCGCCACCATGTTGGCGACCGTACCCGAAGAGATGATCAACGAGTGCGCCATCGCCGGGACCGCGAGCCAGTGTCGCGACCAGTTCGAGCGCTACGAGGGACTCATCGACATGGCCATGTTCTTCGCTCCTAGCTTCGGGCTGCCGGCCCAACGGGTGCTAGAGAACCAGCGGTCGATCCTGGCGACGTTCGGAGACCCCGGGCGGAACCCATAGACGCAGCCAATCAGCGAGGCTGCTGAGCACCGCCGTCCGGCCCTACGGGGAAGACTCCTACCGCGGATCGATCGGAGTGATGACTCCAAGCCGCTGCTCGATGGCCTCAGCAGCCGCCATGCAGAGGTCCTCCCGGTAGCGGTTGCCGATGATCTGGACGCCCTGGGGCAATCCTTCGGCCACGCCAACGGGAAGAGCCACAGCCGGGAGGCCCAGCAGGTTGATCGCGACCACGAGCCGCATCGAGCGCAGAAGTTGCTGGATCTCGTCGGCGCCCGCCACGTCGAAACCGACCGTGAACGGCCTGTCAGTCCCGACCGGACCCAGGATCAACGGATAGCGCTCCGCGAACTCCGTCCACGCCCTGGCGATTTTCTGGCGCTCGCCGAAGCTGGCGACGTAGCCGCCAAAGTCGAGTTCCGGGACGCCCGCCATCGCGAGGTCGAGGAAGCGCTTCGCATCCTCACCGCCCACCTCGTCTATCAGCGGCCGGAACCCCATTCCGACCTCGAGCATCACCTGCTTCGCCCACAGATCGCGCGCCTCGCCGACCATCGGCGGGTCTACCTCCTCGACCTCGTAGCCGGCGTCGGAAAGCGCTCTCGCCGCCTTGCGCACCCCCTCCGCCACCTGCGGGTCAACGCCTTCCTCGCCCGGGTCGATGGTTACCGCCACCCGGCGGGCGACTGGGGGGCCCTCCAGCGGCGCTGGCGTGTACCACGGATCGCGCCCGGCAGGCCCGCTCATGCTCCTGAAGGCCAGGCGCAGGTCGCGCACGTGGCGGGCCATCGGCCCCTGCACGGCGAACAACTGGAGGGTGACCGGCGGCTCGGTGGGCATGAGGCTGGAGGCATCCGGAACCCGCCCGAGAGTCGGCTTCAGGGCCGCCGTGCCGTTGCATTGCGACGGCCAGCGCAAGGAGCCACCGTAGTCGTTCCCCAGGCCGAGCGGCGTCATCCCAGTCGCGAGCGCTGCCGCTTCCCCTCCGCTGGAGCCGCCAGGAGTTCGATCGGCATCCCACGGGTTCTTCGTCGCTCCGCGCAGCGCGTTGTCGCTGTGCCAGCGAAGCCCGAAGTCAGGGAGGTTGGTGCGCGCGAAGGGGATCGCCCCTGCTGCCTTCAATTGTGCGACGTGGGGAGCATCGAGGGTCGGCATCGCGCGCTCCATCGCGACGACCCCCTGGGTCGTCGCGGAGCCCAGGAGGTCGATGTTCTCCTTGACCGAGATCGGCACGCCGTGGAGCGGCCCCAGTTGCCCACCCGCAGCCGTCGCACGATCCGCAGCGTCCGCCGCCGCCAATGCACTCTCATCAAGAGTCACGGTGACGGCATTGAGCCGCGGGTTCACGTCGGCGATCCGCCGCAGGAGCGCCTCGACGACTTCGCGGCTCTTCACCTCCTTCGCGCGGATCTTCGCCGCCAGGTCGCTGGCCCCAAGCTTCCACAGTTCGCCGGTCATCGCAGCCCTCCCGCGCGTCGTTCGAAGGGCATCCTACGGTGCGTGCTTGTGCACCACCACACCGGCACCGCCCTCGTCGTCCGTCTCGCCTGGCTCCTCGGGAACCGGGGCCGGCGACTCGACCTGGCGCGCAGGACAGCGTGCAGCGTCCCCAAGACTCTGCTAGTCTCCACCGCGCTCGCCCGATCGACGTGGCCGGGTGCAGATGGAGGGCGTTATGGAGCAATTCGAAGGACGCGTCGCGGTTGTCACGGGCGCCGCAAGCGGTATCGGCTTCGCCCTGGCCGCACGCGCGGCAACGGAAGGCATGACCGTCGTCCTCGCTGACGTCGAATCGAAAGCGCTCGAGCGCGCGACCGCTTCGCTTCACGATCGCGGGTTCAAGGTCGCGTCCCATCGCCTGGACGTTTCGAACGAGGCAGAGGTCGAGGCGCTGGCAAGCCGCGTTTACCGCGAGTTCGGCGCGGTGCATCTGCTCTGTAACAACGCCGGCGTCCTCAATCGTGAGCGCCCCACATGGGAGCACAGCGCCGCCGACTGGCAGTGGGTGCTCGCGGTGAACCTCTGGGGCGTTATCCACGGCATTCGCGCGTTCGTCCCCCGGATGCTTGCGGGTGGGGACGAGGGCCACATCGTGAACACGGCCTCGATGGCGGGGCTCATCACTGGGGGCTTCGGGAGCGCTGTCTACGACGCTTCCAAGCACGCGGTCCTATCTCTCAGCGAAAGCCTCTACAAGGACCTCCTCATCAGCCAGACCAAAGTGAGCGCCTCCGTGCTCTGTCCGGGCGCGGTCACCACGAACATCTTCGAAGCCGAGCGCAACCGCCCTACCGGGCTCGCTGCCCCCGAAGGCAAGCTGCCCGAGAGTCGCGGCGCCAGCGCCTTTGGCGCCGATTCTTTCCCGCCGGAAGAGATGGCCCGGCAGGTGTTCAGCGCGGTGCGCGAGAAGCGCTTCTACATCCTCGCAGCCCAATCCGTCATGTTCGAGTGGACCAAGATGGGCCACGACCGCATGTGGGAAGGGCGCAACCCGGCGGTACCCCACCGGCTGATGGCCACCTTCAAGCAGCAATAATCTCTGGAGCGGTAAGGCTCCCGCCTTCGCTCAGGGCCGCACTACCGACGACGCCTGGTCAGTGAAGGCCAACCTCTTCGGTGCAAGTCAGCCAGCCACCCGTGCCCCCGAATCCCCCACGAGTCTCGTAGAGCCAGCGCGCAACGCGCAGGTTGGTGACAGGGTCGAAGCGCCCGTTGAAGTCTTCCCCGGCCGCGACGAAGTGTTGCGCGCCGTTCAGTTGGGCCAATCCAAAGCTTCCGCCGTTCGGGTCATCGGCGTTGTAAGCCTGGGTGTCGAAGGTGCCGTGCGTCTCGCAGTCAACGATGGCTCGAATTCCGGGCAGATCCTCGGACCGCCAGCCTGCCATCCGGGCCGCCGTGTCGAACTCCGCCGCGCTGAGATAGCGCCCGAACGTCGGACCCCGAGATTCTGCGAGCTGGACGACGGCCTGCCCGGAAGCGTGGCCACTGTGGCCGCTGGCCCACAGGACGCAGACGCTGAGGACAGTAACCTTCACTAACGCTGCGTACAGCAGTCGCCGCTGAAAGGTTCCTGGGGTGGAGTGACCGGAGACCTGGCCCATCGCCAATTGGGCCAGGGTCATGCGTCTGTACCGCGGCCAAGAGTCGTTCGAAACAGCTTCATTGGTCGTTGCGCAAGAGGCCGTGCGCCAAGCATCACTGTCGTCTACGAATGTCAACGCAGCGTCAGTGGCCTGTAACTGGGAGGTGAAATCTGCTGGTGGCTCTTGATGAGCGCACCTACGGGTGATGGTGAAACGCGGGGGCAACGCGAGTCGCTCTTCCTGAGCAGCCCGGGATCGAATACCGTGACCGTCCGACGACTGCGGGGGAGATGTTGAATGAGCGATCGCGTGAAAGGAAAGTCAGCCATCGTCGTTGGTGGCGGCCAGACCCCCGGCGAGACGATTGGCAACGGGCGAGCCACAGCGATCCTGCTCGCCCGTGAGGGCGCGCAGGTCTTCGTGGTCGACCGTGACCTCGCGTCAGCCGAAGAGACCTGTTCCTTGATCCGCGACGGAGGGGGAGTAGCTTCGGCCGCCTCCGCCGACGTGGCTGACGAGGAGCAGGTTCGATCGGCGATGGCCGCCTGCGTTCAGCGCTACGGGCGGATAGACATCCTGCACAACAACGTGGGGGCGAGCCTGGCGCTGGGCGACGCCGCGGCCACGGATCTCACCGTCGAGGCCTTTGACCGCATTGTTGCCGTGAACCTTCGCGGCATGTGGCTGGCCTGCAAGCACGTGCTACCCATCATGCGTGAGCACGGCAGCGGCTCAATCGTCAACATCTCCTCGATGGCGGTCCGCTCGGCCTATCCATACGTTGGCTACAAGACGACGAAGGCCGGAGTCATCAGCCTCACCGAGAACATAGCCGCCGCCAACGCTCGCTACGGCATTCGCGCGAACGCCATCCTCCCCGGGCTGATGAATACACCCATGGCGATCGAGCCCCGAGTGGCAGCCGGCACGCCGCGGGAGCAGGTCATAGCCGACCGCGATAGTCGCGTCCCTCTTGGGAGAAAGATGGGCACGGGCTGGGACGTCGCCTACGCGGCGCTCTTCCTCCACTCCGATGAAGCAGGCTTCATCACTGGCATTTCGCTCCCCGTCGACGGTGGATCGAGCGTGAGCTGAACCGCCCGCCCTTCCGTGGGGCCACGTTTCGCTACGTCGGGACGTGCGTCGTCGTCACTTCGGCAAGCAGCCGTTCGTCGTCGCCCCAGACTTGCGTCCGAATCACCGTGATCCGCCGTCCCACCCTCACCGGCACGGCCACCGCACGGATCGTCCCGCCCTTCTGATTCGCCAGCATGACCGCGTGCAGATCGACGCCGACCATGAACTTCCGCTCGCCTGTCTTGTCGAAGTACGCCCGGTTGGCAGCGCCGGTCGAGACGTTGTCCGCCATAGAGAGGAACACCCCGCCGTTGATGTTGCCCGTCGGGTTGCAGTGGTGCGACTCGATGCGCACGACCGCCGCCACCTCGCCGGGCGATTCGACGTGCTCCATACCGATGTACTCGTCAAAAGTCATCCCTGTTTCCTCTTAAGCGCTTCCGGGTCGGACGTGGCGCCCTGGCGGCGGCCAGGAGAGTATCCGGCAGACAATGGGCTCCTCGTCAACCACTCCGACCACCACAAGGACCGCTGCCGACCCCGCATACCCGGCCTTCACTCTCACGGCATACAATGCCCGAACCACAACGAGGAGTAGTTAGCCATGTTGGGAGCCAAACTCGGCGAAACTCGGGGAAAAGTTACCGGGCAGCGCGTGCTGCCCGGCGATGACTTTCGCTACGTGAAGATGGAGGTCACCATCCAGGAGTCCGGAAAAGTGCTGGGCGTGGAAGGTACGAACATGGCCACTTACGTCGTGGTCGAACGCGTTCCCGGCCAACTCTACGGCGAAGGGCAGGGCATCCTTGCTACCAACAGTGGAGAGGCCGCCATCTGGAACGGACACGGCGTCGGGCGCATGGCCGGGCAGGGGATGGCAATGAGCTTCAGGTTCTCGGTTGCCTACCAGGCCCAGCCCGGCGGGGCGCTCGAAGGCCTCAACAAAGTCCTGGTCATCGGGGAACACGAGGTGGATGCCGACGGCAACACCCACACGACCTACGCCGAGTGGAAGTAGGATCCTGACCGCGAGGGAGATAAGCCGATCGGTCTGAGGCGGGACGCCTCCCGCTACCCCAGACCAGGCTGGTCTGCTCTGCCCCGCGGGCGCATCATCTTCGCCTTACGCAAGGCGGTGGCTGAAATCTGGGCGGCATTCGCGGCAACATATGCGGCGACTTCGGTGGGATAGTGGTGCCCCATTTCACGCAGCACCCACCCTACGGCGTTCGCAATGTGTTTGTTCGAGTCATCGAGGTGTGGGTTGAGGAGCGGGAACACATCATCCGGCGCAAGGTAGGCGGCGTTCTTTCCGCTGTAGTGGATGAGTGCGACGATCGAAGTCCGCATCCGCCAGAGTTCGCCGGAGCGGTTCAGTTCGGCCAGATACGGCATGACCCGCACGCGGTCGCGATGGTTCAGGTAAGAAACGACGCCCGCCAACCCATCGCAATGAGCCCAGTTGTCCAAGCGGTGGACCCAATGCTGGATTGTCTCGAAGGCGTCCGCGTCGATCTCCAGCCCCTGCGCGTAGTAGTGCATCAGTGGAATTGCCATGACCTCGGAATACGGCGAATTGCGCCAGATGTAGTCATAGACGCTGAGCGTCTCCTCCGGAGTCAGCCCGCTCAGCCGAAACTCTCGCAGAGCGACGTTGCGGCAGGCGGGCACATCGACTCCGAGAAACTCGAGACTCGAACCCCGGTCGAGTTTCACCGCGGCTCCATATCGCGGGTTGCCCCGAGCACGGATCATCGCCGTCAGCTCAGAAAGGTAGGCGGCCGGATCTACTTCGGTCATCTCGGGCGGATGATAGAAGGTGGCTCACCGGAAATCGAAAAATACCTCCCGCAGCGGCTCCCCATTCCATCGGCCCGCGCCGGGACGTTGGCCGCTAGCCCTGACCTGGCTGGTCTGTCCCCAGGTACTGGCTCGCCAGGTCTTGCTCACGGAACTCATCGGACGAGCCTGAAGCGACGACCTCGCCGTTGCGCATGACGAACACCCGGTCGGCGACCGCGATCGCTCCGGCTGTCTGCTCCACGATCAAAACGGAGATCCCGCCCTCGCTCAGGAGGCGGACGCGGTCGAGTACTTGCTTGGCAAGGATCGGCGCGAGCCCCGCCGAAGGTTCGTCGAGGAGCAGGATTCGAGGGCGAGACATGACGCCCTGGGCGATCGCAAGCATCTGTTGCTCGCCTCCGCTGAGCGTGGCCGCAAGGTGACGCTGCTTGCGCTCGAGGATCGGGAACAGTTCGTAGACCCAGCGAAACGACTCCTCCCTCGCCTCCTTGTCGGCTTTTCCCGCGAGCGTACCCAGCAGAAGGTTGTCCTTCACCGACTGCCTCGGAAAGATGCGCCGGCCCTCCGGCACATGGGCAACGCCCATCTTCGCGCGCTGATGGACGGGCGCGCCGCCGACGTCCTTGCCGTCCACGAAGATCTTGCCCGACCTTTGGCGGACAAGGCCCGAAATGACAGAGAGAAGGGTCGACTTGCCGGCCCCGTTGGGCCCCAGGATCAGCACTACCTCGCCCCTGCGGGCATCCACCGTGACACCGTGGAGAACCTGGTTGCCCGCGTAACCGGCGACGATCGAGTCCGCCTGCAAAGCCATCCCGGCCGCGCCGCCCGCGTGAGTGGCCGCCAGGGCCTCAGGCGCCAAGATATGCCTCGATCACCTTTGGATCGTGTCGCACCGCGTGGATGTCGCCTTCAGCCAGCAACATACCGGCGTCGAGCACAGTGATGCTGTCAGAAAGTTCGCCCACAAGCGCAAAGTTGTGCTCGACCAAGACGATCGTCATGCCGGAGTCGCGAAGCAGTCGGATGAGTGTGATGAACTGCCGCACCTCGTCGGGGTGGAGTCCCGATGCGGGCTCGTCGAGCAGCAACATTCGTGGCTCACCCGCCACTGCCCGTGCGATCTCCAGCAAGCGCTGGTGGGCAAAGGGAAGCTGCCCGCAGGCCGCGCGCATCTCCTTCTCCCCCAGCCCAACCAGTTCGATGCAGGCCCGCGCCCGCGCCTCGAAGCGCCTGCGCTCGCGCCTCACGTGGGGAAGCGGCAACAGCCCGTCAACCATCGTGACCTTGCCGCCCGAATGGCAGCCCAACATCACGTTCTCGAGTCCTGTCAGCGCCGGCAGCATCTGAGGCACCTGGAAAGTACGGGCGACCCCGCGGCGAATCGACCGCGATGCCCTCCCGGGTGGCAGCGTGCGGCCGAAGCACTTCATGGACCCCCGGTCGGGCCGGTAGAAGCCCGATACGACGTTGAGCAGCGTTGTCTTGCCCGACCCGTTGGGACCGATGATCGCGTGGATCGTCCCCCGCCGTACCTGGACGCTGAGATCGTCCAGCGCCACCAGGTCTCCGAACTGCTTGGAGAGGCCGACAGTCTCCAGGGCGAAGTCTCCGCTGGCCGCCGGCCCCTGGCGAAGGTACTGGAGAGCTTGATGATCGGTGCCGGGAGCGGCAGAAGCGGCTCCCGTCGCGGCGATGGACCCCGCACCACCTCCGTCCTGCTTCATCCAGCGGCCGAACAGTTGGTACCAAAGGCGCCTGACCCCGCCCGAAATGCCTTCCGGCAGGAAGATCACAAGCAGTAGCAGCAGCAAACCGTAGACGAGAAACGAATAGTCCTTCAGCGCCTGCTGGCGGTTGAGCCACTGGGGCACGATGTACAGAGCGAGCGTCCCCACGACTGGCCCCGGCACCGTCCCCATACCCCCGGCGAGAATGGCGAGGAGGAAGAAGATCGAGTCGAGGATGGGGAAGGAGTCGGGGTTGATGATCCCCGGCAGCGGCGCGAACAGAGCCCCGGCGAGCCCGGCCAGGAACGCGCTGATCATCAGGGCCGATTCCTGGACGACGAACGGGTGGATGCCCACCGCCCGTGCCGCCGGCTCCGCCTGGCGCACAGCGATGAAGGCTTTCCCCCAGCGCGTGCAATCGATCAGGTAGCGCAGCATCAGGAATACGACCACATTCAGCCCGCCGATGAAGTAGAGGTAGTCACGCGAATCCAGTTGGTGGTTGCCGATATACGGCATCGTCAGCCCGAAGACTCCTGCGCCACCGCCCGTGAGCTCCTTCTGTTGGAGGATCAGGTCCGAAACCACCACGACGAGCAGTAGCGTGACCACTGAGAAGTACCAGCCTGACAACCTGAGGAGTATCAGGCCAAGCGGCAGCGAGGCGACCATTGCCACGACCGCACCGGCCAGGACCGCCGGCCACACGTGCCAGCCATAGTCCGTCGTGAGGATCGCCTCGGTGTAGGCGCCAATCGCGAAGAGTGCAATATGACCGATTGACGCAGCCCCGACGTAGCCGCTGATCACGTTGAGCCCAAGCGCGACCAGCATGTAGAGCAACATCAGGTTCGCCAGGTAGAGGTTCTGGCGGCTGTCGCTCGACCACGAGCCCCCGATCCCGGTCCTCAACCAGAGGATACCAAGGACCAGGAACGCCGCGCCCGCGAGCCAATGGGCGTTGGAGAGCAAGCCGGGTGCAGTCGGTCGGAAGGTTCGGCCCCACTGCCGCATCCGGGCGATGTTCGAGGCGGCCACCGCTAGATGCGTCTCGCGACGGACTGCCCGAACAGACCCTGCGGGCGCAAGAGCAAGATGCTGAGGAGCACCGCGAGCATCACGAAGTTCGTGTACCCGCCCTGCCAGTACCGCTGTGTGGACTGCTCAATCAAGCCGAGTAAGAGGCCGGCGACCAGCGCTCCCAGGTTCGCCCCCATCCCCCCGATCGCCGCCGCCATAAACCCGCGGAAAGTGAAGGTAAGCCCAACACTGATCGTCGCGAGCGTGAGAGGCGCCGCCAGCATGCCCGTGAAAGCTCCCAGGGCCCCTCCCATCATGAAGCTCACCGACATGATTCGGCGAACATCGACCCCACGCAGCCGGGCCGCGTCTCGGTCCTGCGACGTCGCCGCCACGGCCCTCCCGAGCATCGTCCGCTGGAAGAAAAAGTGCAGGGCAATCGTCGCTCCAATTGCGATCGCCAGCGTACCAACGAAGTACGGTGCGATTTCGAAGCCAAGGACGTCGCGGCGAGCGATCGACATCCCGGGGAAGTCCTTGACGACCTGAGGCGTGCTACCCCATTGGACGATCGCCAGGCTCTGGATGATCGTGAACACGGCAAGGGTGCTCAGTACCCAGCCTTGCCCGTGCGGGTCGCGCCGCAGCGCCGGCCAGACCGCAATTCGCTCCTCGGCCAGCCCGATGATGGCCCCGATTGCCGCCACTGCCAGCACTGCAAGGACAAGCGGCCAGGCCTGGTCCTGGTAGAAGCTGAACGCCAGCAGGCCGCCCAGCATCACGATCTGCCCCTGGGCGAAGTTAAACGTCCCGCCGGGCGCGAAGATCAGGTTGAAGCTGATGCCAATCAGACCGTAGAGAGCGCCGATACCAAGAGCCGGTATCAGCACGTCGTTGGCGAGCTCGATCATGCCGTCTCCAAGGGGCCGTTCCGGCTAGAGGCCGGGTGCGCGCTTGTAGAAGGGCACAATCTTCAGATCGAGTGACCCGACTGAGGCCAGCGTGATCTGGTCCACTTTCGTCACGGTGTGATCCTTGTCCGTAAGTCCTGTGTAGTTCGCGATCACGCCGTCGTAAGGGTTCTTTTCCATCCACTTGATCACTGCCGTGCTGTCGATCGACTTGGCCCCTTCGATCGCGGCCTTAAGGTGGTAGATCATGTCGTAGAACGGGCTCACTCCGAAACCCCCCGCCCCCACCTGGTCAAGCTTCGCGAGCTTGTCGTGGTAGTCCTGGACCTTCTTCGGGATGCCTTCCGAATCCGTGTACGTGGTTCGCTTCCAGGCGACCGTATACGTCCGGTTCAGCAGGTCCTGCGAGACAGTTCCGACCAACCCAAACGCGAAGAGCCCGATCCCGCCCAGGGTCATCGTCGACTTGATCGAGTCCATGTTGCGGATGACCGTCGCGCCTTCCGGGCCGCCCTGCGTCCACCACACCACCGCCTGGGTCCCGGCGTCCTGGCACTTCTTCAGGAGCGGGACGAAGTCAGCGGTGCCCGGCTGGAAGTACTCGAAGACCGTCGGCTTCAGATTGATGGTCTTCATGTAGGCCTCGGTTGCCGGCGCGTCCGTCTGGCCGTAGACCGTGTTCTCCGCCAGGATCGCGATCTTCTCCCAGCCCTTCGACTTGTAGTAGTCGACAATGAGCTTCGAAGATTGCTCCGCGCTCCACACATACCGGACACTGAACGGGAACTTCGAGGGATTCGCCAGCTCCGGGTTGTCGGAGTAGCCAAACTGCACGATCTTGCCCTGGTTGAGCGATGGCGACGCGCTGATGGCGTTCGAACCGATCGGTCCAAGGCAGTACTTGACCTTCTTGTCGATCAAGCCAAGTGCCGCCGCCGGTACCTGGGCGGGGTTGCTCTGGTCGTCGGCTTCGATCAACTTCATCTTCGCTCCGCCGACCCCGCCAGCGTCGTTGATCTCGCTGATCGCCAGCTTCGCCCCGTTTACGAACGGGGCGTAGACCGGCGCAAGCGGGCCGCTGAACGAAGAGATGAATCCGATCCCGATGTCTTCTGTGAGCGTGATCTTGCTCGTCGAGTCATCGTCGCCGCACCCGACCAGGGCGAGGCCGACCAGGCCTGCGCCCGCCGTCGCACCGCCGCCGAGCAACTTGCGACGAGATCCGTACCACACGGGCCGTTCCGACATTGACTTCCCCCTTTTGCGCTAACCGGCGGAGGGGCACACAGGCAGGTGGCGTGCGGCCCCGGATTCCCGCGGAACCGTTCTTTACCGCTCTCCAAGAGCAGGCCGACTCTAGACAGTCATCGGAACTCTGTCAACGACATTCTTTCGTTCTCAAGACGTGAAGCGCTCGCGTCTGGTAATCCACCGCCCCGGCAGGTGTTCAGGTTTCGAATCTCAACTTCACAGATCCCACGCTAATTCGCATTGAGGCCCTCGTTGGATGCCTCCCGTCCGCATCCGGGCCGTTTGCCTGCGCACTAGCCCATCTGGTCACAACGACACTCTGGCGTTCTGCAGGCCTTCCACGACACGCCTGTTAGATGGTGAATCCAGATTCAGATATGCTCGAAGCAGTGCGGCTGTAGCTCAGAGGATAGAGCATCTGTCTTCGGAACAGAGGGCCGGGGGTTCGAATCCCTCCAGCCGCGCCA
>JBGPOS010000047.1:0-30810 GCA_041488155.1 Tepidiformaceae bacterium
AGCATCCGCAGCACGGGCCGGTAAAGCGTCAGCCGCAGGATGATGAGCAGCACGGCAAAGTTCGCCACCTGGGCGATCAGCTGGGGCAGGTTTATGCCGAGAGCGTCTATTGCCTGGCCCATGCGGGCACCTCGTTCCCTGTCTAGATGACGAACGCGATGATGATCGCCGAAAGCAGCGCGTAGATGCCGATAGCCTCGGCGAAGGCGACGCCGAGGATCATGTTGGTCTGGATCGCCCCTCGCGCCTCAGGGTTGCGGCCGAGGGCTTCCATCGCCCGGCCCACGAGCAGGCCGATGCCGATCCCCGGGCCTATTCCCCCGACGCCCATTGCGATGCCCGCGCCCAGGGCCTTCCCGACCGCCGGCTCGTTGAAGGCCCCATCGGCCAGGAACGGCAGGAACGCCAGCAAGCTCACTATGTCCATGATTCCGATCCTCCGTTGCGCCGCTGTCCCGGCGCGGGTTTGGGATGACTGTGAACAGGCCTAGTGGACCTGTGCAGCTCCGGATTGAGTGTGGGCATCGGCCGGGCCGTCCTCGGCGTGGTGCCCTTCTTTGTGTTCTTCCTCGCCGTGGTGCTCGATCGCCATCGTCGCGAAAACGAGCGTCAGCAAGGCGAACACCACCGCCTGGATGAATCCAACGAACAGCTCCAGCCCGTAGATGATGTCCACGAACAGGAACGGCATCAGGAAGGTCAGCATCAGGACCAGCACTTCGCCCGCGAAGATGTTGCCGAAGAGCCGGAAAGTGAAGCTGATGATCCGGATGAACTCGGATAGCAGCTCGAGGATGCCGACGAAGGAGTTGATCCCCTTCAGGTTGAAGAACTTCTTGAGGTAGCCGAAGCCCAGCGCCTGGAACCCCCAGAACTCCACGATCAGGAACGAGCACAGCCCCAGGGCCAGGGTGTTGTTGACATCGCTGTACACGCCCCGGAACCACGGTACGACGAGGGCCATCTTCTGGCCCGGGAAGTCGACGCCGCGGACCGTCAGGCTTGCTCCAAGCGCAGCGCTCGGCACGCCTGCGGCTTCGCCGCCCTCAGCGAGCAGCTTCGGCGCCGTAGGGTTGCCGTCGAGCAGCTTCTTCGCCGCGAGCACTTCCTCGCTCGAAGGCAGCTCTCCCTCCTTCGCGGCGGCCGGGCGCTTGTAATCCGCGAACTTCTGGGCGAGGAACACGACGTAGCGATCCAGGGCCTGGCCGGGGCTGTCCTTTGCCTCGATTGTGAAGTCGATCGCTTTGCCGTTGGGCTTCACCACAACGAAGCTGCCCGACTCGTCCATCTTCCAGGCGCCGAACTTCTCCCGCTTGTCCCAAGTCTTGGCCTGCTCTTCGTGCTTTTGAATCTGTTCGAAGATGTGGTGGCCAACGTCTTCGGTCTGGCCGACCGCGTTGAAGAACGGGAGCAGGCCGAACCAGTTGCTCGTCAGGATGAACAGGAAGAAGGTCGCGATCACCATGAAGAAGCGGCGGCCGTTCTCTTTGCCCGCGATGTCTTCCACCTGATCGACCAGGAAGCCCACAACCGCCTCAACGAAATTCTGAAACCCGCCCGGCATCAGCTTCATCGACCTGGTGGCGATCAACGACCCGCCGATGAGCAACGCCATTACGACCCACGCCGTCAGGAGCGTGTTCGTTATGTTGAAGAAGCCGAAACTGGTCAAGACCTCCGCAGGGAGCTTTATCTCCGGCTGGGGGCCGCGGGCGATCACCAGTCCCAACGCGAGCCAGGCGAGGACCGCGATGGCTCCACCGGCGATGTAGACGCGCTTCAAGTCAGTCTTTCTCCGACGGGTCGTTGCCGAACCGCCGCATGAAAGGCAGGAGCATGCGGATGCCCCCGACGAACGCCACGGCCAGACCGAGCACGATCCCCACCAATGTGAACGTGGGCTCGAGACCGGTTGCGGCATCGGCCCAATGGCCGAGAACTACGCCGAGGATGATGCAGGTGGCGAAATACCAGCCTGCCCCGAGCAGGTAGGCGGTTGGCGCGACCCAGCTGCCCAAGCTAAGCCCCCCGGCGCCCGGACTCCAGACCCCGCGCATCATAGTGCGATTGTGAAGCAAAGCGCAAGCGAATGCGAGCGCCCGGAGCTATTTCCGGGGCCGGTCGAAATCGTCCATGTCGAGCCCTTCGATGAAGTCCTTAAAGGCTCCCAGGCGCTCGAGTTCGGCCGGGTCGAGTTGCCTCCGTTCAGCCGGCACTCCCGCCCCTTCGTCGGGCTGTCCCTCTTCGTTGAGGACCACTCCAGCCCGGTCGAGGATGGCATCTTCCACGTAGATCGGGGCTTCCACCCGCACTGCCAGGGCGATCGCGTCGGAAGGCCGCGAATCGACCTCCATGGTCTCCCCGTTCACGTCGAGCACGATCCGCGCGAAGTAGGTGTCGTTCGAAAGGTCGTTGACCACGACGTAGGCGACTCGCCCGCCCAGTTGCTCGATCACGTTGCGCAGCAGATCGTGCGTGAGCGGTCGTGCAACCGAAACGTCCTGGAGACGGACCGCAATAGCGTCCGCCTCAGGAGGACCGATCCAGATCGGCAGGTACCGGTCCGCGTCCTTCTCCCGCAGAATGACCACTCGCTGATAGTTCATCAGGCTGAGGCGGATGCTCTCGATGCTCAGTTCCTTCACGGCAGCACCACCTCCTGAGCTCCGCTCGCTCGGTTCGATAATAGGAGCGCCCCGATCGGCGAGTCAATGAACTTCGTTCGCCATCGCAACCCGGCCTGCCGGAGGCGAGCCGTTCTGCTGGAGCGTGGCGACCGAAACGAGGGCGACACCGCCTGCCAGGAGGGCCATCACCGGCGTTACGCCAATGAGGTCCCCTAGCGCCCCAGCGCCCAGTACCGGGGCCGAAGATGCGATAGCCGCCATCGCTCCCTGGGTCGCCAGCACCCGACCCTGCAGGTGCAAGGGAACGCGGTCGTTGAGCACCGTCTGGGCCGCCACCGACACCACGGCGTAGGCGAACCCGAGTGGCAACATGATCGCCATCGCCAGCACGCCGCTGCTGTCGAAACTGCCGATGTTCACATCGTTGAGCCATTCGAAAGCACCGTATCCGCCGAGGAACTCGGCTTCTTCGCTCACGAAAGTCAACATGGCCAGCAGCACCACGAAGAGTCCGAACCCGACCGTACTCAGGAACCCATGCGGGAGCCGGCGGGAAAGCGCCCCGGCGATTCGCAGGCCTGCCACGACACCGGCCGCAGCAGGCATCAAGACGACTGCTCCAACGTCGATCGGCAGGCCGAGGACGTCCTCGATGTACTTGGGGATGAGCCCGGCGAGGACGATCAGTGCCGCTGAAATCACCGTCAGCTCGAGGGCCGCGTGCATGACTGCCGGGTCCGACCTCATCTGGCGCCACCCGGCCGACCACCACGCCCCCGGGGTGTCGCCCCCAACCTCTCTCCGCTCCGGGCCCTGGACTCCGCCAATGAGGACGGCCTGCGCCGCCGCCACCAGGAACAGCCCGGCGGCGATGCCGAACAGGATCTCCGGGCTGTCAAAGACGCGCAGCACCACCGGAGTGAGCACTCCCAACCCCAGCAGTTGCGCCCCCCCGCCAACCGCCTGGTTGATTGCGTTCGCGTGGGCGAGGTCGCTCTTGGGCACTATCAACGGCGTGAGCGACCCCTCGGCCGCTGTCGCGAATTGCGTCGCGGTTGCCAGCGATATGGCGACGACGTAGAACGAGGCAACGTCCCCGGAACCTCGCACAAAGAGTACGCAGACTACCGCCCGGACGACGTTGCCGAGGAACAGAACGAGCCGTTTCGGAAGGGCGTCTGCCGCGACGCCGGCGACAATGCCGGCGGCTGTCGAAGGCACAACCAGCGCCAGCACCAGCAGGCTGCTGAGGAACACTTTCCCCGTTTCGTCGACGATCAGCAGCACCAGGCCGAAGTTGATAGCGTTCTGAGCGAGCCGCGACGTGAACCGCGAAAAGCTCAGCGACCGGAACGCTCGTTGCTGGAGGAGTGGGGCCCGCGCGGGTTCAACCACCGCTGGCAGGGACAATGAGCGACTTGACACGAGCTTCAAACCGGCGGCGATCGACCATCACTCTGCGTGCACAACCCAGGCACTCCATGCCGATGTCAGCACCAGTTCGGTACACTCGCCACTCCCAGCCTCCGCACGGGTGCCGGCGCCTCATTCGGTACACCTCGCCCGCCTGTATCTCCGGGATCACGCCAGCGACGCCACTGCCACCGCGAGCTCGTCTCGCAATCCGCGGGCGGCCTCGGCCGCGGCCTCCGCGAACCCTGACCCCTCCGCCGCGTACATCACCGAGCGGCTGGCGCTCACAACGATGGTTCCGGGTTCGCCACCTGCCGCCCGGATAGCCTCTGCCGGGTCGCCACCCTGCGCGCCTACCCCCGGGACGAGGAGCGATGCCCTGGGGGCGACTTCCCGCACCCGCCGCAGCTCTGCCGGGGCCGTGGCGCCGACCACGAGCCCGATCCTCGGCGACCACGCGGTCACGGTCATCGCCACCTGCTCGTACAGCGGGCGGCCGCCTTTGAGTTCGAGGTACTGCAGGTCGCGAGCGCCTGGATTCGAAGTCCGGCAGACGAGGTACACGCCGCGGTCTTCGTACTCCAGGAACGGCTCGATCGAGTCCTTGCCGAGGTAGGGATGAAGCGTGACCGCATCGAAGTCCCACACTTCGAACATTGCCCGGGCATAGGCGGCCGCGGTGGAGCCGATGTCCCCGCGCTTCACGTCCCCGATTACAGGGATGCCCTCGGGGATCACCGCCAGCGTTTGTTCGAGCGCCTTCAGACCCGGTACGCCGAACTGTTCGTAGAACGCGATATTGGGCTTGAAACAGGCGGCATACGGCGCAGTCGCCTCGATGATCCTGCGGTTGTAGCTCGCGATCTCTTCGACCTTGTGCCGCCTGCCATCGGGATCCAGCCCCACGCACAGCAACGAACCGGCTTCGCGGCTGCGTAGGGCCAGGCGCTCGAAGTAGTTCATGCCGGGACTCCTGCGTTGGATGGCGCGAATCCGAGAGCCTCGGCCGCCGCCCGGAACGCGGCCCTGTCACCGGTGACTACGATATCGAGGCCGCCGGCCTGGTGGTCCGGCGCGGCGAGGTCACCGTCGATGAGTAGTTGCACCGCGCGGCGCGCCACCGCGTCGCTCGTGTCCACGATCGATACCCCGGGGAACTCGGCCTGCACCGCCGCCGCCAGAAAATGGTAGTGCGTGCAGCCAAGGACGACCGTGTCCGCGCCTTGCTGAATCGACTTCTCGAGCGCCTGGCGCACGGCGCTTCGCGCCCGGTCACTGCTCACGTCGCCGGCTTCGACCAGCTCCGCGAGGCCAGTCCCCGGGACGCTCGAAATCACGGTACCTTTTCCGAACTCGTCGACTACCTGCGCATAGAGCTCGCCGTCGAGCGTGCCCGGCGTTGCGAGGATGACGACGCGCCCGCTGCGGGACGTGAGCGCGGCCGGTTTCAGGCCGGGCACCATCCCCACGAGTGGGATCGGGAACGCCTGCCGGAGGTCGCTGATCGCCGCCGCGGAAGCAGTGTTGCAGGCCACCACGATCAGCTTGACGTCGCTCTCAAGCAGCCGCCGGACCATCGCGAACGACCGCTTCCGGACCTCGGCCGAGGGGCGGGGCCCATAGGGGAAGTAGGCTGTGTCGGCGATGTAAATGACCCGCTCAGGGGGCGCCAGGCGCTGGAAGTGGCGCAAGACGCTGAGCCCGCCAACCCCCGAATCGAACATGCCAACCGGGCGGGCGTCCATCGTCCGAAGCATAGCACCTGCGTGCTTGAGCGCCCCCGATCGGGCATGCTTCGGCGATGCCGAAGTGGCTCGACATCGCGCTGATCCCGGCCGAAGCCGCGGCGATGGACGCCGACTGTTATGTCGTGGTGGATGTCCTCCGTGCCACCACCACGATTGCTGCGCTCTTTGCCGGCGGACTGAAGGATCTGCTGGTGGTCGCGACCATCGACGAGGCCCGCGAACGAGCCCGTCGGGAGTCGCGGTTGCTCTTCGGGGAAGTGAACGGCCTTCCACCGCCAGGGTTCGACTTCGGGAACTCTCCCGTCGAGGCGTTGCGGGCTGAGATCGGCGGCCGAGGCGCAGTCCTCTTCACCACCAACGGCACCTCTGCGCTCTGCGCCCTTGCGGGCAGGGGCGCGGTCTTCACGGGCGCCCTTTCGAACGCGCCGGCCATCGCCGAACGAGTCGCGGCCTACGAACGGGTGGTGCTCGTCTGCGCGGGCACCGAGGGCGGCCGGAGATTCGCCCTGGAGGACTTCGCCGCCTCGGCGGAGATAGCCCGGCGGGTGGCCCGGGTGGCGCCCGGGCTCGAACTCGGTGACGCGGCAGGGCTGGCCCTCACCAGCCAGGGCTTCGACGACTACCTTGCCAGCGCTTTGCCCCAACAGACAGCGCCCAGCACCCGGCTCATCACCAGTTCCGTACACGGACGCCGCCTGGTCGAACTCGGGCTTGCCGCCGACGTCCAGTTCGCGCTTCGAATAGGTACATCGCAGGCGACTCCGCTCGTCGTAGCCGATGGGGCCGGATGGGCGCGCCTCGAAGATAGCGCGCGCTAGCGGACGAGCCGCCAGCGGCGTTCGAGCTCGATCAGGGTCGCAGCATCGGGCTCCCGGTCCGCGTAGCGGGCCTGTTCGAAGGCAGCCGTTATGTCGTCTGTGACCTCTGCTCGGAACGTGTCCGCGAGGGTTGGCGCGAACTCTTCCGCCGTCTGGCCGACTCCCCGTGGGTGGCCCGTCTCCTCCGCTCGCTCCAGGACATCCTGGTAGAGGCGAATCGCCCGCGAGGAGGCTTCCCCCCGGCGCCCGGACGATTCTCGTTGGAAAAGCGAGCCCCAAAGAGTTCGCAGATCTTGTCCCAGGCTCCCGGCGGCGCCTGACTGGGCAGCTTCGAGTTGGACTGCCCGCAGCCGTCGCCGCATCCGGACAAATAACACCGTCAGCCCGGCCGTCACAGCCAGGATGATCGCGAGCGCGAGCACGCGCAGCGCGTAGACCACCCCCTGCTGCAGCGCCGACTGGGACTCCGTTTTGTTCGAACTCGCCTCGCCCACACGCTGCTGCGTGGCGTCGACCAGTTGGGGCAGAGGGTCGCGGTTGCCCAGGAACAGTTCGATGAGCTTCTGAATGACCCAGGCAATGGGCGTCAGGACGATGAGCAGCACGCGGTCGATCACAGCTCCGAGCACCGTCCCGATGGGACCACCAGCAACCGAGAAGAGCAGCCCAAACACAAGCACGCACACAAGCGTCGCGGCAACCGTTCCCCCAAGCAGGGTCGCGGTGATTCCCCCGGCACGGATGTTGCCGATCGTCGCGCCGCTCAGTGCGAGCTGCGAACAGGCGAGCGCGATCACGGCTACCGCATAGAAGGCCGCGGCCGCCCGCGCCACTTCGCCGGAACGGCTCGTCGCCGCCGCCACCACAGTTACGGCAGTGACGACTACAAAGGGCAGCCCCACCTCGCGCGGCAGGAACTCCAGTTCGATCTCCCGGTCGGACCGCATCGTCGAGCGTACCCAGATCCCTATCAGGAGGATCGCCCCCATCACCGCTCGCCCACCGGCACCCGAAGTCGCTTCTGCATCACGGATGAAGTCCGCGATCCAAACCAGGTCCCAGAGCGCGAAGTCCTGGGCGAACTCGATCCGCATGATGCCGTAGAGGACCACGTAGGCCGACACAGCGGCGATCGCAAGACCAACTTTCCGCCCCAACGCCCCACCCTGCAGCACGCGCGGCAGTCCGAATCCGGCGACGCCTGCCAGGACGAACGCCCACGCGCCAACCGCCTCGGGGTGCGGGTCGGTGTAGCCGGAGGCGATCCACTCTGCTCCCGCATACACTGCCAGGCCCTCCGCCGCCACTGCAGCCAGCACCGCCACGGCCGCGATCACTGCGCGGCCTCCGCCCGTTCGAACGCCCGCCCGAGCGACTGCACCGGTATCCCGGGCGGTACCGAGGCGAAGACCCGCTCCGAAGTCGCGATCACGAACACCCGGTTCCCGTCGTCGTGGAGCCTCGCGATGACGCCCGCCAGCGCCGGCGGCATCAACGCTGCCACCACTACGATCGTCGACCCTGCGGGCATCCGCCCACTCTCGCGCCGAATCGCCCCCGCGAGATCCCCGATCGTCAGCGGCTGAATAACCGCCAGGGCTTCCAGGACGCGCGACAGCTGGTCGCGCGAACGTGACGGCGCCAGCCGGATCGCTCGGTCGGCGTCCGGGAACGACCCGTTGGCGAGGATGCCCACCGCGAAGCGTGCCCCCGCCGCCCAGACCGCCACCGAAGCCGCCGTCGAAACCGTGCGCTCCAGCTCGTCGCGGAGGTAGCCCTCCCACGCGTGGGTCATGGTGTCGATGTTCACCATGATGTAGAGCTGCTGCGTCGAAGAGGGCTCGTAGACCCGCGACTGCAGTTCGCCGGTCCGCGCCGTAGCCTTCCAGTCGATGCGCTTCATCGGGTCTCCGGGGCGGTAGTCGCGCAGCCCGGCGATACGAAGCGGATCTTCGAAGAGGGGGTTGCGGCCTTTTCGCTCGCCGAAGGGCCGGTCGGCAGGGAACCCGAGGTCTTCTAGCTTGAACACCTTCGGGTAGACCGTGAGGGTTCGCGGCGAGGTGTCCTGGGTGCGCTGCGGGAACACCCCAAGCAGGTCAGCAGATCGTATCGTCGCTGGCGCGATGGTGTGGTACCCGCGCCGGTCTGCCTGCACCTGGATCCGCCACTCGTGCCGCTGATACCAGCCCAGCGCGCCTCGCCGGACCAGCCAGTGCATCCCGGGAGAGGCCGCCGCAGCCAGCTTCTCCGCGGGTGCCAGGAGCGCTTCGACCATGCCAATCCGCCACTCGTACCACGGCAACGGCAGCGGTTTGCGGTTCTCGAGCTCGACGTGCATCTCGACCGGCTCGTCCACGAACGCCCGCGTCTCAGCGAGCGTGCGCCGCAACTCGACTCGATCGAAGAGGTGCCGGCTCCAGTAGCGGCTGATTCCACCCACCAAGATGACCACGAAGCCGACGCCCGCCACCACCGGCTGCGCCGCGGCGAACCCGATCAGGATCAGCAGTGAGCCGACGGCGAGCCAGGCGCCCCGGAAGGGCATTGATCAGCCCTCGACAGGCACCGGAATGCGCTCCAGCAGCTCCGCAACCACCTGTTCCGCTTCCCGGCCCCGTAGGCGGGCCTGGGTCGAAAGGATCATCCGGTGTGGCAGCACGTGCGGAGCCATCGCCTTTACGTCATCCGGCAACACGTAGTCACGCCCGGATATTGCCGCCAGCGCTCGCGCCGTACGGAACAGCGCCAGGCTTCCCCGCGGGCTCGCACCCAGCTCGAACGCAGGGTCTTCACGCGTCGCCCGCACCAGGCGCACCGCGTAGCGCCGAACCGCGGGTTCCACGTGCAGATGCCGCAGCACGCCAGCGAGCCGCACCAGCTCTTCCGCTTCGAATACCGGCTTCAGGTCGTCCAGCGGGCTGCCGTATTCGAACCGCGAGAGGATCTCGTCCTCACCGTCTTCATCCGGGTAGCCCAGCTTCAGCCGCACGAGGAAGCGGTCCAGTTGCGCCTCGGGCAACGGGAACGTCCCTTCCAGCTCCACCGGGTTCTGGGTCGCCATGACGAGGAAGGGGCGTGGCAACATCGTTGTCACGCCCTCCACGGTCAGCTGCCGCTCCTCCATCGCCTCGAGCAGCGCCGCCTGTGTCCGTGGCGTCGCGCGGTTGATCTCGTCGGCCAGCACCACCTGGGCGATGAGCGGGCCTTCCCGGAACGCGAACTCACTCAACTTCTGGTTATAGAAATAGATGCCCGTGATGTCGGAGGGCATCAGGTCCGGCGTGAACTGGATCCGCCGGAAACTGCATCCCAGCGAGCGCGCGATCGACTTCGCCAGCGTCGTCTTGCCGATACCCGGCACGTCTTCGAGGAGGATGTGTCCCTCGCAGAGCAACGCCACCATCGCCAGCCGCACAACCTCGGTCTTTCCGACGATCACCCGCTCGACGTTCGCCTGGAGCCGCTCGGCGATCGTCTTGATCGCGTCGACGTCGGCCGGTGATAGGCGGCCCTGTACCTCTGTTTCAGTCACCAGTGGATCGCTCCTCAGCCCCGGATGCTACGCGCGATGATCGCCCTACGCGAATACGACGGGCGTGCAGACCCGGATGTCAGCCGGCTGCGCGCGTGCCTGTCCGGACAGTAAGGACGGAGCGAGCAGATCCCGCGCGACCCCGGCGAAGGCACCAGGGCAACAACCCTCTAGACTCCCACCGTGGCGACGGTTCAACGGATATCCCTTGCCTACAACAGCGTCTACGTCGTCGAAGACGTGGGCGGCCGCGTCCTCATCGATACCGGACCGGACTACCGCGGCGCCTTCGACATCCTGCGCGAGGCGCTGGCGGGGCGTCCGCCCGAGCTCGTCGTTGCCACGCACGGCCACCTCGACCACGCCGGCCTCGGGGCGCGCTGGCAGGAGTCAGGATGCCCGGTCGCTCTGTCCGTGGACGATCTCCATTTGGCCAGCGAACCCCAGCTCGCGCGCCCGTCCGAGATGGACGACTTCGCGGCCTTCGTCGCCTCGACAGGTGCGCCGGCATGGCTGCAGCTCCAGGTTCTCGCCGGTCTCGAACAGCGGAGGGACTGGGCACAAGTGGCGGCCACGCAGTCGCGCTACCCCGCGGCCGGACGCGGTGGACGCTGGCCCACCGGCTTCCGCTTCGAACACTTCGCCCCGCAGCGCGAGCTTCCGCCCGAGACCACCCAGGTTGGTGCAGGGCTCGTTGCCCTTCCCTGCCCCGGACACACCCCTGGCAACCTCGTCGTCGTCCACGAAGGCGAAGGTTGGCTCTTCTCTGGCGACCAGCTTCTCCCGGAGATCACCCCGACGCCGGCCATTCAGTTCCGCTACCCGGCCGACGATGGTGCCCCTTCTGGCCAGCGGTTCCGCAGCCTGCCTGCCTTCGTCGCATCGCTCCGGCTGGTCCAGTCCCGCCAATTCGTCCGCTGCTTCCCGGGACACGGCGAGCCCTTTGACGACGTAGCGGGCACGATCGCCGCCAATCTTGCCGCCATCGAACAGCGCACCGAACGCATTGCCGCCGAACTGAACGAGGCTGGCCCGGCCTCCCTCTACGCCCTCTGCGAGCGGCTCTACCCACGTGCACTCCGCCGGCGTTTCTGGCAAATCGTCTCTACCGTCCAGGGACACTTCGACCTGCTCGAAGACACAGCTCGCGTCCAACGGACCGGCGACACCTACACGCTGATTCGCTGACCCGTTACGACTTCCCGTCCCCGGCGGCAGGGCCACTCGGGCCGACTGTGCCATTGCGGCGCTTGATACGATGAAGCTCGCATCCAACGGCGAGGCAAGTCGCCGGGAGGGACTACATGACAAGCCCACGGCCCCAAAAAAGTCGGGAATTATGAGTTGCTCGAAGACTTCGCGACAACGGAAGCGACGGTCCGTGTGTTTCGGCTGAGCCGCGGCGCCGGTGGCGTGAACCGCCACGTGCACCACCGATCCACCCAGATCTACGTGGCCCTCGAAGGCTCAGCCCTGATCGAGAGCGATGGTGAGACGACGGTGCTCGCCCCCTACCGCGCCACCGTCATCGCCCCCGGGTCGACCCACAGCGCTCAGCCCGCCCAACAGACCGCAATCCTGATGAACATTTCGATCCCACCGCTGCAGGCCGACGACCAGGTACCCGTCGTGACCACCGACTGGTAGCCTGCCCGCTACCGCTAGCCCTTCTTCAGCCGTTCGGGGGTGAAGTAGGCCTTCAGCAGCCCGTCCGCGACGCCGGTGTACCCGAACTTGAGGTACGCGTTCTTCACCCAGGGCTGCGCGTACGACCAACCGCCGTTCGCGTGGATCGGGACGACCAGCAACGATTCGGACATCTTGTACTGGATCGCCTTGATGTAGCTCTCGCGTTCGGCGGCATCAAGGATCGTCCGCTGCTTTTCGAACATCGCGTCCAGCGCTGGCTGCTCCGCGATCGGCGTCCCACCCCAGATGCGAAGTGACCCCTTGCTCCAATAGTTCAGCAGGAACTGGTCGTCAGGGTCGCGCGACACGCTTTGGGGGCCGATGCCGATGCTGTCCGGGCCCATCTTTCCCAGGAACGTGGTCGGAAAGTACGACGCGTACGGCTCAAAGACGAGCTCGCTCTCGAACCCGGCCTCGCGGATCGTGTCAGCGGCGATCTCCGCCGTTTGCTTCCACATCGCCCCGTAGACGTCGAAGCTGCTGAGGAGCTTGAATCTCACGGTGTCGGAGCCTGTTGCGGCCTTCAGAAGGTCCTTCGCGTCCTTGATGTTTCGGATCCAGTAGCGGCCGCTGGCGCCGTAGTCCTTGTTGTTGTCACGAGGGGAGACGTAGAACGGCGCGAGCGCGGGCGGCACGAACGAAGACCAGTTTCCCCTGCCGAGGGAGTCCTGGAGCTTGAGCGCGCCTTCGCGGTCGAACGCCATGGAGAGTGCCTGGCGGACGCGGAGGTCGTCGAACGGCTTGTTGTCGAAATTGAACTTGAACGACGCCTGCGTGGCCCCCGCGAAGAAAACGTCCGTCCCCTTCGGGTCCAGCAGCGGGTGCGACTCCTTGTAGATCGATGGGCCAAGACCGCTCAAGTCGTAGCCGCCGCCCTGCAACGCCGCCACGATCTGTTGCGCGTTAAAGATCAAGTCCGCCTCTACCCGGTCAAAGTTCGGCAGGGGAGCGTCGTGGAACGCAGGGTGTTTGTGCCAGGCGATCGCCACCCCGGGTTCGTGCCTGTCGAAGACGTACGGGCCGGTGCCGACCGGGTTGGTCCTCACCTGCCCGCTTTCGATGGTCTCGACCGGCACGAGCCACATGTCACGGTCAGACCCAGCACGCGTGGCCAGGAACGGGGCGAACGGCGCCTTCATCGTAATCTTGATCGTCCGCTCGTCCGGGGCGGTGATCCTGTCGACGACATCCGTCCACGTCTTCGGGTTGGGCCCGGCGATACCAGGGCTTGCTTTCTCTCTGACAAAAGCCTCGTAGGACTTCAAGAAGTCGGTCGCAGTGGCGACCCGTCCGTTCATAGGCGGCTTGTCGTGCCAGCGGACGTTCGGCTTCAGGGTGAAGAGGTAGGTGAGATTGTCCGGCTGCTCCCACTTAGCGGCGATATCGCCCTCGAGTTTCGTCAGGTCGGTCGGCTCGATCTTTGGCCCGCCTGTTGGCCGAAGCAGCCGGCTGTAGTGAAAGGCCGATGCAACGTGCGTCGCGAAGTAGATCGTCTCGAACGGATAGAGGGTTGGGACGGGAGAGGCGAGTCCAAAGGATGCGAGCCCCAAGAGCGGAAAGCGGACGGTGCCGCCCTGGGTGATCTTCTCGGATGTGGGGGTCCCGCCGGCGGCCGGACTCGTCCCGGCCTTCCCACCGTCATCGCCGCAACCGGCAAGCGCGAGCCCTGCGGCGCCGGCCATAGCGGCCGCCCCGGCCTGTACGAACCTGCGGCGGGAGATCCCTGCGCGTCGCGTCCAGTAGTCGCTCCTCACTGCTACAGCTAGCCCTTCTTCAGCCGTTCGGGATTGAAGTAGGCCTTCAGGAGCCCGTCCGAGATGCCGGTAAGCGCGGCCGTGGGGTACGCGCTCTTCAACCACGGCTGCGTGTAGGTCCAGGCGGCGACGACGCTATGGATGGGGACAACCAGCAACGATTCCGACATCTTGTACTGGATCGCCTTGATATAGCTCTCCCGTTCGGCGAAATCGAGGATCGTCCGCTGCTTGTCGAACATCGGGTCCAGCTCTGCCTGCTCCGCAATCGGCGTCCCACCCCAGACAGGGCTGGTCAGCGACTTGCTCCAGTAATTCTGTAGGAAGCTGTCGCTGGGGTCGCGAGGGGAGTTGAAAAAGCCAATGCCGATGCTCTCCGGGGCCATCTTTCCGCGGAACGTGCTCGTGATGTACGAAGCGTAGGGCTCGTAGACAGGCTCGGCTTCGAATCCCGCCTCACGGATCGTGTCGGCTGCTATTTCGACCACCTGCTTCCAAACTGGCCCGTAGAGGTCGATGGTGCTTACGAGCTTCAACCTCAACGTATCGGAGCCTGTCGCCGCCTTCAGCAGATCCCTCGCGTCCTTGACGTTGCGGTTCCAAACGCGGCCGCTGGCGCCGTACTCGCTGTTCCGGTCACGAGGCGAGACGTAGTACGGCGCAAGTCCGGGCGGCAGGAACGAACACCAGTTTCCGCGACCGGTCGCATCCTGGAGCTTCAGGGCTCCTTCGCGGTCGAACGCCATCGAGAGTGCCTGGCGCACGCGGAGGTCGTTGAAGGGCCTATTGTCGAAATTGAAGTGGAAACCCGCCGTCTGGCGGCCGCCCGGGAAGAAGTCAGTCCCCTGCGGATCCAGCAGCGCATGCGACTCCTTGTAAAGCGATGGGGCAAGCCCGCTCAGGTCGTAGCCCCCACCCTGCAGCGCCGCCACGATCTGCTGCGGGTCATTAATCAGGCCGGCCTCTGCACGGTCGAAGTTCGGCAGGGGAGCGTCGTGGAACGCCGGATGCCTGCGCCAGGTGATGGCGACCCCGGCCTCGAACCTTTCGAAAACATACGGGCCCGTGCCGACCGGGTCCTTCTTCACCTGGCCGCTGTCGATGGTCTCGGCCGGCACGAGCCAGAAGTCACGGTCCGACGCCGCTCGCGTCGCGAGGAACGGAGCGTACGGCGCCTTCATCGTGATCCTGACGGTACGGTCGTCCGGCGCCGTGATCTTGTCCACGACTGCCGTCCATGCCGACTGGAACAGGAAGGGGCCCCCGGGTGTGCTGATTGCCTTCGCTCCGGCGAACGCCTCGTAGCAATTCAAGAAATCAGTAGCGGTTGCCAGCCGGCCGTTCAATGGTGGTTTGTCGTGCCAGCGGACGTTCGGCTTCAAGGTGAAGAGGTAGGTCAGGCTGTCCGGCTGCTCCCACTTCGCTGCCAAGTCGCCCTCGAGTTTCGTCAGGTCGCTCGGGTCGATGGCTGGTCCGCCCGCCGGCCGAAGCAAGCGACTGTAGTGGAACGCCGCTGCCGCATGTGTGGCCGGAAAGCTGCTTTCGAACGGAAAGAGCGAGACTGAGGGCGAAGGACCCCCCAAACCTCCTACGAGCGGGAAGCGAAGCGTGCCGCCCTGGGTGATCTTCTCGGATGTGGGGGTCCCGCCGGCGGCCGGACTCGTCCCGGCCTTCCCACCGTCATCGCCGCAACCGGCAAGCGCGAGCCCTGCGGCGCCGGCCGTCGCAGCTGCCCCGGCCTGAATGAACCGCCTGCGGGAAATGCGCGCGCGTCGCCTCCAGTAGTTGCTATTCACGCGATCGCTAGCCCTTCTTCAGCCGCTCGGGCGTGAAGTAGGCCTTTAACAGGCCGTCCGCCACCCCGGTGTTCCCGGACTTGAGATAAGCGTTCTTCACCCACGGCTGGGCGTATGACCAACCGCCGTTCACGTGAATCGGGACAACGAGCAACGATTCGGACATCCTGTACTGGATGGTCCTGATGTAGCTCTCGCGCTCGGGGGCATCAAGGATCGTCCGCTGCTTTTCGAACATGGCGTCCAGCTCCGCTTGCTCCGCGATCGGCGTCCCGCCCCAGTTGCGAACGGGCCCCCTCGCCGAGTAGTTCCGCGAGAAGAGGTCGTCCGGGTCACGCGGACCCGCAAGGGGGCCAATGGCGATGCTATCCGGGCCTATCTTTCCTTGAAACGTGGTTGGAAAGTACGAGGCGTACGGCTCAAAGACGAGCTCGCTCTCGAACCCGGCCTCGCGGATTGTGTCGGCGGCGATCTCCGCCGATTGCTTCCACATCGCCCCGTAAACGTCGAAGCAGCTGAGGAGCTTAAATCTCAGTGTATCGGAGCCTGTCGCCGCCTTAAGCAGGTCCCTCGCGTCCTTGACGTTGCGGTTCCAGTACCGGCCGCTGGCGCCATACTCGCTGTTCCGGTCACGCGGTGAGACGTAATACGGCGCCAGTCCCGGCGGCAGGAACGAACACCAGTTGCCCCTGCCGAGCGGGTCCTGGAGCTTCAAGGCGCCCTCGCGGTCGAACGCCATCGAGAGAGCCTGGCGCACGCGCAGGTCGTTGAACGGCCTGTTGTCGAAGTTGAAGAAGAACCCTGCCTGTATGAGCCCGGCGAAGAAGAAGTCCGACCCCCGCGGGTCCAGCAGCGGATGCGAGTCTTTGTAGAACGCGGGGGAAAGTCCGCTCAGGTCGTAACCGCCGCCCTGCAACGCGGCCACGATCTGCTGCGGGTCGTTGTTGAGGCCGACTTCCACCCTTTCGAAATTCGGCAGCGGAGCGTCGTGGTACGCAGGGTGTTTGTGCCAGGTTATCGCCACCCCGGGCTCGAACTTCTCGAAGACGTACGGGCCTGTGCCGACCGGGTCTGTCCTCACCTGGCCGCTATCTATCGTCTCGACCGGCACAAGCCACATGTCACGGTCAGAGGCGGCACGCGTGGCCAAGAACGGGGCGAAGGGCGCCTTCATCGCGATCTTGACGGTCCGGTCGTCCGGCGCGGTGATCTTGTCGACGACAGTCGTCCACGCGTTAGAGACGGGCGCCGCGTTGAGCGGGCCCGCTTTCTCTCTAACAAGAGCGTCGTAGGACTTCAAGAAGTCGGTGGCGGTGGCGACCCTTCCGTTCATCGGCGGCTTATCGTGCCAGCGGATGTTCTGCTTCAACGTGAAAACGTAGGTAACGTTGTCCGGCTGCTCCCACTTCGCTGCGATGTCGCCCTCGAGTTTCGTTACGTCCGTCGGGTCTATTTTCGGCCCGCCTGTTGGCCGAAGCAGCCTGCTGTAATGGAAGGCCGAAGGCGTGTGCGTGATGAAGGAGCTTGTCTCAAACGGATACAGCGTGGTCGGGGTGGCAGTCGCGGATCCAGAGAGCGGGAAACGGATTGTGCCGCCCTGGGTGATCGGCTCGGGTGTGGGAGTCGCGCCCCCGGCCGCCGGCGTCCCGGCGTTCCCGCCGTCATCGCCGCAGCCGACGAGGGCGAGTCCGGCGGCGCCAGCCGTCGCAGCGGCCCCCGCCCGGATGAACCGCCGGCGGGAAGTGGGCGTCCGGCCGTGTCGCCCCCAATAACCGCGATCCATGGGTTTGATCCTCTTCTTGAGTCGCCCCCTGGGCGCGCTTCCTGCGGACTATACGTGAGGTCACGAGTCTCGGATGTGAATTCCGTCCACCTCCAAGGGGCCGCGGCGGGTGTAGCATGCGCTCGCCCGGAAGGGCGTGTCGAGGGTCTGACTGATGGTCGATTCGTTGGCGGGTGCGCCCGCTGCAGCCGCCCGGCGGTGGCCAGTTCTGAGCCGGTTCAAACCGCGGCGCACTCCGCTGTTCTGGAAGTACATGTTCGTGTTCGTCGTTGTCGTCGGCGGCGGACTGCTCATCAGTGGCGCCGTCCAGACGTGGTTCACCTACCAATCAACTCGCGACGACCTCGAGGCGATCGAGCAGCGGGAGGCGCTGCTGGCCGGCCAGCAGATCGACCAGTTCGTCGGCGAGGCGAGCCGCGACATCCTCGGCACCTTCCCGGCCCCGACCCTCGATGCCCGGAGTCGCCCCAACGCCGAGTGGGTCCTGGAGTTCAGCGGCCTGCTGCGGCAGAACTCGGCGATCGCGGAAGTCGCCTACATCTCCGAGACCGGGACCGAGCAACTCAGGCAGGTGCGAGGCGGGGCCGCCTCCGGAACGCAGACAGGGGGCGGCGGCAGGTGGAGCCCGGAAGCGGTCCAGGCGGCGAAGGAAGGCAAACCGGGTTACGGCCCTGTCTATTTTCAGCAGGTGGGGGCTTCCTTCGTCCCGTACATGACGATCGCGTACCGAGAGGTTTCCCCGAGACAGGGAGTGGTCGCAGCCGAGCTGAACCTGTCCTACATATGGCAGATCGTCAGTCAAATCAAGATCGGTCACGAAGGCAAGGCGTACGTAGTCGACAACGGCGGGCGCCTGATCGCTGACCCGGACTTCCAGCTGGCTGCGAGCAAAGCGGATCTCTCAAGCCTTTCCCAGGTCGGCGATGCGCTGGCGCGCCACCTGTCGCCAGGGAGCCCACCGCCCCCAGCGGTCGTTGCCACGAACCGGGCTGGCACGGACGTGTTCACCGCCTACTACCCGATTGACCCGCCCGGGTGGTACGTCTTCGTCGAGCAGCCGCAGAGCGAAGCGTTCAGCTCGTTGTACGACTCGCTCTGGCGTTCCGGGGGTCTGCTCGCCGCCGGCCTCGCTCTCTCGGTGGTGGCGAGCTTCATGTTCGCGCGCCGGATGGTGAAGCCTATCCACGCCCTGCGCGCCGGGGCAGCCCGGATCGCCGCCGGTGACTTCGAGCAGTCGATCGACGTGCGCACCGGGGACGAATTGGAGTCGCTCGGCCAGGAGTTCAACACCATGTCGGCGCGCCTCCAGGAGTCCTACGCGTCGTTGGAGGCAAAGGTCGAAGAGCGGACGCGCGAACTGCAGCGGACGACAGAGGAACTCGAGGTCGCGAGCCGCCACAAGTCGGAGTTCATGGCCAACATGAGCCACGAGCTGCGCACGCCGCTGAACGCGATCATCGGCTATTCCGAAATGCTCATCGAGGAGGCGGAGGACCTCGGCAACGAGGCCTCCGTCCCTGACCAGCAAAAGATCCTCGCTTCGGCCAAGCATCTGCTCACGCTGATCAGCGAGATCCTCGACCTTTCGAAGATTGAAGCCGGGAGGATGACGGTCTTCGCGGAAGAGTTCGATATCGCCGTGCTGGTCCGGGACGCCGAGCCGATCGTGAAGCCGCTGCTCGACAGGAACGGGAACGTCTTCGTGATCGACTGTCCCGCAGACATAGGCCCGATGCGCAGCGACCAGACGAAGCTGCGGCAGGCGCTGTTCAACCTGCTTTCGAACGCCGCGAAGTTCACCGACCACGGCACGGTGACGCTGACGGTCGCGAAGGACGCCGGGATCGTGACGTTTCGCGTATCGGACACCGGGATCGGATTGACGGAAGAACAGATCGGGCGGCTGTTCCAGGCGTTCAGCCAGGCGGACGCATCGACCACCAGGCGCTTTGGTGGGACCGGCCTTGGACTCGCCATCAGCCGCAGCTTCTGCCGGTTGATGGGCGGCGACATCACGCTGACGAGCGTCCCGGGCAAGGGCTCGACGTTCACGATCGAGCTGCCGGTAGAGGCCCCGGAGCAGCCGCCGGCCGCTGTCTCGACGCCGGCGGCGGCCAGCGAGGGAGGTCAGTAGTCCTCAACGGCTCGGGCGGCGGCGGAGGCGTCCAACCACGTCCCACCGGCTGCGGACGCCTCGCGGCCTGCCCTTCTGGGCCTGCGCGACGAAGGTGCCGGCGATGAAGATTCCGGCGAACCCCAGGAGGGCCACCCATCTCCAGGGGAGCGAGACGCGGAAGGCGCCCTCGAACGGCCGCACGGGATTCTGGACCGTCAGGGGCTGGTCGGATCCTGGCGGGCGGATTGTCTGGGTGGCCTGCACGTCGAGGCGTTCATCGAGGTGAGTCAGGCCGCCTGCCAGTTCGAGCGACCACTTCGTCACGGTGGCATCGGAGATCACGCGAGAAAACGGGGTCATCTCCGAGCGGGGCACGGTGGACCCGGCGAAGATGAGCTGGGGGATAAGCGCCAGCACGACCAGGATCGCCGCGCGGTCGGCGTTGGCGCTCAGGGACGAGATGAAGAGCCCCATTGCCATTCCCGCGAAAGAGACGAGCGCCATAACGGCTGCCAGCTCGCTGGCTGTAGCGAGCTGGTTCCCGGGCAACGTGATGCGCAGCGACAGAATACCGATGAAGAGGAAGCCCTGGAGGACGGAGAAGACCGAGAGGACCGCGACTTTGGCCAGCACGTAGGCCGCAGGAGAGAGGTTGACCAGGCGTTCGCGGCGGAAGATCCCGGCTTCGCGCGTGATCACGTTGGCGGCCGTAAAGGCGCCAAGGAAGAGGCAGATGGCCGAGGCGAGGTAGAGGAGCGTGATCGCCTGCTGGGCGCTCCCGCCGTCGGCCCTCTGGAGCGCGAAGATCGATCCGTCGAAGGTGCTGACCTGCAGCAATGCGAGCACCGGCGCACCGAACAGACGGAGGGCCATGTTGACGCGATCGTGGACAAGCACCCGTACGTCGCGGCGGACGAGCTGCCCGAACTGGCGGAGGGGCCGCACGGGGACGTTGGTCCGAGTGGCAGGCAGGGCCTCGCCGCTTTCCGGGCCTACGGCGGATGCGGGCTGCGTGGAAAACTCCGCCGAGGTATGGAATTGCGCTCTAAGCTCAAGCGGATCGGAGCGTTCGAGGACGGCGTAGATATCTACGAAGTCTTCGACCTGGAAGTGGCGGAGCGCCTCCGCTGGCGGCCCCTGGAAGACCAGCATCCCCCGATCGAGTATGACGACGCGGTCACAGACGCCGATGTTGCGCGTCGCGTGAGTGGTCAGGATGACGGTCCGACCCTCGTCGGCCAGCTCTCGGAGCTGGTGCATCATCTGCAGATCGAGGCCGGGATCGAGCCCGGATGTCGGCTCGTCGAGAAACAGGATTCCCGGATCGCTGAGCAACTCGGCGGCCACGCAGGTCCGCTTCCGTTGGCCCCCGCTCAGTTGCCCGATGATCTGGTGTTCCCGCCCGGTGAGCCGGACGGTCTCGAGCAGGTCGTGAATCCGCGAATCCAGCTCGCCCGAGGAGACATCGCGTGGCAGGCGGAGGCGGCCGGTGAAACGTAGCGACTGCTCCACGGTCAGCTCGAGATGGACGGTGTCGTACTGGGGCACGTAGCCCAGCCGGCCGCGCAACGCCGGCAAGCTCTGTTGAGCGGGGATTCCATCGAAAAGGATGTCGCCGGAAGATGGCGCATCGAGACCCGTGAGCAGGTGGAGGAGCGTCGTCTTGCCGGCGCCCGACGGGCCAACGATCGCCACCAGTTCGCCTGGATGCATCGTGACGCTGACGCCGTCCAGGATGCGGCGTCCTTCGCGCGTGTCGCGGCAGAGGGCCTGCGCTTCCAGGCGTATGCCCCGGCGCGATTGGAAGAGCTTGATCACCCCATCGAGGAGGAACAGCCGCGTCAACCCAATCGCGATTACATCACCGTCGGCGAGGGCTGCGTGCCTGACCGGAACGCGGTTCAGAAGCGTGCCCGTAAGGCTGCCGAGGTCAACCAGTTCGAGCCCGCCGTTCACGCGGACGATCCGGGCGTGGTACTCGGACACCCAGGGGGAGTCGAGCACGATCTCGTTGGAGGGGTGACGTCCTATACGAACCTGGTCAATCGATGGCGAGAGGGCGAGGAGGCTGGAAGCCTCATTCTCAAAGCGGCGCAAACTTACACCACTACGGCGGCCTGCCAGACGCTCAAGTTCCTTCGCCACGCCAGGCCGCTGTTCCGCGAACGAGAGGAAGTCCTGAGCCCCAATCAGCAGCAGCTCCGAGTCGGTGTCGGCGACCACGGCGGCGGCGGTGAGTTCGTTGCGAAGGAGCGACATCTCCCCGAAGAACTCGCCCGGCCCGAGATGTGCAAGGAGCGCGCGTTCGGCGGGAACATCCGAGACAACCCGGACCTGCCCTGAGAGGATTATGTAGAGCCCGGCGCCCGGCTGGCCGTCGCGGACGATGACCTCGCCAGCCCCGACCGTGACGGCGCGGGTCAGGGCGATCAGGCCATCGAGATCGGCGGGGCCCAGCCCGTGGAACAAAGGCACTCGGGCGAGCGCCCGGTGGAGGTCCTGTCCGCCCTTGTCCCCGTCCGGCTGCACAGGCTATCGCACCCAGGGAAGGAGTTCGGTGATGGCCGCGCGCGCCGCTTCCACCGAGGCTCGGCCGGCTTCGATGAACTTCGGGCCGCGAGAGAAGTCGCGCAGCCCCGTGGTACCGCGGAAGACCGGTTCGAGGGTGATATCCGAACGCACAGCCCCTTCGCTGGTGATCTTCCACTGCATGACTTCGAACGCGTTCTGGATGGTGTCGACAATCGGAGGTGCGCGGAACGCGAATCGCCGCCTCGCCTGGGAACGGCCCTGGCCGCTCGGATTGATGAGCTTCACACCGAAGACGATGTCCGCCCCCATCTCGGCCGCGGTGGCGCTGGGGATCGGGTTCAGCAGGGCCCCATCCACGAGCTGGCGGCCCTCGTTACGCACCGGTGGAAAGATTCCCGGGATAGCGAGGCTGGCGAGCATGGCCTCTGCCAGGTCGCCGCTCCGGAAGACCACCTCGGCGCGCTGCGCAACGTCGACGGCGACGATAGCCAGCGGGATGGGGAGGTCCTCGAATCGGCGACCCTGCGAGATCCGCTCGAGTTCTTTGCGCAGGCCACGGTTGCTCAAGAATGAGTGCAGCGGAAGCGTGGGACGCAGCGCCCGTCCGAACGTCTGGTCGAGGAGACGCTCGAGCTCGTCCATCGGGAGTTCTGCCGCCACGGCAGCCGCTATCGGCGCGCCGATGCTGCAGCCTGCGACATAGTCCACAGGCACCTCGAGCTCGCGGAGCCGCTCGACGATGCCCAGGTGGGCGTAGCCCTTCGAACCGCCCGACCCCAGGGCAAGGCCAACTTTGCGCCGGATGAGGTGGCGCGCTGTCCAGCCGACCGAACGCCAGGGCTCCTCGGAGCGAAACGTGACGCGAGCCGGTGGAGTCCGCAGCGCCGACAAACTGGCAGGAACGACCCTCAGGATCTCTGGCTCGCTCGCCTGACCCCTGGCTGGCGCGGCAGATTCGTCCAGTACGATGAACTCGGCGGCACCGCGGGAGCCTATTTGCGACCACGCCTCGGCGGGCGGACCGTTTCCTCGGATCAGTAGGAGCCGGTCGATTCCGTCCAGGAGCCGGACATCGATTTCCGGCAGTACAGGCGCGTGGACCACCACGAGCGGGTAGCGGCTCTGCAACTCCGAGATGAGGTGGAGCAGCCGGGCGACGTCGGGGACGGGCTGTTGGGCGGCGATTGAGCCGACGAGGGGCGCGTCTCGCCGGGCGAAGGCGTCGTGGGACTGGAGCCTGTAGGGGTCGGCCACAAGCGATGCGACGTCGGGGAGCGCGGAGTCATCGGCCAATGTGCGAAGTGCTGTCGAGAAATCGACCATCAGCACCGGCCGCCCAAGGTGAACAGCGGCGGACCGGACCACCTGTCCCAGGAACGTGACTGACAGCTCCGACCCGTCGGTCACGCAGGCGACGACGTGGCCCGGGCGCAGCTGGCGGAAGCGAAGGTTCGTTTCCCCGAGCCGCTTGGCGACGAGGCCGGCCAGTTCGCGCATGATCGCCGGCGACCGTTCGGCCAGCTCGCTGAGGACCGCGTGTGGGATGGTCCACACCTGCGTATTCGTGATGGCGCGGATCGTGGAGGATGCCCGCTCGCCGCGAAGGAAGGACATCTCCCCGCAGTAATCACCCGGCCCGAATCGGGCTACTTCGAAGGGCAAACCGTGGCGGTCCGGGATCTCGGCGCGCAACACCCCATCCGCGATCACGAACAGGCGATCGACGAAGCTCCCCTGCTCCACGAGGACGCTTCCCGAGACGATGGACATCTTTGACGAGGCGCCGAGCAGCAGTTCACGCGAGGCCTCGTCCAGACCCTTGAGGAGGTTGTCGATTGGCGGCCGATCGCCGGTTGGAGGCGCCGCACCAGGGCCGGGGGTGCTCACAGCGGCGCCTCGCCCGGAAAGGGCACTTCCACTGCCCGGTGTCCGCGGCGGCTCAGCCAGAGCCCTATCGCGGGGGTTTGCGGTTGCATCGGCCGAACCCCCAGAGGTGGTCGTCGGGCCGAATCCTACACGCTATCGCAGGACTCATCGCATCGGGAGACGGGTCCCAGCACCGAGTATCCGGGCTCAGCCGGGCAGGGGCATCGCCACCCGGCCAAGGAACTCGGTGACCGCGGCTTCGTAAGCAGCTGGGTCCACGTTCCACGAGCGCACGTGGGCAGCACCCTGGACTCTGTGGTAGGTAACGAGGTCCGGCCGGGCGGCCGCGAGGGCGTCGCTGACTGCGACCGGCACGGTGGGGTCGTTGTCGCCGTGGAAGAGGAGGATGGGAGCCGCGAGCCGCCCCGCCTGGCGCAGGTAATTGAGACGCTCCCAGTCGACACCGAACCGCCAGCCAGCGGTCCATCGCACAAGACCGGTGAGGAGTTCAGGGGCGCCTTTCCGCCGGGCGCCAAGGTCGATGGCAGCGCTGAGGTCCAACATCGGGGAGTCGAGGATGAGGCCTCGAACCCTGGTGGCCCATTCCGATTCGAACAGACAATTGACCGCGATTGCTCCGCCCATGCTGTAGCCGACGAGGACGATGTCCCGCGCCCCATGTTCGAGCGCGTATCTCGCAGCGGCGTCAAGGTCGCGCCACTCCGTCTGTCCATAGCGGTAGAAGCCGTCGGAGCTCGACGGCGCGCCCTCGTGATTGCGGTAACCGAACGCCAGGACAGGGAGACGCATTTGCTGAAGGGCCGGCAAGATTCGCAGCACTTCACGGCGATTCGAACCCTTGCCGTGGACGAAAACCGCCCAGGTGTCGCTGGCGCCGGGGACGAGCCAGGCCGGGAGTGCACCCAGCTCGCCCGGGATGCTGACTTCCTCGAAGTCGATCGCGTGGCCGTGGCGAGGGCTGCCCGGGAAGGCGAAACCGTCGACTCGCGCCCGCACCCCTACGCGGGGCGTGCCGCCAAATGGTATGAAGTCGCGCACCACCTCGCGCCCGGCGCTGGCGCGGATCGCGCCCAGCCGGCCGTAGCCTCCTTCCCATTCAAGCCCGTAGGTCCCCTCTCGCGTCCAATCCCCTTCGCTCGACACCCCGCCGTCCGCCCGAAGCGTGATGCGGCCTTCTTCGAGGGCGACCACCTCCAGGTCGAACCGGTCGGGTTGGTGACGTGCGTCGAGCGCGCCGTCTTTCAGGACGTTGGCGTAGTGCCAGGCCAAAGCAAGCAACGCCCCGCCCCCAGTCGCCGCGGTAAGGGCGAGGAGGCCCAGAGGCCACCTCCCGCGACCCGGCGCGGACTGCGAATGCGGGCGGTCCATCCGGTGCATCGTAGTCCAACTGATTGCGCACTCGTTGGCCGCGCGGTGCTACGGCTCGCCCGTTACGGCTGATGAAGTCAGGTATGATGCCCGTCGTGGTGACGGAGCGAATCCAGCGTCAGATCGACCGCCTCCTCGACCAGACTGAGGCAGCGGGGGGCGCTCTCGACTGGCCGCGAGTCCGCGACCTCTGCGATGGCATCCTCAGGCTCGATCCAGACAACGAAGACGCCCACGCCTACCTCGCCGCAGCCGGCCGGGACACCGGGGTAGCAGCGGTCGCCCTGTCGCCCACTCGCCCAGTCGCCCCCTCGCAGCCGCAGCTGCCCGACTCCTTCGTCTCCGGCCGCTACCGCGTCCAGCGCTTCCTCGGCGAAGGCGGACGCAAGCGCGTCTTCTTAGCCCACGACACCCGCCTCGACCGCGAGGTCGCCTTCTGCTCCATCCGCTCCGACGGCCTCGACCTCATCGGCCGCCAGCGCGTCCTTCGCGAAGCCCAGTCCATGGGCCGCCTCGGCGCACACCCCCACCTCGTCACCATCCACGACATCGGCGAAGAAGACGGCAACCCCTACATCGTCGAAGAGTTCATGTCAGGCGGCGACGTCGCAGGGCTGCTGCAGGGGACAGGTGACAGGAAACAGGGGACAGGAAGCCCCATCCCCCTCGAACGCACCCTCCAGATTGCGAAGGATGTCTGCAGAGGTCTCGCCTTCATCCACCAGGCAGGCATGATCCACCGCGACCTCAAGCCGGGGAACGTGTTCATCACCGCCGATGGCACCGCCAAGATCGGCGACTTCGGTCTCGCCGTCAGCTTGGACCGCAGCCGGTTGACCCAGCACGGCATGATGCTCGGCACCGTCTCCTACATGCCCCCTGAGCAGGCCCTTGGCGGCGAGGCCACCCTCAAGGCCGACCTCTACTCCCTCGGGGCGATGATCTACGAGATGGTCACCGGCCGCCCGCCCTTCGTCGGCGACGACCCGACAGCGGTCATCTCCCAGCACATCAACACACCGCCGGTGGCGCCTTCGTGGCTGACGGAGCACTGCCCACCAGCGCTCGAAGAGCTGATCCTGCACCTCCTCGCCAAGGACCCCGGCGCGCGCCCGGAGTCCGCGACCGCAGCGCTGGCGGTGCTAGCGACCGTAGACCCGAACCAGAAGTCCGCCACCCACTCCGACTCCAACGTCCTCGACCGCCTTGCCCGCGGTGTCTTCGTCGGCCGGGAGAAGGAACTGGAACGGCTGCGCACCGCGTTCGACGAGGCGTTCGCCGGCCACGGCGGGCTCGTCATGCTAGTCGGCGAGCCGGGCATCGGCAAGACCCGCACTACCCAGGAGCTCGAGACCTACGCCCGCATGCGAGGCGCCCAGGTCCTCTGGGGGCGGACGCACGAGTCGGGAGGTGCACCGCCGTACTGGCCCTGGCTGCAGGCCGGCAACCAGTGGGTCGCCTCCGCCGGCGGGGCCGCCGGGAACCTCCAGCTCTCACCGGATACGCTCGGCGAACTCTCGCGCATTTTCCCATTCCTTCGCCAGCAGCCGAACTTCATCGAGCCACGAGCAGAGAGCGATCCCGCGGTCGCCCAGTTCCGGCTCTTCGCTGCCTACGCCACATTCCTCCATGCGGTCGCGGGCCAGAGTCCGCTCGTCATCGCCCTCGACGACCTACACTGGGCGGACAAGCCGACGCTCCTCCTCCTCCAGCACATCTCGCGGGAGGTTTCGCGCTCGCGCATCCTCATCGTCGGGAACTACCGCGATACGGACATCACCCGCCAGAGCGCGCTCACCGAGACGCTCGCGGTGGTGAAACGCGAGGGCGATTTCGAGCGCATCGTCCTGCGCGGGCTTTCACGCGACGAAGTCGACGGCTACATCCGGGCGAAGGCGAACATCGAGCCGCGCCGGGAAGTGGTGGACCGCATTTTCGAAGAGACGGAGGGTAACGCCTTCTTCCTCAGCGAGGTCGTGAACCTCATGGCCGAAGAGGGCACGCTGACCAAGGAGAGCATCTCCGATATCGCCATCCCCGACGGGGTCAAGGAAGCCCTTGGCCGTCGGCTGAACCGGCTCTCCAAAGAGACGAATGAGCTGCTCCAGGTGGCCACGGTCATCGGCCGGGAGTTCAGCTACGACGCGCTTGTCGCGCTCGGGGAACGCAGTGACGACGCGCTCTTGAAGCTGATCGAGGAGGCGCTGGACGCGCGTGTGATCGAAGAACTGGACCGTCCGGGGCGTTATCGCTTCACCCACGCGCAGATGCAGGAGACGCTCCTCGCGGAACTCTCAACGACCCGGCGGGTCCGCCTGCATGGCCTGGTCGGAGAAGCGCTTGAAAAGCTGTTCGGTTCCCGAGCCGAGGAGCGGGCGGCGGAACTCGCACGACATTTCGTGGAGGCGGCGACGCTTTCGCGAGGCCTCACCGCCAAGGTCTCCCGCTATGCGGCTCTCGCCGCTGAGCAGGCCGGACGACAATCCGCTTGGGCTGAAGCCATACGTTGGTATGAAGCCGCTATCGCTGCGGACGATGACCCGGACCCCGCGATGTTGACCGCGCTCGCCTATTGCTACGCGTCCGCGTTCGTTTACGCCGATCCGCGCGCCTTGCAGACGCTAATCCAGGCTCTGGACAAGTACCGAGCGCGTGGGGACGCCGGCGCATTTGCAGGGGCTGTTGCGGGCATGCCGTTCGCGACAGGCGGGCCGCTTTGGGAACAGAACCAAGCAATCCTCGAAGAAGCGAGCGCGCTGGCGGGAGGAAGCGGGGCGGATATCAAGGTGACCCTCCGGAGGAAACTGCTTCTGTTCCTTCGCATGGGTCGAGGCGGATGGAACCCGGAGGAAGGGATACGAATCGAAGCCGAGCTTGCCGAACTGCTCGCCACGCATGAAGAGCTTTCCGAATGCTCTGCACTTACGCTGGTACTGGCCGGTTACGCCGCTGAGCGGGCTGGCCAGTTCAGCGACAGCGGGCGCGCGATGTTCGAAGCCTCTCAGGCTTACGCCGAACTGGGCCGCAGCAACGACGCCGTGGACTATCTCTGGATAGCTAGCTGCAATGCCTCCTTTGGAGGAGACCTCGTCCAGACGAGACGATACCTTCGAGCGCTCCGCGCATTGAGTGAGGAGCGGCACGACGCGAACGGCCTCACCTTTTTTGCGTTGTTCACCGCGTCAGTGGCCCTACTCAACTGGGAGGTGGAGGAGTTTCAAACCGTCATCAATGAGTGGGGGCTCGTGAAGCTTGGCAACTGGTACCAAGAACTCCGAGGGCAGCCAGAAGCAGCGAGAGCCGACGCGAAGAGCGCAATACCGCCGGGCGGTCCCGGTGTGGACATCCATCAACATGGTGGGCGGGCGGGGGTGTTTTGGCGAGCGGGCAGTGTTGAGGACGCCACCGCCCACTTCAACGCGTGGAGCGCCCTCTGGCGCGAAGGGGGCGGTGGAAGTTATCAACGGGCGCAGGCGTTCGCGCTGGTCTCGGACTGTCTTCGAGGTGGCATGGGCGACGACGAGCTCGCCGAAATTGTTTACCGAGAAGTGCGGGCCTGGAAGAACTGCACGGCGCCATGGGGAGGTGTTGGCCTTGACGCCCCCCGCGGCTGGCTCGCGCTGCGGCTTGGTCTTCTCGGAGAGGCCCAGGAGTCATTTGAGGATGGCCTGCGCTGGGCTGAGGCGGAGAGTTGTCCGATTGAGTGCGGGCTCAACCTGCAGGGCCTGGCCGGCCTCGCAGAAATGCGAGGAGAAGTCTCGGAGGCCGTCACCCTGCTTAATCGCGCAGCAGGCTACTACCAGCCTCGAGGGGTGAAGCTCTTCCTCGATGAGGTTGTGAGCGCAAAGGTCCGGCTGCAGGGCTTAACCAGCACCGACCTCCGCACCTCCATCGATCGCGTCGCCACCGCCGTCGCCAGCGCGCACCCCGACCTCCGCCGGGAGGCGGCTCCCGACGGCACCGTCACCCTACTCTTCTCCGACATCGAAAACTCAACGGCGCTCAACGAACAGATGGGCGACGCGAAATGGATGGAGCTTCTCCGCGCCCACAACGCCCTCATCCGCAAGCACCTCAAGGCGCACGGCGGCTTCGAGGTCAAGTCGATGGGAGACGGCTTCATGCTCGCTTTCGCCAGCGCCCGCCGCGCGCTCGAATGCGCGATCGCGATCCAGGCCGAACTCGGGGCGTTGGAGGCCATGCAGCGGCCAGAGACGGCCGCGGCTACGGGGATCCGCGTGCGGACGGGCCTGCACACCGGCGAGGTGGTCAGGGAGGGCGAGGACTTCTTCGGCAAGCACGTGAACCTTGCGGCGCGCGTGGCGGGCCAGGCTCGCGGGGGAGAGATCCTTGTATCGCAGTTGTTCCACGACCTCGTTGCCCCGAGCGGCGCCTTCGCCTTCGACGAAGGCCGTGACCTCCCCCTCAAGGGCCTGGCGGGCATCCACCGGGTGTACCAGGTCGTCTTCCCGAGCGATCCGGGCTGAATGCAGGCGTCGGAGGCCATGCAGCGGCCAGAGACGCCGCGGCTACCGGGATCCGGGCATGGAGATCATCCTCTCGACCTTTCGAGGAGGGTATATAGTCGGGCGAACTCGGCAGACAGACATGCCCGCAGCGAGGTCGCGGCCACCCTGCGGGCCGGGAGGCGACCATGACGAGCGATAGCCGCGAGTTGACTGCCCACCTTCTTCGGCGTGCAGGGGTCGGCTCGTCCTGGAGTGAACTCGACGAGTGGGATGCTCGCCCGTACAGGGAGCTGGTAGAAGATTTGCTCCACCCGGAACGGTTCGAAGATCTCGATGACGATCTGCTCTACCGGTACCTGCCAGCGCTCGTCACCGCGGACACGCCCCATGTCTGGAGCAGCCGCTGGATTTGGCGAATGGCCAACACGCACCGGCCCCTTGCAGAGAAGATGGCCCTCTTCTGGCACCAAGTCTTCGCCACCGCCTGGTTCAAGAGTGAACACATGGTCACGATGGCGGACCAGGTCCAAACGTTTCGGGAGCACGGGCTGGGCAACATTCGGACACTCCTCCTGAACGTCTCGCGCGACCCCGCGATGATCTACTGGCTCGATAACTGCGAGAACCACCGGGCCACGCCGAACGAGAACTACGGCCGCGAACTGCTCGAACTCTTCTCGATGGGGATCGGTAACTACACCGAGACCGATGTGAAGATGGCGGGGCGTGCCTTCACCGGCTGGACCTTCGAGCAGCCGATTCCGCTCTACCCCTACGGCACCTATCCCACTCACTTCGTCTACCGGCCGGAAGACCACGACGACAGCGAAAAGACGTTCCTCGGACATACCGGACGACTGAACGGCGAGGACGTCATTGACATCATCGTCCGCGAGGAAGCAACCGCGCGCTTTCTGGCTCGCCACCTCTACAACTTCTTCGTTGCCGATGAGCCGCCGGTTTCCGCATGGAGCGTGTCGGAGCCGGGCAATCCTGCAGCTATCGCCGCACTGGTCGAATCCTACCGCGCGTCCGATGGCGACATCCGGGCGGTCTTGCGCACGTTGTTCAACAGCGACTTCTTCAAGGAAGCGCGGTTCCAGCGGGTGAAGTCGCCTGCCGAGTTCATCGCAGGCGTTCTCAAGCTTTCGGGCAGCTTCCGGGAGCCAGAGCCGGCGCTGGCCGGGATCGGGTTCGCCTGCCAGGTGATGGGCCAAGCGCTGTTCGACCCGCCGAGCGTCGAAGGATGGCACACCGGCAAAGAGTGGATCGACGGCG
>JBGPOS010000048.1:0-30460 GCA_041488155.1 Tepidiformaceae bacterium
ACGAACCAGCGGCGCGAGCCACGCCTCTGCGCGAGCCGTTCCCAATCCATCCAGCTTCCTATACTATCCCCGCCTTAGCTTAGGAGGCGGTAAGTCAGCGTTTACCGCCGAGGTGCGATCCATGCCCAGCCCCCTGACTTCGAGCCAAGTCGTCGCCGCCCTCACCGGCCTGCCCGGCTGGACCTCAGCCACCGGCAAGGCGCTCCAACGCACCTTCAAGTTTCCCGACCACATCATCGCTATGGGCTTTGTCACCCGGGTGGCGATGGCGGCGGAAGCCATGGACCACCACCCGGAGCTAACGATCGTCTACAACACCGTCAACATCACGCTCAGCAGCCACGACGCCGGCGGGGTTACCGATCGCGATCTGCGCCTCGCCGAGAAGATCAGCCACTACTCCGGCTAGGATCTTCGGTCCGCCCGGCGCTTCAGGCCGTGATCGGGACTCTCGCCTGCACCACGAGTTCCCGTTCCTCTTCGGTTAGCTCTCCCCATGGCTTCACGATTTCGCGCTTCAACGGGAAGATGTGCACCGCATCCCACCCACAGACATCCTCACACAGCCGGCAGCCCGTGCACTTCTTCTCGTCCACCGTGCTCACGCCGAAGAAATCGTCGACCCGCTCCGTATGCTCCAGGCTCAAGGCGTCGAACGGGCAGATGTTGATGCATAGCTCGCATCCCGACCCAATGCACTTCTCTTCGATTACCACGGCCCGCGGCCAGTCGTTCTTCTTCAGCGACCTGCAGACCTCTCCCGCCGTATCCAGGATAGCCTCCGGCGGACAGACCACTCCGCAGGCGCCGCAGTCGATGCAGAGCGTCGGGTCGATCACATGTAGCTCGTTTCGCTCGCCAGTGATCGCGTTCGTCGGGCACCGCTTCGTGCAGGCAGTGCACCCGATGCAGGTGTCGATGATCTTGTACGACAACAGCCACCCTCACGTCCGTCGGGACTTCCCCAATCTTAGGTTCGCGACCCCCACCCCGCAAACCTCCGCCAATCCGCCGAAAAGCCGCGGCGGACGGAAAGACCGGGCGCCCGTTGTCGAGCGCCCGGTCCGAGGATTCCATGCTTCTAGGCTATGCGCCGGTCCCAGAACCCGGTCTCGTCGCCGTCGGTCCTGGAGTCGCTTTCGCCTCTCTCTTCCGGGCTCGCCCGCGCCGGCCGGGCCGCCGCCTGCCTTCGTTGCCGCGCCAACAGGATGCCGGCGCTGATCGGAGGCAGCGACGCCTGGTTGAAGTCCGAACCGGCGGCGTGGATGGCCTTCGCCCTGGCATCTGGCCCCGCCGCCCAGATTCGCTCGCGTAACATCGCCCGGTCGGCGGGCTTCTGTCCCGCCATTCGCCCGAACATGACCCGCGCCCGCCCTCCCGCAGCCTCCACCGATGGCGACGGCCGCACGGCCGGGGCCACCACCGTCGGCGTACGGCCGGACGTCGCCGGCGCCCGGATCATCGGAGGAATAGGCGAGGGCGACCATTCACGCACGGTTCGAGGAGTCGGAGGAGGAATCGGAGGGGACACAGTCCGCTGCTCCCCCCGGACGGTGGCCCCTCCACCTCCCCAGGACTCCACCGGCTCGCATGCCTTGAGGTCCCACACCACGTCGGTCGCGTAAATCGCCTCCAGGTCGTACTCCAGCATCCGCCCTGTGATCGGCAAAGCAATAGTCCGCTCCCCACCCTCCACCTCTACCTCCCATGCCATCCTCTTGAAGTAGTGCTTCGCGAGGTCAGCCGTGCACTCATTCAGCATCACGCAGAACTGCGCCCCGCCCATCGAGGCGAAAAAGTCAGACTCCCGGGTCACCCGCCGGAGCAGTGCCGCGAGCGCAAGAGCCGCCCGCTCGCCCATGCCCGCTCCCTCGTGCTTCCTTACCTCGTCCAGCGTCTCCAGGCTGAAGAGGATCAGCACGAAGGGAATGCCCGTTGACCGCGATCGCGGCATCTCCCGCCGCAACTCGGCGAGCAGGTAGTTTTGGTTCGGCACGTCCTCCATCTCGCTCTGGTACGAAGTCGCCTGCAATCCAAGGTTGAGATGCTTGAGCGCCCGCGCTCGCGCCCCGCGGGTCATGAACCACTCCAGGTTGTAAGCGCCGAACAGCAACACCAGCGCGGAAGCTGTCACCACTTTGGTAACTGCGGGGTCGCTGGCCGTCAGCCCAACCTGGAGCCCCAGGACCCCCAGCCATGCCACGTCGATCGCCACCCGCAGCCAGGGTCGTGCACCTGAACCCGGTACGCCCGGCGATTCACGTCCCGGCGTCTGCGGCTGTTCCATCAGCGCATTACCTCAGTTGCCTGGCGCATCACGATCCCTGTGAAGCCTTCGAACTGATCAATCGCTTGAGCGGCTACTCTTTCAAGCTCGCCAAAGATTAGCATACCTCTTCGGCGTCCACCAGAGAGTCACCACTTCGTTGCGCTTCCTCCCAACAGTAAGAGAGGGACGAGGTACGGGGTGACGCCGCACTCCCTCGCCCGCCGCAGCGGGAGAGGGCCGGGGTGAGGGTCAGTTGGAACGAGACGCGGTAGGGGCGATCCCTCTCGCCCGCCGCAGCGGAAGATGCCGTGGTCAGGCCAGCCGGGGAGGAGCCGGGCTGAATCCGGCTCTAGCTTCGCTTCAGATCGGATTGGGACGAGGACCGCGGCGATTGCCGCTCACTCGCTGCTTCCCAAATGGCGACGCCCGCCCGTGCGTTCACTGGCACGAGCGGGCGTCTCTTCGGAAACAACACCCACAGCATGACTATCGGCTGCGCTGAGCGTTTCCATAGTCACCGAGATCATGGCACCGGAGGCGGGAGTCCACGTGCCAACAACACCCACTTTCAGATAGCGAGAAGGCGGGCCAAAAGGCCCGCCCTCCCGTGGGTGTTGCTCCCGCTACCAGCTGACGCTGCGCGCGAGGAGCGTGGTCTGCCCTACCATGGGCAACCTCCGCACGCTGATCGTATACCGACCAGCCGGTATTCTATACCCCGAGTGAACGTTACGTGTCAATCACGTGACAGCAGTTTCTGTCACTTTTTCCCGGTAAATCCCTGATTTGCCAGCGAAAAAAGAGCCGGGGCGATGGCCAACACCACCACCCCGGCTCTCCGAGGACACCACACCCGGGCCGTTCTTCAGGCTGCTCGTTCGCTCACGAGCCTCAGTTGCAGACGATCGATCGCCCGCTTGTGCAGCTGACAGGTTCTCGATTCCGATACGTCCAGCACCTGTGCGATCTCCTTGAACGTCATGCCTTCGAAGTAGCGCAGGCTTACAACCAACAACTCTCGCGGAGGCAACGCCTTGACCGCCTCTGTCAGTACAACGATGAGTTCCTGCTCTTCAAGCCGCGCGCTGAAGTCCTCGTCATCGGGATCCGCCAGGATGGGGCCGCCCCCCTGCGGCTCTCCCGACTCATCCGTCGAGATCATCGCGTCAAGCGAAATCGTCACGCGACCGGAAGCAGCGAGAGTCTCCTGGTACTGCGTACCCGTCAGGCCTGTTGCTGCGATCAGCTCCTGTTCCGTCGGATTCCGTCCCAGTTCCGTCACCAGCCCGCTTCGCGTCAGCTCCACATGGCGCGTCTTCTGCCGCACACCACGCGACAGCCGGTCCGCTGCCCTGATCCCGTCGATAATCGCTCCCCGGATCCGCGTGATCGCATACGTCTCGAACTTCACTCCACGACTGGACACGAACCGGTCCACCGCTTCGATCAGACCGATCGTCCCGTAGCTCAAGAGATCCTCGCGGTCGAGCACCCCTGGCATGTCCTTCACAGACATCCGTCCGATGACGTACTTCACCAGAGGAAGGTACTGCTCGATCGCTGCCTGCCGATCCTTGGTGGCACTCCAGGCCAGTTGTTCCTCGTTCTCAATGTCAGCGCCCATGATTTCCCCCCGGTGTCGCATGAAGCCCGTGGCGCCGCCCCACCACGAGCTCTGCCCCCACATTCGCTCCCTGCCTGTCACCCGCGAAGCAGGTCTTCTCCCAACGACCCCCGGAAAACTCCCTGCCTCGCCCCGCGAGGTCCCTTATTGAAGCCCGCCAGTTCTCCTAAGAGTCTTTCTTAGGGGATCCCCCGGACCTCGAGGTGAACTCGCCCAGGCAGCCACCGGTTCCGCTATAGTTGCGTCACAGGACGGACGCGTCCCCGGAGAACGCCATGCCGGTCGATAGCTACCGCTACCTCCCTCGCTCCATGCGTGCGATGTACGAAGCGCTAACCGTCATCGATGAACCGGCCGTCTGGACCCCACTCCCCCGACCCGTCCGCCAATGCACCGTCGCACTCATGACTTCCGCCGGGGTCTACCTCAAAGATTCGCAACCGCCGTTCGATGAAGAGCGCGAATGGCGCGAACCCACCTGGGGCGACCCCACCTTCCGTGTCATCCCCTCCACCGTCCGCCACGATCAGATCGCCTGCTCCCACCTCCACATCAACCACGACGACCTCCTCGAAGATGTCGACGTCGTCCTCCCCATTCGCGCCTTCCAGAAGATCGAGGCCGAAGGCGCCATCGGCGCACTCGCGCCCGAGCACTACTCCTTCATGGGCTACCAGGACCGCCGCTTAGCCGACTGGCGGACCACTCAGGGGCCCGAACTCGTCGCCCGCCTCAAGGAACACGCTGTCGACGTACTCCTCCTCGCCCCTGCCTGACCGGATTGCTGCAGGAACGTGCCCGTGCTGGCACGTATCGTCGAATCTCTGGGCATTCCCACCGTCACCGTCACGATGATGCCCGACATCGCCCAGAAGCACAGACTCTCTCGCATCGTCGGCGTCGAGTTTCCATTCGGTCACAGCTTCGGCACGCCCCACAACGACCCCCTCATGCTCGAAGTTGCGCGGGCAGCCGTTCGTGCCCTGGAAGAGGCAGGCGCGCCCGGCTACCGCCTCGACGTTGAGGGGGAGTGGCCCGTCCCCCTCGAGACCGCCTACCGCACCTGGCACCCGCCACGCCCCAGCCCGATCGTCGCTGAAATGCTCCGCCGCCGCGCCGAAACCCAGTCCTGATCACTCGGCACGCTGCACAGTCCTCTGTTCCACCCACCTGATACTGAGTATCATATGCTCGCCCTGATATGACTCTTCCCCCTTCTTCCGGCCACCTTCCCCTCCAGCTTCAGGACGTCGAAGTCTCCTACGGCTCCACCTTCACTCTCAGCGGTGTCACCGCCCGCATCGAACCCGGCGCCGTCGTCGGAGTCATCGGCCCGAACGGAGGCGGCAAGAGCACCCTCCTCAAAGCCATCGCGGGTGTCCTGCCCCTCCGCAGCGGCAGTATCCGCCTCGGCGATGAGGACCTCCGCCGCTTCGCTGCCCAAGTTGCCTTCGTCCCCCAGCGCGAAGAGGCGAGCTGGGACTTCCCCGTCACCGCCCGCGACGTCGTCCTCATGGGCCGCTACCGCTCGGTCGGCTGGCTCCGCCGCCCCGGCCGAACCGACCGCGACCGCGCCGATGCCGCTCTCGACCGCCTCGGCCTCGCGGGTATGGGCGGCCGCCACATCAGTCAGTTCTCTGGTGGCCAGCAGCAACGGATCTTCCTCGCCCGCGCCATGGTCCAGGATCCGCTCGTCATCCTCCTCGATGAGCCCTTCACTGGCGTGGACGTGACCAACCGCGGCGTCTTCCACGAAGCCGTCCGCGAGTTCGCCCGCGCCGGACTCATCGTCCTCCTCGCCACTCACGAGCTTGATGAAGTCCAGGCCGCCACCGACGCCGTCCTCTGCCTCAATCACCGAATGGTCGCGTACGGTCCAACCGCCACGACCTTCACGCCGGCTACCCTCCGGGCCACCTTCGGCGGACAGGTAGCCGTGTTCGCCTGATGTTCGACTTCGTTACCGGCCCGCTTTCCTACGGCTTCATGCAGCGCGCCCTCATTGAAATCGTCATTGTCGGCGCGCTCTGCGGCCTCGTAGGTTGCTTCGTTGTGCTGCGCGGCCTCGCCTTCATCGGCGACGCACTTTCCCATGCGGTTTTCCCCGGCGTCGTGCTCTCCTACATCGCCGGCCGGAGCATCCTCATTGGCGCTTCCGTCTTCGGGCTGCTGACCGCACTCGGCATCGGCATCCTCGCCCGCAGCCGCCGGGTCAGCCAGGATTCCGCGATAGGCGTCATCTTCGTCGCCTTCTTCGCCCTCGGAGTCGTCCTGATCAGCCGCCAGGGCGGCTTTCGAAAGGACCTCGGCTCCCTCCTCTTCGGCAACATCCTCGGCGTCTCGACCCAGGACGTCGTCGTGACGCTGGTCGTCGCCCTCGTCGTCACGGGCCTCCTCCTCGCGCTCCTCAAGGAACTCACCCTGGTTGCCTTCGATACCACCCAGGCGCGCGCCCTCGGCTATCCCGTCTTCGCCCTCGACCTCCTCCTCCTCTTCCTCGTCTCCTCGACCATCGTCGTCAGCCTCCAGACCGTCGGCAACATCCTCATCCTCGCGCTCGTCGTGACACCGCCAGCCACCGCCCGCCTCCTCACCGACCGGCTCGGCCGGATGATGCTCATGAGCACGGCCATCGCCGCCGCGAGCGGCGTTGCCGGCCTCCTGATCTCGTACCACGCCAATACAGCCGCCGGGGGCACAGTCGTCCTCACCGCCACTGCCATTTTCCTCCTCGCTCTCGCTCTCGCCCCCACCCACGGACTCCTGGGCAACTACCTCAACCGCCGTCGTGGCCACCACCACGCCCATCACTTCCACCCCATGGAAGAAGAGGTCGAACAGACCCCCGCCCTCAACGCCTGAGGTGCTCCTGCCACGCGGGGAAGGAATCGCGTGCATTCGGCCACTCTCCCTCTCCCTCGGCAGTGGGAGAGGGCGGGGGTGAGGGCTTCTGCGAACGGTTCATGGGCACGAGTGGAACTCGCTGCCCGCCTCTGCAAAGGTGGCCGCCACGCTCCCTCTCCCTCCGCAGTGGGAGAGAGCAGGGGTGAGGACTCCCCGGGGGCTTACCAGCGGCCCAACGGCCGTCACTGGCGGGCCTCAACGGCGGTGGCAGCCTGCGACCGCGAGCGGTAGAGTCCTTAGGCCAAGTCCCACCCCCGGAGATGAACCAATGACCACCACCCACAGCGCTGAGCGCAGGCTCACCCAACAAGAGATCGACGACCTCCGTCAGAAGACCACCACCTTCATGAAGGAGCACATCTATCCGAACGAAGATCGTATCGAGCACGATCGGGCCGGCCGCGAAGCCCTCATCAAGAGCCTCCAGGCCCGGACTAAGGCCATGGGCATGTGGGCCCCCCACCTCCCGTCCGCCGCCGGCGGCATGGGCATCGGCTTCATGCCCTACGTCTACATGAACGAAATCCTCGGCCGCAGCCCCATCGCCCCCCGCGCCTTCGGCTCCCAGGCCCCCGACTCCGGCAACGCCGAGATTCTCTGGCAATTCGGCACGCCCGAACTCCAGGAACGCTGGATGAAGCCCCTCGTCAACGGCGACATACGCTCCTGCTTCTCCATGACCGAACCAGAAGTCTCGGGCGCCGACCCCACCAACCTCCAGACCGCCGCCGTCCGCGATGGCGACGAATTCGTCATCAACGGCCACAAATGGTTCACCAGCGGCGCCATCGGCTCCAGCTTCGCCATCGTCATGTGCGTTACCCAGCCCGACCAACCGCCCCACCGCCGCATGAGCCAGATCGTCGTCCCCACCGACACTCCTGGCTTCAACATCATTCGCCCCGTCCCCGTCATGGGCGAAACCGATGGCGCCCACTGCGAAGTCCGCTACAACAACGTTCGCGTGCCCGTCACCAACCTCCTCGGCGAAGACGGTGGCGGCTTCCGCATCGCCCAGCGCCGCCTCGGCCCCGGCCGCATCCACCACTGCATGCGCTGGCTCGGCCAGATGCAACGCGCCTTCGAGCTCATGTGCGAATACGCGCTACAGCGCGAAGTCTTCGGCAGCACGCTGTCCGAAAAGCAGACCGTCCAGAACTGGGTCGCCGATTCCTACGTCGAAATCCAGGCCGCCCGCGCCCTCACCCTGCGAGCGGCCGAGAAGATCGACACCGGCGACGAAGCCCGCGTCGAAATCTCCGCCATCAAGTTCTTCGGCGCCAAGGTCCTCCACGACGTCATCGACCGCGCCATCCAGGTCCACGGCGCCCGCGGCGTCTCCGGCGATACCCCGCTCGAATCCATGTACCGCAACGCTCGCGGCGCCCGCATCTACGACGGTCCCGACGAAACCCACCGCATGGTCGTCTCACGCCGCATCTTCCAGAGCTTCAAGGCCGGCAACGGCTGGGACTTCGGCGTCTGATGCGGGCCACCCTCCTTCTCGCGACCCACAGCCTCCCTCCCCTCTCCCGGTGCGCCGGGAGAGGGGCCGGGGGTGAGGGCCGGCGACGGCTCAGCCACCCCATCGGCGACCCGGGCTAGCGAGGCGCCCGATATGGAGCTCGACGAACTTTCAGAACGGCTCGTCCCCTTCTGTCGCACCCACCTCGAAGACCCCTGGGCCAAAGTAACCCTCGTCGAAAACGCTCCCGGCCACGCCGGCTTCTCCTACCTGTTCGATGTCCTGAGCGAAGGCCAGCTACGACGCTACTTCCTTCGCCTGCCCCCACCCAACGTCAAGCTCGAAGGTACCGCCGACGTCCTCCGCCAGGTCGCGGCGCTCAACGCGGTCGAAGGGACCGCCGTCCCACACGCCACCGTCCTCTGGTCCGGCGACGACCCCGAATGGTTCGGACGCCCGTACTTCGTCGTCCCTCGCCTTGAAGGCGACGTCTTGCGCCTTCAGGTCGGTGAGTGGGGCACGACCGTCTCCCTGGCTCAGCGCACCTGGATGGCCGAGCAGGCCATGGCCGCCCTCGCCGGTATCCACCAGGTCGATTGGCAGGCGCGCTGCGCCTCGCTGGGCCCGCCCCTCGACCTAACCCTCGACGTCACACGCTGGGACCGATTCTACGACCGTGCCGCCGACCCCGAGCTGCTCGCGCTCGTCCCGATAGTCCGCCAGCAGCTCCTCGACCGCCTCCCCGCCACGCCCCGCGTTGGGCTCTTCCACGGCGACTTTCAGTGGTCGAACCTCTTCTACGCCTTCGAAGGCAAGCTCCTCGCTGTCATCGACTGGGAGCTCGTCGGCATCGGGGCCACCCTCAACGACCTCGGCTGGATCCTCACCTTCAACGATCCGCCATGCTGGCGTCACGAAGGCGCTTCCGGCGGTGGCCTCATGCCTCCCGTCGAAGAACTCCAGGCGCTGTACACCGTGGCCTACGGCTCCGACCCAGGCGATGTCGCCTGGTACCGAGCCCTCGCCGCCTACAAGTTCGCGATCATCAGCGGCTTCAACCTCATGCTCCACCGCCGCGGCAAGCGCCACGACCCCCACTGGGAAGTCATGAAAGACTCCATGCCCAGCCTCATGGAACGCGCGAACGACCTGCTCCGCTAGCAGCTACCGCTCCATCAACACCTGGCCCATCGCGATCACTTTGTCCACCCGGACCACCGCCGCCACGCCCTTCCGCTCGGGGTCCCGCGAAAGCTCGAACTCGACCGTCCGGTCCATCACTTGCTGCCGTACCGGGCCCTCACGGTGCAGCTCCACGGTGCCGAAGAACTTCCACGCCACGCGCGCCTCGGGGTTCCGGTAGAGCAGACAGATCTGCGGGTTCGCTTCCATGTTCCGCAAAGTCTGCCCCAGGCTCCTCTCCCAGAACGCAAGGTGCTCCTTGTCGAACACCATCGTGCTCCCCTTGAACACGATGTCCGGCATCCCCTCCGCCGACGATGTCGCAACCGTGACCGGCAGCCGGTCCATTAACGCCTTGTCGATCGCGGTCGACATCTCTTCGGTCAGTTCAATCATTTCGCGCTTGCTTCCTGCCTCGGTAAAGTGCCCGGAGCTTACCATTCATAAGCCAAGGCGGCAATCCTGGACTCGGAGGGGCCGACCTTAGCTCGATGCCTGCCACGTCTCTTCGTGCACCAGCTCCTCGAGTAGCAGCCGCGGTCTTGCCACTGCCGGGTGCGGGGCGTCGCGCGCAGGATCCACGTACCCGAAGGCGATCACGCGGTTCACAAAGACCCCTTCCGGCACCTGCAGCAGCAATCCCAGCGGCCGCTCCGGGATGTGTGCCGGGCACGACCCTATCCCGTCGTTGAACGCCGCCAGCATCATGCTCTGGGCGCAACGTCCGGCGTCGAACTGGTGCTCCTGCGTCTGCGCGATCACCACCGCCGCGTCCGCAGTCGCAACCCATTTTGCCAGCGGGCTCAACGCCGCCATCGCCGCCAGCCGCCCCTTGTCCCGCACCAGGATCAGCCGGTTCGGCTGAGCGTTCTTCGAACTCCCCGTCATCCGCCCCGCCTGCAGGATCCTCCGGATCGCCTCCTCCGGGATCGCCCGCTCCACGAAATACCGCCGGTCTCGCTTCCTGACCAGTGCCCGATACGTGTCCACGCCGGAATTCTAAGCCGGTGGCGCGGCCCCGTCGCCCGGACCTCGTTTGACGCACTCTCCCGTCCGCGCCAGACTCGCACTTCCACCCTCCGACAGGGACACTCATGCCTGAACCAACCCTCGACCAACTCATCGATGTCCCCGCGCTCCAGCGCTTCATCGAAGCCAACGTTCCCGGCCCCGCCAGCCCGATCACCGTCCAGAAACACATCGCCGGTTTCTCCAACGAAACGTTCTACGTCTCCCGCGGCTCCGAGCGCTGGGTGCTTCGCCGTCCACCCCGCGGCCCCCTTCTCCCCACCGCCCACGACGTCGTCCGCGAGTTCCGCTTCATCTCTTCGCTGTATGGCAAAGCGCGCGTCCCCGGCCCCGTCGCCCTCTGCGAAGACCCTTCGGTTATCGGCGCGCCGTTCTACCTGATGCAGCGCTGCGACGGCTTCGTCGTGCGTCTCGAACTTCCGGCTGCCTACGACACACCCGCCGGCCGCGCCCGAGTTGCCGAAGAGATGATCGACGCCCTCGTCGAGCTCCACGCCGTCGATTGGACCGCCGCCGGCATCAGTGGCCGCTCCGAAGGCTACCTCGCGCGCCAGCTCGACCGCTGGGACAAGCAGTGGGAACTCACCCGCCCCCGCACCCGCGAACTCGCCGGCCTCGACGAGGCCTCGCGTTGGCTCCGGGCCCACCTCCCCGAATCCGGCCCCGCCACCGTCGTCCACGGCGACTACAAGCTCGACAACGTCATGTTCAGCGGCGACGACCCGCGCCTCATCGCCATCTTCGATTGGGAGATGGCCACCGTCGGCGATCCCCTCGCCGACCTCGGCTGGCTGATGTCCTACTGGGGCGACCCCGGCGACCCGCCGCCCCCTCCCGGCTGGCCCACCGCCCGCGAAGGCCCGCCGCTTACCACCCTGGAAGGATTTCCCACAACCGAAGAGCTCGCCGCGCTCTACGGGCGCAAGAGCGGCCGGTCGATGTCGAGCGTGACCTTCTACCACGCACTCGCCGTCTTCAAGCTGGCGATCATCCTCGAAGGCCTCTACATGCACTACCTCGAAGCCACCGCCTCCAACCCCGACAGCGCCCGCTTCGAATGGCAGGTCCCGATGCTCGTCAACCGCATCCACCGCGTCATTGCCAATGGCTAAGAAGCGCTGGTCGCTTTCCATCCCACTCGAAGGCCCCTCCCTCGCCGACCACGCCGCAATCGCCCGCGAAGCAGAGTCCCTGGGGTATACGGACGCCTGGTCGTACGAAGTCGATGGCACCGATTGCTTCTCGCCGCTCGCTGTTGTTGGCGCCGCCACCTCGATGCGCATCGGCACCGCGATCGCCAACGTCTACACCCGCGGTCCGGCCACCCTTGCACAGTCCGCAGCCGGCATCGCCGAGATCGCCCCGGGCCGCTTCATCCTGGGCATCGGCTCCGGCTCCCAGCCCATCGTCGAATCCTGGAACGGAGGTTCCTTCTATCGCCCCGCTCTGCGCGTCCGCGAGATGGCCGCCTTCCTGCGCCAGGCCCTCGCCGGTGAACGCGTCGTGTTCAAAGGCAAGACGTTCTCCGTCGACGGCTTTCGCCTCTCTCGCCCACCCGCGCAGCCCATCCCCATCCACGTCGCCGCCCTCCGCGCAGGCATGCTGCGCGTCGCTGGGGGAGTCGCCGACGGCGTCTGCGTCAACTGGCTCTCTGCCGAAGACGTACGCAAGTCGGTCGCCGTCGTCCGCGAAGCGGCGCGCGCCGCCGGCCGCGACCCTGACGCAATCGAAGTCACTGCCCGACTCATGGTCTCCATCGACCCGCCCTCTCCCGAAGCCGATACCTTCGTCCGCCGCCACATCAACGGCTACCTCAACGTCCCTGTCTACCGTGCTTTCCACGAGTGGCTCGGCCGCACCGAGCTCCTTCCCATGTGGGACGCCTGGGCCGCCGCTGACCGGCGCGCCGCTGTCGCCGCCATTCCCGCCCACGTCGTCGACGACCTCATCCTCCGCGGCACACCCGAAGAGCGAAAAGCCCACGTCCGTCGCTACATGGACGCAGGCGTCGACACCGCCTTCCTCTCCCTCATCACGATGGAAACCGATCCCGAGAAGAAAACGGCCCTCGCCCTCAAGGCCATCCGCGAGATGGCTCCGGGCCGCTAGTCTCCGGGGCCATCGCCGCCTGTTAGTCGTCTTCCAACCAGGCCGGTGCGACAATCGCTCAGATGAACGGCACCCGCCTCGTCCTCGCCATGGTCGCGATCGCCGTCTTCCTCGTCCTCTTCTTTCAGGCCCTCAACCAGTTCACCTGACAGTCCTGAGCCTCATTGCTCATTGCTCATTACTAACCGCTCGTTGCTCATGCCTCATCCCTCTCGGCAACGGCACCGGCAGCCCCGTCTCCGGGTCGCTGAGCACCATCATCGGGACTCCGAACACTCGCTCCAGCGCTTCCGGCAGCAACACTTCCCTCGGCGCCCCGTCGAACTCGATCCGCCCCTGTCGCAGCGCTATCACCCGGTCCGCGAACCGGCCCGCGAGGACCAGGTCGTGGAGCACGACCACGACCGTCATCCCCTCCCGGTTCAGCCTCCTGAGCAACCTCATCACCTCCAGCTGGTGCTGGATGTCCAGGAAGGTCGTCGGTTCGTCGAGCAGCAGCACCCGCGGCTGTTGCGCCAGGGCTAATGCGATCCACGCCCGTTGACGTTCGCCTCCCGAAAGGCTCGCCAGGCCGCGCTCCGACAGATACTCGACATCCGCGGCTTCCAACGCCCACTCAACTGCCTCGAAGTCCACTCTCCGAGCTCGCTGCAGGATCCCCTGATGGGGGTAGCGCCCGCGCCAGGCGAGCTCGCGCACCGTCAGGTCCAGCCCCCCATCCGGCGACTGCGGCAGGATCGCCAGCTGTCGCGCCACGGCGCGCGGGCTCATGGACCGGATGTCCGTCTCGCCCAGCAGCACCTGCCCACGCTCAGGCTTCTGCAGCCTCGACATGCCCCGCAGGAGCGTGCTCTTCCCGCTCCCGTTCGGGCCCACGATCGCGACCATCTCCCCGCCACCGATTTCGAACGAGACCCCATCCACCGCCGGCCGGCCGCCATACCCAAGCGCCAGGTCCCGTATCGTCAGCTTCATCCCCGGAACTTCACCTGGTAGAGCAAGAACGGCGCCCCCACTCCCGCGGTGATGATCCCCATCGGTATCTCCGAAGGTTCGATCACCAGCCGTGCGACCAGATCGGCCGCAGCCACCAGCACAGCCCCGTACAGCGCCGACACCGGGATCATGTAGCGGTTGTCGTTCCCCACGCTGAACCTCGCCAGGTGCGGACACACCAACCCAACGAAGCTCACCAGCCCCGCCATCGACACCGCCACTCCCGTCAACACCCCGCATACCCCAAGGATGAACAGCCGTGTCCGGTCCGTGAGCACTCCCAGCCCGGCTGCCACCTCGTCGCCGAGAGCCAACGCATTCAGCCTCCCGCCAAGCAGCAATGCCGCCCCGAACGCGGGCACGACGTACGGCAACCCGGCTCGCAAGTCGGTCCACTCGGACCCGTAGAGTCCCCCGGCGAGAAACCCGAGGCTCGTCTGCAGAAACGTCCGCGAGCTCGAAAGAAGCCCGACGACCGCCGCCCCAAAGAACGCGGAAAGGGCAACCCCCGCCAGCGCCAGCCGCACTGGCGACACCGCCCCGCGCCAGGCGATCACAAAGAGCACGCCGGCGCCGAGGAGCCCACCACCGACACAGGCCATCGCGATCCCCCACTGCGGCACCTGGGGGTTTATGACGATTGCCGTCGCGCTCGCGAGTCCGGCCGCCGCCGTGATGCCAAGGATCGTCGGGTCCGCCAGCGGGTTCCGTGTCACGCCCTGCAACAGGTTCCCCGACACCGCCAGGGCCGCCCCAACGATCATTCCGTCCAACAAGCGCGGATACCGGATCTGCCACACCACGCTGCGCGCGAAAGAATCGGAATCCTCGGTCAGCCCTCGCCAGACCTCTGTCGGCGTCAGGTTCACCGACCCGTAGGCGAGGCTCAGGTAACCCACCACCGCCAGCACTGCTAAGGCAATGACGACCGCCGCCAGCTGCCGGCGCCCGGTCCGGAACAGTGGCCGCCGGGGAATTGCTCCGGAGTCCAATCTCGACGAGGCCGCCATCCCCGCCATCGTAGCGGCTCTAGCTCCCTGCCTGCTGCCCGCCCACCGCCGCCGTAATCGCCTTGAACGCCAGGACTACCCGCGGCCCCGGCGCCTGCAGGAACAACTCGACGTCCGCCTCAATCACATGCTTCCCCGTCACCGCCTTGAGCGTCTTGAATGGCGGGATCTGCGGGAACAACGCGCTCAGTCGCGGCGCTGGCGGCGGGGCTGGCGTGATTGTGAAAATGAAGTCGGGGTTGTACTCCAACAACTTCTCCGGCGCCAACGTGGTGTAGCCGGGGAAGGGGCCCGAGTCCGCCTGGCTCGCCGCCGGGTTGGTCAGGCCGAGTTGGTTCATTACGTCACCGGCGTAGCTCGAAGGCTTCGCCGCGTACAGCGTCTGATCGCGATCGGCAATCAACGCCACCGCCGACACCTGCTTGCCTGCAAGCGCCTTCTTCGCATCCGCCTTCGCACTTTCGATGTCGGCAGACAGCTTCTTCGTGAGCTCGCCCGCATTGAACACCTTCCCCATCAAGGCGATCCCGTCCAGCACCTTCTGGTAGCTGTCCGCGCCCGCGAACACCACCGGTACCCCGAGATCCTCGAGCGGCTTTCGCAACTGGGGTTGCGCATGGATCACCGAATCCGCGACCACGAGGTCTGGCTTCAGTGCAAGGATCGCCTCGAGATTCGGCTGATAGGCCGTGCCGACTTCTTTCGCGGCCTTCGCTGCCTCCGGGAAGTCCACCGATGCCGACCGCCCCACGACTGTCCCACCCGCAGCGTAGACCAGCTCCACCGCCGTCGGGCTCAACGCCACCACCGTATTTGGCTTCGCCTTGATCTGCACTTTCCGCCCCAGCAGGTCAGTCACCTCGACCGGATAGGCCGCCGTCGAACCGCCCGCCGTCGCGCTGGCTCCCCCGGCGGGTGTGCTCTTGCTAGAATCGTCGTCGCCCCCACAGGTCGCAATCGACACGGCGGTCGCCAAGAGGGCCAGGCTCCAGACAAACCCAACCCGGCGAGCAACTCTCATCACAACTTATCAATCCTGCTAGATACTGCTTTTCTCTCCGGTAGGTAGAGAGCTTTGCAGCGGAAGAATACGTTCGCCCCGCTCTCAAGGCAACATGACGGCCGCCTTCCTTTACGAGAGCCATCCTCCCGCCGGCGACCCGATACTGCGCCGCCTCCGGTCTCGTGGCACCATGGCCTGAGCGCATGTTGCGCAATGGAGCCCGCAATGACTCACCAGGCCAACCGGCCCGGCCCGCCCGGGAACCCCAAAGAGCTAGAGCCCATCGAAAAGGCTCTCCTCAAGCTCTCCTATGGCGTCCACGTCCTTGGTTCCCGCGCGTCCGACGGCCAGCTCAACGCCATGATCGCCGACTGGGTAATGCAGGTCTCCTTCAAGCCACGCCTGGTCGCAGCGGCGATCGAAAACGATGCGCGCACCCTCCGTTTCGTCCGCGAGACCCGCGTCTTCAGCGTCAACCTGCTCCACGAAAAGGACGGTCTCGAAATCGCCCGTGCGGTCGTCATGCCAGCCGAAGGCCGCAAGATCCGCGGCCGCTCCGAACAAGCAGCCGCTACCGTCCACGACAAGCTCGCCGGTCTCCAGTACGGCATCCACGACAATGGTTGCCCCGTCCTCGACCGCTCACTCGGCTGGTTCACCTGCGACGTCGAACAGTTCTTCGAAGCGGGCGACCACACTATCGTCGTCGGTCGCGTCACCGACGGCGACGTCCTCCGCGCCGGCGAAATGCTCATCGAACGGGATCTCGGATGGGAGTACGGCGGCTAGTCCCGCGGCAGCCCCAGCCCCCGTGTCGCGATGATGTTGCGCTGAATCTCGCTCGACCCGCTGTAGATCGTCGGCGACACGTTCGAGAGGTGTCCCTTCTCGATGACGCCCTTGAACCGCACGTGTTTCGAATCCGGCTCGAGCGCGCCTGTCGCGCCCATCAGGTTCACGCCGAAGTTCGTGATCTGCTGCCCGAGCTCCGTCGCGAAAACTTTGATCACTGAGGCCTCGTAGTTCGCGACCTTTCCAGATTCCTGCATCCACGCCGTCCGGTAGCTCAACAGCCGGCCCGCCTCGTTAGCCACCCACAGATCCGCCAGGCGGTGCCGCAGAATGTCTCGATAGTCTCCGCCCGGCCGCTGCTCCCTGAAGTACTCCGCCAGCGTCTCCAGCGTCCGCTGGTTCGCCGCGATGGAAGCGACGTTCGACCGTTCGAAGTCCAGCAACGTCATCGCCACGTACCAGCCGTTGTTCTCCTCGCCCACCCGGTTCGCTACGGGCACCCGCACGTCCTCGAAGAACACTTCGTTGATCTCGTGGTAGCCGGCCATGTTGACGATCGGCCGCACCGTGATCCCCGGCGACTTCATGTCCGTCAGCAAGAAAGAAATCCCCTTGTGCTTCGGCGCCTCAGGATCCGTCCGCACCAGCAAGAAGCACCAGTCCGCATGGTGCGCCCCCGTTGTCCAGATCTTCTGGCCGTTGACCACGTAGTCGTCGCCGTCGCGCACCGCGCGGGTCTGGAGACTGGCGAGGTCGCTACCCGCCCCCGGCTCGCTGTACCCCTGGCACCAGACCACGTCGCCACTCGTGATCTTGGGCAGGTGCTCCCGCTTCTGCGCCTCGGTCCCGTGCACGATTAACGTCGGACCGATCATCCCCACGGCGAACACCCGTCCCCCGTCCGGAGCCCCCGCGTACGAAAGCTCCTCACTGAAGATCATCCGGCTGATGTGGCTCCAACCCAGCCCGCCGTACTCCTTCGGCCACGCGGGGGCGATCCAGCTTCGCCGCGCGAGTTTCTTCAGGAAGGCGATCTGCTCGCCCCAGTTCTCCTGGCTCGTCGGTCGCGACGGCCCCGGACCGCCCGGCACAGTTTGCCGAAGGAATCCGCGCACCTCCGCCCGCAACGCTTCATGCTCTTCCGTAAACTTGAATTCCATCAGTACCGTCCTCGCGCTCGAAACCGCAACGTTCGGCCAGTCTACCGAAAGGTAGAGCGCCTGTCCCCGCTCAATCTGGACATCTGGAGTGACCAGTCACATACTATGGTCATGAAGACCATTGCCGCCGCTAAGTTCAAAGAACAATGCCTCAAGCTCCTCGATGAGGTCGACCAGGAGGGCATCGTCATCACCAAGCGGGGCAAACCCGTCGCGAAGCTCGTGCCGATCGAAACGAGGGTCTCCCACGCTCACCTCATCGGGTCGCTGAAAGGCAAAATCATTGTCGATTCCAACGACAACCTCTTTTCCAGCGGGGCCTGGGTTTCCGACGAGTGGGGCGACTTGAACGAAGGCCGGGGCCCGGAAGAAGCCTGAGGTCAGGAGTCGTGCTCAACCTGGACACCCACATCCTCATTGCTGCAGTCGACGGCAGTCTTAGAGAACCCGAACGCCGGCTTCTTGGGTCCGACTTCTGGTGTATTTCAGATGTGGTGCTCTGGGAGCTTGGGCACCTGGCTCGTGCCGGGCGAACGAGAATGCCGCTAAGCAGCCGAGACCTTGCCGGAGTCCTCTCCCAACTCACCGTCTGGCCAATAACGATCGAGATTGCTCACTCCCTCGCACGACTCGACTTCCGCAGCGACCCCGCCGACGAAATCATCGCCGCCACGAGCCTCGTCCACGACATTCCGCTGATCACTCGCGACACCCGCATCCTGGCCTCCAAAGTCGTGCCCCTCGCGCGTGTCTGAATCCGGCTTAGCCTCCCTCCCACCACTGCAACACCCGCAGCGCCCGCAACGTGTTCCACCGGCTCGGCTGCCCGCCCGCTTCCATCTCGAAGTGCTCGGCGCCCCGGTAGGGTGACGCCAGTCGCCAGCATCCGTCGCTCTTCCGCCGTTCCCGCACCAGCGTGACGGCGTCCGCGAGGCGCTCGTCGCGGGGCGCGCCCGCAGCCCGCAGGAAGTCCAGCCCTCGGAGGACGTCGTAATGCCAGCGTGGCGGGAAGTGAAACCGGGTGAATTCGTCCTTCACCACGGCACCGGTCCGATGGGAGCGAAAGAGCCGATGCGCCAGGAGAAACTCGTGGCCGCGTTCGGACGCCTCCCGAAGGTGCTCACCGTCCCCGCGTTGGCGCAATTCGAATAGCCCTTCGAGCGCCGAAATGGTCGTATGGAACGAGCTGTGGGTCGCGCCGCGCGCCCTCTGGCAGTTCCACCCGCCGTCCGCCATATGCTCGCCCAACAGGTACGCGACCAGGCCTCGCACCCGATCGCCGTCGACCCCAAATCGGGCGAGCATGGACAGCCCCATGCCGCTGACGCAGGTCTCGCTCGTCGGTTCGGTGCCGAAGTTAAGGCCGCCATCCGCAGGGCGATGGCCCGCGTTGAGCACTCGCTCCGCAGCGATTCGAGCGGCGGCACTGTCTTCTCGAAGCCCCAGATCGCGGAGCACGAGGAGCGTGTAGAACGTCCCCGTCCACTTGCCGTAGACGCTCGGGCCCCAGCTCCCATCCGGCTTTTGCAGGTCGAGCAGCCGCCCACCCCAACCGCTGGCCGCCACCAGCTTACGCTCGGCTTCAACCTCCGCCTCGGGCGCCCCGAGCAGGTCCCGCATCGCCTGCCACCGAACCGCAGGATCCCCCTCCATCAACCAATCGATGACTTCGCCGTCTGCCACCTGTCCCCTCTTACCTGTCCCCTCGCCTCAGCGATAATTCCCGAACTTCAACTCGATCCCCCAGTCCTCCCGCCTCACCGCCGCGATCACCTGCTGCAGCTCTTCCCGGCTCGGACCGCTCACCCGGACCGCATCCCCCTGGATTTGCGCCTGCGCTTTCTTGAACTTTTGCTCCTTGATGTGCTTGACGATTCGCCGCCCAATCTCCGTCTCGATCCCCTGCGTCAGGGTCACTTCCTGCCTGACCGTGCTCCCTCCCGCCTTCTCGATCGTCCCTCGCTTCATGTTCTTCAGCGGCACATTGCGAGCGATGAAACGTTGGCTCAGCGCCTGCCAGATCGCATCGAGCTTGTATTCGTCGGTGGTGTGAATCGAGATCTTCGCCGCACCCCGGTCGTAGTCGACCTCCGCCAGCACGTTCTTGAAGTCGAAACGCGTCGTTATCTCGCGCCTCGCCTGGTTCACCGCGTTGTCGACCTCCTGCAGGTCGCAACCCGTCGTGATGTCAAACGATTCGTCTTTCGCCATAGCCCGTCGAGCGTATCGCGAACTTCGGGCGCTGCAAACGTTTCGCGGAGCCCGGCGCTCCCCGTCGCCCCGTCGCCCCGTCGCCCACTCGCCCCGTCGCCCACTCGCCCACTCGCCCACTCGCCCACTCGCCCACTCGCCCAAGGCGGTACACTACCCCAAGGGCCTTCCCGGCCAGGAGACCACAGTGGCCGAAAAAGACAGTCTCGACCGCGCGCGCCGCCTCCGTGCCGACTACGACGAAGCCGTAGTCCACGAAGGCAAAGAGCTCGCCGGCCCCTTCATGACCGTCTCCGGCCGTCCCGTCGACCGCCTCTACGACCCCACCGATGTCGCCGGGCTCGACTACGAGCGCGACATCAACCTCCCCGGCTCCTACCCCTTCACCCGGGGAATCCATGCCACAGGCTACCGCGGCAAGCCCTGGACCATCCGCATGTTCAGCGGCTTCGGCTCCGTCGAAGAGACGAATCAGCGTTATAAAGACCTCCTCGCCGCCGGCAACAACGGCCTCTCGATCGCCTTCGACATGCCTACCCTCATGGGCTACGACCACGACGAAACCTGGGCGGAGGGTGAATTCGGCAGCTGCGGCGTAGCGGTCGATTCCCTGGCCGACATGGACATCCTCCTCTCTGATCTCCCCCTCGATCGCATCACCACCTCCATGACCATCAACAGCCCCGCCCCGGTCGTCTGGGCGCTCTTTATCGCCGCAGCGGAAAAGCGTGGCGTCCCCCGCGCCAACCTTGCTGGCACCCTCCAGAACGACATCCTCAAGGAGTACATCGCCCAGAACGAGTACATCTACTCCCCCCAGGACTCGATGCGCCTCGTCACCGACACCGTCGAGTTCGCCTCCCGCGAAATGCCCCTCTGGAACGCCATCAGCGTCAGCGGCTACCACATTCGTGAAGCCGGCTCCACCGCCGCCCAGGAGCTCGCCTTCACCCTCGCCGACGGCCTCGAGTACGTCCGCTGGGCCCTCGACCGGGGCCTCGATATCGACGCCTTCGCGCCTCGCATTAGCTTCTTCTTCAACAGCCACAACGACTTTTTCGAAGAAGTCGCCAAGTTCCGCGCCGCTCGCCGCATCTGGGCCCGCCAGATGCGCGAAAACTTCGGCGCGAAGAGCCCCCGCTCCTGGCTCATGCGCTTCCACACCCAGACCGCCGGCGTCTCCCTGACGGAGCAGCAGCCCGAGGTCAACCTCGTGCGCGTCGCTCTCCAGGCCCTCGCCGCCGTAATGGGAGGCACGCAGACGCTCCACACCGACGCCATGGACGAGGCCATCGCCCTTCCCAGCGACAAGGCCGCCCGCCTTGCCGTCCGCACCCAGCAGGTCATCCTCCACGAGAGCGGTGTCATCAACACGATCGACCCGCTAGGCGGCTCCTACTTCGTTGAGAAGCTCACCTCCGACATGGAGGCCGAAGTCACCCGTTACTTCGAACAGATCGACGCCATCGGAGGCGTCCTGCCCGCGATCGAAACCGGCTTCTTCCAGAAGGAGATCGCCGACGCCTCAGCCCGCTACCAGCGCGAAGTCGACTCTCGCGACCGCATCGTCGTGGGTGTCAACGAATACCTCGAAGACAATCCCCAGGAAATTCCGATTCTCCGCATGGATCCCGAAGGCGAGAAGCGCCACCTCGCGCGACTGAAACGCCATCGCGCCGAACGCGACCCCGCCGTCTGGGCCGCCAGCCTGCAAGCCCTCGAACAGGCCAGCCGCGAACCCCGCACGAACACCATGCCCTTCATCATCGCGGCCGTGAACGCCGGCGCGACCGTCGGCGAGGTCTGCAACCTCTGGCGCCGCGTCTACGGTGAATACAAAGAACGCGTTGTCGTCTAGCCCGACCCGGTTCTCGGCGCTTCAACTCGCCGCAATCGCTACCGTCCTGCTCTTGGAGACCGCCTGCGCCAATCGCGACCAAGGGCCTACGCCGGCGTCCCCCGACTCCACCTCCCAATCGTCGGCCGCTTCGGTCCCGACACCCTCGACCGGCATGAACCAGCGCGAACTCTCCTCAGGCGGCCGCGTCCGAACCTACCTCCTCTATGTGCCGGCCTCGTACGAGCCCTCGCAGCCAACCCCGCTCGTCATCATGCTCCACGGCGGGGGTGGCAATGCGGCGTCCACGGTCGGCTACACCCGCTTCACCGCTGAAGCCGACCGCGACGGCTGGCTCCTCGTTTACCCCGATGGCACCGGGCCCGATCGCCAGTTCAACTGGAACGACGGCCGCCCCGGCATCTATCCCGCCGAAAACCACATCGACGACACCCGCTTCATGGCAGACCTCATCGACGCCATTTCGGCTCAGCTCACGATCGACCCCCGCCGAATCTACGCCACGGGCATCTCCAACGGCGGCATGATGTCCTACCGCCTCGGCTGCGAGCTCTCGGATCGTCTCGCCGCGATCGCTCCGGTTGCCGCAACCCTCACCCTCTCACCCTGCACCCCCACCAACCCCATTTCCGTCCTCCACATTCACGGCACCGCCGACCACTACGTCCCGATCGGCGGCGGCGTGGGCATAACTCGCTCCCCAGGCTTTCAGCTCGCTTCAGTCTCGAAAACGATTGCGTTCTGGCGCGACTTCAACCGGTGCTCAGGCCCCATCACCAACACGAAAGACAAGGCAGTGACGAAAGAGACGGCGACCGGCTGCGTCCCCGGCACCGACGTCGTCCTCTACACGATCGATGGCGCCGGCCATGGCTGGCCGGGCCGCGCCGTCTCGTTCGCCCCCGGCGAAAACCCCTCCACCGCCCTCGACGCCACCAGCACTATCTGGCAGTTCTTCAAGGACCACACCAGGCCGAACCCGGCCCGCTGACCAGGGCGCCCGTCAGACAGTGCGGTCGAACACCTGCCCCAGCGCCGCCCGCCGCTGACGCTCGTCCTCGCGCGCTGCCGCCAGCCTCAGATCGACCCGCCGCGTGTACCGCCCCTCGTACTGCATCCACTTCGCCACGATGCCCGCGAGCGCCGTCAGGAACACGAGGTTCCCGCCAACCCACAGCACCCCTATCGCCACTCGCTGGTCGAGCATCGCCCCCGGAGCCCACGCCGGAAGGTGCGACGCGAAGTAAGGATGCACCGGGTGATTCAGCGAAAGGAACATCGCCCCGAACAGCGCTTTGTGGGTCATCTCCACGAACACGTACAGCCCTCGAAGCGGGTGCGCCATCCGCCATGGCACGGGGTCAGCACAGAGCGCCGGCCACCAGAACAGCAGCGCCACCGCGAGCAGAGTCACCAGCTGGATGTCCCTCACTGGCGTGTGCCGGGCCGCGTCGTCGGTAAGCCGTGTGAGCTGCCAGGCGTAGGTCACCACGGCGAACGCCAACCACGACACGATCGGGAACCCGAGGATCGTCATCACCGGCCCCCGGTAGAACTTCCGCAAGCGCTTCCGGCCCGCTCGGCCAGAAACCCGGAACGCCAGCGTCAGCGGCGACCCCAGCAGGATCAGCGGAGCCGCGATCATCGTCAGCACCAGGAGTCCGCCGAAGTTCACTGACAACGCCCTATCAGCGAATCTAGCGAACGGTGACGTTGCGACGGCGCCGGCGAGCACCAGTCCTGCAAGGAATGCTCCGGCTTTCCAGCCCGAGTGGCGAAGGCGAGGATGGCGCCGCCGGAGCCTCAGGTAACCGACGACGTACAGCGCACCGGCCAGCGCCAATCCCACCAGCCACGGCAGGTCGCCTGAGATTCGCCGCAGGACCTCCACGCCGTCCCCCTTTAGCCTGCCCCAAACGCCTCGAACGTAAGGATCGTGTACGTCTCCCGCACATGCGGTATCGAATGGATGTCCCGTTCGATCAAACGGCCCAGCGAGTCCACGTCATCGACGTACAGCTTCACCAACAGGTCGTACTGCCCCGTAATGCTGTAGGCCTCGGAAAAGCTCTCCGCGTCCGCGATCGCGTTCGCAACCTCGGTCCCGTGTCCCGGCTCGGTCTTGACCATCACGAACACCGCACGCATGGCGAGAGTCTACACCGCCGGTCGAAGCCGTCCGTGCCGCCTCTATCTCCTCCGGGACCGCAGCGATGCCCTACAATGGGGATCAACCCCCACAGGAGGCACTCCCGATGCGAATGCGGCCATAGATCAGCCCGCATCGTCTCCCCGTCTCGACCCGTGACGGGGCCAGGAAAGGAGTGCCCGTCCAAGTGGCAAAGCAATCCAAACCCAGGCCTGGCCAGACCGCCCGGCCGACCCCCGGCGGCGGCCCCGCAAGGCCGCATCCCGTACCCCCTCGTCAGACCCGGGTGCCGGTCAAGAAATAGTCCAGCGCGGACAATCAGGGGGCGCCGCAAGGCGCCCCTTACTTGTTGTTCGCTACTCAATTGCCCTAGTAGTCACCTGGATTTCCGCCGCCCGCGAGACCGTCGCGCAGCGCCGCAATCCGGTTGCGTTCCGCAAGCAGCTGCAGGATCTCAAGCGCTTCCGATGCCGTCGGATTCTCCCCCGCTTGCAGCAGCAGTGCGTTCACCTGCGCGTCGATTTGTTCCAGTCGCCGGTCGATCGCGTCGGGATTGCGCGCAGGATCGTTCGACGGCGCGCCCGTTTCGCCTCCCGGCTGGCTCCCGGGCGAGGGCGTTCCTTGCCCTGGAGGAGACCCCGGTGGCTGCCCTGGCTTGTTCGGATCGCTAGGCCCGCCGGGGGGCGGCGTCGGCTGCCCGTTCGACGGCTGATTGCCGTCGGGAGGCGGCTGCTCGCTCGCCCCTTCGAGCGGCCGCAACATCCGCAGGACTACCTCGAAGTCGTGCCGGCTGTTTTCGTCGCCCGGGTTCTCCAGCAGAGCCCGCCTGAACGCCTCGAGCGAATTCGGCAGCCGTCCGACGGCAAATTCGGCGTGGCCGATGCTTGCGTAGCCCCGCGCCTGCGTCTCCGGGCTCGGCAGATTCAGCAGGCGGCGCGCCGCCAGGATCGCCTCCTCGAACCGGCCCGCTTCATAGAGCGCCCGTGCGAGGTTGAGGCTGACCGCGGGGTCGTTCGGCCGTTCCGCCTGCACCTCGATGAAGAGGTTGATTGCCCGGTCGTAGTCGCCAACGTCGTAGGCCCTCCGAGCGTCCTCGTTCAGGTCGTGCGCCAGGGTTGCACACCCGGGAAGCACGAACAGCGCCATCCCCACGAGGCCGATCGCCCGCATCCGCCGCCGCGGCCATCGCGGCATTCGCTCTGCCGCCGATGCCAGCACCAGCAACGCCAGCGCAGCCCCCGCAAACCACTGGAAACGCTCAACGGGGATCTCCGTTGGACGCTCGTCGATCCGTAGCCGCTTGAGGGTCGATACCCGCCCCTCCACGGTCGCCGGAAGCACCTGCAGGTCCGCGCCCACGTAGCGGCCGCCCGCCGCCACCGCCAGGGCCCGCAGGAACGTCTCGTTCAGTTTCGAAACGATCGGCTGACCGTCTCGCCCCAGCTTCTGTACCGTCGTCTTGCTCTTCGAGTCGAAGACGGGCACGGTTGCCCCATCTCCCGTCCCCACCCCCGCCACGATGAAGTCGATCCCTGAGTTCCTCACCGCCGTTGCGGCAGCCGCCGGGTCCGCCCCGAGATCGTCTCCGTCGCTCACCAGCACGATGAGCCTGCCGCCCCCATCGCTGCCCGAGTCGAACACGTCCATGGCGATGTCCAGCCCTGCCGCCACACTCGTGCCCCCTTCTACGATCACCGGTCCGGTCTCCAGCGACGAAATCACCTGCGTCGCGGCGGAAAAGTCCGTGGTCAGGGGAAAGCGCAGTCGCGCGTTGCCCGCGAACACCACAAGCCCCACGCGGTCCCCGTTGAGGCGCTGCAACGTCTTTGTAAGGGCAGCCTTCGTTGCTTCCAGCCGACTCGGCGCGACGTCCTTCCCGTCCATGCTTCGCGAGACATCGACGACCAGCACAACCTCGGCCCCTCGCCGCGGCACAAACGATTCGGTGGTCCCCCATCGCGGTTGGGCCGCCGCCACCACCGCCAGCGCCGCCGCCACCGCAAGGCACCCTCCGGCGAAGTACCGCGGGCCACCGGCCTCCTCACGGGATAAGGCCCGCACCCGTCGGGCAGCCCGACGCTGACCCAAAACCCAGGCCGCCAGCACGGCCGGCACGGCCACCAGCGCGATCAACACCCAGGGTTGGCCAAGAGTGATCTCTCTCATGCCGGCGAGCTCCGCAGCCACGTCCCTCGCATCGCCAGCTCCACGAGCAACAGGAAGGCAGCCCCCCCGATGAACCAGGGCTCCAGCTCCGTGAATTGTTCGAAGTGCTCGCGTCCAACCTTGCTCGTTTCGAGCTTCGAAATCTCCTCGTAGACCGAGGCGAGCGCCTTCGGGTTGTCCGCGGCGTAGTACTGGCCACCCGTCTCGTCCGCCATCTCGCGAAGCAGCTTTTCGTCGACCCCCGCAGCCACACTGCCGCCAAGGACCGAAGGCTGCGACACCAGCCCGATCGTATAGACCCGGATCCGTAGAGCCGCAGCCAGTTCTGCCGCGTCCAGCGGCTTGATGGAGGTGGCGTTGTGCTCCCCATCGGTCAGCAGGATCACGATGCGGCTCGCCGCGTCCGACTCTCTCAACATGTTGAGCGCCGTCGCCAACCCCACCCCGATACCCGTCCCGTCCGGCAGGATTCCGCTATCGAGCTTCGCCACCATCGTGTCCAGCGCCCCGTAGTCCAGCGTCGGCGGCGCAAGCGCCAGCGCATCCTTCTGGAACACCACGACGCCCACGCGATCGTTCGTTCGCCCCTTAATGAAGTCCCGGATGACGCTCTTCGTTACGTCAAGCCGCGTCTTCCCGCCACCGCCGAACGGGGACGTGCTCATCGAGCTCGAAATGTCTATCGAGAGCGCGATGTCGATCCCCTCGGCGGGCACCACCGCGTTCGCCTCTCCGATCTGCGGTCGTGCCAGGCCCGCGGCAAAGAGCAACACCGCCGCCACCCGCAGCACTGGCAGCAGTCGCACCAGCCGCACGCGCAACGTCGCCGGTATGCCCCCGAACGCAACCGCCGAAGGCAGGCCGAAGCCACCGCGTCGCCTCAGCCAGCCCATCACGGCAACCGGCGCGGCGAGCGCCCCAAACGCCAGCAGGTGCGGATCGCCGAAGCTCATGTCCCCGCCACCTCCACGATCTCCCTCGCCATCGTCAGGTCCGCCTGCCGCCGTTCGTTCGCCGGACGGTACCCCGCGTACACCACCGCGTCGCACTCCTCAAGCAGCCCCCCAACCAACCGCGCCTGCCAGCGCTCCACCCCCTCCGATTCCATTCGGCGTTCCAGCTCCCTCGTCGTGAGCGCGAACGCCGGGAACCCGTAGCGTTCGGCGATCACTGTCCGTACCGCTGACGCCAGCGTCCGATACGCCCCCACGGGGTCGCTCTCGATAACGTCCTCAGCATCCCCAAGCCCGTGCACCACCCCTGGGCCCTCAAACACCGGCTTGGGCCGGCGCAGCACTCGCACGAACGCCCGCACTCCAAACGCCAGCGCAGCCAGCACGATCGCAACCCCCACCACTACTCCCAGCCCAATCGCCGGGCGTAGCCACGGCGATTCCGCACCGTCAATCGCCGACGGTCCCGGCAGCACCGAAAGCTCGTTGGGGTCGTTCGCCCTCAACGTGGGGATCACCTTCAGCGCCACCCCCGGCAGCTCGCGCGTAATCGACACGGCGTCCGCCGTCACACTGACCGCCGGCCGGAATGTGGTGTCGCCCGGGATGAACCCTGCCACCACCAGCTCGATCGTGTGCACCGTCCGGCCGTCCTGATTGCGTTGGCTCGCCGAAGCCACCCGCACCACCTCTACCCCGTTCCACGAAGGCAACCCTGGATCCACTTCCACGGTCGCCCCGATCGGCGCGACTACCTTCAACTGCAGCACGACCTGCTCGCCCACGAGCGCCGCGCTCCGTACGATCCGCGCTTCGTCGCCGTCATCGGCCAGGGCCGGCGAAACCCCCGATGCCGCCAGCCAGGCCACCACCACCGCCACCAGCAGGCGTTTCACGCGACCGCCTGTGCTCGCCGCTTGAAGAACTGTAGCAGCGCCGGCACGTAATCCACCCCAACCTTGACGGCTATCTCGTCGATCCCCAGCTCGCCGAACAGCCGCCGTCGCTCGACGTCCAGCTCTCGCACATGTCCCGCGTAGGCCTCCCGCACTCGCGCGTTGCCGCTGTCAATCTCCATCAGAGCGCCTGTCTCCGCGTCCGCCACCCGCACGATGCCGGCGTCGGGCAGCGCCTCATCCACCGTCTCCCGCACGCGTACCGCGATTATGTCGTGCCGCCGGGCTGCCGCCCGCAGCTGCCGTGCGTACCCCTCGCTGAGGAAGTCCGACACAAGGAATACCGTCGCCCGCCTCTTCTGCACACCCGTCAGGTACTCCATCGCCGCTCCGATGTCGGTCCCCTTGGTCGCCGGCTGCGCCCACAGCACCTCTCGCACAACCCGCAGCACGTGTGTCGGCCCCCCCGCCGGGCGCACGTATCGCTCAGGCCGACTCGCAAACAGCAGCAACCCCACCCGGTCTTTATTCCGGATCGCCGCCAGCGCCAGCACCGCACACAGCTCGGCCGCCAGGTCCGCCTTGGTCCGCGCCATCGCTCCCGCCGACTGCGAAGCGCTCACGTCGACCGCGAACACGACCGTCAGGTCCCTGTCTTCCCGGTACCGGCGGATGAGCGGCTCCCCCGTCCTGGCGAACGCCTTCCAGTCGATCGACCGCACGTCGTCACCAGGCACGTACGGCCGCAATTCGTCGAACTCAAGCCCGCGCCCCCGAAAAACCGCCAGGTACTCTCCGAGGAACACGTCGTTGACCAGCCGCCGCGCCTTCATCTCGATCATCCGCACCCGCTCGAAGAGTTCCGGCGGGATTCCCCCGGGCCCGCCCTCGCCTCGAAGCGAGCCGCGACCGGCGTCAGCCGCAGGGCCCTTCGCCCGTCCCTTCCTTCGCCAGGGCCACATACCTTGCGTCCGGCCCGCGAGAGTCCCTCTAGGGGACCTCGACCCCTTCGAGCACCCGGTCAATGAGGTCGTCCGTCGTCAGTTCCTCCGCCTCCGCCTCGTACGTGGTAACGATTCGATGCCGCATCACGTCGTGCGCCAACGCCTTCACGTCATCCGGCGTCGTGTACGCCCGCCCCTGCAAGAACGCGTGCGCCCGCGAGGCCTGCGCCAGCGATATCGTCGCCCGCGGCGACGCCCCGAACGCGATCAACGACTGCAACTCCGGCATCCGATACGCCGTCGGCCGTCGCGTCGCGAACACCACCTGCACGATGTAGTCCTTCAGCGCTTCGTCGATCGCCACCTCGTGCACCGCCGCCCGCGCCTGCACGATGTCCTCCCGCGACGCCACCACGCGACCCACCGGCATCGCCCCGTCCAGCCCCATTTCCAGGATCTGCCGCTCCTCCGGCCGCGATGGATAGTCCACCCGCACCTTCAAGAGAAACCGATCCAGCTGCGCCTCCGGCAGCGGGTACGTGCCCTCCTGTTCGATCGGGTTCTGCGTCGCCATCACCAGGAACGGGTCGTCCAGCTTGAACGTCTCCCCGCCGATGCTCACCTGCCGCTCCTGCATCGCCTCCAGCAGCGCCGATTGCACCTTCGCCGGCGCCCGGTTGACCTCGTCCGCCAGCACGACGTTCGAAAATAGCGGCCCCCGCCTCACGGTGAACTTCCCGTCCGAAGGACTGAACACCTCCGTCCCGATCAGATCCGCGGGCAGCAGGTCAGGCGTGAACTGGATCCGAACGTGCTCCAGGTTCAACGTCTCCGCCAGCGTCGACACAGTCAGCGTCTTCGCCAGCCCCGGCACACCCTCCACCAGCACGTGCCCCTCGCACAGCAACCCGATGAGCAGCCGGTCGATAAGCGCGTCCTGCCCCACGATCACGCGATGCACTTCCGCGCGCACCCGTGCCAGCGTCGCCGCTGCTTCCGCGGCTCGAGTCGATAGAGTCAGCACTCCGGCGGCCAATCGCGGCTCCCGGCCAGGTTTTCCGCCCACCTCGGGCGATTCTGCTTATTCTAGCCCCCCTCTGGAAAGACGTGATTAACCACGCTCGATCCCCGGCACCACTCCCTCTCCCACCGCAGCGGGAGAGGGCCGGGGTGAGGGGCGATCGAGATGGCGATCCAGGCCGAACTCCGCGCGGCGGAGGCAGTGCAGCGGCCAGAGACGGCCGCGGCTACCGGGCTCCGCGCGGGAGGGGCCGGGGTGAGGGCTCCGCACTCATCGCTCATCGCTGTTTTCCCCATCGCGTATGATTCCCCACCATGCCCAGCGAGCGGGTCCAACGCCAGGTCAACCTCTTGCTCGACGACATCGAGTCCGCACGGGCTGCTGGCGACTGGGCCCAGGTCAGCGAGCGCGCCGAAGAGATCCTCGACCTCGACCCCGACAACGAAGACGCCCGCACCTTCCTCTCTGCAGCCGAACGCCGCCTCGAGCGACTCGAGCGAAGCGACCAGGCCCTCGCCCCGTCGCCCACTCGCCCCGTCGCCCCGTCGATCTCCGAACGCCCGCTCCCCGAATCCTTCGTCTCCGGCCGCTACCGCGTCCAGCGCTTCCTCGGCGAAGGCGGACGCAAGCGCGTCTTCTTAGCCCACGACACCCGCCTCGACCGCGAAGTCGCCTTCTGCTCCATCCGCTCCGACGGCCTCGACCTCATCGGCCGCCAG
>JBGPOS010000049.1:0-30241 GCA_041488155.1 Tepidiformaceae bacterium
ACGCGCCCGGCGCGCGAGGCAGGGGACTACTTCCGCCGCCAGGGCACCGATGCCGACGCGCTGGCTGCTGAGCTAGACACGCCAGAGAAGCGGCGGCGGTACATCGCGACGTTCTACGGCTCGCGGTTCTGGGCGCACCCGGGGGCGTTCGACGACGAGGCGACAGATTTCATGACAGAACCGTTCGCTGACGGGCGGAAGCTGCGAGCGAGCTTCGGGGCGTATGAGAGTGCGCTGAAAGAAGGAGCCAGGAGCGAGCCTTCGGTGATGGCCACGCCTAACCCAATGCCGACCCTGATTCTTTTCGGGCCATCCGACCACGTCATCTATCCGGAGTTCGACCGCATGGCAGAGGTGGTGTTCCCGAATCGCGTCGGGCCGTTCCTGGTGCGGGACGCCGGACACTTCCTGCAGTGGGAGGCGGCGGACGTCTTCAACGGGGCTCTCCGGGCGTTCTGTGGTGACCTGCTTCAGGGGCGGATGTCGCGGGCGTAGTCGCGGCCGCCGCGGACGGTGACGCGCATTATGGCGCCCGCGCGGGAGTCGTCTTCGAGCAGCTCGATGACGCCGGCGGCGACGTCTTCGGGCTGAAGGATTCCGCCGACCTGCTGCTTCAACTCCTCAACGCGCTCGTCGCCAGCGCGGCGAACGAGAGGTGTGTCGGTGAAGGTTGGGCAGATGGCGTTCACACGGATGTTGGCTTCGAGGGCCAGGTAGGCGAGCGAGCGGGTGAAGTTGATCACGCCGGCCTTGGTCGCGGCATAGACGGGGGAATCTGGCATCGGAAGGAGCCCGCCCATCGAGGCGGTGTTGATGATCACCCCTCCGTGAGCCCTTCGCATTTCGCGGACGGCGATGCGGGTGGCGTCGATCACGGCGGTGAGATTGATGTCGACAACCCGCTGCCAGTCGCCAGAGGCGTCGTCGAAGAGCGTCTCGCCCGCGACGCCTGCGTTGTTGCAGACAATATCGAGCGACCCAAAGTGCTCCACGGCAGAAGCGAAAGCGGCGGCGATGTCTTCGGTGCGGGTGACATCGCAATGGCAGAAGACGGCGATTCCGTGGGCCGCGCCGATCATGTCGACGGTCGCGGCTCCGCCGGCGGCGTCGAGGTCCGCGACGATGACACGGGCGCCCGACCGGGCGAGTACCCGGGCCATGGCCCTGCCGATTCCCGAGGCAGCGCCGCTGACGACAGCACTCTTGCCCTTGATTTCCATGTGGTTACCCCCGGGGGACGGCGCGCCTGTAAACCGGGCGGGGTTTTGGCAGCGGGCCGAGCGGGGCCTACGATACCAGAGCCCCGTGTCCGGGGTGTCCCACATCACTTCAGGGAGCTTGTTGCATGCCTATCTACGCGGTCGGGGACAAGGTCCCGGCGATCCACCCCGACGCGTTCGTAGCGCCGACGGCAACGATCGTGGGTGACGTCAGGATTCATGCCGGCGCTTCCGTGTGGTACGGGGCGGTGGTTCGGGGCGATACGTCGTACGCGGTGATCGGGCGAGGGGCCAACGTGCAGGACGGGGCTGTGGTGCACGGACGGGCGGGGCTGCCGGCGCTGATCGGAGAGGAGGCGTCGATCGCGCATAACGCGATCATTCACGGCGCGACGATCGGAGACCGCGCGCTGATCGGGAACGGGGCCCAGGTGCTGGACGGGGCGGTGGTCGAGAAGGGGGCGCTTGTGGCGGCTGGATCGGTGGTGCTGGCCGAGACCGTGATCCCGGCGGGGATGCTGGCGGCGGGGACACCGGCCACGGTGAAGCGACCGATCGCCGGGTCGGCGGCGGAGGAATGGGTGACGGGCAATCCCGGGCGGTACGCGCGGCTGGCGGCCGAACATAAGGCGGGTTTACGCGAGATAGACCGAAACGAGGTCGCAGCGCCGTAAACTAAGGGGAACATCTCTGATTGGTGGCGATCGGTCCTCGCTGTGAACCTGCGGATACTCTTAAGCTTCCTTCCCGTCGCCGTATTCTTTGGGCTGACGCGGATTGCGCCTGCCTGGGTGGCAGTTGGAGGCGGATTCGCGGCTTCGGGGGCAGTGTTCTACACGAACCGCCGCCACCGGCTGATCGGGATGCTGACGGCCTTCGGATTCAGCGTGGTGGCGTTGTCGGCACTGGTTGGAATCGTGTCGAACAGCGAAAAGGCGTACCTCGCTTCGGGGCCGCTTTCCGATTTCCTGTTCGTACCGGTCTACCTGGGGAGCATCTACGTTGGCAAGCCTTTGGTTGGCGGAATCGCGCGCGAACTGATGCCTGGGGTGGCGGGGCGAGTAGCGCCGAACGCCGCGTTGTTTGGGTGGTTGTCACTGGCCTGGGCGGCCTACGACCTGTTTCACGGGGCCATCCGTGTGGTGCTGCTTTCGAATCTCTCGGTTGGTGAATACCTCGTTTGGAGCCGCCTGGTGGGGTGGCCGATGTCAGGCGCGTTGCTCGCGTTGACGGGCTGGCTCATCTACCGGGCAGCGATGGCGCGGGAACCGGCGCTGGTCGCGGACGCGGCGCCCTCCTAAGGCTCGATCGACTACTCCCTGGGGAGTCCGAGACCACGAGTGGCAATGACTGAGCGCTGGATCTCGCTTGTGCCGCCTTCGATCGTGTTGGCAACGCTGCGCAACAGGGTGTATTGCGTGCGCTCGGCGTTCGAGCCGAAGGGCGCGGCCTGCCCGAGCATGCCGAAGGCCTCGACCGCTGAAACCGCGATTCGCTGCTGAAGCTCAGCGCCGAAGAGCTTCGCCATCTGCGCTTCGCGGGTGGGAATGAGGCCGCTGCCCTGCATGGAAGCGATGTTGTAAGCCATGTTTCGGAGCACCTGGACGGCAACTGCGTGGTCAGCGAGGCGGTGGCGCACGGCCGAAGGGACGGACCCGCGACGGCCGTTGAGATAGGCGACGAGCTCGTCGACGGTGCGGCGGGCGCTGGAGGTGGCGCCGATTGAGGAGCGTTCGAAGTCGAGGCCGACGGCGACGTGGTACCAGCCCCGGTTTTCTTCGCCTACGAGGTTGGCGGCGGGGATGCGGACGTCTTCGAAGTAGATCTCATTGAACTCGTGGGTGCCGGCCATGTTCGTGAGCGGGCGAACGGTTATCCCGGGGGTGTCCATCTTGATGGCGAAGGTGGAGATGCCCTTGTGCTTGGGGACATCCGGATCGGTGCGAGCGGCGAGCCAGCCCCAGTCGGCGTAGTGGCCGAAGGTGGTCCAGATTTTCTGGCCGTTGATGACGTAATCGTCGCCGTCGCGGACGGCACGGGTCTGCATGGCGGCGAGATCGGAGCCAGCGCCCGGCTCGGAGTAGAGCGTGCACCAGATGTCGGTTCCATCGGCGATGGCGGAGAGGTAATCGCGCTTCTGGGCGCCGGTGCCGTAAAGCATGACGACGGGACCGACCCAGGCAACGCCCATGTTCACGACGCCGGGCACGCGGTGGTAGGCCATCTGCTCGTTGAACAAGAGTTGCTCCATCGGGGAGGCGCCGAGGCCGCCGTATTCTCTGGGCCAGGGAAGGGCGAGCCAATGGCGCGAGGCGAGGCGCTTCATGACGGCGCGTTCGACTTCGATCCCGGCCGCGAGCGACTCTCGAGGGGTTGACCAGCCCTCGGGGAGGTCGTGTTCGATGAAGGCGGCGACATCTCGCTGGAACTCGGCCTGTGCAGGATCGAGGCGGAAGTCCATCGGTGGCTCCTTGTTGGTGGCAGCTGGATTGTAGCGCGGGAGCGGAGGCTGCCGGCGCGGGCTTCGGGCACGAGGTTGGCCGTTATAATCGCGACGTGACAGCAGCCCCGGGCCAAAAGCCACGCCTCGTGATTCTCGACTCTCACGGGATCTTGTTCCGGGCGTTCTTCGCGTTCGCGCAATCCGACAAGCCGCTCATGACGTCGAAGGGCGAGCTCACGTTCGCGACGCACGGCTACGCGGAGACGCTGATCCGGGTGCTGGACCTGCTGCGGCCGACGCACATCTGCGCGGCCTGGGATGCCGCAGGCAAGACGTTTCGCCACGAGGCGAGCGCGGCCTACAAGGCGACCCGGCGGGAGACGCCATCGGAGCTGCTGGTGCAGATGGCACGGGTGCGGGAGATGCTCGAGGCATTCAACATCCCGATCATCGAAATGCCGGGATACGAGGCGGACGACGTAGCAGGCACGATCGCTCGGATCGCGGCGAGCGAGGGGATCGAGACGTACATCGCGACGCTGGACACCGACCTGGTGCAACTGATCGGGCCGAGCGTGAACCTCTTTATGTTCCGTCCCTACCAGCGCACGACGGTGGATTACAACGAGCAACGGGCGGCAGAGCACTACGGCTTCAGCCCGAAGTACATGATCGACTTCAAGGCGCTCAAAGGGGACTCAAGCGACAACGTTGCAGGGATAAAGGGGATCGGGGAGAAGACCGCGACGGACCTCATCCGCCAGTTCGGGGACGTGGAGTCTATCTACGAACACATCGACGAGGTGAAGAGTCCATCGGTGAGGCAGAAGCTGGTGGAGGGAGAGTCGATCGCCAGGCTGAACAAAGAACTGGTGACGATCCACACCGACCTGCCGATCGCGTTCGACCTCGAGGCGTGCCGGGTGCAGGACTTCGACCGCGAGCGGGTTGCGGCGCTGTTCCGGGAGCTGGAGTTCCGGATGCTGGCGACACGTTTGCGAGAGGTCATCGGCGAGGAGAGAGCGGCGGGGCGCGCGGCTGCGGAAGCTGAGGAGCCGATCGAGTACCAGGTGGTCACGGACGCCGGCGCGCTGGACGAACTCGCACGCCAGCTGCGCAAGGCCGGAAGCTTCGGCTTCGCCTCCGTGTCGACGACCGGGGACACCCGGCATGCGCTCCTGCTCGGCCTGGCATTCGCGACGGCTCCGGGGACGGCGTGGTACGTGCCCTTTGGCCACGCGCCGAGGCTCGAAGAAGGTCCGGGGCAGTTGCCGCGGGACACGGTGCTTTCGACGTTGGGGCCGCTGCTGAGCGAGCCGGGGCTTGCAAAAACGACGTACGGGACGAAGTACCTGATGCATCAGCTGGCGCCTCAAGGTGTGCAGCTGCATGGGGCCGACTTCGACGTTTCGATTGCTGCGTTCCTGCTCGGAGAGACGTCTTCGGACCTTGGGCCGTTGATCAACGAGCGGCTGGGGATCGAGACAGTCGCGCTTGCCACGCTGACGGGGACGGGGAGGAACGCTGTCCCGTTGGCGCAGGTGGAGGTGGAACGGGTGAGCGAATACTCTTGCCAACAGGCGGAGATGCTGCTCCGGATCCGGCCGCAGCTTGAGAATCAGCTGCGTGAGCGAGGGCAATGGGCGCTGTTCGCTGAGATGGAGCTGCCGCTGGTGCCGGTGCTCTACCGGATGGAGGAGCTGGGCGTGGCGGTAGATGTCGGGGTGTTGCGGGAACTTTCGCGGTCAATGTCGGGCGACATCGACCGCGCCGAGCGCGAGATTTATGGCTTGGTGGGGCACGAGTTCAACATCGGCAGTCCCCAACAGTTGAGCGACATCCTGTTCAAGGAGATGGGGCTGCCGAAGAGCCGGAAGACGACCCAGGGCCACAGTACGGACCAGCGCGCGCTGGAGAACCTGCGGCCGATCAGCCCGATCATTGATCTGATCTTCGAATATCGAGGGCTGACCAAGCTCAAGTCGACATACTGCGATGCTCTGCCCGCGACCGTCGCGGAGGACGGCCGGATCCACACGGACTTTCAACAGACCGTGGCCGCCACAGGGCGCTTGAGCAGCACAAACCCGAACCTGCAGAACATCCCGGTGCGGACCGACGCGGGGCGCGGCATCCGCGGGGCGTTCGTCGCTTCCCACTTCGAAGATCCGTGGTTCGTGGCGGCAGACTACTCCCAAATCGAACTGCGGGTGCTCGCGCACATGACGGGGGATGCGGGGCTGGTTTCGGCGTTCCTGGCGGGCGAAGACATCCACCGGGCAACCGCGGCGACGGTGTACGGGGTGGCACCAGACGAAGTGACGCGGCAGATGCGCGACCTGGCGAAGGTGGTGAACTTCGGGATCGTCTATGGGATGGGGGAGTTCGGGCTCAGCAGCCGGACGGAGCTTTCGCGGGAGGAGGCAGGGGCGTTCATCAACACTTACTACGCGAAGTACCCCGGCATCCGCGACTGGCAGGAGGCCACGCTGTCCTCGACGCGGGAGAAGGGGTACGCAGAGACGCTGTTTGGACGGCGGCGCTACCTCATGGCCATCCGAAGCTCCAACTTCCAGGTGCGGAGTGCAGCCGAGCGAGAGGCCGTGAACATGCCGATCCAGGGGACGGCCGCCGACATCATCAAGCTGGCGATGATCCGGGTTGATGATGAACTGCGAGAGCGAAGGCTGCAGAGCAGGATGCTTCTCCAGGTGCATGACGAACTGATCTTCGAGTGTCCCGCGGACGAGGTAGAAGCGATCCGCGAGCTGTCGACGAGGTTGATGCCGGCGAGCCCGGCACTGAACGTGCCACTGAAAGTGGACCTGAAGCAGGGGCGGACCTGGGGCGAGATGGAGTAGGTTCAGGCCTCCTGGGCGGAGCTGAAGCGGGGCCGGAGAAAGGCGATCGTGGCGTCGGTGGCCTCGGCTGCGGGGAGCTCACCGTGGGCGCCGGGGTGGGCGTGGAGGCGCTTGTCCTTCGAGCCAACCTGGTCGAAGAGATCGAACGCACCCTGACGGTAGAACCGCTCGTCGTGCCATTGGACGAAAAAGAGCACGGGGCAGGTGATGCGTGGCGCCTCGGCGGCGTGCCGTGTGGCAATGCGACCGCGGTCGGCGCTGGGGCCTGTGAAGCCGCAGAGGCCAAGGACGGCGACCTTTATTCGGGGTTCGGCGGCCACCAGAGGGACGCCGAACATCGTTCCCATCGAGAGACCCCAGTAGGCCACGCGGCCGGAGTCGATCGAGGGCAGATCGGAGAGGGCATCGAGGGTCGCCTGCCAGTCGGCGGACATGCGATCGAAGGTGTCGGGCTTGTGCCAGAGGGCACGGTAGGCCCGGTGGTCGGGAGGGCGGATGGGGCCGCGTTCGCCGTGGTCGATGGCATCGATCGCGGCGACGGCGTAGCCGAGCCGGCGGACGAGGCGACGAGCCATGGCCAGACCGTTGCGGTTGCGCTTTTCGCCGTGGCCGCCGTGACCGACAAGGACGAGCGGCGAGGGCCCGGCTGACGCTTCCGGGCTCCAGAGGATCCCGGGGATGGTATCGCCGGCACGCTCCACGACGAACGGACGCTCGGTCACCCCCATTGCAGTGCTGCCTTCAGCAGTCCAGCGCATCGTTCCCCCAGGTGGGTTAGAGAGGCAACGTAGCACAAGGCGGGGACGGGTGGACGGGGCCGGCTTCGGCTACCAGGACCGCTGCAAGCGTGTAGAATCGGCGCACATTCAAAACGGAGAACGAGATGCGTTTTACGGACACACCCGAGCTCGCCCAGTGGCGCTCGACCGTGCGGTCGTTCGTCAAGGACAACTGGACAACGGGCGGGGAGAGCGACTACGAGACTGAGATGGCGACGCCGGCCAACGTCGACCGCGAGCGGTTCGCGGTGCAGCAGGCGAAGACCACGGCGTGGCTCGACAAGCTGGGGGCCAACGGGTGGCTGGCGCCGGCGTGGCCGAAGAAGTACGGCGGGGCGGACATGTCGGTCCTCGAGCAGTTCGTGCTCAGCCAGGAGTTGCACGAGGTCGGGGCGCCAACGAGCCGTCAGATGCTCAACCTGGTCGGCCCGACCATCATGCTCCACGGCACGGACGAGCAGAAGGCCGAGCACCTGCCGCCGATGTTGAAGGGCGAGGTGGCGTGGTGCCAGGGCTTCAGCGAACCGGGATCGGGTTCGGACCTGGCGAGCCTGCAGACGCGTGCGGTCCGCGACGGCGATGATTATGTCGTGAACGGGCAGAAGATCTGGACGTCGGGAGCTCACCGGGCCGATTGGATCTTCATGATGGCCCGGACCGACCCGGATGCGCCGAAGCATCGGGGCATCAGCTACCTGCTGTTGAGCATGAAGTCGCCGGGGGTGACCGTGCGGCCGTTAATCAACCTGGCTGGCGGGCACGTCTTCAACGAGGTCTTCTTCGAAGACGTACGGGTGCCGGTTCGCAACCGCGTGGGGGAAGAGAACCGGGGTTGGTACGTAGGGACGACGACCCTTGACTTCGAGCGTTCGAACATCGCGCGTGCGATCAACGCACAGAAGTCGGTCGACGGCCTTGGACGATACCTTCGCGACAGGTCGAAGGCGGGGCAGCCCGTGTCGGCGGCGTACCGGCTCGAAGTAGCCGACCGTGCAGTGGAGACGGCTGTGTGCGCGCTGCTTTCGTTCGTCGTGATCTCCATCCAGGCCCGGGGGGGCGTACCGAACATGGAAGCGAGCATGTGCAAGATGTACGGCTCGGAGCTTTCGCAGCGGATCGCCTGGACATCGATGCACGTGACGGGGATGAACGGTCAGCTCCGAAGTCCTGACGCGATGGCGGGGGCGAGCAACATCCGGGCCGCGATGAGCTACATGAGCACGGTACCCGCGACGATCGCTGCGGGCACAAGCGAAATCCAGCGGAACATCATCGCGACGCGCGGGCTGGGGCTGCCGCGAGGGTAGCTCCACTTGGGGTTCAGACGGATCGCGAGATCAGCCGCCGCCGATCGCGGGCAGGATTGCGACCTCTGACGCCGGCCCGAGGGGTTCGTGGAGGGGATAGCCTGCGGCTTCGCTATCGATAGCGATAGCCAATGCCGGGCGGACGGCGCCGTTCTCTACCACCCGGTCGTAGAACCCGGGGCAGCGAACATCGAGGGCCCGAAGCACCTCGCCAAGGGTCGCGCCCGGAACTTCGAGACGGGCCGCACCGGCGCAGAAGTCGCGGAGCGATGAGGGCACGAGGACTGTTGCCATCGGTCTAGGCGAGCAGCATGCGCATCGGATGGAGCGTCCGTGTGAATGGGTTCAGGACGAGCCCGAGATTCTCGAGGGTGACGGAACCGAGCAGGGCCTCGTCCCCCGGTTCGCCGAGGATCACTGGCGAGTGGCCTGAGCCGAGATCAAGCCGGAAGAGGCACTCCGAAACTCCGCGATCGATCGTCGTCCCGTCTGCGAGAACAGCGGTGATCGTCCTGGTCGGCTCGAGCCCAAGATCGGTCCAGACAGCGTGCGGCAGAAGCGAATACGTTGCGCCGCTGTCAACGAGGAAGCGGACGGAGCGCTGGCGACCGGAAGGTCCGGAGACCAGCGCATCGATGAAAGTGATGCCCAAGAACTGCTCCTAGGAGAGGCCGTTCAACGCCTCGACGATGCGGCGCGGGGACATGGGGAGGTCGGTGAAGCGGTGGCCAGTGGCATCGGCGATGGCGTTGGCGATGGCTGCGAGCGGCGGCACGATGGGAACCTCACCGACGCCGCGGACGCCGTAGGGGTGGCCGGGATTCGGTATCTCGAGGACGATCGTGTCGATGCTGGGCACGTCGAGGGCGGTAGGCATGCGGTAGTCGAGGAAGCTCGAGTTGAGCATGCGGCCGGTCTCGTCGTAGTAGTACTCCTCGTTGAGGGCCCAGCCGATACCCTGGACGACGCCGCCCTGAATCTGGCCTTCGACGTAGGAGGGGTGGATAGCAGTGCCCACGTCCTGGACGGCGGTGTAGCGGAGGATCTCGACCTTGCCTGTTTCGGGATCGACTTCGACATCGACGATGTGGGTGGCGTAGGCGCTACCGACGCCACGCGCGACGAGCGAACCTTTGCCGACGATCGGGCCGCCGGTGCGCGCGGACTGCTTCGCCATCTCTGCGAAGGTGAGCTCTTTCGTGGAGTCGGTCTTGCAGTGAAGCATGCCATCTTCGTAGAACACATCTTCAGGGGCGCAGCTCCAGAGCTTCGCGGCCCGAGTAATCATCTGGCGGCGAACGTCCTGGCCGGCTTCGTGGACGGCCATGCCGCTGGCGAAGGTGGTGCGGCTGCCGCCAGTCACGTCGTTGTGACCGATGGAATCGGTGTCCGCGACCATCGGTCGAACAGAGTCGTAGTCGATGCCGAGGGTCTCAGCGAGTTGCATTGCGAGCGAAGCGCGCGTCCCGCCGATGTCGGTGGATCCTTCGACGAGGTTGACGGTGCCATCGGTGTTCACGGCGGCGACCACGGATGATTGCATGCCGGCGTTGAACCAGAAGCCGGAAGCGACGCCGCGGCCGCGATTGGGCCCCTCGATGGGCGACCGGTAGTGGGGGCTGTCGAGAGCGGCCTGCTGGCATTCTTCGGCCCCGATTCGGCCAAAGGGGACGCCCGTGATCATGCGGGTGCCTTCGTGTGCGCTGTTCTGGAGGCGGAAGGTGAGGGGGTCGACATGCGACTGCTTTGCGATTTCGTCGATGACAGTTTCGATGGCGAAGGCCGCTGCCGGTGCGCCGGGGGCGCGATAGGCGGAGGTCTTTGGCTTGTTGACCACGACGTCGTAGGCGTCAATCGCAAAGTTCTCGACGTTGTACGGGGAGAGCATGCACATCGCGCCTGCGCCGACGGCCGAACCGGGGTAGGCGCCGGCCTCGTAGGCGAGCGTGGCCTGCACGGCGGTGAGCTTGCCGCCCTTCGCGCCGGCCTTGAGCTTGATGTACGTGCCGCTCGTGGGGCCGGTGCCTTCGAATACGTCCGTACGGTTCATCAGGATTTTGACAGGGCGGCCCGACTTCTTAGAGAGAAGCGCGGCGACGGGATCGAGGTAGATCGGGATCTTGCCGCCGAATCCGCCGCCAATCTCCATGGGGATTACGCGGATGCTGGAGATGGGATGACGCAGGACTTCGGCAACCTGGGCGCGGACGACGAAGGCTCCCTGGGTGCTCGTCCAGATGGTGATGGTGCCGTCGGCATTCCAACTTGCGGTCGAGTTCTGGGGCTCAATGTAGCCCTGGTGGACCATCTGGGTGGTGAACTCGTGCTCAATGACGATGTCGGCTTCGGCGAAGGCGGCTTCGACATCGCCACCTACGAATTGATTGACCGTGGCGATGTTACTTGGCTTCTCGCTGGTCTTGCCGGCCATTGACTTCGTGAAGCGCTTCTCGCTGAGGAGGGGGGCGTCTTCACGCATGGCATCGCGGACTTCGAGCACGGGCGGGAGGACTTCGTAGTCGACCACGACGAGCTTGAGGGCGTTCTCGGCGATGTGCGAGCTGGTGGCTGCGATAGCGGCGACGGCGTGGCCCCGGTAGAGGACTTTCTCGGAGGCGAGGATGTTGTCGCTGAGCTCCTTGAGGTTGACGGCGCCTTCGCCAAGATCCTGCATGGCGTCGGCAGCTGCCGGAAAGTCCCTGGCGGTGAGGACGGCCATCACTCCCTGGACCTTTTCGGCGGCGGAGGTGTCGATGCGGAGGATGCGGGCGTGGGCGTGGGGGCTGCGAAGGATGCGGCCATGGATGAGCCCAGGCAATCTGACATCGGCGCCGTACTGAGCCTTGCCGGTGACCTTTTCGACACCGTCGGGGCGGATCGGGCGAGTGCCGATCACCTTGTATTGCGGCCGTTCCACTGTAGTCATGGTTACTTGACCTCCTGCATTTGAAGGGATGCTTTCTGTACTGCCTTGACGATTTTGTCGTAGCCGGTGCACCGGCAGAGGTTGCCGGCGAGCCAGTAGCGGATGCGGTGCTCGTCGGCGTTCGGTTCTGCTTCGAGGAGGGCTTTGGCGGCGACGATGAAGCCCGGGGTGCAGATGCCGCACTGGAGGGCGGCCTCTTCGAGGAAGGCGCGCTGGATAGGATGGAGGACGTCGCCTTCGGCGATGCCTTCGATGGTGACGAGCTCGGCGCCTTCGAGCTCGACGCCGAGGACGCAGCAGGCGTTGACGATTCTGCCGTTCATGAGCACCGAGCAGGCGCCGCAGTTGCCGTTGTTGCAGCCTTCCTTGGTGCCTGTGAGGCCGAGCTCGTCGCGGAGGACTTCGAGGACGCTCTGTCGAGTCTCGCAGAGGAAATCGACATCGGCGCCGTTGAGGCGGACCTGGACTTGAGTTCTACGCATGATGGTCAGCGTGCCTCCCGTGCGCGCTGGAGCGCCCCGCGAAGGGCGCGGACGGTGAGGACGGACGTAAGGTGCTTGCGCTGGGCAAGAGAACCTCGCATGTCGGTGATGGGCGCCGCGACGGTTGCGGCGGCGGCGCCTGCGGCAGCGAACGTCGCTTCGGTCGGGGGTTGACCGACGAGAGCGTTGACGGCCGCGGGGGCCATGAGCGGGGTCGGCCCGACGGCGCCGAGGGCGACGCGAGCGGCCTCGATGCGGTCGCCTGAGGGGGAGAGCTGGATGCGAGCACCGGCGCTGGCCACGGCGATGTCCATCTCGTTGCGCGGGATGAAGCGCAGGTAGAAGGCCGCCGACCGTGGTGGCTGGGGCGGAACCTTCACCTGAATGAGGAGTTCGTTCGGTTGAAGCGCGTTGCGGCCGGGGCCGAGGAAGAAGTCTTCAACTGGGAGCTCGCGGGAGCCGGTGGAGGAGCCGATGAGGAGACGGGCGCCGAGAACCATGAGGGCCGGAGCGGAGTCCGCCGCAGGGCTGGCGTTGCAGAGGTTGCCTCCGAGGCTGGCGCGTGACTGGATCTGGATGCCGCCGATGATGGACGCAGCATCGATGAGGGCGGGCAGGCGCCGCGCGACCGTGGCGTCCTCGTAGATGCGGGCGGCGGGGGTGGCGGCGCCGATTTCGAGGGTGCCGTCGCGGGTGAAGCCGAGGGCCATGAGCTCGGGGATGTGCTTCACGTCGATGAGCTGGTCACATTGGCGGCGTCCTTCGCGGAGCTGGACGATGACATCGGTGCCACCGGCAAGAACGAGACTTCGCTTGCCGTTGCCAAGATTGGCATAGGCTTCGGGCAGCGACCGCGGGACAAGGTAGTCGAATGCTTCCATGCACGATCCTTCAAGTGAGTAGGGGCCGGGGGGGTGGAACAACCCCGCGCGAGCGGCAAAGGCCGCCAGCCGTTGAGATCGATCATAAAGGAGGGGCGAACGACTGTCTTGTCAGCGCCCCGCCCAAAGGAACTCAGTCAGCTGGTGGGGGTAGTTGGTGATGATGCCATCGACTCCAGCAGCGGCGAGACGCTCCCAGTCGGCGGGGGTGTCGGGGGTCCAGGTCCAGACAGTGAGCTGACGGCGCTTGGCGGCAACGACGAGATCGCGGTCGACGCAGGAGTGCTCGACGGATACGGCCTGCCCATTGCGCTTGAGTACGCCTGTGAAGAGGCGATCGCGCTGGCCGGGTCGAATGGGCGGGGAGATGACCGCGGCCGAAATTCGCGGCTCGGTCTGGCGCGCGCGCTCAACCATGTCAGGATTGAAGGAGTGAATGGCGCACCAGGCTAGGGCGTCGTGTGAGGCGACTACGGCGATTACCGCATCAACCAGCTTCTGATCCTGATCCGGTTCACCGGTGGTACGTTTCAATTCGCACATGACGGTGAGCCGGCCGGCGACAAGAGCGAGGACCTGATCGAGGGTAGGCACGGGCTCCCCTTCGCCGGCGTCGCAGGACTGGAGGGCGGCCAGGCTGAGCGACCTTACAGGCCCGGAGAGGTTGGTGGTACGGTCGACGGTCTCGTCGTGCATGAGGATGGGGACGCCTTCGAGGCAGAGCTGGACATCGATTTCCATGCCGTCGGCGTTGGCGTCGAGGCAGGCACGGACGCCCGCGAGGGTGTTCGCAGGGGCTTCGCCGGCGGCCGCGGCGTGACCGATTACGAGCGGAGAGGCCATGAAAGAGAGCTTACGCGGCGCCTGGACGGGGGTCACGGGGCGGGGAGCCGGCCTTCAGGACGAAAGGGCGCCGCCGCAATTCGAGCAGAAACGCATCCCGGGGACGTTCGACTGGCCACAGTTCGCACAGCTAGCTGGGAGCGGATTGCCGCAGAAGAGGCAGAAGTGGGTGCTGGCGGGGTTGTTGGCCGCACCGCAGTACGAACATCCTGGGGCCAGCAAGGCAGGTGCCACGGCAGGGGTGAGGCGTCCTTCGCGGCGGTAAACGAGGTAGATGAGAGCGAGCGTCAGCACGCCCACGGCCGCGCCGCCGGCGATCCAGAAGGGGCTGCCTCCGCTGTCTTCTTTGAGATCGTCAGGGTTCAAGACTTCGGGTGGGGCGGGGGCGGCGGGGACCTTGACTGCGCCCTGGAGGCCGGTCGAGAGGCCCTGGACATCGTCGGCGGCGAAGTAACTACCGCCGCCTTTCTGGGAGATGGCCTTGAGCTGGGCGTCGGCGACCGTGCCGCCGACCTGGAGGCCGATCGTGCTGACTTTGATTTCGCCTCCTGACTGCTGGAAGTCGAATCGGATGCCGGAGAGCTCCTGTTGGGCGGGCCGAAGGACGTAACGCTCGCCGGGAGTGAGGACGGGAAGGCGGTTGGTTGGCTTGCTCCCCGGGATGCGAGAGTTGTGGCCGTTTTCGGCGGAAGTCTCGGGCTTCCCGGCGCAAGACTCTTCGCCATCGGAGACGACTACGATGTCGCCGGCCTGCCCGTTCTTGGCGGCGTCCTTCTTCATATGGTCGACAGCGACGTCGATCGATTTAGCGAGGGGCGTGCCGTTCGTCGGCTCCGCGATATCAACGTGGACGATGAGCGACTGGTGATTGGTCGTGAACTCGTGCCACTCGATGCCGTTGCAGTCTGAATAAATGATAAGGCCGACTTCGAGGGTCGGTGGCAGCTTGCTTTTGAGGAAGGCTTTCACGGACTGCTTGGCAGCCTGCATGCGGGTCTGGCCACTCGGGAGAGCGCGGCTCATGCTTCCCGAGGCATCGAGGATGAGTATCACCGAGCCGGTGATCTTGGACTTGTCGGCGGGTCCGGCTGTAGATGCCCCTTCGCAGGGGCTGGCCTTCTTGAACGCCTCCCAGGCATCGCCGGCGAAGAGGGTCCGCGGCATGAAGGCTTCGTAGGAGCTGGCCTCGGCCTCCTTGCCCGGGTCAGAGCCTTCCTCATAGCTCTTGAGGCCGCCCTCGCGCATCTGCTTGATGTGGACGAGCTCGTGAATGATCGTGTCGGCGAGTCCATAGGGGGTCGGGCTGTTCTTCAGAGTGGGATCGGCGGCGCCGGAGTTGCCGAAGTTGATCGCGTTGGGGTTGGCGACGCCCCCCTTGACCCCGGAAGGGAGGGCGCTGGCGAGTTTGAACTGGAGGTTGGGGTCGTTGAGAAAGCTGAGCAGCTTGACACGATCGGAGAAGGATGGACGCGTTATGCGGAGGTTGGTCTTGCCGGAGATGGCGGCCGTTTCGAGCCAATCGTGCTGGGCGAGGCTGAACTTGAGCGCCGCCACGACGGCGGGGAGTTCTGGGAACCGCTTGACGAGATCTTCGTCGAGATCGATTTGAGCACAGGCCTGGGGGTTGTCCTGGAAGTACTTGGCGGCAGCCTGACCCTGGGCGGCCGCTCCGCCTTCGACGGCGGCCAGGGGCGGGCCAGCGCTGCCCACGGCGCTAAAGCCCACGGTCAACATCTTGACGAGGATGAAGCCGCCGAGGGTGGTGATAAAGACGAGGGTAGCGAAGCCGGGGAGGGTCACTATGCAGTCGCCCGGGGGAGTTTGATGGGAGTATAGCTTCTCCGGCGAGGGAGAGCCTGACTCGCTTCCGTGTTGTTCGGAAGCCACTGGGCCCCGCCTGTATGCTGCGAGCACCAGGCACCTAGGGGGAGCGATGACTTCGGGCAGTGCGCCAGAGACGCGGCCGTGGGAGTGGCCGGAGGAACAGTGGCGGTCGATCGTCGGCCATGTCCGGGCGGGGAGATCGCTGAAGCCGAGCGAGTGGAAGGATGGCACGCGGGTCGCGGTGGCGCTGTCGTTCGACAGCGACCACGAGACAATCCCTTTGCGTGACAACGAGCGATCACCGGGTAAGCTTTCGCAGGGGGAGTACGGGGCGCGGCGCGGGGTGCCGCGCATTCTCGATCTGCTGCGCCGCCACGACATCTCGGCGACCTTCTTCGTACCGGCGGTCGTGGCGCAGCTCTACCCGGATGAACAACGAAGGGTAGCGGGGGCCGGCCACGAGGTCGCTATCCACGGATGGATCCACGAGCGCAACAGCGTGCTTTCGTACGAAGTGGAACGGGACCTCCAGCTGCGCGCAGCGGAGACCCTGGAGCGGATCACAGGCGTTCGGCCAGTGGGGGTGCGGACGCCATCGTGGGATTTCAGCCCGCACACGCTGCGGATCACGCGGGAGATGGGACTGGTGTACGACTCGTCGCTGATGGCCGACGACGACCCCTATGAACTATTGGAGGATGGCACGCCGACCGGAGTGGTCGAACTTCCGCCGGAGTGGATCCGGGACGACTTCGTCTACTTCAACATGGACCGCTTCCTGGGGTTGCGGCCTTACACCCCGCCATCTTCGGTCCTTGAGGTGTTCAAGGGAGAGTTCGACGGCGCGTACGAGGAGGGAGGCCTGTTCGTCTTGACGATGCACCCCCACGTCATCGGGCACCGGTCGCGGATCCGTCTGCTGGAGGAGCTGGTGGAGTACATCAAGGGACACGACGGGGTTTGGTTCGCGAGCCATGCCGAAATTGCCCGCTACTGTGTGAGGGTCGCCAGGCTCTGAACCCTGAGGGATCGGACGCCGTTTGACGGCGGTCCGTTCACTCCTTCGCGCACATCCGGCGGGTGAGCTCGTAGACCATCTGGCAGTTGAGCTTGAAGCTTTCGACGCTGACGCGTTCGTTGTGGCCGTGGACGCCCTTGATGAGCTCGGGGGCGTTGAGCCCGCCGGAGAATCCGTAGCTCACCTGACCGAGGTTGCGGAGTTCGCTGCTGTCTGTGAATCCGACGCCCATTCCAGGGACGACGACGGCATCTTCGATGAAGTCATGGATGACTTCTTCCATGGTGCGGAAAAGCTCGGTGTTGATCGTGTTCGCGTCGGAGGAACGGACGTGGACGCGCTCAATGTGGACCTTCGGGTCATCGATGACTGCTTCGAGTTCAGCCTGAAAGGCGTCGGGATTGACCCCAGGAAGGAGGCGGATGTCGAGGGTGGCCTCGGCGCTCGCGGGGATGACGTTGTGCTTGATGCCAGAGCTGGAGGTGGTGGCGCTGATGGTGTTGGTGAGCATGGCCCAGATGCGAGGATCGGTGGTGGCGGCGAGGCGTAGCCCATCGGCCGTTGGCTCCCCTTTGTAGATGCCGGCGTGCGATAGACGCGCGAAGTATTCGCTGAGCACGGGTGGCACGCTGAGTGGTCTCTCCCAGGTCTGGATGCGGTAGAGGGCGCGGACGAGGCGGTCGAGGGCGTTGTCGTCGTGGGGCATCGAGCCGTGACCGGGGCGGCCTTCAGCGACGAGTCGCAGCCAGAGCGGGCCCTTCTCTGAGACGCCGATGCTGTAAACCGGCCGCTCGACGCCGAACAATTCTGTGGTGCCGCCGCCACCTTCGTTGATGACGTATTCAGCATCGAGGGTCTGGGGATACTCGCGCACGATGAAGCGCATGCCGAACTCGCTCCCGGCTTCTTCATCGGCCTGGGCGAAGAAGACGACGTCGCGGGCGAGGGGGATGGCGAGCCGCTTAAGGGTGAGGAAGGTCATGAGCTGGGCGACGCCGAGGCCCTTCATGTCGAGGGCGCCCCGTCCCCAGATGTGGCCGTCCTTGATCAGGCCCCCAAACGGGTCTTCGTCCCAGTAGTCGCGTTCTACCGGCACGACATCGGTGTGGTTCAGGAGCATGAAGGGCCGTTTGGAGCCGTCTCCGGGGAGGACGGCGCGGAGGGAGACCCTGTCGTTCCCGGCGTCGTAGAGGGTGTACTCGATGCTCTCACGCCGGAGGAGCTCGCCAAGGAAGTCGCAGGCGGCGCGTTCACGGCCCGGCGGGTTGGAGGTGTCGATGCGGATGAAGCGGCAGAGGGTGTCCACCGCTTCTTCGGAGAGGCTGTCCCAGTCGGGGAGCGGGGTTGCGGCGGCCATGGCGGCGGATGTTACGCGGATGACGCGTTGGCGGCGATGGAGGAGGCGTTGCAGTCTGCGGAAGGGCCGTGTTGGGAGAACCGGAGGAGTCCGGCTGGAGTGCGAGCCTGTTATGTCTCGTCGGCAAAGATTGTGCTGTTGGCGGTGCTACCTTCGCGGGTCGCGAGCGATGGGGCCGGTTGCCGGAGTCGCGCGCTACGGATCCACGGTCGGCCGGTCGATGTTCCCCAGTAGGGAGCCGGACACCGGAGCCCTATCGAGTGCGGATGCACAGCCCTCCAGGACTCCTTTTGATGTTTGGACCACGGCGAATTCCGATCGCGGCACTCGGCCTGGCGTTCGCGGGCCTGGCGGCGATCGACGTGGCCTGGGACACCGGCCGACTCCCCGGCGTCGAGAGCATTGCGGCGAACGGCGATCCGTCCGTGGTCGTCTGGGCTCTCCTCGCTATCGCCTCCTGCATCTTTGCTGCCGGGCGTTCTTCGGGGCATCGCCGGGCAGGCTGGTTGCTTCTTGGGGGTGGTCTGACGGCCTGGGGTCTTGGTCAAGTTCCCGCGGCGGACACGGCGCTCCCGTTCGCGCACCACGCGGGCCTCATCGCCCGCGTTGCGATGCTGCTACCAGGCATTGCCCTCCTCGGCCGCATCAACGGCAAGATGCGGCTACTTGTGATGCTCGACGTGTTGGCGCTCACCACAGCCGTTGCGGCGGCCGAGTGGCACAACCTTACGAACGATGGGCTTGGGCCGGGCGAGTTGCTACTGCCTGGCCTCGAGGTGGTTGGCTCGCTCGCCGTCCTAGCGGCGCTGGCCTACGTCCTCCGCGTCGCCTGGAGTTCACGGGCGGGCACCGTGGTCGGATTTGTCGGGCTTGGCCTGTTCGTGGTCCTGTTGTCGGATTTCACAAAGTCTGCCAACGACCCGGCTGACATTCGCGTACCCGAGACCTTCGCCCACCTGGGCTGGTGGGTGGGCCTGTCGATGGTCGCGTTGGGCGCAGTCCTGCAGGCGCGGTGGCGCACCACGTCGTTGCTCGACTACTCGCCGCAGTCCGCAGGGATCGCTGCGAGAGTATGGCAGCTGCTCCTGCCGGCGTCGCTAGTCCCCGCGCTGTTTGGGCTAGTTGTGAGCGTCGGTCCGACCGGCCGCTCGAATGATGTCACCTTCGTCGCCATGACCGGGGCTGCGGTGGCCTTCGTGTTGCTTCGCCAGTCCTACACCATTTGGAATGACACTGCACTCAATCGCCGGCTAAGAGAGGTTCGAGATGGGCTCGAGTCCCGCGTCGAGGAGCGCACGCGCGAAGCCCTGGGTGCGGCACAGCGGTTCAAATCTCTAACGGAATCAGCTCCGGACGGCATCCTCACCTGTGATGCCCACGCTATGGTGCTCTCTCTCAATCCGGCCGGGTGCCGGATGCTGGGAATTGCCGCCGGGGATCTCATCGGGCGCCACGTGCTAGAAATCGTAGCGCCGGGGTCGCTGGCCGCCGTGGAACAGGTGATGTCTCGGGCCGCGGCGAACCCGGGCGCGGTGGTCGACCTTCCGGTGGAGGCGCATGTGGTGCGATCCGACGGGGAAGAGTTGCCAGCCGAAGCGTCCCTCCTTTCGTGGGAGGACGGCGGCGAACGATACTTTGGCGCGATTTTTCGGGATGTCACCGACCGCAAGCGCCACGAAGCAGAGCTGAAGAGGCTCGCCGAAATTGACGACCTTACTGACCTCTTTAACCAGCGGCGATTCGAGTTCGAACTTGAAATGGCTCTTAAGAAGCCTCGACTTATCGGGGCGTTGCTCTTCATTGATATCGACTTCTTCAAAGGCGTGAACGACAGCTTCGGCCATCGCGTAGGCGACGAGCTCCTCGCGAGCGTGGCAGCCCTGCTTCGTCGCGAGCTCCCGGCAAACGCAATCATCGGACGTCGGAGCGGCGACGAATTCTCGGTCCTGCTTCCCCGGGTGGAGGGCCCGGCGGCGCACGCGGTCGCCGAGCGACTGGTTGAAGCGATCCGAGGACATAGCCTGGAAGCTCACGGCCAACGTATCGGTGTAACGGCCAGCATTGGCGTCGCGCTCTTTCCCCTTCACGCACAGGACTCCGTCACCCTCCTCGTCCGTGCGGACCAGGCGATGTATCGCGCCAAAGAGCGCCGCGACCGCGCCTCCGTCTTTGACTGGGGCGAAAACGACGAGGCAGGCCTCCCGCTCAGGCGTCCCTGGGAACAGCGCATCCGCGACGCCCTGGAAGTTGATGGATTCGTGTTCGAGTTCCAACCCATCAGCGACTTTGACGGCCATGTACTCCAATGGGAGGCGCTCATCCGTCTTGTCGATGAGAACGGTGAGCTTATAGCGCCCGGCAACTTCATCGAGGCTGCCGAACGCTCGGGCCTGATCCACGACATCGACCGTTGGGTGGTGGGTAACGCGGTCGACGTCATCGCTCGCCGCCGGAACATGGGGGAGGAGGTGACTCTCGAGGTGAACCTCGGCGCCGCCGCTCTGAACGATCGGGCGCTGCTGCCGTTCATCCGGGCGGAACTCGATCGCAGCGCGATCGACCCCCGCCAGCTGATTTTCGAGATCACGGAGACGGCCGCGATCGCCGACCTGGACGCGGCTCGTGAATTCATCATAGATCTGAAGCGCCTGGGCTGCCGATTTGCGCTCGATGACTTCGGGGCGGGCTTCTCATCGCTCTCCGCTCTTCGCCGGCTACCGGTGGATTACCTGAAGATCGACGGGAGCTTCATCAGGAATCTGGCGGAGGACCCCATCAACCAGGCCCTGGTCCGCAGCATCGTGCAGATGGCCCGCGCCCTGAAGAAACAGACGATCGCGGAGTTCGTGACAAGCGCCGAGACTCTAGCCATCCTTCGTGGGCTTGGAGTCAACCTCGTGCAGGGGTATTACGTGGGCATGCCCCGGGTCTGGCCGGAAGACGTGGCCGCGGAACCGTTGATGGTCAGCACCGCCGGGCTGAAACGCCGCACCCGCGCCGCCTAGCGCCCGGCGACTGGCAAGGGAGCCACGGCTTGCTCCCGGCAAGCACGCTTCTCTGAGACATCGAGGGGGCGCCAAGACGAGATCCTTGATGCGGCGGCGGAGTCACTGATTGATCGCGGTTGTAAGAGCACATGCTCGAACCTTCCGCAGGATGTCGGGGACTTCCTCGTTTACCAGTGAACGGCGGCGGTCCTTGAGCGATCCTCGCTTGTGAGAGCGAATGGCTGCGCTCTCTGCTTCCACGCGAAGACCGAGCGCCGGCAAGTGGGCAACTGTTCGGAATGCGAGTTGGGACCGACGCCTTTAGACGGGGATCTCTTTACGGGTACCGGTTCCACACCAGCGACAGGGCGACCGCCAGCGTCGCGGCGAGCGCGCCTATCGCGGCGAACGCCACGCTAACCTCCCGCTGCTCGTCTTGCAGAGCGACGTCATTCGGAAGATCCTTGAAGACTCTGTTGAGCTCGTTCGCGTCCCCGGCGCGGTGGTAGGTGCCGCCGGTCAGTTCGGCGATGCTCGCCAGGGTCTCCTCGTCGATCAGGAGGGCGCGGCGGGGCGAACCTCCTCCGCCACCACCCGGGGCGGTACCTCCAGGACCCGTAAGGCCACCGAAGCGTCCCGGAAGTGCGTCGCTGCTGAGTTGTTCCCGCGAACACGCGAGGGGGGCCGGGTTCGTCGTGCCGAATCCGATGGTGAATACGCGCACCCGCCTGTCCGCGGCCTGTTTCGCCGCCACAATGGGATCGACCCCCTGGGTCGCCGCCCCGTCGGTGAGCAGGACGATGATGTCGGGCTGGTAATCGTCCCCGGCTGGGTCCGTGACGCCGCCGGGTGCACTGCTGAGATCCACCCCGCTGCGGGCCACCCTGGGGTTGACCTCGGCTATCGCATCCACAGCCTTGAGGAGGGCGCTCCCGATCGCGGTTCCACGCGCAGCCCTGAAACCTTCGATCGCTGCCATGAGCTGGTCCCGGTCGGTGGTGGGCGGCACCACCAGCTGCGCGAGCCCGCTGAATGCCACGATACCGATCCGCGTGTCCCCGGGCTGGTCTTTGATGAATCTGCGCGCAACGCCCTCAGCCACGGTCAGCCGGTTCGGAGGGACATCCGACGAGCACATCGAGAGAGAGATGTCCATCGCCAGGATCACCGAAGCTCGCTTCGTCGGCACGGCCACGACGGCCTGCGGCCGCGAGGCCGCGGCAACCAGGCTGGCAAGGCTCAGCAGGTACAGTGCGAAGGGCAGGTGCCTTCGCCATCGTGAGCGCTTCGGCAACGCTTCCCGGATAAGAGAGAGGCTGGCGTAGCGCACGGCGAATCGTCGTTTTCGGTGCTGCTGCCAGATGTAGACCGCCACGACCAGAGGGATCAGCAGCAACGCGAGCAGCACGAGTGGCCACGAGAACGACATGGCTAGGGCACCCGACCGAACCACCGCATCGTCAGGCCGCCGCCAGCCACTAACATCAGGACCGCGACCGCCGCCGCGAGAGACGTAACTTCCATGGACTCCCCCTCCACCGTCAGTCGCAGATCGATTGTGTCGTAGATCTTGACCAGGGCGCCCGCGTCCGCGGCGACGAAGTAGGTTGCGCTGGTGGTCCTGGCTATCTCCTGCAGGAGCGGTTCGTTGAGCGACGTCGCGATGCGGTAGCCGTCTATCTCCACCGTCGTGCCGCCAGGACGGCCGATGCCAATGGGGAATACTCGGACTCCGGCGTTACCCGCGATCTGGGCGGCGGTTTGCGGGTCGAACCGCGCGGTGTTCTCGCCGTCCGAGAGCAGGACGATCACAGCGGACCCGAAGTACCCGATATCGACCGACTCCAGATCACCGTCGAGCGCCGCCTGATCGAGCACGATCGGCTTGCCTGCGATTGCGCCCAACGAGGTCATAATGCCCTCGCCCAGCGATGTGCCGCCCTCGGGTGAGAGGCGTTCGATGGCGGCTTCAACTTCCGACTTCACGCTGCTCGGTCGCTGAACGACGAGCCCGCCGTCACCGAAGGCGACCACACCGACTTTGATCGTCGACGGCTGGTTCTGGACGAATGCCACGGCTGCATCCTTTGCGGCGGCCATCCGTGACGGCTTCAGGTCGTCGGCCCTCATGCTGCTTGAGACATCGAACGCGAGGATGACCGTGCCCTCGCGGTGCGGGAGTCCGGTAACTTTCGGCCGCGCCAGGGCTGCAAGAAGAAGCGCGATTGCGGCCAGGAAGATAGCGGGGGGGATGTGCCTTCGCCGGCCAAGGCGTCGACCGGAACCAGTCTGCGCGAGTCCCATCGTCCCGAGCTCCGCTGTGCGTGCTGCCCGCTGCTTTAACATCCAGAGGTAGGCGGCGGCGAGGACCGGCACTACGGCCAGCCCCAGCAGCAGCAGCGGCCACGAGAATGCCATCAGCGGAGCCTCCTTTTCCGCTGCTCGGCCATTCGAACGAGAGCCATGACCAGGTCTTCGTCAGTGGCGATGTCGAACGGTTCGACGCTCGCCGTAATGAACGCAGCCTTCAAGCGCTCTTCCCGGGTCTGGGCCAGCTCCGCGAAGCGCCGCCGGAGCGCCGCATCGCTCGTGTCGACGAAGAGCTGCTCCCCCGTCTCGGAATCCTCCATCACGATGAGGCCGGCGTCCGGCAGCTCGATCTCACGACGATCCCACAGCCGGATGGACACGAGATCGTGCCTCCGCGCCAGCAAGGTCAAGGGCCGTTCCCAACCGGGTTTGCTGATGAAATCGGAGATAAGGAAGATCAACGAACGCCGTTTGACCGTGTTCAGCGCCGCGAAGACGAGGCCGCTCAGGTCTGTTGCGGTTCGGGTCGCGGGCGGCGGCCGCAACAGCTCGTGAGCCAGGCGAAGCACCTGGTTCCGGCCACCCGCGGGCGGGATCGTCTGCTCGACTTCGCTCGTGTAGAAGATCGCGCCAACCCGATTGCCCCGCCGGGTCAGAAGCCGGGCCAGTGTGGCAACGACCTCCGTGAGGACGAGTCCCTTCGGACGCTCCTCGAGCCCGAAGCTCATTGACGGCGATCGGTCGAGCAGCATCCAGGCCGTCAGCTCGCGGTCTTCGAGGTACTCACGCACGTAGGGGGCGTCCAGCCGGGCCGTTACGTTCCAGTCGATGTGCCGCACGTCGTCGCCGGCCTGGTACTCCCGGAGGTCGGCGAAGTCGATGCCAGACCCGTAAAAGAGCGTGCGGTAATCGCCCTGCATCAGGCCATCGAGACGGCGGATCACCCGCCACTCGAGCCGATGGAGGATCCGCTCAGGCGTTAGCGGGAGAGCGGAGCTTGGCGGGGGACGGGTAGGAACTCTCATTGAGGTGGACCTTTGGGAGTGGAACTGCGGTCAGAATCCTCTGGAGGATGTCATCGGCACTCACTCTCTCGGCGAGTGCCTCGTAGGAAAGCACGAGGCGATGCCGGATCACGTCCAGCGCGAGATCGTGCACGTCTTGCGGCTTCGCGTAATCCCGGCCGCGCAGCAACGCGAGCGCCCGTCCCGCGAGGATCAGGTTGATCGAGGCACGAGGGCTCGCGCCGAACGACAGGAAGCGGCTGAGCTCAGCGTGGCCGACCGAGCCCGGGTTCCGGGTCGCCCGGACGAGGCTTACGGCGTAGTCGATCAGGCCCGGGTCGACGTAAACCATGTCCGCCGCCCGCTGCAGCGCGAGGAGTTGGTCTTTGTCGATAACCTTGTGCGTGGCCTCCAGGACGCCGGTCATCCGCTCGGTGATCACGAACTCCTCGGTGGCTGAAGGGTAGTCGACCAGCACCTTGAGCATGAAGCGGTCCTGCTGTGCTTCGGGCAACTGATAGGTTCCTTCCGACTCGATTGGATTCTGCGTGGCGAGGACCAGGAAGGGCTCCTCGACCTTGTGTGTCTCGACTCCAATCGTCACCTGCCGTTCCTGCATGACCTCGAGGAGGGCGCTCTGCACTTTTGCCGGCGCGCGATTGATCTCGTCGGCGAGCAGCAGGTTGGTGAACACGGGCCCGAAGGATGTCTGAAATTCGCCCGACCGCTGGTTATAGATACGCGTGCCCGTTAGATCCGCCGGGACGAGGTCTGGAGTGAACTGGACGCGCTTGAAGTCACCGCCGATGGAGGCGGCGAGGGTCTTGATGGCTAGCGTCTTGGCCAGACCGGGCACGCCTTCGACGAGGACGTGGCCACGGGCAAGAAGGGCCACGATCAGTCGCTCCAGTAGTACGTCCTGGCCGACGATGACCTTCTTGACCTCGTAGAGCACCTGCTCCATTGGGTCGCCGCCTTCCGGCGCGTGCTCGTTCGCCATTTGAGGGATCCTCCAGCTATCTCGGTGGTCCACCGCCGGCACCACCAGCCGCCCCGAGCGGGACGGCGAATCCGATGCCGGTGAAGGAGTCGTTGTTGGCAGGGTTGGCGAGGGCAGTGACGATGCCGATCACCTGCCCCGCCCGATTGAGAAGCGGCCCGCCGGAACTTCCGGGGTTGACCGCGGCATCGAACTGAATGAGTCCGTGGAGCATTCCGCCGCCATCCTGCTTGCGGAGGTCGCGGTTGAGGCCAGAAATCACCCCCGCAGTGATGGACGCGACGAGGCCGAGCGGATTGCCGACCGCGAAGGCTTCGTCGCCGACCTGCACCCGACCCGAACCGGCCAGCACCGCAGGAACAACGATTTCGGGCCCGCTGTCGGCCTGGAGGACGGCGAGGTCATGCTCGGGGTCGGCGGTTGCGATCTGGGCCGTCGCCTGGGTACCGTCGGCGAAAGTGACGCTGATCTTGCTAGCTCCGGCCACCACGTGGTAGGCCGTGAGGATCGCGCCGTCCCGGTTGATGATCACTCCCGTCCCCACTCCGTGGCTCGCGTCGGTTTCCGTCTTGTCCTCAGTGCGGATGTAGACCAGCGATGGAAGGATTGCCTGGTAGACTTCGGCCGAAACAGCGGGCCTGGCCATCGCCTTGGCGACCGCTGTCGAGACTGCAGGTCCAATTTCGCTGGTGGTCACAGGGTTGGGCGCCTGGTCGAAAACCGTAAAAAGGTAAACGCCGGCGAGAGCTCCGGCGAGTCCGAGGAGGAACGGCCAGGCACGTCGCCAGCGGGCAGGTGCGAACCACCGCCGGCCCGGAGTCTCGGCTGCCACGCTACCTGGCTCGCCTTGTCCCTGCATCAAGACGCCACCATAGACCCGATTCTGACACCTCGGGACCACACCGAGGGAGCGAAGGGCCCGGTTGAAGGGCAGCGCGCTAACTTGAGGTTTACCTTTGCCTCCCTCCGGCTTTCAGCAGCGTCCCAACTTCCAGATGGGACCTGAGCCCGGCGGGTGAAGGTTGAACCCGCGGTGGCCGGCATCGGAGCACTAGCGTTGCGAGGTTGGCAGCGGGCAGAATAGCCAGCCACAGGAGGTGATCACCAATGGAAGCTCGCGAAGTCGTAATCGCTCAATTCAAGACGGCACACGGGATTCTGCAACAGGTGCTGGCGGACGTTTCCCCAGCAGCGCTGCACCACCGGCTCAGCGGCGCATCTATCGACACCGTAGCGTCGACGTTCGCCCACCTGGTCTTTGCCGAAGATGCCCTTGTAAATGGGACGGCACTGGGCGGTGCGCCCCTGTTCGTGACGGGCGGCTGGGCTGGGAAGACGGGAACCGACATGCCGCAGACCCCGGGCCAAAATCACGACTGGGCCGCGACGGTGAAACTCGACCTGGCGAAATTCATGCCCTACGCGCGGGCGGTGTTCGCGAACACCGAAGAAGTGCTCGCGAAAGCCAGTGACGAACAGCTCGCTAAGCCGGTGCAAACACCGCTGGGCCCGAACACGGGCTTCGGCACAATCTCTAGCATCGCGCTCTATCACACGACAGAACACAGCGGCGAGATCTCAGCTCTCTTAGGGGCGCAGGGACTCAAAGGGCTTCCGTTCTAGGGAACCAGGCGAGCGTACTAGCGCACGGGCACGGGGGCTCATCCGATCCGGCGGTCGCCGGCCTTCGAGCAGCGCCGGCTCGCGTCCGGCCCCCGGACCCTCTGGACTACGCCAACACAGGCAGCGGGCGCTTCGCGTCGGCGGCAGTGGCCGGCTTATGACGCACGTCCGACTCGTTGAAGGCCTTCGTCCAGCAGGAAGACGCGCCCGAGACTGCCTGCGCACCTGTCAAACAATACATGGAGATGACCGGCCAGGGCTGCTCCGATCACCGCGAGGAAGGGCGGCATTCCACTCCACCCGTCGATGGGCTTCGGTGAGCCGAATCTCGATTCATGTGAAAGAATATGCGACTCGTGGAAAGCCCAGAATCCGGAGCCGATGGTTCGCTAGCGGCGCGGCGTCCCGACCGTCCGACGTTGCTCTACGACGACGGCTGCCGATTCTGCCGCGCGATGGCCGAGACGCTATGCCACTTCGCCCGGCGCCGGGAGCTTGGCTTCCTGCCCTGGTCGAACGGCATCGCGGAGGCCTGGCTCGGAGGCCTGGAGCCCGGTGCGCGCGATGTCAGCATGCATCTGAAGCTCCCGGATGGGACTCTGATGAGCGGCACGGGCGTACTGGGCGCGACACTGGCCAGCGTTCGTGGCTTGAAATGGATGGCGTGGCTCGCCGAGAACGTGCCGGGGGCTGGAAGGCTTCTTGCCTGGCAGTACGGGCTCGTCGCCGGGCATCGTGGATGCCTCTCGCGATTCGTGCCGGATCGGCCGGCGGTGATACACCAACCAGGACTGCGATAAGTCCCCGGCTCCACGGCGCGGGGTTGCTTCCCGTGCCCTGACCGCATTCGCGGAGGTGACGCATGATGAGCGATTCGGCGCGTGTACTGCTGCGCCGGATCGTGTTCGCCGGCGTGATCGTGCTCCAGTTGGCGTTCGTCGTACGCGCCTATTGGGCGCCTCACAAGGAGTTCGGGTTCCAGATGTTCCCCGAGGCGAGTTCGTGGCAGGCCGAGATTGTCCGGGTGACGGCCGACGGTGACCGGGTGCCGGTCGAACGGCCATGGTTTGGGTACGAGTGGAACGAGCTGGTACCCGAGCGTGGCCTCGCCTCACCGTGGCGACGCCACCACGCGGATGACGGACTCGACAACCAGCTCGCATTCCTGGATGAGGCACTCGCCTGGGTGGCGGCCAATACGCCCCGCGACACGGAGACGAGCCATTACGAAGCGACTGTCACGACGTGGTTCAACATGCGTGGACCCACCACCACTACCCTGCGGAGCCCGGATAGGAACCAACCTTGATCGAACGCTTCGATCGGCTTCTCGGGCGCCCGGTGAGCATGTTCTCCCTCGGCGTCGTTCGCTTCTTCGTCGGCGCTATCACGCTCGTGCATCTCCAGCCGTTCGTCGCGGCCGCACTCCAGGGCGACACGTATCAGGATCAGTTCCACCAGGCCTACAGCAGGTGGTATCCGGAGCTCCCCGAGGCCGGGTACACATGCTTGCTGGTGATCGGCAGCCTCGCCGCTGTCGCGATGAGTGTCGGTCTGTGGTCGCGGGTGACGACCAGGGTGACCTTCGGTGTCGTGGCCTACAACCTGTTCCTGTCGACGACCCACATGCACAACAACCGTGCCTACCTGGTTATCGTGCTGGCGCTGCTTGCGATGGCGCCATGCGGTCGCACCCTTTCGGTCGACGCCTGGTGGCGAAAGCGGCGCGGCCTGGGCCCGCTCGACCCCACGGGACCGGCATGGACACTCTGGCTACTCCGCTTCGAGTGCGCGACAGTGTACGCCGCCTCGGGGATGAGCAAACTGCTCGACCCGGACTGGTTCAGCGGCACCGTGACCTGGGGCCGGCTGGTCGAGCTCGAGGCGCAGGTCCGTTCCTCTGTGCTGCCCGAGGCCATCGCCGATCTGCTCCTCGACCGTTCGTTCCACACGGTGGCTGCGAAGCTGATAATCGCCACCGAGCTGTTCATCGCCGGAGGACTCTGGTGGCGCCGGACACGCCAGTTCGCGATCATGGCCGCCATCGCCTTCCACGTCATGATCGAGCTCACCGCCGATGTCGAGATCTTCTCGTATCTCGGTCTGGCAGTGCTGTTCGTCTGGGCGGATCCGGCCGTCCCGTGGCTGAGGGTCCGCGTTCGTGGATCCCGCATCATGCAGGATCGGCCCTCAGCTGTGACGCCGTGACAAGTGTCCGCCGACTGGCACCTGCACCAAACGGATGTCGCCGCTGTTCAGCCCGCGGACCAGACCTCCGATCGCTTGGAGAACCGTCTCGTGGTAGTCCGTCCGTTTCTCAGAGCAAAACCTCTGAAGTCGCCGCGGCATCAGCGTGGTCAGCGCGATCATGCCGAGCGCCTGGATCGGATGGCGACGGATGATGTGTTCGCAGCCTTGGAAGCTTCGTCGTGCAGGGTTCGTCCGCGCATGGTCCTCGAGCCAGTTCACGCAGAATCAACTCGAAGCCGTTATCGCCTTCGGTGGTCAAGCGAACAGCGTCGGGCGAACTGGCCGGCCCCGTGCGGCTCAGGCTGCGACCGTCGTCCACAGGCAGGCGCTTGACGCCCAAACCCAGCATCACCGTGACTGTGCCGCCGGGAGCTCGGCAGCAAGGCAAGCGAGCGCTGCGAACTGCTCCTCCTGCCGACGCCTTCGGGCCGTCAACTCTACGCCGTCGAAGCTCCCAATCCACGGGCTTACGGCTCGAGAAGCATTCGCAGGAGCGCCATCCGGACGTACAGCCCGTTCTGAATCTGGCGAAAGTAGAACGCCCGCCGATCGCCATCCACGTCTCGCGCAATCGCCGTGTCGCGCGGGAACGGGTGCATGATGATCGCCCGCTCGCGCATCCGCGACACGACGTCGGCATTGATGCTGAACGCCTCCCGCGGTGGCTCCCCATTCGTCCCCTCCGGACCCGGAGGCGGCAGGTCGGTCTCGTAGACCACGTGGGCCTGGCCCAGGGCCGCGGTGAGTTCGGGCCCCGGGCCGTGGATTTCCGCGAAACGGACTCGGTGCCGCTCGAGGTATTCGATGATGTCGCGCCGGATCGCACGCGAAGGTGGCGAGACCAGCCACAGGCGGATGCCCGAGTACTTGCCGAGGAAGTAGCAGAGCGACCGGACCGTGCGGCTGTTTGCCAGGTCGCCCATCAAGACGACCGAGGCCCCGTCCACGCCGTCATGGGCGCGCGAGATCGTGTAGAGGTCGAGGAGCGCCTGGGTCGGATGCTGGCCGCCACCATCGCCGGCATTGATCACGGGGATCGCGGACACGGCCGCCGCGCGGCGCGCCGCCCCTTCCTCCGGATGGCGCAGGACGAGCACGTCGGCGTAACTGTTGATCATCCGCACCG
>JBGPOS010000050.1:0-29635 GCA_041488155.1 Tepidiformaceae bacterium
CCCCGGTGCAGCGAGCAGGAGGGCAAGGAACGCTCCGTCGCCGGCGACCCGGACTACCTCGCCTCCGGTGGCAGTTTCCACCCGCGCCAGAAGCGGGGGAGGGATGGGCGGGAGGATCGCCCGGGGTGTCTCTCCCTCGATGTAGCCGCAGTTCACGACGGTCACTCGCGTCCGCAGGAGTAGACGGATTTCGGGGTTTTCGCTCATCACCTGGGCGGCAGTCTGGCCAGGGCCGCCACGGGGCTGCAAGGGCCGCGTGGCATCCTCCGGACCGCTTTCGCAGTCGGCGACGACGCCAAGGATGACGCACTGGCCTTCGCGTACGGCCACCATCTGGCCGAGGCGGAACGGCTCTTCGACGTAACGATCGTAGGAGCACTGGAAGCCGCGAAGCGCAGACTCCACGACACGCGCCGTTTCGCTCACAGCCCTCGCCTCCGCTTGCTCATCTGCTTGCTGTTCGAGAGGGTCCGCAGACCGTGGCGTGCCGCTTCGACTTCGAGGAGCCGGCTGAACTGGGCCCGGTCACCAGCCGAGATCACGGCCTGTTCGTGGGCTTCCTGGAGGACCCGCGGGTAGCCGTCACAGCGCCGGCACTGGTCGACGATAGTGGCGTGAAGACGTTCGAGCTGTGCGGGGCTTGTGGCCCAGTGGGGTACCTCGACGCGGGCCACGTCGTCGCCGATGCGCACGTAGAAGAAACAGACCTGGTGTTCGGGGCTGAAAAGGTTCTCGACAAGCTGGACGCGCTCGCTCCGCGCGCGAAAGAGCGCACTGCGTTGGCCTTCCTCAAGATGCGTGGCGAAGATCTGGCCATCGGCCATCGGCCAGGCGGTCGGGGCATTGTCCGTGAGCGCCCTCAAGCTCGTGACCACATCGCTGGAACGCGAACCAGACACGTAGGCGCCCACGCTGAGCGCCGGACCGCTCGCACAGAGCAGGTCGAGAGCGTCCTGCGTCCGCTCCTTCAGCTCGTCGCGGGTGGTCCGCGCCACCTGCCGTGAATCGAGGTCCCAGGGGAAGAGGGTGCCGTCCATGAGCAAGACCACCGGCATCTCCGCGCAGCGCGCTGAAGCGAGGTTCGCCCCGACTTCGAGCTCCTTCACGTCGCGCCGGAGATTGACCCCCCAGCCTCGCGCGGCTGTCTCTTCTGCACCATCATCGTCGCCGCCACCCGCGGCGATCTCCGGACCAAGGGCGGCACGGGCATCGACGACGGATTCGCCGCCTTCGCCGTAGACGAGCACCACGTAGCCGGTGTTAACCACAAAGCACTGCACTGCCGCGAAGCGATCGGGCTCGATGCTCGAGCCATCGGCTGCCACTACGGTCACCGGCTCGAACGGCGGAGGGTCGAAGCGCTTCCCGGGCGGCTCGTCGCGGTAGGTCGTGGCATAGGGCTGCTGGCTGCTGGCCATCACGCGCTCAATCTCGCCGTTGCAGCCCGCCGGGTCGGCGTCCCAGCGATCCAGAGCCGAGCGGGCAGCCCGCAGCCCGTGTTCCATCGCCTCCAACTGTTCGCGGTAGCGAGCGATGAATGACGGCAACTGGGCCGCGACCTGGTCCATACGCAGGGTCACCGCGCCGCCTCGATCGGCGTGCGGAGCACGCGCGTGTCGCCCACCCGGCGAGTGATGCGTTGCGCGTCGAGATGTTCGAGAAGGGCCTGGGCGTACTTGCGGCTGGTCCCGAACAGGTCACGCGCCTCGGCGAGGCTGACGCTGCCGTTGGCTTCGATGTGGCTGGCGACGCGCGTGACCATGTCGCGGTAGACCTCCGCCGCGAAGACGACGCTGGCACCGGTGTCTTCGACGGCGCCCTCGGCCACGAGGTAGGCAAGGAGCGCCGGCGCGGGGAGGTGCTCCGTCGGCGGACTGTAGCGGCCCGCGCGCAGGCTGGCGACAAACTGGTCTGCTTCCGCCCGTAGCGGTTGCGGCAACCGCACCGTGTACCCAACTGGCGCTAGCGAAGCACCGCCGCGCTCTTCCAGGCGTCCGGCTGCGACGGCCTGCGCTACCACGCGTTCCAGCAGGGCGGAGTCGATTCGGGCCGCGCTGCGGGCGTGCTCACGCGGGGCGGCAGAGCGCAACGGGTTGGTGGCGAGGAAGTCGTCGACAGCGGAGGCGAGTCGTGACGCTGATGAATCGAGCCACGTCAGAGCGAAGAGGCGATCGCCCTCCCGAGAGACCGTCCCGGCGGCCATTGCTTCCGCCACGGCCTCTGCGGCCGGTTGTCTCTCCAGTCCCAGCGCGGCCATCGCTTCGCGCTCCGGCCGCGGGCCGCTCAGCAGCAAATCGAGCAGCCGCTCGCGGGGAGAGCCTTCGAGCTGGCGGGCAAGCGCTTCCAATGTTGGGAGATGGTAACGGCGATGGCGACGAGGGTTGACGCCAACGATGACCCCGCCCGCAACGGTGTCGTTGGACGTGCGGATCACGCAGTGGTCGCCGCGCGTGACCGCCACCGGCTGGTCGAGGACGACCTGTGCCCAGCTTTCCTCGCCCGGGAGCAGCTCGTCTTGGTCGAGCAGGCGCAGTTTCGCTTCGGACTCGGCGGTCGCGCTGAGGAAAGTCACGCCGGCATCGTGAGCGAGGCCGTGGGACAGAAGCCTCGTCGCCCGCAAACGAACATCGAGTGCGTGGACCGGCGAGAGGACGCCGGGCAAGGCGAGCACCATCCCACGCCGCACGTCTTCGGCGTGGATGCCGCTGAGGTTGACCGCAGCGCGAGTCCCTGGGTCGAGCCGCGCGACCTTCGTCTTGTGGCGCTGAAGGCCACGCACGCGGGCACGCAGCCCACCCGGTTGCAACTCCACTTCCTGCCCGGTCTCGAACGCGCCATCGACGAGCGTCCCGGTTACGACGACGCCGAAGCCCTGCACGGTGAATGCCCGATCTATCGGGAGCCGGGCGCGGCCCAGGTCGCGTTTCGGCGGCGTCTCGTCGAGTGCCCGGTCTATCGCCCGGACAAGGTCTTCGAGCCCGGCGCCCGTGCTCGCCGAAACGCGCACTCGCGGTGCGGTTTCGAGGCGGCTCCCCCTGAAAGTCTCTTCGAGCTCGGCCTCAACGAGGTCGACGTAGCCTTCTTCGACGAGGTCGCACTTCGTGATCACAACGATGCCCGCCGGCACATCGAGCAGGTCGAGGATCGCGAGGTGCTCTCGCGTCTGGGGCATCGGGCCTTCGTCGGCGGCGACCACGAGCAGCGCCAGGTCGACGCCGCCAGCTCCCGCGAGCATGTTCTTGATGAAGCGTTCGTGGCCAGGCACGTCGACGATGCTCACTTCGCGGCCGGATGGGAGCGTGAGCCAGGCGAAGCCGAGGTCGATCGTGAGGCCGCGCTCCTTCTCTTCACGAAGGCGGTCAGGGTCGATGCCGGTGAGGGCGCGGACGAGCGTGCTCTTGCCGTGATCGACGTGACCCGCCGTGCCGATGACGTGCATGGTGCGAGGATGCGGCCTCCGCCTGAAGGCGGCAACCAGTTGCGGGAGGCTTGCTACCCGGAGGCGGCCAGGGGCCGGCTCGCCTTGGCTGCAGCGATGCTCGCCTCCAGAGCAGCCATGAGGTCCACGACCTTGCTGGGCCGCTCCTCCGCCGCTTCGAACACGACCTCTTCGCCCGCTGCTTTCTTGTCGATCAGCTCCATGAGTTTGAGCCGGTAGTCATCCTGGTATTTCTCGGGCTCGAACTCCCCTTCGAGCATAGTGATGAGTTGCTCGGCCATCGTCAGTTCGCGCTCGCTCAACTCGACGTCGACTTCGGGGAGACCGTCGAGGGCGGACTGCGGCACGACTTCATCCGCAAGGTAGAGGGTGGCGAGCGCCAGCGCCTTCCCGGCCGGCCTGATGGCGGCGATGTACTGTTTGTTGCGCATCACGACGCGGCCCAGGCCCACTTTGTTAGCCTTGAGCATCGCCGCGCGCAACAGGGCGTAGGGCTTCGCTGCGCCCTTGTCTGGGACGAGGTAGTAGGACTTCTCGAAGTAGACCGGGTCGATGTCGTCAAGGTCGACAAACTCTTCGATGTCGATGCTGTTGGTGCCCTTCGGCCGCAACGATTCGATCTCCTCGGTCGAAATCGTCACGTACCGACCCGGCGAGACCTCGTAGCCTTTAATGAGCTGGTCTTGAGTCACCTCCTCCTCGTCGCTGATTGCGAAGCGCTTCAGCTTGATCCGTGAGCCGTCGCTCTCGCGGAGCTGGTTGAAGGAGATGTCGCGGCTTGACGCTGCGTTGTAGAGCTTGATGGGGACGTTGACGAGGCCGAAGCTGATAGCGCCGCTCCAGGTGGGCCTTGGCATGGTTGCACCTCACGTCGCCGGGTTCCACGGCAAGTGTTACGTCACGCTGGACGACTAGCATTCGGAGAATCGGCAGCCTCTGTCAAGCCGGGCAGCGCGACTTCGGGCTCCTGGGCGTTGAGCCAGGCGAGGAGGCGGACCGCGACTTCGCCGTGGAACAGGCGGCCGCGACGGGTAAGCCGCAGCGACCCCTCGCTTCGCTCTAGCAGGCCGGCTGCCTCGCAATCCACCAGCGGCGGCCCTGCGACGCCGTAGAGCGGTCTTCCGAACTTGCGCTCGAACGCTAGCTCCTCGAAACCGGACGTGAGGCGCAGGGCGAGCATCATCCAGTCCGACATCGCGGTCGCTTCCGAGGGTCGATAGGCGTTGGCGACCGCCGGCCGGACAGGCTTCGAGCCCCCGAGCAGCGCCTGACTGTATCCGTAGGGATGGGCGATGTTTTCATACCGCTCGCCGTCGAGGTAGCCGTGCGCGCCCGCGCCGATGCCGAGGTAGTCGCCGTCCGTCCAATAGACGCGGTTGTGGCGCGACTCGTGGCCGGGCCGGCACCAGTTCGAAAGCTCGTACTGCTCGTAGGCAGCTTCTGTGAGCCTTTCGGTCGCGAGCTCGTACATGTCGGCGGCCACGTCGGGATCGATGGGCTCCACGAGGCCTCGCCTGATTCGCGCCGCGAGCGGAGTGCCGTCCTCGACCGTCAGGGCGTAGGTCGAAATGTGGTCAGGATCCAGTGCGATCGCTGCTGCAAGTGACCTTTGCCACGACTTCATTGGCTGGCCTGGGAGCCCGTAGATCAAGTCCAGCCCAACGCTGGGGATGCCTGCCTTGCGCGCCAGCCCCAGCGAGGCCGCGGTGGCTTCGGGCGAGTGGATGCGGTCGAGGAACCGTAGCTCATCGGCATCGAAGCTCTGGGCGCCGAAGGAGATGCGATTCACCCCGGCGTCGCGAAGCGCCTTGAGGTAAGCGAGATTCGTGGTTCCCGGATTCGCTTCGAGGCTGATCTCGGCCCCGAACTGCAGGGTGCCGAACTGCGCGATGCGGCCGATGACGGCCGCGATCTGGCTTGCTGGCGACTCGCCGGGCGTCCCGCCACCGAAGCCGATACTGGCGACCTCGCGGCCGCGGAGCACACTTGCCCAGGTCTCTATCTCGAGCCTCAGGGCCTTCAAGTAGCGGGGCTTCAGCGAGTCAAGCCCGGCGTAGGCGTTGAAGTCGCAGTAACCACACTTGACCGTGCAGAACGGGATGTGGACGTACACCGCCAGCGGCTTCACCGGCCTGCCATCAGCCTTTCGCGTACCTCCGCGACTCGTTGGGTGGTGATTCCGTCGATCCCCCAGCAGTCGAGCGCCGCCGCCCGCTCGACGTCGTCGACTGTCCAGGCCACGACGAGCAGGCCCAGCCGGTGAAGGCGATCGATGACATCGGCGGTCAGGAGTTCCTGGTTGCAAGAGACGCCCCGCGGCTCCAGGTCGCGTTCCGCGATCGACAGGAAGAGGTCGAGCTTGGGCTCGACGTCGATGGAGTAGAAGACATCAACTTCCGGACAAAGACGCTTGACGGTTCGCAGCAGCGACCAGTGCTGGGACGAGGCGACGAGGCGAAGGCCGTCGGCCGCCCAGTCGATCGCCTCCCGGATGAGCCGCGCCGCGATGTCCCCCCCGTTCTTAAGATCGAGGAAGATGCCGGCCCGGCCGGCGGTTTCCATCAGGAGCTCGGCGAGCCCGAAAGGAGGCCGGGGCGCCCAACGGAGGTACCACTTTTCGAACAGGAGCGGCGCTGGATAGAACGCCCGCTCGTGGCGTGCTTCGAAGCGGTTGCCGTGCACCCAGAGGTCCACTTCGAGGAAGTCCGGAGCCCCTGCAAGGGCCAGTCGCGCGGCGGCCGGGGTGTTGCCTGCGCCATGGGCGATGAGCGAGGGCCCGGGCTGCCCGGGGACGAGGGACCCGTGGTCCCGGTTGCGCGCGACGCTCATTACCCCGCCACGATGCTCGGCTGCGGGCTGACGGGATGCCTGGGAGACACGGTTATGTCCCCGTTGGCGATGTCATCGAGCATGTCTTCGTCGAGGATCCGATAGCCGTCTCCGGCCGGCGCCACCGCCCCGAGCGTAACGAAGCGGCTGATGAGCGCCGTCACCGTCTCACGGCTGGTGCCTATGCTCTGGGCGAGTTCCTGGTGCGTGAGTCCGAGGTGGACAACCCCATGCTCGGACCTGCTCAGGAGCGTGTCGGCGAGGCGGGCCGAGACGGGTTTCGACACCAGGTTCATGAAAGTGCGCTGCATACCCGCGAGGCGGCGGGCCATCAGTTCAGCCATCGCGAAGCCGAGACGCGGCGACTGCTGAAGCAGGTGAGAGAAGTCTTCCCAAGAGATGCTGACGGCGACGGTCTCGTCGATCGTCTGTGCGCAGGCGATGCGCTCGCCGTCTTCAACGATCGCCATGTCGCCAACGACTCCACCGCGACCCACGACATCGAGGATGATCTCCTTGCCGTTCTCGGCGACCTGGTAGATCTTGATCCGGCCCTTGAGCACCAGGTAGACGCGCTCAGCGGGGTCGCCGGCGCTGAAAATGATCTGCTTCGGCCGGAATCGCCGTTCGCTCAGGAGAGGGATCAGGCGGTCCAGTTCCTCGTCGCTCAGGACTCTCATGACCTTGCTAAGCTGGCGCAGGTACCAGGCGATCGATCGCTGGAGCGCCTGGCGGCCCCTGGGCGCCGCCCGGACCGGACTTCGTTGCGTCATGGCCGTTCCTCACTTCCCCCGTAACGAAGGCGAAGTTCATCGAGCAGGCGAAGGGCGCCGGAGCTAACCGCCTCGGGTTCCCCCGCGTTGACATACCGCTCCAGGTCGGCAAGCGCCTGCTCCGGCTCACCGAGGCGGTAGTGGAGCATCCCCCGTTCCCCGACCAGGCGAGCGTTCCAGGGTTCGATGCACAGCAGGAGCTCGACCGTAGCCAGCCAGCGTGTGTGGTCGCGGCGCTGGCGGAAGACGGTGTGGAGGTTGTTGAGCATGCGCTGCAGAAACTGCCGGCGCGTGACGGCGAGCAAGAACGATTCGGGATCCGCGCCGCCCAGGTCCTGCCCACGGAGCCCGGCGAGCAGCTCCTGACGGTCGAGCCGCGCGCCCTGGTGGAACGGATCGACGAAGTTCGGGGCGTCGGGACCGCCGTAGCGGACGATAAAGTGCGCCGGGTAACCTATGCCGTCACAGCCCAGGCCGACGCGCGAGGCGACCTCGAGATACACCAGCGAGAGCGAGATGGGGATGCCGGTACGGCGCTCGACGACGCAATCGAGGTAGCTGTTTTCGGGCTCATCGTATCCCATGGCGTTCCCGTGGAAGCCCATGACCGAGAAAAGCTGGTGGTCCACGGCATGGGCGAGGGCATCCTGGAGAGGGTTTTCACCGGCCTGTGCCCGCACGGCCTCGGCGATGAGATCGAGTTGGCGGGCGACGGCGTTGGCGTCTGTGTCTTCGCCGCGCAGGCGTGCGATCACCATCGCCCCCCCGAAGAGGTCGACGTCACGATCAGGGCCTGCGATGGCGGCCGAGAAGTCGCGTTGGAGGTCGATTCCCACGTCACCGACAGTATAGAGAACCCCCCGGTAGCTGCGCCCGATGATGGACTGCGACGGGGGTGTTGAGAAAAGATTCCGACCGGGCCTGACCAATCGAAGGAGTCTTCCGCCTCGCCCGGCGCCCGGTTTGCTCCCGTCACAGGGCATTCGTATCGTTCGAACGATGGTCGCTCCTGCGCGCTACCGGGTCGGCGAATTCGACGTCGCCATCGTCTCCGACGGATACACGAAGCTCGACGGCGGGGCTGTCTTCGGCCTGGTCCCGAGGGTCATGTGGGAGCCGATCATCGGCCCGGAGAACATCGACGCTGAGTACCGCATCCGCCTCGAACTCAACTGCATGGTCGTGCGCCGCGGAAGCGACACGCTTCTCATTGAGACTGGAATGGGAAACAAGCACGCCGCGACCGCCCGGGCGCGGGCGTTCCCCGGCGACTACGGCCACCTGATGGAAAACCTCGCGCAACTGGGGCTTTCGCCGGAGGACGTGACAGCCGTCGCCAACACGCACCTCCACGCCGACCACTGCGGTTGGAACACCATCGCTCGCGGCGACGGCTTCGTGCCAACCTTCCCAAACGCACGTTACTTCATCCAGGCGGGCGAGTTCGAGGTGGCGAGCGAGCCGAACGAGCGCACCCGGGGGACCTACTTCGCGGAGAACTTCGAGCCCCTGGCGCTGTCGGGGCAGCTCGAGCTCGCATCCCCGGAGGCGCAGATCATCCCGGGCGTGCATTTTCTCGCCACCCCGGGGCACACCGCCGACCACGCGGCAGTCGTCCTCAGCTCTGGCGGCGAGACCGCCATCTACACCGGCGACCTCATCCACCACGCTGTCCAGCTAGAGCGGCCACATTGGACAGCCGCCTTCGATGTCCTGCCGCTAGTCAGCCTGACCACAAAGAAACGGCTCGCGGAACGGGCGATCCGCGAACGTGCCTTGCTCATCTCGACCCACTGCGCCTATCCAGGTGTTGGCCGGCTCACCGAGTCTGAGGGGCGCCGGACCTTCCTCCCCGAATGAGCGCTCCCGGTCGCCTGTACCACCTCGCCCTGCGCGATTGGCACGCGGCCGCGGGGGCCGTTTTCGTCGAACGCGAAGGATGGTCTGTGCCCGGGCACTTTGGCGACCCCGAGGCCGAGCACGATGCGCTGCGGAACGCTGCTGCTGTCTTCGACCGTTCGCACCGCAGTCGAATCATGGTGACCGGGACCGACGCCGGAGATCTCCTCGCCCGGTCTTTCGCCGGACGCGTCGGGGAGCTGGAAGAAGGGCGGGCAATGCGCACCGTCGCGCTCGACGACACAGGACACATCCGGGACCTCGCACTGGTGGCCCGCAGCGGCGCTATCGCATACATGGTCAGCGGCGAGCCGGGGCAGAGGTTCGAGACCCTGGCTCGCCTGCAAAGCGCGATTGGCGCCGGCTTCGACGTCCGGGTTGACGACCGGACCGAGAGCACCTGCTTTCTCGGCCTCGCCGGTCCGGCGTCGAGCGGCGTCGCCCGCGAACACCTCGCCGAGGGGTTGCCGTCGCGCATCGCTCCTCTGCAGTGCCTGACCTTCGAGTTCCACGGGTTCCGCGCGCTCGCCGTGCGCACGAGCGACACGGGCGAGGACGGCTTCGAACTCATGCTCGCGCCTGCGGTCGCGCAGCACGTCGTCGAGACCCTGCGGGCGGCCGGTATCGCGTTGGCGGGCGATTCTGCTCAGCAGGTGGCCCGCGTCGAAGCCTGCATACCGGCGTTCGCGCCTGATCTCGAACCCGGCCTCTCTCCCGCTGAAGCGGACCTCGATATCCTGCTGAACATCCCTGGAGGCCCGCAAGGGCGCATCCTCGCGGCGGTCCTGCTGGAGTGCGAAGCACCGATAGCGGCCGGAACGCTCTTGACCTTCGGAGGCCAGGCAGCCGGTGAACTGCGCTCGAGTGTGTGGTCACAGGCTTTGGGAGCGACGATTGGGCTCGCGATTCTCGATGCGCGCCTCGCGTTGCCGGGCAGGGCCCTTGACGCTTCGGGGATTCGCGCGACTATCGTCGCCAAACCTTTCTACCGACGGAGAAGCTAACGATGGTGGGACTTCCCAACCTCAGCGCCATGAGCGCGATGGCAGCCTCGCTGCGCTACCCGGGCGCCCTCGAGCTGAACATCGGCGACCAGTGGCGCGCCCGCTGGATCCCCGAGGACACGCTCCCCGGCGACGTGCCGGTCATCTACGCCTACGGCATCGTCTACATAGGCGACAAAGGTTACGTCGTGCGAGAGAGCGGCGAAGAGCGCTGGGGAATGCTCGAAGGCGAATTCTCCAGCGTCGAAAAGCCCGAGGCGTTCATCAAGCGAGCGGCCCGCGAGCGCATGGGTGTCGTCACGGGAAAGGTCGTGCTCCAGGGGTTTCTCATCTGCAAGGCCACGAGCCACAACCGCGATTACCCCGTCGGCTCGACAACCCTGAGGCCGCTTTACATTGTCGTGGGCAAACAGGTCGGCGACGTCCCGAAGGGCTCCGGCTACGAACGGCGCCGCCTGCCGATGAACGAATTCGGTGTCATGATGCGTGCCCGCTACCCCGAAATCGAACAGTACGTCGCGGACGCTTTCCAACACTACGCGGTGCTGCGGTCAAAGGGCGAAGCCTGATCCGTTATTCGCCATAAACCCTGTGCAGCAGCTCGTAGATCGCGGGGTCGTACTGCTTGAGCCACTCCCGGTCTTTGCCGCCGCCCGGCTCGCCGTAGAGGAAGTAGGCCTGTGTCGCTTCCGCGAAGTACTCGTTCGGATTGGTGGCGGCGTACTGGCGGCGGTACTTGCCGGCATCGAGGGCCGCCTGGTAGTCAATTTTGATATCGAAGTAGTCGGCCGGTTCCAGCGCCCAACCCTGCACGAGGTGGCCGAGCTCGTGGAAGAGGATGTTCAGTCCGCGGCACGGGCCTGCGCTGTCGCCGGTCAGATCGAGCTCGTTGGCGGTGGCCACCGGATAGTCGGCGCGGTCGGCGACCCCGCAGACGTGGCTGAAGAAGTTGGCGTTCACAGTGCCCGTTAGGCATCCGAATTCAGGCAGGTCGAGCACGCCCTGGTTGCGATCGGCGATTACAACGTACGCGCCTTCCGCGACGAGGCTCGCCGCCAGTTCGTTGCTGCGAAACAGCCGCTCGATCGTGGACCGGGCGACCTCGATCGCCTTATCCGAGACCTGCGCGTCCGCCACGATCGTGATCCCGCGGGCCTCGGAGCGTTTCGTGTACATCGCCGGGAACGTGTGGGGCTGCCCGGGATCCGGCCGATGGAGCACGCCCTGGCAGACGTTCGACTCGGGCTTCAACTGCGGGCGAGCCGAGCCGGCGGGTTGGCTCGTATCGGGAACCGTCGTGTCCGCGGGGCGACTCTGCCCTCCGGTACGCTGCTGGATCGCTACCACGGCAACCATCATGCCGACGATCGCCGCAGCTGCGAGGGGGAGGAGCAGGACGAGATGGCGGGACACCGCTCCAGCTTCCGGCGTCCCCTCCTGCCCGTAAAGTGCGCACCTTAACCCCTCGTTTTAGTTTTCGAACCCCCAGCGCACCGTGAGCTCCACAACCACGGTGCCCGTACCGGCCTGGATGGGGGTCGGGACGGTCGACGAGAGCGCGCCCTTTTCGGCTGCTGCAAAGGCCAGCTGGGCCGGAGGGTTCGAGGACTGGGTTTCGTTGATGGCCTGGGGCTTCCCGAGCTTCACCTCGCCCAGACTCGCGAGCTGTTCGGCCTTCTTCTTCGCGTCCTTCATCGCCGCTTCGCGCGCCTGCTCCAGGAGCTTCGCGTTGTCCTCGATGTCGAAGCGGATCCCCTGCAGGCGAACGGCGTCGCCGCCCGCTGCGATTGCGTCGTCGATGACCTTGCTGAATGCATCGAGCTTTCGCACCTTCGCCGAGACCATATTCGAGACGGTGTAAGCCACGATCCGTGGCTCGGCCTGATTCTTGAAGTCGTATTCGGGATTGATTGAGAAGTTGACTGTCTTGATGTCCTTCTCGTTGATCCCGTTCGACTTGAGCGACTTGATCACCGCGTCGGCTGCCCTGGCTGCGCCGTCGCGAGCTTCGGCGACGGTGCGGGCTCGGAACTGCACGCCAACATCAAAGAAGCCGGTGTCCGGCACGGCCTGCACCTCGCCGCGCCCGCTCACGGTGACGCCGGTCGACTCCGGACTGTTGTTTACGACGGTGGTCCGGTCGCTCCCCGAGCAGGCCGTGGCAAGCAGCGCGAACGCCGCGATCGGGAGGATGAACAACGTCTTCATCGGGTTCTCCTTTGCAACCGAGTCAGCCCGAAAGCGCCCACGAGGGCGACCAGGGCTGCCGCTCCCAGTCCCACTTCCAGAGGGCGAAGGTCGTCGCCTGTATCGCCGCCTGATGCGGTCTTTGCGAGGGCCGCGGCCGGGTTCGAATCGCTGGCGGGCGGGGGATTGCCAGGCCCAACACCCCTCGCGGCTGGCGCAACTCCTTCGGGCGAGGGTTGGACCGGAGGCGGTGTGCTGCTGAAGCCCTGGCCGCTCACGCCGCCCGGCACGACCGGCGCTCGAGTGGGTGCGAACGCTGGTGCGGACCCGTCTTTGTTGGAGGTCACACCACCGCCGCTCCCTGGTCCGGCAGCTTCGCCCTGGAGCGGGGAGGCTGTGGTCGCAGCTCCGGAGCCACCGCCTGTGTCGGCTGCGTCAACCACGACCGTCGCCACGAATCCGGCAATGGCCAGCCCCGCCGCGAGTTGCGTGAACCGCAGGGCCACAAGGGGCGCGCTGCGGGCGGCCGTCGTGACCGGACGCGGCGGCGTCGACCGCGCGAGCAGCGCCTCGCTGATGAGAACCGAACGGGGCGCGGGTACCTCGGGCAGAGCGGCGATGGCGACCTTCAGGGCGGCTCGCCGCGCGACCTCGGCTGAGCACCCTGTGCAGCCTGCGAGGTGGCGCTCCATGCGCTCATGGGCATTCGCGCCGAGTTCGCCGTCGACGTAGGCGTCAAGGTCGCGTTGGAGGCGTGCGTGCGGCCGGATGCTGGCCAGGAGTTGCATCATGTTCCCTCAGCTATCCAGACGCCGCGGCGCCAGGAGAAGTTCCATTTGGCCACCGAGAGTTCTGCGCAGCCGTTCGCGGCCGCGATGAATGCGGGACTTCACGGTGCCCAACGAAGCGGAGGTCATCACGGCGATCTCCTCGTAACGGTAGCCGTAGACGTCAAGCAGGACGATGGCCTGGCGTTGGTCGAACGGCAGCAGCTGCAAGGCACCCCGGAGAGTATCGCCCAGCTCGATGCGTTCGACCCGCGCCTCCGCGGATTCAGATGCGTCGGCGAATTCCAGCGGCGCTTCCTGAGGGTCGGAGAGCGCCTCGATGGAAAGCACGGGCTTGCGCCGCCGGCGGCGCAGTTCATCCTTGCTGCCGTTGGCCGCGATCCGGAACAACCAGCTACGAAAGTTGCCCCCAACGAACCGGGGGAGGGCCCGATAGGCGGAGAGGAACGTCTCCTGGGTGGCGTCTTCGGCCGCTTCGCGGTTCCCCAGCAGCCGATAGCAGAGATTGTAGATCTGGGTCTGGTAGCGTTCGACAAGACTATTGAAAGCGGCAATCGAGCCGTCCTTTGAAAGTAGGACGAGTTCGTCGTCGCCGGGGCCCGGTCGGCTTCCCATTGACCGCGAGAGTAGGTCAACCACCTGTAAAGGGCGACCGCGGAGAGGCTCCCCGGCGGGACGGAGAGGCTATGGTACGCTGATGGAGATGGACACCAACGAGGAGCGCCCTCCCCGTTCGGACGACGAAGAGGTCGAATCCGACGGGAGTTGGTACTTCGACTTGCCGAGCGGGGCCTGGGAGCGCCAGGAAGCAAAGAACCGCGAACTTCGAGAGCACGTACGGGAGAACCTCAACCAGCCGCTTCAGCATGAGCCCTTCGGTGGCCAGCGCGAGCAACACGGCGGCGCGAGCGGCCGGTTCAGCACGGGACACAGCGAGCCTCAGTCCGGCCAGACCGGCCACGCGGAAGACCTGTTCGGTTGGCTGGGCGACCGCGATGCACGGGCCGCTGCTGACGCCGAGAGCGAAACTGCTGCTTCGCGGCCCGATCAGGTCGAGGAGGCCACACCACAGACCGACCCCTCCTGGCGACAGAGCATCCGCGACACGAATCTGCCATCTGCCGAGACAGCGGGGCCGGCATCGTCCGCAGGCCGGGCCGCCGTGCCTCCTGCAGGAACTGAGCCAGCGCAGCCATCGAAGTGGGACGAGTTCTTCGGGACCCACACCACAAAGGAAGCAGCACCGGCCCCGGCCGAAGGCAGCATCATCGATGGGATGCGCCAGTGGGCGGCGAGTGGCGGGGGCAACGCCGGCCAGGGACGGCGCCGCCTTTTCGATCCGCCGAGACCTGCCGGCGTTGAGCCGCCCGGCGAGTCCGAAAGCCCCCCTGCCAGCGAGCCTGACCCCACGCCCACCGAGCCCTTCACCGGGAACATCGAGTCGTCTTATCGAGCAGAGCGCCGCGAGCGATGGCAGGAAGAACCGGTCCCCGAGCAATGGACGTTCGGCGCTGAGCCGGCACGCGAACCCGACCTCTCGTCCTTCGACCGCTGGAAGGCGCCAGAAGAGTCGCAGAGTGAGGACGAGCCACGAGCTACCGGCGCCGCCGCCCCTGAACCCGCGGCATCGCGTGGGTTCTTCGCCCGGCTCTTCGGGCGCAAGAAGGTCGCCGGGCCCCTCGCAATGTCGGACACAATCGCGGCGCCTCCCGGAGAACTGGCGCTGGTTAGCGAAGATGAGCTGGCGGACCTTGAGCCCGTGCGCATGCCAGAGACCAGGGCTGCCCTGAAGCCCGCCTGGTTCGAAAGCAAGTCGCCTTCGCCGACGGTGTCCAAAACACCGGTTGCCGAGCCGCAGGTCCAGACCGAAGCAGGCCCAACACAGGCGATCGACCCAAGCTGGGCGCCTGCACCGTTCGATGCCTTCGAAGACCAGGATGGATTCCCGGTGGCCGACGCCCCTGCGCCGTCGCTCGCGCCCATGCTCCTGCGCGAGGACGACGAGTTGCCGCGTCTCGATGAGATACCGGAGATGCCGTCCGTCGCCGAGTCGCCGGCCGCTGACGCGGCCCAGACAAGTCCTTTTGGGCACTTTGCTGCGCCAGCCGCCGAAGCCGCCGAAGCCGCCGAGACTGGAACGCAGGAGCGCCAGGAGAGTCCCTCGTTCGCCGAAGCCGTGGAGCAGCCAGCCAACGAGTTTGAAGGGGCGCCGGCTGCCGAAATCGCCGAGACTCCCGTGGCGGCCGAGGAACTGTTCACTCCGGACGCTCCCGAGACCGCCATCGCCGGGCAGGATCGGGCGACGGCGGCGTTTGCGGTCGAGACGTCGGGGTACTGGTACGATCAATCGGCCACCGCCGAGGTAGTCGAGGCTCCCGTTGACGCGCCGTCGGACCAAGTCCCGGCCGATGCGGTCGAGGCGGAAGCCCAGCAGGCGCCGCCTGCCGACGCTGCCGAGACCCCGGCGTATGAGTACGATCCATGGGCGCGTTTCCTCAAGGAACAGGCCGCACAGGGGAGCTTTGCGATCGAACCGGCGATCGAACCCGCTGCGGACGACGTGATCCCGTCCACTGCCTGGCGGCCGCCTTCGCCTTCGCCCGAGCCGCCGGCTTACAACCCGTTTGAACAGCTGCAACCGCCGGCCGCGTTCGAAGCGCCGGACGAACTCCGGTCTGAACCACCGTCTCCCGAGCCGCTGCTTCCCCAGGATGGCCCCGAGCTGGCCGTCGCCTGGAGACCCGAGCCCGGCCCGAACACTGAGAAAGCATTCGAGGAAACGTCTCACCCTGAACCGCTCCGAAGGGGGAGTTTTCCCTCAGCACCTGGATCAAGCGAGCACTCTCCGGCCGGTCTCGACCAGATCCTCGGGGCGGGCGCAGAAGAGCTACTGAGCGAGGCCGACCGTCAGCGGATCGACCTGCCCCCGCAGGCCCAGCGCTGGGCTACACCACCGCGTCTCGTCGATGAAGCCCAGGCCGGAGCCGCACTCTGGTCGACGCAGGCGTTCTCGCCGGTGCCAGCCGGAGCGAAGCCAACGGACTGGGCCACCCCTACCGACGGCGGTGCGATGGAGCCACCCTGGTCGACTGGTCTCGGGCAGGACGGCGGAGCTTCCGATTCAAGCCAGCACCGGACAGGCTCGCGGAGCAAGACGCTTGTTCGCGAGCTGGTCGAAACAGGCCTGCTGGCGGTACTCGTCTTCCTGGCCGTGCGCGCCAGCTTCCAGAACTTCAAGGTCGACGGCAACTCCATGTTCCCGACTCTCGAGGACGGACAGTTCCTGATCGTCAACAAGCTTGTGTATTCCGAGGTCGACGTGGAGAAGCTGAGCAAGTTCATCCCCTTCCTCGACTCGGGGGATACGCCCAATCGCTACGTCTTCCACGGACCCGGGCGGGGCGACATCGTGGTGCTGCAGGATCCACGAAAGCCCGACACTGACCTGATTAAGCGCATCATTGGGCTCCCGAACGAGACGGTTGAGATCGTCGATGGGCACGTCTACATCAACGACATGCTCCTCGAAGAGCCCTACATCAAGACGCCCTGGCACGACACCAAGCCCAAAGTGCTCGTCCCTGCCGGCGAGTACTTCGTGATGGGTGACAACCGCGACAACAGCCTGGACAGCCGCAGCGCCCAGGTGGGCTTTGTGCCGAAGGAGCTCATCATCGGGAAAGCGACGCTCTCGTACTGGCCAATGGAGAAGTTCGGTCTCGCCCCGAACGAGGCCGGGAGCCTCTCCGAGAAGGACGGCCGCCCGAAGCTCACGACGATGCTGATCGGCGCAGAGGCGAATTAGACCACCGGCGAACGCCGCGCTACGCTCGCAGCCGTGACAGACCATCTCGCGGAGCTCGAAGCGCGTGGTGCTCTGCTTCGCGGTCATTTCCAGCTGGCCAGTGGCCGCCACGCCGACACCTACATCGAGAAGTTCCGCATCCTGCAGTGGCCTGACCTCACCGGGGCTCTTTGCAAAGAGATCGCTGTCCACTTTGCTGGCCAGGCGAACCTCGTGGCAGGCCCAACGACCGGCGGCGTGATCCTTAGCTACGAAACGGCCCGGCATCTCCGGCTCCGCTCAGTCATCGCCGAGCGCAAGGAGGAGGGCAGCGGTCGCGAGTTCCGGAGAGGGTTCGAGATCGGGCCCGAAGACCGCGTCCTCGTGGTTGACGACGTGCTGACCACCGGGGGCAGCATCAACGAAGTGCTCGAGGCACTGGCGGCGCGCGGGGCGACCGCCGTTGGGGTTGGCGTCCTCGTCGACCGTAGCGGCGGCAAGGTTGACTTTGGCGTACCCTTTTACGCCTGCCTGACGGTCGACGTCGCGTCCTGGACGCCATCCGAGTGCGGCCTCTGCCGCCAGGGCGTCCCGCTGGTCGTTACCTAGCTGTCCGACAGCGGCAGCCTGCCCGCCGAATTTCGAGGGTAAGGTTCCCGTCCAGGGGACGGCCCTGGCGTACAATCCGCCTTATGCGGTACGTGCGCGAAGCGGGCAGCGACCCCTCGTTCCTTCTCAAGGCCCTCGGCGAAGCCTCAGGCGAGTTACGCCGCGCGCTCTACGGGGCCCGCCGATCTTCGCTCCTCAAACCAGGCAAGGGCTTCGACGAAGACTGGTGCCTGCTGGCAATCGCCGTCCACTTGCGCGATACGGAGCGCGGCATCGGCGACCAGCTCGAGACGATTCTTGCCCGGCGGGAGCCCGAGATTCGCCACGTCGACGTCGATGACATCCCCTGCCGCGAGGACTTTGCGGACGCGGACGAAGAGGAAGTCCTGGACGAGTTTCATTACCACCGCAGGCAGACGACCTACAGCCTCTGGGACCTCTCCCCATCGCAATGGGAACGAGGCGGGCTGCATCCCTATCGGGGGCGGCTGACTGTGCTGGAGATCGCTCGCGACATGTATCAGCACGACCTCGAGCACCTCTGGCAGGCGCGGCGCATGCTCGAGGCCATCGAGGAACGGCGGCGGTGAATCCCGCCCTGCGGGTGGTGCCGCCTTCAGCCGCGCAACTCGCGGCGGACCCCGGCGCCCCGTTCATCGTCGTGGCTGAGAGCGACCTCGAAGCGCTCGCGTTCGCGACGGCCGCGGTAGGCCTCGGCCTCAACCGCAAGGGCTCGGCCGCCCGGCTGGTGGCTTCCCGGCAGGAGTTGGGCCGCCTCGCCGAGGAGCTGGAGGCGAGAGCGAGCCCATTGGCACCACGGCTTCGCCGCTTTCTCCACCCGCTCACGCAGTGGCAGCTGCGCACGCGCAGCCTGGATCTTGCCAGACCCCACATCATGGGCATCCTCAACCTGACGGAGGACTCGTTCTCCGGCGACGGCGTGGGTCGCGGCCTGCGTGGAGCGGTTGCCCGGGCCGAGGAGCTGCGCGCATCCGGGGCCTGCATTGTTGACGTTGGCGCCGAGACCGCTCGTGCCGACCGGCCGGTCCTCGCCGTCGAGGATGAAGTTCGGGCTGTCGCACCGGTCGTGGCTGCACTCGTCCGGGAGGGTCACTGCGTCTCGATCGACACCTACAAGCCTGCCGTCGCCCGCGCCGCCCTTGGCGAAGGGGCGGAGGTGGTCAACGACATCAGCGGCCTTACGCTCGGGACAGAGGCCGCCGCCGAGGCAGCGCAGTCGGCCGCCGGCTACGTCCTCAACTACAGTTACAGCGTCCCCAAGAAACGGCCCGCCCGGCCGCCGGTCTACCGCGATGTGGTCCGCGAGACCCTCGCCTGGATGGATCAGCGCCTCGAGGAGCTGCTCGCAGCGGGGCTCCCGGCGGCGCAGATCGCCATCGACCCAGGGATCGCCTTCGGCAAGAGCCACGACGAAGACCTTCAGATACTTCGGCGGCTAGGCGAGCTGACGACCCTCGGGCAGCCCATCCTTCTTGCTCATTCACGGAAGAACTTCATCGGAAGCGTTTCCGGACGCCCCCCTTCGGACCGGGAGCTCGAGACGCAGATCGCAACCGCGCTTGCGTTCGAACAGGGCGCGCGCATTTTTCGTGTGCACGACGCGGAAGGCGCTCGCCGAGCCACGGAAATCGCAGCCGCGATCGTCGCCGCAGCGAAGGGCGCTTTCGCCCCCGACGCACGGAGCTGGCCCTGGCGAGCCGGGGCTTCGGCGACACACATGACCACGGCGGGACCAGATAGACCGGCTCCTGCGGGCCAACGCTGGTAGGGAAGGGCGCGGCTACTTCGGTCCCGGGCTCGACCCGCCGCCCGGAAGGTATCCGGCGTCGTCGATCCACCACGAGGCCGAGGGCCGCACCCCGGTCGCGAGCGTACCCCTGGCTGTGCCGTCCCGGCTCACCACCCACAGTTCGCCGTCGCTGTAGTTGCGCGACGGGTAGTACAACAGGAACCAGTTCCCGTCCGGCGACCACGTCACGAGATCCAGCCGGCGGCTCGACGGTCCGTCGTAGTCCAGGATCTTGACCCGGCCTCCGCCGTCGGCGTCGAACCGGTACACCGAGCCGTCCGCTTCTACGCGAACCGATTCCCCTCGGACCGAAACCTCGAGTTGGCCGTAGTCGACCGCGAAGGTGTCGCGACCAGCTTCTGTCGCGCTTTCCTTTCCGGTCGCGACGTCTATCTTCCGGAACCTGGGGCCGCTTGAGCTGAACGCCGAGTAGGCGACCGTGGCCCCGTCTACCCACGAGACGCTCTCCAACTGTCCCGGACACTCGAGCTTCTTGGTGGTCGCACCCGAGGCCGCAGCGACGAAGACGCAGTCGTCGTGGATGTAGACGACCTGGCCGGGGATCTCGGGGTTCGGGCGACCGGCGAGCGAGGGGGGCGATGGGTCGATCCGGCCGAAGGCGAGCACGGAAGCGATGAGGATGGCAATCGCCGCGAGTCCGGCGATCGCCCCGGCGACGTACAACCTGTTCTTCACGCTGTACTCGTCCGCTGCCACGGGCGCAAGCGGGCGAGCAGGAGAACGCTTGCAATGAGCACCGCCCCGATCGCGATCAGAGCGGCGGCGGCGGCCGAGGGCTCGCGGACGTGAAGGGAGATAGTCGATACCAGGCCGAGAAAGATCCCTGCTACACCGACGATCATGTAGAGGAACACCGCCCGCCAGACGCTGAGCGCAATCAGGCCGGCACCGGCGATGAAAATGAGAGACTCGGTCCAGCCACCGCCGCTAGCTGCGCCTGCGAACCAGGCGCCGAGGGCAGCGCCCAGGGCAGACACGGTCCGGCCGGAGATGGCCGGGACCAAGAGACCGCGCTCCGACATCGCCAGCCCAAGCACACCGAAGGCGGCGATCGTCCCGCCGGTGATCCTCGCGTCGAACTCGTCGGTCCTGCCGCCGAGGCCGATCGAAAGGACGGCCAGGCCCGCAGCCATCCCGACGACCTGCGGGTGGCTCGGGCCGATGGCCCAGAGGGCAAGAGCGATTGTGCTGCCCACGATTCCGGCCGCCAGCGCGCAGTCTTCCGGCTTCCAATCGGCGTTCGCGCCTATCACCGCCGCGCTGCCAGCACACAGCGCCGTGCCAGCCAGCCAGACCAGCTGCCCGCCCCGGACCAGCCCCGGCTGCTCATACCTCCTCAACGCGGTACCCGCCACGAGTGCCAGCAGGCCGGGGACTCCAACAACCGCGACTCGAGCCCACTCACGCAGATCTTCCCACGAAGCGCTGACGAGGATGACGACACCGACCGCCGCGACCGCCGCACCGAGGTAGACGATAGCCTCCAGGAACCCGGGCCCGGCCTGGCCCCTCTGCGGCTTCCTTCGCTCGAACGCGCGGATCCCCTCTGCCACTCTGGCGTCGATGAGGCCGGCCGCCAGCCAGTTATCCAATTGCTCTTCGAGCGAGGCCATCAGTTCGATGCTACCCCTACCGCTCACGCAGGCACAGTGCCAGGCGGCCACGGGCGGCAGACCCTGTCGGACGTTCCCGAACCAGGACCCGCCCTAGGCTCTGCCCCGGGGCGCCTCCGGACACAACCGCCGATACGTCCGTGAGATTCGCGGGTCAGGCCAGGAGCTCGACCAGCGCCTCGCGTACCTCGGCACTTCGTTCGATCGTCTCCTCGGGGGTGGCCTGGGTGGTGATCAGGTTGACGTGGCGGGCCCCGGCTTCGACGTAGCGAGCGATCAGCTCCGCGACCTCTCGTGCACTGCCGAACGGCGTGTAGCGCTCGAACCGCTCGAAGGGGACGCGGTATTGCCCCTCCATCCGCCGGGAGACGAGCGCACGAGCAGTCGCGCGGTCGCCTGCGACGGTGGTCCAGAACTGCATCCCCATCTCAATCGCGGCCGGGTCGCGGCCCGCGGAGGCAGCCGCTTCCCGAATGAGCTGCTGCGCCTGGCGAAAGCGATCGAGCGACTGCCAGATGCCGGTGTAGCCGTCGCCGTACTTCCCGGTCCGCACGAGGGCAGCGTCGCTCCGGCCTCCGATGAAGATCGGCACAGGCCGTGCCGGCTTTGGGTAGACCGTGACGTCGTCGAGCTGGAAGTGCTTGCCCTTGAAGGTGACGTGATCCTCGGTCCAGAGCCTCCGCAGGATCTGCAGCGACTCGTTCGTGCGGGCGCCTCGTGTCCTGGGGTCGATGCCGCAGGCCTCGAACTCGTGAGGGTCTTCGCCACCGATACCGACGCCGAAGACGAAGCGCCCGAGGCTCAACTGGTCGAGCTGGGCGACCTGGAGGGCTACGGGCACAGGGTGGCGCAGTGGCAGCAAGTAGACGCCGGTCTTGAGCTCGATTCGTTCGGTCACCGCCGCCATCGCCAGGAGGGTGACGAGGCCGTCGTTGCCGTAGCCGTGGAACGTGACGTGGTCCCCGGCCACGATCCCGTCGAGGTTGAGCGCCTCGGCCCGGCGGGCAGCGTCCAGCACCATGGAGCCGGTCGTGCCGGTACGCAGATCCCACGATCGGAGCATCACGGCAACCTTCGGTACTACTACCACGGACGGCCTCCTCGCCCTTTGGGGCAGGCAGGCATTGTACGAAGGCGAACTGTCCCCGGGCGATGGCCGGTGGTGCGATTGGCCGCCCTCTGGGATAGTCGTGACAAACGGGCTACCCGAGGGGAGTTCTCATGAGCCAGGTCCCAGCTCGCCCGCTGATGGTCTTCGACCGCGCCTTCCTCACCGGCGTCGAAGATGTCACGCGCCTCATCCTCATCCGCCACGGCGAGCAGTACATCCCCGACCCGCGTACGGGTCCCTTCGGCGACACGATCGACCCGCCCCTGAGCGAGCGCGGCAAGCAACAGGCGAAGCTCGTGGGCGAGCGCTTTTCGACGGAGCGCATCGACATCGTGTATTCGAGTCCGCTCCGGCGCGCGCACGAGACGGCGAAGGAGATTGCGCGCCACCACCGCCTCACGCCGACGGTCGTCCACGACCTGCGCGAGATCGAAATCTTCCGCGAGATCCCGGCGGACAAGCCGGCGGTAGAGTTCCTTGGCGCCCACCTTCTCGAGGCGCTCCGCGATCGGATGCTGCGCGAGCGACGGTGGGACGTCTACCCCTACTCGGAGTCGAGCTTCGAATTCCGTAAGCGCACCGTGAACGCGATCGAATCCATCCTCGCCGCCCACGAAGGGAAGCGCATCCTCATCGCCTGCCACGGGGGAGTCATCAACAGCTACACCGCCCACGTAATCGGGCTGCAGGCGGACATGTTCTTCCGGCCCGCGCACACGGCCGTCAACGTGGTGTACTCAGGGCACGGCGTCCGGGCGCTCCAATCGCTGAACGACGTGAGCCATCTGACCACGGCAGAAGGGAGCTTTCTCAGCCACTAGGCTCCGCGAGGGACTCTGGTAGTGAGAAATCCTCGACCAGGGCTTCGAGGGCCATCCCCAGGGGCGGACGCAAAGCCGTCCCGGCAAAGGAGTCGGCGAGCATCAGGGAGAGGCGACCCGTCCGGGTGTAATGCCTCCCGCCACCGAGAGCGAAGAGTTCGGCGCTCAGCTTCGTAGCTTCCTGGGTGACGTACGTCTTGGTGCGAAGGACGCGCGCGGCGTAGGCCGGTCCGGCGCCCGGCCGCCACAGCCCGGCAGTCTCCATGAGGTAGGCGCGAAGCGCCTCGTAGCGCATCGCGGCTTCGCTGAGGCGAAGGCGCATCGCGGGCGATTGCGGTGCTGGCGTCGCCAATGTGTGAAGGATCGTCGCAGCGCAGCCCAGCGGGATCGCCGCGAACATGCAGAACCAGTAGGGCAGCGGCTGCACCAGCGCAAGAAAGTCCGGGAACCCCATCAGCGAGTGGGCGGGGGCATCGGTGTAGCGGACGGTCTGGCTCTCGGTCGAACGCATCCCGAAGCCGTCCCAGTCGTCGAGGATGTCGACGCCCGACGCATCTGTCTCGACGAAGAACAGCTCGACGATGCCGCAGCCGGGCAGGTCGGCCGGGTCGACTTTCGCCGTCGAAAAGAAGTAGCGCGCGTAGCGGCCCGACGACGCCAGGATCTTTTCGCCCGTCAAGAGGAACCGGCCGGCAGCGTCCCGCGCAGCGCTTGTCTTCGTCGCAGCAAGCGAGCCGCTGGCGCCTCTTTCGGAGTTGCAGGCGGCGTAGAGCTTCCCGGCGCGGTAGTCCCCTGCCACCAATTCAACCTGGCTCGCCCAGGCGGCGCTCTGAGCAGCGGGAGCTTCGACTCTGGAGCCAAGGATGCCCGCGAGCCCGAGCGGCATGCTCACCACGAGCGCGGTCGAGGGCGATGCCTGCGCGATCGACTCGATCACGGCGACGCTCTCCTGGAGCGAGCACTGCTTCCCGCCAAGGGCTTGAGCGAAGGGAGCGTTGATTATCCCCGCAGCCTGAAGCTCGGCGATGTTCTGCGCCGGATACGACTCGGGATCGGCCTTCTCGCGTTCGACAAAGCGGGGGGTCATCTCGGCGACGAGTGGAAGCAGGTCAGAGCCCATCCTGGGTTTCCTTTCGAGCTGTGCGTGACGATTTGGGAGTATAAACCGGGCGCCGCCAGCCCGGCTCAGCAGCGTGTGTTAGGCCGCCCGCGATAGAATCAGCCCAGACTCAGCGGCTGCCGTCCTCGACGGCGGTGGACTCGCCTGAGATCGCGGAGGGCCGCCATGCCCGACATGCTCGTGCGCCTCTACGACCTCCCCAACTGGCGGCCAGAGGGGCAGCGGCTGGCGGCGAGGGGCGTCGTTTGCCGCCGGGCGGAGTCGTACGAACGGGGCGACGTCGTCTCGTTCGTGGAGGAGCACTGGGCGGCGTGGGCGGACGAGGCCGCGGCGTCCTTCGCGGTGGTCCCACCCACCATGTTCATCGCAACAGAAAGCGGGCAGATCGTCGGCTTCGCCGCCTACAACGCCACCCGCCCCGATTACTTCGGCCCGACTGGTGTGGACCCTTCGAAACGGAAGGCGGGAATCGGCCGGGTGTTGCTGCTCCAGTGCCTGGAAGCCCTGGCAGCGGAGGGCTACGCCTATGCCATAATCGGCGGAGTCGGCCCGGCCGCCTTCTACGAGCGTGCGGTCGGGGCGATCGCTATCCCGGGAAGCGATCCCGGCATCTACAGAGACAGGCTGAATGCTCGAGCTCCTTAGCCGCCCCCTTCTCTCGATCCTCCGATGGCTGCAACGGTCCGCGGCGCGGCTGGCGCGCCTCGTCGCGGTGACACTCGCGCTCGGCTTCGTGCTTCTCGTGCTCGACGCGATCCTCCTGAAAGGCGTCGATCGCAACCCCGACGCGGGCGACTAAGTCCAGCCCTCTGCTGGCTCGGTCTAGCCGCGTTCGTGGCGGCGACGCGCGTCCTCCGAAGCGAGGCGAGCCACACTCCCCGCCACCCCGCGGAGCCCGCGCTCTCGCAGCGTGCGGATGACTGCCTCGAAATGTTCCGTGCCGTTGACTTCAATCAGCAGGTCGAGCACCGCTACGCCTACGGGAATACCAGGGTCCTCGCGGTTGTGGTCAACCTCGAGGATGTTGCCGCCGGCGGCTGCGATCGCCCCGGCGACGAGCGCGAGCTCGCCCGGCGAATCGGCCACTTCGATCGCCAAGTGCTGGTAGCGTCCGGCGTCGACGAGGCCCCTGCGCACGATCGAGCCCAACAGATTGATGTCGATGTTGCCGCCGGAAAGGACGGCGGCCGCAGCCCCGCGCGGGCGATAGACACCGCTCTGGATTGCAGCTACAGCGAGTGCCCCTGCTCCTTCGACGACCATCTTCGAGCGTTCGATGAGCAGAACTATCGCGTGGGCGATGGCCGCTTCGCTGCAGGACACCATGTCATCCACGTACTTCTCGATGAGCGCGAACGTGCGCGGCGACGGCCCGGCGACGGCCACCCCGTCGGCGATCGTCCGCTCAGGGGCGGTCGCAATCACATGGTGCTTTTCGAACGACCGGCAGATGCCGTCCATCGCTCCAGCCTGAACGCCGACCACTCGCACTCCGGGCTTTCTTCCTTTGGCGGCGACCGCAATCCCGGCGAGGAGTCCGCCGCCGCCTGCCGGGACCAGGATCTCTTCGACATCGGGCCACTGCTCCAGGATCTCAAGCCCGGCCGTACCCTGGCCTTCGATGACTGCGTCGTCATCGAACGGCGGTACATACACCTGCCCCTCACGTTCTGCGATTGCGAACGCCTCGCGCCGGGCTTCTTCGAGCGAGGAGCCGTGGAGCACGACCTTCGCACCGTAGTCGCGCGCCGCGCCCACCTTCGCCAGGGGCGCCGTTACCGGCATCACCACCGTCACCGCCACCCCGGCGTTGGTCCCCGCGACAGCAACTCCCTGGGCATGATTTCCAGCGCTGGCGGCCACGAGACCGCGTCCCCGGTCGGCCATCGACAGCTTGCGCACGAAGTTGGTCGCGCCCCGAATCTTGAACGAGCCCGTGACCTGGTTCTGTTCGCACTTGAGCCTCACCGGCACGCCGGCGATGCGTTCGAGCCTGAGAGAAGGCCAGAGGGGCGTGAGGCGGACGCTGCCGGCAATGGCCGTCCTTGCGGCTTCGATGCCTGCCAGGGTCACGCCGGGGGTCGCGTCGCGCCGGGATCCGCCGCCGGGCCGGGCGCTCACCGGCCTCGCCAGATCTTCCGACGCTGCCAGCAGCGGTCGCAGACGCTGACGGGGCGTTCGATGGTCACCCAGCCCTCGTGGAACGGGTACATGCGTTCGCGGAGGTGGACGGAACAGTAGTGCCCGCGGCAGAGCGAACATTCGAAGCCGGGATGGGGACCGCACTCTTCGACGCCGCAGAGCCCGGCGCTGTTTCGCTGCCCGACGCGCGTCCTGTAGGTCTGGTGCGCCATCAGGTCGTCGCGCTTGAGGACGCATCGCTTGCGCGCGCAGACCGCCTCGTGGCCGTCGACGACGTGGGTATGCTCGCCGCAAAAGCGACGCCCGCAGTAGACGCATACTTCAAGCGGAGCGTTGGGGCACCGCGAGAACCTGCCTCCGAGCTCACATGCAGCCGCTGCCATCATCGTTCCTGGTCGACCGGGGTTTCGATAGGCCATCGTGACAAGGCGCCCCGGAGGGGTCAAATGCGACCGTGAGGGGCCATTTGGACGGACGGACCGGAAGCCACGGGCCGACCAGACGTTTACGGCCTCCCTTCGTTCGGATATTGTTTCGGACGCACGAAACAACGGAGGAGTCCTATGGCGGAAACCGCAACCACCCCACTCATCACCGACGATATGAAAGCAGAGATCGGCAAAGAGTCCCCACCGTGGACCTGTGAGGTCGACAAGACCATGGTCCGGCTCTTCGCCCGGTCGGTCGGCTACACCGACAAGGTCTATTACGACGAGGCTGCCGCGAAGGCGGCCGGGTACCGCAGCCTGCCCTGCCCGCCAGGGTACCTGGGCACGCCGGTCTTCAATCCCGGCGCTGGCGACAACCCCTTCGGCGGACGCCGTGGCCCCGGCCCTCAGCCGAGCCGGCCGCTCAACCGCGTGCTCAACGGCGGCACTGAGTTCGAATACATGGAGGACATCTGCGCTGGCGATGTCCTCACCGCCACTTCGCACCTCTCCGCCCTGGAAGAGCGCACCGGCAGCCTCGGCGAGATGCTCATCTCCACCAACAAGACCGTCTACAAGAACCAGGCCGGCAAAGTCGTCGCTGTCAGCACCGGCACCGGCATCCGGTACTAGGAGGAACACCAATGGCAGTCAGCTGGAACGACGTTACGGAAGGCATGGAGATCCCCCAGCTCAAGAAGAACTGCAGCACCCAGCAGCTCGTGCAGTGGGCCGCCGGGTCTGGCGACTTCTACCAGATCCACTACGACAAGGATTTCGCAAAGGGCACCGGGCTCTCCGACATCATCGTCCACGGCGCCCTGAAGAACGCCTTCCTGGGCCAGCTCCTTCACGACTGGGTCGGCAACAAGGGCCGAATCAAGAAGTACGGCTGCAGCTACCGCGGGATGGATTACCCGAACAAGGACATCGTTTGCCGCGGGATCGTCAAGCGGAAGTACCAGGAAGGCAGCGAGAAGCTCGTCGATCTCGAGATCTGGTCGGAAAACCCGGAGGGCCAGAAGACCACTCCCGGTTTCGCAACCGTCTCGCTCCCGTAGACACAGGAAGGTCGGAGTCCATGGCAAACCTGCTCGAAGGCAAGGTAGTCGCGATGACGGGCGCGGGCCGAGGCATCGGCCGCGAATGCGCCCTGCTCGCAGCCTCGGAGGGGGCCCGGGTCATCGTGAACGATCCAGGCGTAAACCCTGACGGTTCCGGCCACGACGACGGCCCCGCGGCCCAGGTCGTGGCCGAGATCAAGAAAGCTGGCGGCACGGCCGTTGCCAACTTCGCCGATGTCTCAACGATGGATGGCGGCGAAAGCGTCATTCGCACGGCCCTCGATACCTACGGAAAGCTCGATGGCCTCATTAACCTGGCCGCCATCCTCCGCGACCGCATGGTGTTCAACATCACCGAAGAAGAGTGGGACGACGTCATCCGCGTTGACCTGAAGGGCCATTTCACGACGACGAAGCCGGCCGCCGTGGTCATGCGCCAGCAGCGCTACGGCCGGATCATCAACTACAGTTCGGTCTCGGGCCTTCAGGGCAATTCGGGCCAGGCCAACTACGGTGCGGCGAAAGCCGGTGTGGCGGGCCTCACGCGGGTTGCCGCGCGCGACCTGGGCCGCTACGGCGTCACCGTTAACTGCATCGCTCCCGGCGCCTCGACGCGGCTGACGGCCACAGTTCCCCAGGCGGCGCGGGACATCCGGGCCAGCCGGGGAATCGGCGCCGCCGGCGGCGCTCCTGCGGCGTCCGCCCAGAACCGGGCCGCTGAAGAAGCAGCAGCTATGCGCGGGCCCGACATGGTCGCGCCGATGACGGTCTACCTCCTCCTCGACGAGGCGTGGAACATCAACGGCAAGATCTTCGCGGTGTCGGGCGGGCAGGTCGGCCTGCTCAACGAAGTCTTCCCGCCGATCCGCACGATCTACAAGCATGGGAAGTGGACCCTCGACGAGCTGCGCACGCTGGTGCCGACGCAGTTGATGGCCGGGATCGGGAACCCGGCCCCGCCAGCGGAAGACCTGGCGATCCCCGGCCGAGGTTAGCTCGACCCGCGCCTCGCCGAGGATCGTATCGCCAGACTCGTTCGCCAGGGCGGAGGCGGCTACCATAGCCGCAGTGGAGAACCTCGAAGCGAAGCGCAACGCCCTTCTCGACGAGCTACGTTCGTTCGAGCGCGTCGTCGTCGCGTTCAGCGGCGGGGTCGATTCCACCTTCCTCGCTGCGATCGCCCAGGAGGCCCTCGGCGACGCCGCGACGGCCATCACCGGTGTCTCGCCATCCGTCGCGCAGTCGGAGCGCGAAGAGGCGGCCGCGCTCGCGCTTCAGGTCGGCATCCGCCACGAGTGGGTGGAAACCCACGAGATGGACAACCCGGAATATGTCGCAAACAGCCCGATGCGCTGTTTCCACTGCAAGGACGAGCTCTATGGCATCTTGGCGGCGATCGGGGAGCGCGCGGGCGCTGCCGTCATCGTCGATGGCACGAACGCTGATGACGCCGATGACTGGCGGCCGGGGCGCCAGGCCGCGGCCCTCCATCGGGTCAGGAGCCCGCTCCTCGACCTCGGATTCACGAAAGACGAGATCCGCCGACTCTCACGTGAGATGGGTCTGCCGACGTGGGACAAGCCGGCGATGGCCTGCCTCGCCAGCCGCATCCCTCACGGCACGCCGGTGACGGTCGAAGCGCTTGACCAGGTCGGAGCAGCGGAAGCTGTGCTGCGCGCTTTCGGCGTCCGGCAGGTGCGGGTGCGGCACCACGGCGAGGTCGCGCGCATCGAGACAGACCCGGACGGGATGGCGATCGCCTTTTCAGCGGAGAACCGGGAGAAGATCGTCAGCCGGTTGAACAACCTGGGCTTTAAGCACGTCGCCCTTGATCTGGCCGGCTATCGCCAGGGCAGCGGGAATCCCGGGACGGCCGTTAGCGAGTGACCCTGGGTCCGAGAACCACCACGTCGGCGAGCACGCGGTTCGTGTGTGGGTCGTACCCACCTGAGATCGTGACGCGGTGACCGATCGCGGGGCTGTCTCCATGTAGTACCGCGTCGCGGGCGAGGCCGCTCTCCAGCAGCAGGAGACGCGTGTCGGCACGCAAGACCACCTGGAGCGTGCCCTTCGTGGTCTCCACCGTGATGACGTTGCCTTCGCGACCCACGATGGTACCCCTGATCCCCACGAAGCTCGGCCGCTGGGGCGCCTGGCCTGCATCAGGCCTGATTCCCGCCGGGAACGGGCCCG
>JBGPOS010000051.1:0-29279 GCA_041488155.1 Tepidiformaceae bacterium
CATCCGGTCGCCGTGCTCGTTTTCAAGAGTAGGCCAATCGATGCTCAGTTCTTGCAACGCCGCGCGTCCCCCGCCACGCATCATACCGGCTGAGCGGACGCCCTTGCACTGGCATCGCCGCGGCTGCGACCCCGGGCGCTACGGCTGCACGAACCGGATCACGTCCGAACCGCCTGGCAGCGCGAGGGAGGCTTCGTTACCGCTCGAGGCGTCGAGCAGCCCGCTTCGTTCCAGGAACGCCGCAGCCTCCCACAGCGACTTCACCCCGATCCGCGCTGCGAGCAGGCCATCCCGTTCCGCCGCAACCAGCCTGACGGCCGGACCCGCCCCGAGCTCCCACACCCTGTCCTTCGACGCGGAAAGCGGGTCGAAGAGCTTCTGCCAGCGACTCTCGGCGGTCGCGGGCCTAGTCTCGCCCACCAGTACCTCTGAGAACGACCGCACGCCCAGAGGTCCACCGCCGCCCGCCGCCAGCCGCTCCGAAAATCCTGCTCGATGGAGGTCCTGGTCGCGGCTGTACTTCACAAGAAGCAGGATCGGGCAGTCCGGCCAGGCGTCGAGGTCAATGTTCGTCCACGAGACTGCCTCGGATAGCCGATAGGTCCAGGGCTCTTTCCGGGCGATCCCTCGCGCATCGAGTTCCGCGACGCCGGTCTCGATCGACTCTGGCTCGAAGGCGAGGCCGATCAGCCGAGTGCCCGGAGCGAGAATGGTGGGGACGTGGTCAGTCCCGACCGGTTGCAACAACTCCAGGTTGGCCGCCCCGAAGCTCACTGCCCCGCTGATGAAGCCGCGATACGAGAAGATCGGCCAGGCCACCGGCAGTTGCAGGGTCTCCGTGAACAAGGCGAAGAGCGCGTTCACGTCGTCGGTGCGCAGAACCACGTGGTCGATCTGCTTGACGAGAGCGATGCCGCGGTCATCCATCGTTTCGGCTCAGCGCGCCGGTACGCCTTCGACAACCACGACACCCGAACCGACGAGCCGCTCATACGAACTCCCCAGTCCGTACTCCTGGAGTACCGCCCTGGCGTCGGCGCCGGGCGCCGAGGCCGGCTGCCCCGGGACCGCAGGCGTTCGCGAAAGCCGGGGCGAGGGTCCGTTCGTCCTGACGAGGCCGGTCCCGTCGTGGTGACGGGTGATGCTCAGTCCGTGTCCGACCACCCAGGGGTCCTCCATCAATTCCGTCACGGTTGCCGCGCGCTGGGCACCGAAGCCCGCCGCAGTCAGCCGCGCCACCCAGGTCAGCGCTGGGGCCTTCGAGAAGCGCTCCTCGAGAAATGCCTCAAGTCGTGCTTCCTCTGCTCCTTCGATGCCCTGTAGGCCTTCGACTCTGGCGAGGGCCTTGGAGCTGGAAGGACGGCCCGCCAGGAAGAACCATTCGTCGCTCGCCCGGTACAGACGGTTAAGCGGCCCCGAACCAAGGCAATCCTGGCCCCGCGGTTCGTCCCATGGCTTGCCTGCGAAGGCAGGAAAGAAGAGGGATTGGAGCGTGCAGGCGGTATAGGCCAGCGCGGCCCGGACGTGCTGGCCCTCGCCCGTCCGTTGCCGGTGGAACAGCGCAAGCGCGACTCCGTAGGCACCCATGATCCCGGTGCCGTAGTCGTTGACAGGGAAGGGTTGGAGGACGGGTTGGCCGTCGCCCCCGAAGCGGGCCTGCATCCCGGTGGCCGCCTGTGCGAGCTGTTCCCAGCCGGGGCGCGCTTCCCAGGGCCCATCGTGCCCGTAGGCGTTGAGCGAGGCGTAGATGATATCGGGCTTGCGTTTGCGCACCTCGTCGTAGCTGATCCCGAGGCGTTCCACAGCGCCTGCGCGGTAGTTCTGGACGACCACATCGGCGTCTTCGACGAGGCGCCAGAAGACGTCTCGGCCTTCTTGGCGTTTGAGGTCGAGCAGCAGGCTTCGCTTGCCCCGGTTCACGTCGTGGTGAAACCCGATCCCTCCTTCGCGGTCCGGGTTGTCAATCTTGATGACGTCAGCGCCGAACTCGGCCAGGGTCCGTCCGCACGTGGGGCCCGCCAGGATGATGCAGAGGTCAAGCACCTTGATCCCCTCGAGAGCGCCCCGAAGCGGCCCAACCGGAAGATGCCTCTTCGTCGGACGTTGCCTGGAACCCAGTTCAGCCCTGACCGCATCGCCGTCTTCGCCCGCCGGCCGCGCCGGGAAACGGATCGAGCCGGGAGTGCCCTCGAGCCGCGGATTGATGCCCGGTTGCAATGCCTGCCCGCCGTCGGGTCCGGCCACCTCCACAATCATCCTCGACGTTCGGGCGTGCGGGTGGTCGAGCCACTCGGCGGTATCGCGGCAGACAGCCGTGGGCGTCCCGGCTGCGTTCACGATGTCTTCCCATTCCTGTGCCGTGCGAGTCCGGAACAGCGCGAGCATACGTTCCTGGAGGAGGCGACCCAGTTCCGGGTCGTTTGCGGTCCGCTGGCGGTCCAGCAGGCCCTCCTCTCTCCAGTCCTCGATCCCTGCAGCCTTCGCGAACTGTTCGATGAAGCGCGTGTTCGCAGCGTGGAACTGCACCCAGCGCCCGTCGGCGCACTGGTACTGCCGGACCCAGGCAAAGCCGCGCGGCGGGGGTTGCTGGGTGCGGTCGTGGATTCGCAGGCCACGCACGCCGGCGGCCGTGAAGGTGGCGTCGAAGAGCGGCACCTCGATGCGCTGACCGAGCCCGTCGCGCTCCTGCGAGCTCAGGGCCGCCGCGATGCTCGAAACCGCGATGAACGCGGAGTAGTTGGAGGAGATTGGGATTGCGGTGTAGACTGGGTGCTCCGGCCGTCCCTCTGTGAGATACGTGCCCGCCGCTGCCGCCACCACGCCTTCCCATCCGGGTGTGTCCGCCCGTGGATCGTCGGACGCGAACCCGGGCAGCGAACAGTAGATCAGCGCCGGCGATGCAGCCGTCATCTCCTCCGCCCCCAGGCCTAGCCTGGTCATCACTCTCGGGCGGAAATTCTCAACAACTACATCGGCCGATAAAATCAGGTCTCGCGCAACCGCACGGTCCGCGGCCTCGTGCAGGTCGAGCACGACGCTCCGCTTGCCCCGGTTCCAGACCGCGTTAGCCGGTGTCTTCCAGCGCGGGCCGCCGGGCGGGTCGACCCGCACGACGTCGGCGCCCTGGTCGGCGAGGAGCATTGCGGCGAGCGGTCCGGCCACGTATTGACCGAAGTCGATGATTCGGATGCCATCAAGCGCGCCCACCATGGTCCTCCTCCTGGCTCCCGGGCGCCGGCTCCGGGTGTGAACTGTGCGGCGCAGCATGGGCTATCCCGTCAAAGACTGCACGAATCCGCGAGCCTCAGGGCTGCACGCTGACTGAGATCGAGCCCACGAAATAGGAGCCGACCCAGATACGAAGCTCGATCGTGCCGGTGCCCGTCGGGTACCCCAGCGCCGGGTCCACAAGGTAGAACCTTCCGCTGCCATACGGCTCGGCCCAGGTGAAGTCGTTGTACTTGGCGCCGTTCCAGTAGACCTCGCCCCGCACTGCCGCCTGCGGGACGCGGTCAAGGGTGAACGCCACTCGGGCGACTTTGCCCGCGTGAAGCGTCTCGTTTCCGGCATCGCAGGTCGGGGAGCTGGTGCAGAACCAGGAGCCGGCGAACGAATACGGCGCGAAGACGTTAGCAGTGAGCGCCCCGATGTAGCTGCCGCCAACGTACACCCGCAGTTCGATTCGGCCCGACGAGTTCGGATAGCCGAGCGCAGGGTCGGACAGGTAGAACCTGCCTGTCCCGTAGGGCGCCTGCCAGGAGAAGTCGTCGTACTTGACGCTGTTCCAGTAGGCCTCCCCTCGCAGCTGGCCCGCCGGCGGAACTCGGTTCAGCGTAAAGGCGACCCTCGCGATTTCGGCAACGTAGAGCTTTTCGTTGCCCGAATCGCAAGTCGCGCTGCTTCGGCAGAACCATGACCCCGTGAACGAAAAGTCTGCCGAGGAGGGTACCGGGACCCCACTTCCCGGCTCCTCCCGGGCGAGTGCTGGGACCACCCGCCGGTAAGGCAGCCCAGCTGTGCTGAAGAGCGTCCAGCCGAGGTCCTTGAGGACTCCCATCACAATCGGACCGGGGTCGTGGATTGCCTCCGCCGTTCCGAGATAGGGGGTCATCAACGAATCCGGGTTGCCGGCCGGATAGGTTGTCTCGTCGAGATGGGAGATGCTGCTGCCCTGGATCCAGGGGTTCGGGGCGAACAGCTTCGGCCGCGTCCCCCGCGCCCCGGCCACCGCTGAGGGCCCGTTGAAGAAGAGGTTGTTCCCCTGAAGCTGGTCCGCGAGTGAGGTCGACGGGTTCGTGAAGGCGCTGATCAGGAGTTGATTACTGGCGTTCACCACGAACTGCTCGTAACTCATTCCGGCGTTCGCCGAGAGGCCCCAACTGCCGCTGCCGTCCGCCACCTTTAGGCTCTTGGTCATCCCCAGTCCATGGGCGATTTCGTGCAGCACAACCGAAAGGAAGTCGGTCTTCCCCTTCGGTGTTCGGCCGTCTGTGCCCAGGTACCAGGATGGTTCCTTGCTGTTGAAACTCGCTTCGATCTCAGGCGAGCTCGTGTCCAGGTCTTTCCCCGCCAACTGGTTGGCCAGGGCGAGCGCATAGAACACCTCGCGCTTTGGCGCGCCGGCGAAGTTCCGGAAGAAGAACGCGGCTTTCGCGCTCCCCAGGGTGTCCGCGTCGAGTGGCTCCCAGACGGCGTGGATCTTGATCTCAACGGGCGCGACGATGAGCACCTTCCAGATGTCCACGGCGAACTGGAACGCCGCCTGGGCCTCGGGCGAGAACCCCTCGTACTCGACCGTGATGACTGCCGTGACCGCCTGCGCTGCGACGCCACCGGGAGCACCGGCCAGGCTCCCGAACACCCCTGGCGGCGGGACGTATGTCTCAGCGTCCTCCCCACCCTTGCGGACGACGTTCACTTCACCCGGGACGAACTCTGGCCCCGAGGCCTTCACCCCCGGTGACGCGCTGCCCGACAGGCCGAAGGCCATGAGCAGCGCAAGTGCGCAGAGCACCGCGCGGAGAGTCCGGCTCACCGGCCTTCGCTCGCTTCGCCCCGAGCGCGTCCGCGCACGGGGTTCGGTGGGATGCAGATAGGTAACCAATCGCTTTGGCGTCACTCGTTGTGCGCGAGAGCTGTGTCGAGGGCGAACTCGTAGTACGTGATCGCCTCGCTCGTTGCGAATCGTTCGCGCTCGAAAACGATCTCAGGCTTGCCCGCCTCGACTGACTCGAGTCTGAGGTTGGCTCCCAGTCGCGGAAACTGAACCAGCGTCCGCACATCTCGTCCGCGCACGCGAATCGTCTCGGCGAGGATCGCCGGACAGAGCTCGCAGGTCTTCAGGAACGCCGCCACCGAGGTGTGGACCGACTCCGTCGCCTTCCCTTCCCGCATCTCACGCTGAGCCCGCTGGAACATCGTTCGCAGTTCGGGGTTGGCGACACCGTCCGACCTTGCCATCGCCGTCCTCCTTGCGCGCTAAATTGTTGAGTTGACCGGAAATTCGACGCCCTCGAGCTGGCGGCGCCGCCACTCCTGGTGGTCCGCGTGGCGGTCGGCGAATTCCGGCATCACTTCCTGCGCGAACAACTCCAGCGACGCCATGATGTCGTCGTGTTTCCGGTCGCCGCACTGGACGATGAAAATGATGGCATCGAGGTGGGCCTCCTCGTACTTACGCAAGTTCTCCCGGAGGAATTCTGGCGAACCCATGAAGCCGCCGCGGCGGCCCGCGCGGTACAGAGCGCGCGCGCTCTCGTCCTCCGGCTCTTGTTCCAGGCTCTGGCTGCTCGCGCGTTGCGCCGCCATCTGCGCGTTGAACTCGCGATTGAGGTGGTTGCGGCCAGGTTGTAGAGGCGGGTTCGGCGGCATGCCCCGTCCCAGGGAATAGCCGAAGAACTGTGCGCCCGGCATCCCCTTCGCCATCGCCTCCTCGTCCGTTCGGCAGCACATCATGTTGGCGACCGTTGCGACCGCCGGGTTCATGGCCGCTCCAATGGGCATAGACTCCTCCCGCACGAGCTCCCAATAGGCCGGGATGCGCACAGCCGCTTCCTCGGGGGTCTCGAACCCGAAGCCCAGCGCACCGATCCCAAGCCGCCCCGCCACCATGAAGGTTTCGCGGCGCGAAGCAGCCACCCAAACCGGCGGATGCGGTTTCTGGATCGGCTTCGGGATGACGTTCCGGACCGGCATCTGGAGGTACTGCCCCTGCACTCCTTCGTAGGGGACCGTCGTCATCATCCGCAGGCACTCTCGGGTCGCCTCTTCCCAGATCGCCTTCTTCTGTTCGCGCGGCGTCCCGAAGCCGCCTAGTTCCATGTCAGTCGCACCCTCCCCGGTCCCGAACTCGACCCGTCCGTTGGAGACGATGTCGAGCGTCGCGATGCGCTCGGCTACGCGCGCCGGGTGGTTGTGCGCTGGGGGCATGTGCACGATGCCGTGGCCAAGGCGGATGCGCTTCGTTCGCTGCGACGCCGCCGCCAGCACTATTTCCGGTGCAGATGAGTGTGAGTACTCCTCGAGGAAGTGGTGCTCCACCTCAAAGACGTAGTCGAAGCCAAGTTTGTCCGCGAGCTCAATCTGGTCCAGGGCTTGGTGGACCACGTTGTACTCGTCGTCGGGGTTCCACTGGTCGTTGTCCAGCGGACGAGGCAGTTGCAGCTCATAGAAGAGGCCGAATTTCACCCTGGAACCTCCGTCGCGGCGCTGCCCGGTCCCCGATCGCCCGCCGTGCCACGACTATACGGAATAACGCGAGCGCGCAAAGCAAGAGCGTACACTTGACCCGGATCGGCACGAGGAGCGCGATGGCAGTCCGCGACGGCGAGGTTCTGCGCAACGTCGCCGAGGTCTACGACGATCCCGGCATGCGCTGGGCGCTGCGCATGGTCGGTACCCACCTGCACCCGGGCAGCGAAGACGCCACTGTCGAGCTGGCGGCGGCGGCCTCACGCTACCGCATGGCGACGGGCGGCCTCATCCTCGATGTTGCCTCGGCCCTGGGAGGCCCTGCCCGATTCCTGGCGCGACGCTTCTCTGCCACTGTCATCGGCGTCGACATGGACCGACGCATGCACTCCGGAGCGCGGACCGCGGCCCACCGGGAGGGATTGACCTTGCGCTGCCAGCAAGTCCTCGCCCGCACCGAGCGTCTCCCGCTGCGAGCCGCCTGGATCGACGCGGCCTGGAGCCAGGACGCCATGTGCCACATGGACAAGCCCCCGGTCGTCTCCGAAGTCGCTCGTGTCCTCAAGCCCGGCGCGGTCTTCGCCTTCACGGACTGGATCGCCCGCTCCAGCATGACCGCCGATGACCGCCGCCAACTCGCCCGCCTCTGGGGGTTCCCATCCCTCCTTCGGCTCTCGGAGTACGCCGCGCTGCTCGATAACAGCGGCTTCGAAGTCCTCCTGGCGGAGGATCGTACGGGGACTATCCTCTCCCTTGGTCCGCGCTCTGCGGCCAGCGACGAGCTGTGGGAGCAAGACTTCGTCCAACGCTACGGCGAGGCTGCGCTTCAGCGGCAGCGCGAGCCGGGCGAGGCCTGGGCGGCGATGATCCAGGCGGAGCGGTCCGGCTACGGCATGCTCGTTGCACGCCGCCGGGAGGATTAGGATTGCAGCGATGACAGGTCGCTGTGTCGATCAGGGACTGGCGTCGGCGGACTCCGAGCGCATCGCCCTGGAGGGCGGATGAGGAGCCGCCCACCTGGATCGTGGCAGGCGTGGAAGGTCGCCCTGGGTGGTGGACTGATCGCCTTTGCGTTAAGCGTTGGGGTACTTGCGTTCGTCGTCGCCGATGCGGTCCGTCCGGCGCACGGCCGAACCCGCGCGGCAGCTGCCGTCGCGCCCTCAGGCGGGCGACCGGCGCCCTCGCCGGCTTCCGACGACGCAGCCGGGGAAGCGCCCGGGCAGCCCGCGCCCGAAGCCGTTGCCTTCGAAGACGCCGCACTCGCCGCAGTCATCGAAGCGACCCTCGGCCCCGACATCGAACACTTTAGTGTCGCCGTCCGGCGCTTGAACGACGGACGCGGCGCCAGCATCAACGCTGGCACGGAGTACTACGCTGCAAGCCTCTTCAAGCTCGCCGTCGCCTATGAAGCCGAGCGGCGGCGGTCGGAAGGGTCCCTCGACTTCGACCAGCCGCTCCAGATCACCGAAGCCGACGCCGCTGAGGACCTGGGCACCCTCGGCGATCTCGAACTCAGCCCGGAAGGCACCCTGTCCATAGGCGCTGCAGTCGCTGCCATGATCACGATTTCGGACAACTCCACCGCGGTCGCGCTCCTGCACCTCCTCGGCGGAGATGCCATCGACCAGACCCTGCTCTCCCTCGGCCTCACTCACACCTCAGTCAACACCATTGATCTCCCCACCAGCGCAGGAGACATGGCCCTTCTCATGGCGGCCATCGTCAACGGCCAGGGCCTCGGACCGGACGAATCAGCCGAGCTTCGCGCGCTGCTCCGGCAGCAGCGTACGCGTGACGGCATCCCCTCCGTCATCCCGGCGGGTATCGACGTCGGGAACAAGACGGGCACCTGGCCCGGCGCCACTCACGACGTGGCCTTCGTCGACGCGCCGCGCGGACGCTATGTCATAGCGGTGCTTTCCGACCGTGACTGGGACTGGGAGCCGATCGCTCGCCTGAGCCGTGCCGTCTTCGAGGAGATGGAACGGACATAGCGGGGCTGGTTTGCCGGCCATCGCGCCGCGGCGCCTTCGCCAGACGGACTGCTCAGGCGTTACGATTTCCCACCATGAGCAATCGACGAATCCTCGCGGTCTATGCCCATCCCGACGACGAAGGCCAGGCGACCGGGGCGCTGGCCGGCTTCATCCGCGCTGGCGACGCTGTCACCCTCGTCTGCGCAACTCGCGGTGAGGTAGGGGAGATCAGCCACCCGTCTCTGGCCACTTCGGAGAACCTCTGGTACGTCCGCGAGCTGGAGCTCCGCGCCGCGATGGGGCAAATCGGCCTGTCCGACGTCCGATTTCTGCCCTACCGGGACAGCGGGATGGCCGGTACCCCGGAAAACGAAGACGAGCGCAGCCTGCACATGCAGCCTGCCGACACAGTTGTCAGTGAACTCGTTGCCATCATCCGCGATGTGCGCCCGCACCTTGTCTTCACCTGGGATCCCTCTGGAGGCTACGGCCACCCGGACCACCTCGCCGTCCATCGCCACACAGTGGCGGCCTTCGACGCGGCGCCGGATCCGGTCGCCTTCTCCGGCGGGGGCGATCCCTGGAGCCCCGAACGTCTCTACTGGGGCGCCCGCACCATGAAGACGTTCGCCACCATGTTCCTGGAGCTCGAACAGCGTGGACTTCTGCCTGAGCCTATCGACCCGGCCCGGCGTGAGCGTTTCGACCGGGCGATGACCGAGCCCGACCCTCCGTGCAGCGTGGTTTACGATGCCGGGCCTTTCGCTCCCCTCAAGCGGCAGGCGGCCGGCATGCATCGCAGCCAGTTCGGCGAGAACAGTCTTTTCGCCCGTATCCCCGAAGAGCTTCGCCAGCGGTTTTACGGCGAAGAGCGCTATTACCAGGCTCGGCCTTCCTGGCCGGAGGGCGCTCAACCCGTTCGAGGCTTCGACTCCTTACGCATGGACTGATTTCGCGTCCGAACACCGGCGCCTCCCGAAATGAGCTACGCTGGTCGGAGTCACTTCCGGGAGCGATCGATGTCGGCCGACAAGGAACGGGCACCGTCCATCACGCTCACACCCTCGGCGGTAGAGAAGCTGACCGAGGTCGTGGGGGCTCAGTCTCGCCCTGTGGCCGGGTTGCGACTGCAAATCGCCGGCCGCCAGGGCGGCGAGTTCCAGCACATCCTCAGCCTGGTTGAGCACGAACCCGAGGGCGACACCCTGGTCGAGGTCGAGGGTCTTCGAGTCTTCGTTGATGGCCGTAACGCCGAATACCTCGACGGCATTCAAGTCCACTACGAGTATCGGGGCCCCAACGTCAGTGGCCTCCATTTCATGAACCCCAACCCTCTCTGGATCGGCGAGCCCGAGGTCCTGATCCAGCAGATCCTGGACTCCGAAATCAACCCGGCGATCGCCTCGCATGGGGGATACGTCAACCTTCTCGGCGTCGAAGGCCCCATCGCCTTCGTCGAACTCGGTGGCGGATGCCAGGGCTGCGGCATGGCCGACGTCACCCTCAAGCAGGGCATCGAAGTCGCCATTATCGAAAAGGTCCCGGGCATCGAACGCGTGGTTGACCAGACGGATCATGCGGCCGGCCAGAACCCGTACTTCCAACCAGCGAAGAAGTAGTCCAAGGCCTATGCGCATCCTCCTGGTCTCGACCTACGAGATGGGACATCAGCCGCTGGGGCTCGCGGCGCCCGCCGCAGCTCTCCGCGCGGCCGGTCGCGATGTGGAATGTCTCGATCTTGCGGTTGCGTCGCCAACCCCTGGATCCCTCGAATCAGCGGAGCTGGTGGCCGTTTCCGTCCCCATGCATACCGCCGGGCGCCTCGGAGTCGCATTCGCTCGGCGCCTGCGCAAGCTGAACCCGAGGGCGACAATCGCCTTCTACGGTCTCTACGCCGCCCCTCTGTACGACGAACTGGTGGGCTCGTCCATCGCCGATGCCGTCATCGGGGGCGAGTACGAGCCCGGCCTCGTCGCCTTGGCGGACCGGCTGTCGTCGGCAACCGCCAGTGCGAAGCCCCTCCCCGGCGTCGGTCCCCTTCCGCGATTCGGTAGGCAGCGATTCCTCGTCCCGGACCGCACGGGCCTCCCCGGCCTCGACCACTACGCGAGGCTCGATACCGGCGACGAATTGCGCCTCGCCGGCTACGTCGAGGCCTCTCGAGGCTGCGCACACACCTGCGCTCATTGCCCAATCACCCCTGTCTACGGAGGCCGGCTTCGCCTGGTCCAGCCCGAGGTCGTGCTCGCGGACATCGAGCAGCTTGTCGACTTCGGGGCGGAGCACATCACCTTCGGCGACCCGGACTTCTTCAACGCCGTACCGCACTCCTTCGCTATCGCCGCCGAGACGCATCGTCGCCACCCGCACCTCACGTTCGATGTGACGATCAAAGTCGAGCATCTCATCGAGCATTCGCCGCTTCTAGCAAAGCTCCGGAAGCTCGGCTGTCTCTTCCTCACCTCGGCCTTCGAATCGACCGACGATCTGGTCCTCGCTGCGCTCGAAAAAGGCCACACCGGAGGCGACCTCGATCGCGTCGTCGCGGACTCGTCGCGGCACGGCATTGTCATCCGCCCGACCTGGGTGGCTTTCACCCCATGGACCACGCTCCGGAGTTTTGTCGACCTCCTGGAGTTCGTTGAAGGCAACGGGCTGGTGAGCAACGTCCAGCCCGTGCAATACGGTCTGCGCCTGCTCTTGCCGCCCGGGTCACCATTGGTTGCGACGATCAACGAACAGGGCAGACTCGGGGCTTTCGAGCCGGAACGCCTGAGCTTCTCCTGGACCAACCCCGACCCGCGCGTCGACGCCCTTCAGGCCGAGATCGCGGCCATCGTCGAGTCGGCAGCCTCGACTGATGATGGCGCGGGCCGCCCTTCGCCCGTCGTCGCTTTCGCCCGGGTGAAGCGAGCCGCGCTCGCAGCACTCACCGGCCGTGACTCGGAGGTCGCGGTCGACGTCCAACATCGAGCGCACGTGCCAGGTCTGACCGAAGCCTGGTTCTGCTGAGCGGAGCCCACCGGGGGCCAGTTGGCCCCGCTCGAAAACGCCCTCGGCGTCTGATCGCCTAATCGATTTCGAAGCGGAGCGCAGCGTGGGCGGCACGAAGCGCGGCTTCGACCGCGTCCGGCGATGGCCCCTTCGCAAAGATGAACCCCAGGTATTCGTCCCCCTCCGGTAGCGGGACGACTTTGCTTCCCGGCCGGAGGGTAATCGTGACCGATTCGATCAGCGGCTGCGCTTCGGCAGCCTCCTTGCCGGACACCGAAACGAGCGTACCCCCGGTGGGTATAGGAATCATCATAACCCCGGCGGCCATGGCCTCCCGCTCCAAATCGGCGGCCGAGGCGCCGGTTGCGTGCCTGAGGATGATTTCCTCCAGTGACATCCCGGTCCCGAAGCTCAGCGTCCGCGAGCAGAGCCCACCGATGGAGCGCGCCGCGACATCGATCACGAACGCCCCCTCGTCGTTGAGCCTCAGCTCGGCGTGCAGCGGCCCATCTCGAAGGCCGAGCGCCGCGGCCGCCCGCTGGGCCGTGTCCTCGACAACCTTCTGGTCCGCAACCGGCAGCCGGGACGGCGCGACATAAATCGTTTCTTCGAAGTACGGCCCCGTGAGCGGGTCTGGCTTATCGAAGAGCGCGAGCGTCGCCAGCCTGCCGGCCGTGAGGATGCCCTCAAGCGCTACTTCGATGCCCGGGATGTAGCCCTCGACCAGGATGCTGTCCGCCAGCCTGCCGCACTCCCGTGCGACGACCGGGTCGCCGAGAATCTTCTTCACCCGCTCGAACGCCGCCACGAATTCAGCAGCGTCGTTCGACCGTATAACTCCCCTGCTCGCCGAGAGCGAGAGCGGCTTCAGGACAACGGGGAAGGTTAGGCCCTGCGCGACGCTCGCGGCGTCGAGGCGGGTCTTGACCAGCCACCATGACGGCGACGGTAGTCCGGCCGCTGCCAGTCTCTGGCGGAGGATGTGCTTGTTCCGCGTCGCTTCGACCGCGGCCACCGGGTTGTGTGGGAGTTCGAGACGGCGCGATGCATGCGCCGCCAGCCGCGCCCCGGCATCGTCGACGGCGAGGATCGTGTCAAGCGGAAAGCGTTCGGCGAACGCCTCTACCTGGCTCGCCCCGGCTTCCGGATCGGCGAAGTTGAGCGCTACCTGCTTGCCCGGCTGGAGCTCCTGCAACGGATGCCGCTCGTCGGATCCCACCACCACGTCAATGTCCAGGCGTGAGGCAGCCTCCATGAAGTCAGGCGCCCGGTAGCTCGCGCCTGGAATCAACAACATCACCCGCCGCCGGGAAGCCTTCGCCATCGCGCCATTGTACTTGCCACAGATACGCCGGTTGCGAGGCGGCGCTGCGCAGGCCCAGAATGGCCCACCCGCCACCCGGAGGACCGAGATGACTTATCGCGACATCCTTTTCGAAGTCGAGGACGCGACGGCGATCATCACTCTTAATCGCCCGGCTCGATTGAATGCCTGGACCGACACGATGGGCGCCGAGTTCAAGGACGCCCTCCGGCGAAGCGACGCCGACCCGGGAGTGCGGGCAGTGATCCTGACTGGCGCGGGTCGCGGATTCTGTGCCGGGGCAGATATGAGCACCCTCAACGACATCGCCGACGCCGGCCGTGAAGAGGCCCCGCCGGATGACGCTTCCGCCGACCCTCTCGAGCGCAATTACCGCCAGCGCTTCTCGTTCCCCCTCGCCACCCGCAAACCCCTCCTCTGCGCCGTGAACGGCGCCGCAGTCGGCCTTGGAATGGTCGCCACCCTCTACTGCGATGTCCGCTTCGCCTCGGAACAGGCACGCTTCGGGACCGCCTTCGCCTCACTCGGGCTCGTCTCTGAACACGGCGTGAGCTGGCTGCTGCCACGGATCGTCGGCACTGCGAACGCCCTCGATTTGCTTTACTCGGCGCGCATCATTCAGGCCGACGAGGCTCTGCGCATGGGCCTCGTGAACCGCGTCGTCCCTCACGAGGAGCTGCTGCCCGCCACCCGCGAGTACGCCGCCTACCTCGCGGCCCACTCCTCGCCCCGCGCCATGAGCCTGATGAAACGGCTTGTCTACGACGCACAGTTCACCGACCTCGCGACGGCCACACAAGCGGCGAACGCCGCCATGGCCGGCAGCTTCACAGCCCCCGACTTCAAGGAAGGGCTTGACGCGTTCGCTGAGAAGAGGCTGCCGCGCTTCCCGGCCCTGGACGCCTAGCGCCAGCCGCCGTTACTGGAAGTCCCGGGGCCAACGGAACGTCCGGATTTGCTGGCGTTGGAGCCGGTCTCCCGCCGATTCCTCAAAGACCGTCACGGGATCCGCAGTTTCGATCTCGCCGCCCGTGAGCACTCGCGCGTACACGCGGCTCGAACCCGGGTGCGTTTCCTGGTTGATCCTGTCGATGTCTCCATCGCTGAACCAGCGGGCGTTCTTCCAGCATGGAGATGCGTAGTCGGTGATCTCCACCAGTACTTCGCTCCCCAGCTGAACCCGCACCCCCGGGAGCATGTTGCCCCAGTCGACGCCGGACGTCGTGATGTTTTCGCCCGTGCAGCCCGGCCAGACATCGTGCCCTTCGGCTCGGAGCGCTTCGATCACTTCTACAGCCCAGAGGCAGAGAGCTTGCTCCGGCCGGCCGTGACTTCGGCGATCGTTGTGACCGTCGCCTGCAACACCCCGCTCCGTCACCGTCGCCCGCTCAAGGGGCAGCTTCGGCACGCCGCCGCGCGAGACGCTTATCTGGAGGATCGTCCCGGGCATAGCGAAATTCTACAGCCCCTCCAGCGCGTCGATGGCGCCGTCGACGTAGAGCACCTGCAGCGCTGAAATCGCGGCCTCGGCCGCGCGCGAACTCGAGCCTTTGTCGAGGCCCCGGCAGATCTCCTCCAGAAGATGGCTGACTGTGGTTCGCTCGCCAAGCATCTGCAGCAATCGCGCTACCAGCGGGCTCAGGGGGGTGTCGTCGAGCTGCCCCGGTACAGATAGAACCGGTCCCCAGACGAACTCTCCTTCACCGAGTACCGGTTTCCGTTCGACCTTCGCACCTTCTTTGAGCCGCGGCACGCTGCTCAGGAGCCTCTTTCTCGAAGCCGTTGCCACGCGTTCCCGGCGCCTCGCGCGATCGGACTCGACCGCCAGGATGTCATCGGCAATCTCCCTCGGCGGCTCGCCATGCTCGAGCACCATTCGCTCGTACCCCTTCGGCGGCTGGCCGGCCGCTGCACGAATGAAGGCTAATCTTGGCGACATGACCCCGTCGCTCCCCAGGATCCGTCGAGCCTCCCAAAAGTAGGACTCGACGCTCCGATTGCTTGCGTAGAAGAGCCTGGCCAGCTCCCGAAAGTGGCCGTACTGCTGGTAATAGAGTTCCTGGTACGCCTTGCCCGCTGCTTCGCGCATTTCGGGATGTCTGAGCGCCGTCGTGACGTAGGCAGCGCCAACGACGCCCGCCATGAGAGCCAGGTGCACCCCCGTCGAAAAGAGCGGATCGATGAAGCAAGCGGCGTCGCCCACCAGGACGAAGCCGTCGCCGGCGACCGTTGTCGACGTGTACGACCAGTCGCGGATGACGACCGGTCCCGACTCAAGCCGCGCGCTCCGGAGCATCCGCTGGGCGTTGGCGGCCAGTGCCAGCTCGCCGGCATACATCGCTTCGAGACCCCTGCGAGCAATCGTCCTCTGGCCGTAGCGGCCGTCGACCACAGCCCCCACACTCATCTGCCCTGTGTGCAACGGGATCATCCAGACCCAGCCGTTGGCGTACGACTCGATGAAGATGTTGGTCTCGTCGGGCGCGGGCAGCGGTTCCGCGCCTGAGAAGTAGCCGTAGACCGCGAGGTTGCGGAACTGGTCGTCGGCACGCCGCAAGCCGAGCGAGCGGCCCAGCAGCCCCGTCTGGCCGCTTGCGTCGACCACGAACCGCGCTTGCGCGGTGCGCTCGCCGGCTTCTGCCTCGACCAGGTAGCGAACGCTGCTCAGCCCATCCGGTCCGCGTTCGACGCTGATGACCCGGTGGCCCTCGCGCGCATCGACCGCGTTAGCGCGGCTGTTCTCGAGGAGCAGTTGATCGAACTGGGGCCGCCAGACCTGGTAAGAGTGGGGATTTCGCTGGTTCGTCTCGCGGAAGTACCAGCTCCAGGGCTCACTCGATGTGCCCCAGACCATGGTCGCTCCCCACTTCGGCAGGAACCCTGCCTCGCGCACGGCGGGCAAGACTCCGAGCTCTTCGAGGATTGGGATACTCGCCGGGAGGAGCGATTCGCCGATGTGCTCGCGGGGAAACCGTTCTCGCTCGAAGAGAATTACCCGCCACCCCTGGCGGGCGAGCATAGTGGCCGCCGTCGTCCCGCCCGGCCCACCACCGACGACGATTACGTCGGCGTCCATTCGCGGATCAGGCCGGCGCCGTGGAGCCGAGTGCTGGGGCGCCTACCCCGCTGCTCCCGCGGCGATCGGTTGGTTTGTCTTCGTGTCGACCTCAAACGGGCCGCTGAGGTCTAACGACTCGCTCATCTCTCGCACCGCTGGGATCACCTCTTCACCCATGAGCCGCAGGCTCCGCATCGCGTCGTCATGGTTCATCGCGCCGTCGCCGTCCCAGAAGAAAATGCTTCCCGGCCTCAGGTACTCGAGCACGTGGCGGATCTTGGGGATGACCGTGTCGGGCGTGCCGGTGATGATGCTCATCTTGTTCGTCTGCTCCTCGAACGTCCCGAGGAAGTCCGCTGAGTCTTGCTTTTCACCAACGGCCGCCAGGTGCTCTTTCTGCCGGCCCCGCGCAGCGGCCGCGGCGAAGCTCGTGACCGTCGGCAGCAGGTTCGTCCGCGACGTCATGCCCGGCAGGTTCTGGATGAACGACCGCACCTGTCCCTGGTTTCCTTCGAGGAACGGGTTGCTCGGACCCTGGATGTACTTCCTCGCCGTTGCGTCCGCAAGCTCCTCAGTCTCATCGACGTGGACTTTGAAGAGGTAACCCCGGTGCTGGGACTGGGCTTCGTAGCCTTCCTCGCCGGCGATGTCCCCGTAGTACTGGTACGACTTCAGCGTGGGCTCCATCTCCGTCGCCAGCATGATGTAGGGGTACCGGTGCTTGGCAGCCCAGGCGACCGTGTTCCGGCTCATTACGCCCGGGATCCAGATCTGGGGGTGGGGCTGCTGGTAGGGGCGAGCCCACGGGTTGACGTAGCGATACTGGTAATGCTCGCCCTCCCAGCGGAACGGACCCGGATCGGTCCAGGCTTTGACGACGAAGTCGTGCGCCTCCTGGAAGCGGTCCCAGTTGAACGGCGATTGTGAGTTGTGAGCGACGCTCTCGCGGCCCGTGCCGCGCACCCACCCGGTTACCAGCCGTCCGCGTGAGATCATGTCGATCTCGGCGAGCTCTTCGGCGAGCCAGAGGGGGTCTTCCCAGATGGGAAGCACGTTCCCAAGGAGCACGATCTTCGCGCGCTTCGTGATGCGCGCCAGGATTGCAGCCTCGACGTTCATCACGCCACCCATGCAGAACGGCGTGCTGTGGTGCTCATTGAGCATCAGGCCGTCGAAGCCCATTTCTTCCGCGTACACCTTTTCATCGAGGTAGCGGTTGTAGAGCTCCGCGCCCAGCCTCGGGTCGTAAGCGCCGTTGCTCAGCGTGAGGTCGGTGATGTCCCGGCCGGTCGCCCCGAAGTAGCCCGATCCGGGGTCCTGGTACGGTCGTTCGGTGAAGTAGCCGATGAACATCTGTTCCTCCTTGGGTCCGGTTCCTAACCGGCGGCTTTAGCGCTTCTGGATGTGGCCGGCTATGAGCGTCGCTACGCGTGCCGGTTCTTCGAGTTCTACGAGGTGGCCCGCCCCGTTGATGATCTCGACCCGTGCGTTCGGGAGCGCCCGTCCATACTGCTGGGCGCACACTACCGGGACAACCCGATCTGCGCTGCCCCAGATGACCAGGGCCGGGGTGCGCACCTCCTGCAGCAGGAACGGCAGGCGCCGATTGAACATGTATGGCTTCCAGGAAACCCGCGCGGTCATCTCGCGGCTGTAGTCCCAGAGCTGCTTCATTTCCGGGCTGGCCGCCTCGCCAAAGATGGTGTGGTAGCTCTCGTCGTCCCGGAACCCGGCCTTCACGTACTCCTCGAAGTCGACCAGCATCTCGTCGAGAATCTCGCCTTCGTCGGGCTGGAGCCCCGCCGCCCCTACCAGCACGAGCCGGCTCAGCCGTCCCTGGTTCATGCTGGCCATTTCCGCGGCCACGAATCCCCCAAACCCAAGTCCCACCAGCCCTACTTCGCGCAGTCCCAACTGGTCGAGGGCCTGGTGAACGAGGATCGCGAGGTCTCGTGGTTCACGCGCCCATTCAGGCCGCTCCGATTGGCCGTAGCCCGGCATGTCGGGCACCAGTACTTCGAAGGACCGCGCCAGCTCCTCGTGGAGTGGCAGCCACCCGGGGTTGCCCGTGGAATGGTGCAAGACCACCACCGGCGTGCCCTTCCCACCCTTGAGGATCCGGAGCTTGCGCCCCGCCACGACAATTGTCTGCTCGGTCCACGTCTCGGTTGCGGTCGTCATATGTTGCCCTGTACGCGAATCTGGTAGTGCTGGCTTTGGCCGCAAGGATACATTGATGCAACAGCCTTGAGTATCACGCGAGCCACCGGCAGGTCGTGAATGGTACGTGAATCTTCGTCGCCCCGCCAACGATCAGCGCAGCGAATCCTGCAGACGGTTCGCCGTCTTACTGCCCAGGGCCTTCAGCGCAGCCCCGGTGGCTCCTGAGGGCGCTGCCCCCGGCTGGCGTTCGACCACGGAGATGATGAGCCACGAGTCCTTCACCAGCACGTTCAGGCGGCCCAGGGCCGAGACGTAGAACGCCCCCTCGCCGACTCCCGGCACGTCCTCCACGCCCGAGCTGAGCATCCTCACGCGGCGGAAAGACGCCGCCAGGTCGCTGCGGCTGGCAAACCTGTTGACCTCGACGTTGACAGACTTCGAAGAACCGGACGCCGCCGCATAGAAGCACCCGGAGTGGCTGATGCCCCCGCCCGCCGGCTGTCCCTCGCCCGTCTCCTTACGGACAGCCTCTCCAACAAGAGCTCCAGCCTCGTCCGCCGTGAGGAGCGCGCAGGCGTCCGGCGCGACCCCGACAGTGGCGGCGTCGCCGCTCGCCACCTGGGTTGCTATCGCGGCGTCCAGTCCCGGCCCCTGGGTACCCTTAGGAGTGCTGCTACCGCCCCTGCACGATGTGACGGCCAGTGCGAGGAGCGTCGCAGCCACGGCCGTCAAGAGGACCGAACGAGTCGACAGGTTCCGGTGGCTCGCTACCACCGGCGGCCGTTCTCACGATCGTGAGCGTGCAGGTCAGTCTCCTTGCGCGGATCGGCGCCGTCCGTGATTCTACCAGCCACTCCGAAAGCGAACGTCAACCGCCGCTGGTTAGCCGCGATCAGCCTTCAACGCCAGGCAGCCGAAGCCACCCGCAGGAAGTTGCCGTTGCAGATTCGCTCAAGCCTCCCGTCGGAGTAGCCCTGCTTCTTCAAGGCGCGCAGTACCGTGGGGAGTCCCGTCGCGTCCTTCACCACATCAGGGACGTCCGTCCCGTCGAAGTCGGTGCCGAACGAGACGTGCTCGTCGCCCACGAGGTTCACGACGTGGTCGAAGTGTTGCACGATCACCTCGATCGAGGTGTCGCCCTCAGGCTTCATGTCTGGACGCAGGAAGACGGTCGCGAAGTTGATTCCCATCGTGCCGCCCTGCTTCGCGAGCGCCCGGATCTGCTCATCGTCCAGGTTGCGCACGTGGGGCGAGATCGCCTTGACGCTGGAGTGCGTCGCGATCACCGGCGTTTTCGATTCCTCCAGCAGATCCCGGAAGCCCGCAGGATTGATGTGCGAAACGTCGAGGATGATCCCCAGCCTGTTGCACTCGTGCACCAGTTCTCGGCCGAGGTCGGTCAGGCCCGTCTCCGGTAGCTTGCCCGCGAACGAAACGCCGTGGGCAAAGATCGTCGACCTGCTCCAAGTCGGGGCGAGACAGCGCAGGCCGGCCTCGTAGAACACCCGCAGCTCCTTCAGGCTCCACGAGATCGGATCAGCCCCTTCGAACATGAACACCGATGCGAACGCCCGGTCGTCGAAAGCCTGCTTGACCTCAGCCACAGTCCGGCATATCCGGAAACGGCCCTCCGATCGATCGGCGATGCGGAAGACATCGTTCATCTCATCGACCGCGTATCCCAGGGCGTTCATCTCGGCGCGCTCCGTGCTGAGGTAAATGGAGGTGAAGCACCCACCCAGCCCTCCGCGCAAGGCCCGTGGCAGGTCCACGTGGCCGTCGTTCGACTCGGTGAGGAAGTCGCGGGGCGGCTGAGGGACGACCCGGCCCAGAGGTCGCCGCCTCAACTGGGTTATGAAGTCCTCGTGCCCGTCGAAGATTGGTGGGAACTCGCTAGCCTTGCGCCGGGCCATCTGCCTGCCTTTGCCATCTGTCCCGGTCTTCCCGGCGTTCACCCGATGACACCATCGCTCCGGAAGCCTTCGATCGTGGCCTCATCGAAGCCTAGGCTCGCCAGCACTTCGTTGTTGTGCTGGCCGAGGACCGGCGAAGGGCGAGCCACCCGCGTCGGGGTCCCGCTCATTGTTGCGACGGGTGCACTCCCTCGCATCGCTCCGAAGAGAGGATGTTCGTAGTCGACTACGTAGTGGTTCGCGAGCACCTGTGGGTCCTCCCACAGCTCGTCCACGAACCGCACAGGGCCGCAGGCGATGTCGTGTCGATCAAGGTGAACGAGCCACTCCTCGTTCGTCTTCGTGCGGAAGATGGCCTCGCAGGTCTCGACGAGCTCGGCGCCGACCCGGCGCAGCGCCTCAGGAGTGCGCTCGAACCCTTCTTCGTAACGCGCGTCCCGGATGTTGAGGGCGCGCCGGAAGCGCTCCCGAGGGGCCGGTCCGAGGCAGCCCACCACGAGGTAGCTGTCCTTCGTCTTGTAGGCCCGGTAGTAGATGTTCCCCGCGAGCTCCGGAGCGAGCGCGCGCCGTTCCGCGTAGATCTCTTCGATGCTCGCGCCTCGAGCGCGAGCGCTGCGCAGCATGTCGAGCCGTTGCTGGCGCGGCCCCACATCGAGCGCAGCAATTTCTCGAAACCCTGCCTGCAGCGTGAGGGCCGAAAGCAGGAGGCTCGCATGGATCGCCTGCCCCTCGCCCGTGCGCTCCCGGTGATACAGGGCGCCCGTGATGGCCCACGCCATCACCGTGCCCGTGAGCACGTCGGCAGGGGCGAACCCGACCCACATGGGCAGGTCGTTCTGGACGTTGGGGTTCGAAGTCGCGAGCCCACTCATCGCCTGGGCCACGATGTCGTACCCCCGGCGATGAGAGTCCGGACCCTCCGGGCCGAAGGCCGTGCTCTCGCAATAGATGATGTCGGGCTTGATAGCTCGCGCGGCGGCGTAATCGATCTTCAGCTGCTCGGGCACCCCGGGCCGGTAGTTGGTGATCAACACATCCGCCCACCTGATCAAGGCCACCCGTATGGGGTCCGATTCAGGGCGCTTCAGGTCTACGCTGATGCCCCGTTTCCCCCGGTTCTGGCTGAGAAAGCCGCGACTCTCCTTCGGGAGGATCTCAGCCTGGAGCCGCCAGGGCTCTCCCTCCAGCGGTTCGACCTTGACCACGTCGGCGCCCATCTCGGAAAGCAGCGACGCCGCCAGCGGCCCGGCGATGATCTGGGTGCAGTCCAGCACGCGCACGCCTTCGAGAGCTCCGGGCACGTCAGCTACCTCTCCACGCCTGTGCGAAAGTCCTTCAGGCCGCTCGAACTGTTTCGCGCGATGATAAGCACTGTACATAGCGTCGCAAAGCTGTGACGGGTCCGCTGGCGCCAGGCCTGCTTCCCCGCCGTAGCTCAAGCGGCGACAATACCGCAGGCGGCCGGACGCACCGCCCGCTAGCGAGGTTTGGATTGGCCATCGAAACCAGGATGCGTTGCACTCGCTGCTACGCGAAGTTCGACCCGCCGCCCCACATCATGGCCGGCCGCGCCTACTGCTGCGCCAGTTGCTCCGTAGGCTCGGCCTGCGAACACCAGGGGGTGCATCGGCCCGCCAACGTCCGCCGCTACGATTCGATGTTCGATCGGTTCCGCCAGGTCGTGCGCCAATCAGACCCGTTCGAGACCAACCGCCAGGAGCCCTAGCGTGGCCGCAACTGAACTCCGGACCATCGTCCTTGGGCCGCTGCCCGAATACCGGGTCACCGCCCACAACGGCTCCACGGCTTCCGAAAACAAAATCCACGACGACACTGTGGCTCGCCAGTACGGCTTCGCCGGCGGCCTGGTGCCCGGCGTGACCGTTTACGCCTACATGACGAGACCGGCGGTCGAGCTCTTCGGCTTGCGCTGGCTCGAACACGGCGCCATGAACGCTCGCTTCCTTAAGCCTTTCTACGAAGGCGAGGCGGTTACGGTGCGAGCAGCGGTGGTCGCTGCCGGCGAGCACGGCGTGCAACTGGAACTCTCGGCCGTCAACGAAAGCGGCGAGATCTGCTCCACCGGGGCGGCATCGTTGACTGAGCCTCCTCCCGTCGCTCCCGACATCCGATCGTTCCCCCGGGCTCCGCTCCCGGTTGTCCGGCCCGACGCGTCCTACGAAGCGCTCGCTGCAGTCGACGCCCTTGGCTCGCCTGAATTTACCTTCGAACCGGCCGGCCCAGTCGCCGCTCACCTTGCGGAGATATCCGACGACTTTCCGCTGTATTCCGGACCCGACGCGGTCGCACATTCCGGCTACATCGTCCGTTGGGCGAACTCCATCCTCGTCGCGAACGTGCGGCTTGGGCCCTGGATCCACGTCTCCAGCGATGTAACCCACTTCTCGCTCGTACGTTACGGCGATCAGGTGTCAACGCGCGGCCGAGTGAGGAGTCTGTTCGAACGCAGGGGCCACAAATTCGTCGAGCTGAACCTGCTCATGGTCGCCAATTACGCCCGCCCCGTCATGAGCGTCACCCACACGGCCATCTACGACGTGCGCAAGGCCGGCGACTAAGGCGCTGGTGAGTTCTTGACCGCGATGGCCTCAGCGGCGACGATCCGGGCATGGCGCTGTATGAATATCTCTGCTCCTCCTGCGGCACGCGCACCGAAAAGCGGATGCCTATGTCCGATGCGCTCCAGATGATCGCCTGCCCTCGCTGCGGCAAGCAGGCGAAGAAGACCATCGGCAGCTTCGCGGTCGTGGGCCGCTCGGAAGCCTCCCTCGACGACGGACCCGCCCCCTGGGATTCCGACGATGGCGGTGACGACGACTTTGGCGATTTCGGGGGGGACGACCATGGCCACAGCCACGGCCCGGGCGGACACACCCACTAGGAACGGACTGGTCTCTGGCCCGCGCCGGGGCGGCTGCACTGGCTATTTGCCCCCGAAGTCGAAGTGCGAGTCCACGCAATCCTTGTTCGCGTTGGCGACCTTTGTCAGCCGGTCCGAGATGTCCTTCGGTGGCTCAGGAAACGGATCCTGGAGGTCGCTCAGATCGGTCAATGACTTGTCCTTCTTCATCTTAGCGACGGCGGTGTTGATCGCCGCAACGGCCTTTTCGTGGTAGTCATTCGCGTCTTTCGGTGGGTTCGCCTTCGCTATGTCCTTCGCAAACTGTTCGAGCGGGTCAAGGACGGCTTTCAGCAGTTCGTCCGGGTTCGAAAGCTTGCTCGGGTCCTTGGTCGCCGCATCGATGCTCTTCGTGAATTTGAGGGTGGCCTTGCAGAGCTCGCCCACGTAAGCGGCATCACTCCCGCTTCCGCTGCTTGAGCTTCCGCCGCTCGAACTGCCGCCACTCGAGCCGCCGCCACTTGAGCTGCCGCCGCTATCGTCGTCGCCGCAGCCAACCAGCATCAGCGCCGCAAGAGCCACCGGCAGCAGGAGGGCCCATCGCCCAAAGGTTCGAATGCGCAACGCGTTTCCTCCTCGTGTCCCGCCCGGACTGCCGCGCTCGATGGCGTCCGAAGCGATCTGCACGATACCACCGCGGCGCTTGCCGGCCAGCCGGTGCGAACCGAGAAGACGAAAAGAGGGAGGCGGCCGGCTCGGCTGCCTCCCTCTCCATGAGACGCGGACGAACTAGATTTCGAGCATCTGGGCGACACGCTCGCGATGGAAGTCGCCGTCGCCCCAGAAAAGTTCGGCCCTCTTCTGGCGGCGGAAGAAGAGCTGGATGATGTAGTCCTTCGTGAAGCCGATGCCGCCATGGATCTGCTGGCCGTGGGCCACCACCCGGCGGCTCGCGTCGCTGCACCAGGCCTTCGCCATGGCCGTGTCCATGTCCTGCGAGTCCTCATTCTCACTGGTCGCCCAGGCGGCTTTGTACATGATGAAGCGCATGCCATCGACGTCCGTGACCATGTCTGCGGCCTTGTGCTGGATCGCCTGGAACGAGCCGATCGGCCGCCCGAACTGCACACGCTCTTTGGCGTAGTTGACCGAGATTTCGAAGTCCCGCTGGGCAAGCCCAACGAGGTAGGCGCACTCGAGGTTCGTCGCCATGTTCCGCAACCGCGAGGCCGTTTTCGTGTCCATGTTGACCACGTCCGCGGCTCCGGCCTTCACGTCCTTTAACACCACCTCGGCTTGCTTGTCGCTCGCGATGGTCTTCAGGACGGTCACGGAGATGCCGGCCTGGTCGCGCGGGACGATGAAGGTGCTGAGAGCACCGTCTGGCTTCCACGCCACGACGTGGAGGTAGTCCGCAACGTGGGCGTCTGGCACAAAGAGCTTCGTCCCATTGAGCACGAAGTCGCTGCCGCTCGCGGTCGCCTTCAAGGTGATGCCCTCGCGGTCCCAGCGGCCGCTTGGTTCAGTGATGGCGTAGGTGTGGATTGCGGAGCCGTCAGCGATCTTGGGGAGGTACTTCGACTTCTGCGCAGCGGTCCCCGCGATGATCAGCTCGGCGGCGCATACGGCGTTCGGGATGAACGGGCCGGGCACCAACGCCCGGCCGAACTCCTCCACGAGCACGCAAAGGTCGAGGTACGAGAAGCCGGCGCCGCCCTGTGCCTCCGGCACCATCAGGCCCTGCCATCCGAGGTCCGCCATCTTCTTCCAGAGCGCCGGACTGTAGCCCTTGTCGTCCTCTTCCATGGCCCGGACGTGCTCTTCAGGGCATTCCTTCTCAAGGAACTCACGGGCGGAGTTCTTGAGTAGTTCTTGTTCTTCGCTGAGGCCGAGGTCCATGCGGCGTACCCTCTTTTCGGTGTCTTCGTCTGGCCGGATCCGGCGCCCAACATAACGTCGAGAGGCGTCACCGGCACGATGTGCGCGCGGGATTCTAGCACGATACTTCGCCAGGAGCGAACAAGCCGGCTCGCGCTCGGCTCGCGCGCCAGCAGTGGTTTAGCGCTGGCGCTGGACGAATCGACCGATCCGTTCGATGGCTCGCTCTATCTCCTCGTAGCCACTGGCGTAACACGCCCGGACATAGCCTTCGCCGCTCGCGCCGAAGGCAACACCGGGCACGACCGCCACCCGCTCCTCCCTCAGGAGCCGTTCACTGAACGCGGTACTGTCGAGCCCAGTGACAGTGATGTCCGGGAAGGCGTAGAACGCCCCCCTCGGTTCGAACGTCGGCAGTCCGATCGCTCGAAAGCCGTCGACGATCAGCCGCCGCCTTCTGTCGTACTCCCCCAGCATCTCCTGCACGAAGCCTTCCCCCTCGTTTAGCGCGGCCACCCCGGCGTATTGCGCCGCGGTCGGCGCCGACATCATCACGTACTGGTGGACCTTCATCATGGCCTCGGCCAGCGGGGCAGGGGCCGCCACCCAGCCGAGCCGCCAGCCGGTCATCGCATAAGTCTTGCTGAAGCCGCCCAGGAGCACGGTCCGCCCACGCATGCCAGGGAGCGAGGCGAAGCAGGTGTGTTCGCACCCATAGGTCATGCGGTCGTACAGTTCGTCGCTGATCACCGCCAGGTCGTGCCGCGCAGCAACCGCGCCCACAGCGATCAGGTCTTCGCGCCCCATCGTCGCCCCGGTGGGGTTCGCTGGATAGCCGAGCAAGATCGCCTTCGTTCGCGACGTTACCGCGGCCTCGAGATCGCCCGGAAGGAGCCGAAAGTCATTCGACGCGTACGTCGCTACCGGGCGGAAGCATCCCCCGGCCATCAGTGTGGCGGGAAGATAAGCGACATAAGATGGATCGGCCGAGACCACTTCGTCCCCGGGGTCCAGCAACGCGCGCAAAGCGATGTCTAAGGCTTCGCTCGAACCGCTCGTGATCACGATCTCTTCCTTCGCGTCGTAGCGCACGCCGTAGAGTCGAAACAGGTGATCGCTCAGCTTCTCGCGCAGCTCGAGCAGGCCGTAGTTGGACGTGTAGTGCGTGTCGCCGCGTTCGATGCTCTCAATCGCCGCTCGGCGGATGGGCGCGGGCGTGACGTAGTCGGGTTCACCTACTCCGAGCGATATGACGTCGTCGATCGTGCTCAGGAGGTCGAAGAACTTGCGTATTCCGCTCGGCGGGATCGATGCCATCCGCCGCGACACGAATTTCTGCCCGTTGTTCGAAGCTGCGGCTGTCATGGCTCCTGATCCTGTTCCACGCCTGGCAGCCCGCGAAAAAGGCCGCCTTGTTGGCGGCCCTGGTGAACTCTCGACGTGCGATTGTGGCGACCGCCCCCTACTGGCGCGCATGCGCCGCCGTCGCCGCTGCGGCGGGGACGAAGGCGGTCGGGGTGGCGTTCACGGACATCGCCTTCAGACTCTGTCGGACGCCTGAGCTAACGTCAAGCGCAGCGACGACGGTCGCCCGCGGCCAGCGGCCTACCGCCGATTGGCCGCCACCTGAGACGGGTCCAGCCCGATGGCCTGGGCGAACCGGGCCGAGCGCTCCTCCTGGCTTAGCCGCTCGCCGCCGCCCACAATGCTCCCGTCGTGAAGACTGATCCCGCCATCGATGACGAGCGCGTGCCCCGTGACGAAGCTGGATGCGTCACTTGCGAGCCAGAGAGCGCCGTTGGCGATGTCAGCAGGCAGACCGCCCCGTTTGATCGGTTGGGCGTTCTGGAAGGCAGCCGGCAGCATCTGTAGCATGTTCTGCTCCTGCTCCGCCGTCAGTTGGAGAGCCCCGCCGAAGATGCGCGTCGCTATCGCCCCTGGACAGATGCAGTTCACCCGGATGCCGAACGGAGCAACCTCGACTGCTACCGATCGCGTCAGGTGGATGACTGCCGCTTTCGCCGCGCTGTATACATGCGGCCCCGCACTCGTGCGAAGCCCGGCGACCGAGGCGGTACTGATAATCGAGCCAGAGCCTTGCGCCTTCATGATCGGGACGGCGTGCTTCATACCCATGATCGGCCCCTTCAACAGCACGTCCATCGTCTGCTGGTAGCCGTCCATATCGGTCTCTTCGATCAGTCCCGAGACCCCGCCCATCCCCGCATTATTGAAGATCGTATCGAGTCGGCCGAAACGCTTGACCGCCTGCCCCACGGCATTCCGTACGTCGTCCTCGCTCGCGACGTTGGTCTTGACGAAGGCGGTCGCTCCCGCCCCCAGCTCTTCCGCCAGGGCGTGGCCCCGGCCCTCGTGCACGTCGGCGATGATGACCCGCGCGCCTTCTTCGACGAACCTCCGGACCGTACCTTCGCCGATGCCGCTTGCGCCCCCGGTGATGACCGCGACTTTGCCGTCGAGCTGAGCCATGAAGCTTCTCCTCGTGATCGATGTGCCGGAGATTATACCGGCCGTCCCCGTCGCAGGGCCTCAAGGTTGGCCCCTTTAGAGGTTCGGAAGGCGGTTCGACCAGCCCAGTGCCTGCTCGAACGCGTGCGCAGCCGTCACGATCCGGCCCTCGTCGAAGAAGTTTCCGATGATCTGCAGGCCCACCGGGAGGCCCCCGCTCAGCCCACACGGCACGCTCAGCGCCGGGAGGCCCGCAACCGACGCGGGAAGCGTGTAGACGTCGTTGAGGTACATCGCGTAGGGGTCATCGATCTTCGCCCCAATGGGGAAGGCGACCGTCGGGGAGGTCGGAGTGACCAGCACGTCGTACTTCTCGAACGCCTGCTGGAACTCGGCGTTGATCAGCGTTCGCACCTTTTGGGCCTTGAGGTAGTAGGCGTCGTAGTAACCCGCGCTGAGCGCGTACGTCCCGAGCATGATCCTCCGCTTCACCTCCGGGCCGAAACCCCGCGCCCGCGTACGCTCCATGTTCTCCCACATCGTCGCGCCCGATTGGTCACTGAAGCCGTACTTGACGCCGTCGTAGCGGGCCAGGTTCGCACTCGCCTCGCTCGGCGCGATGATGTAGTAGACCGCGAGGGCGTGCTCAGTGCTCGGAAGTGACAGCTCCCGGTCTACAACGCAGCCCAGCTTTTCGAACACCTCGAGCGCCTCGCTGACGCGTTCCCCCACGCCAGCCTCCATCCCCTCGATGAAGTACTCCTTTGGAACGCCGATCCGCATCCCGCGGATCTCGCGGCCGAGGTAATGTCGCAGGTCAGGCGCTGGCTCGGGGTTCGATGTGCTGTCGCGCGGGTCGTGGCCGCTGATGCAGTCCAGCATTGTCGCCACGTCCTCGACGTCCCGTCCGATCGGCCCCACCTGGTCGAGCGAGCTGCCGAACGCCACGATGCCGAACCGGCTAACGCGGCCATACGTCGGATCGAGCCCTACCATTCCGCACAATGCGGCCGGTTGGCGGATGCTTCCGCCCGTGTCACTCCCGAGTGCGATGAGGCACTCCCCCGCGGCTACCGCCGCGGCCGAGCCACCCGAACTCCCTCCGGGTACGAGGCTTGGGTCCCATGGGTTGTGAGACGGCCCGTACGCTGAGTGCTCGGTGCTTGAGCCCATCGCGAACTCGTCCATGTTCGTTTTCCCGACCATTACCGCACCCGCTCGCCGGATCTGCTCGTACACATGGCTGTCGTATGGGGGGATGAAGTTCTCCAGGATCTTCGATCCGGCGGTGGTCCGTACGCCCTTCGTCACGATGAGGTCCTTAACCCCGACGGGGATGCCCGTGAGAGGAGTCGCCGTCCCTGCCTCGAACTTCGCATCCGCTTCGCGCGCTTGCTCTAGTGCGAGCTCGGGAGTGGCCGTGATGTAGGCGTGAATCCTCCCCTCCACCGCTTGCACGCGGTCGAGCACGGATTCCGTCAGCTCCAGCGATGTGAACTCCCGCGATCGGAGACCGTCGTGGGCCTCGTGCGCCGTGAGCCGCCAGAGGTCGCTCATTCGAGGACCGCTCGCACGCGGAGGTACCCGTCTTCTCGCAGCGGAGCGTTCGCAAGCACCTCGTCCTGGGTCAGCGAAGGTGCAACTACGTCCGCCCGCATGACGTTGGAAAGGGGCAGAGGATGCGCGGTCGGCTCGACCCCCTCGGTGTCGACAGCAGCCAGTGCCGCGAAGTGATCGAGGATGCCTGAAAGCTGGGCCGTGAACCGCCTGACGTCGTCTTCGCTCAGGGCGATCCGCGCCAGCAGTGCAATGTGGAGGACTTCGTTCGCCGTGAGCGCCATGCGAAAGAGCGTACAACGAGCCCCGCTTTACCGCGCGTGGATGGATCCTTGCCTTTGCTTTGTTACGCTCGATGAAATGGCAATGCGGATCCCCGTGATCCGAGACATCGCAC
>JBGPOS010000052.1:0-29105 GCA_041488155.1 Tepidiformaceae bacterium
ACCCTGCACTGGCGGATCCAGCCACCACCACCCGCCGTATACTCGCAGGCAAGGTGAAGCGATGCCCGTGACCGAACGCACCTTCGAACAACTTGCCCTCGAAGACCCCGAGGGGCATTGGGAACTGTCCTGCGGCCGACTGCGGAGAAAGCCTGGAATGACCCATGCCCACAACAGCCTTGCCCGGCGTCTCGCGTTTCGCCTGCAGACGCAGCTCCCGATAGATCGCTTCGAGGTTTCGATGAACGCCGGCCACCTGTCCCTGGCAGCCGGGAACTACTACATCCCCGACGTCATGGTCATCCCGGTCCCCCTCACGGCGTCACTGCGCGACCGTCCGATCCTCGAGACGTACAGCGACCCACTCCCCCTCGTCGTCGAAGTGTGGTCGCCCTCGACCGGCGAGTATGACGCCGACGCCAAGATCCCCGAGTACCGCCGCCGCGGCGACCTCGAGATCTGGCGCATCCACCCCTACGACCACACCCTCATCGCGTGGCGCCGCCAGCCCGATGGCTCCTACACCGAGACCATCTACACCTCAGGCGCCGTCCACCCTGCCTCCCTCCCCGGCGTCACGATCGACCTCGCAACGCTCTGGTAACCGCGGCCGTCTCTGGCCGCTGCACGCGCGTCTCGGTTGTCACGGCCGGGCTCCGAACCACTCTCGCACCGTATACTCGTCACGGTGACCGACCCCGAGCCCCGCTACGCCGCCCGCTGCCTCTTCCTGCGAATGACACTCGATTCGAAGAAAACCGGAGGCGTCGTCAACATCTGCCGCCACATCATTCGCGACGGCGCTGACTGCGTAGGCCCCTTCCTCGATGACACCGAGACGGGCTGCGGCCTCTGGGAGTCCAAACACCCGGATCGTCTCGCGACGCCTCATCCCTGATCAACCGCCGCACCGGGGCTCACCGGCGCCCACACATCCCGACCCTATCCCCGCTGGCGCTGCGACTCCCATTCGGTGAGCAGCGCTTCTTGCTCCCCGGCCGAAGCCGCCCACAGCCCGTCGAACGTCGCGATGAGGTGCTCGGCCAGGCGCTCATCCTCGACCACGACGGAAGTGCTGTACTCAGCCGCATCCTTGGCATCGGGGATGTTCAGCAACACCTTCCGCCGGTCCACCACGGTGAACGGCCCGTTCACCCTCCTCACCAGCCGGATGTGCGGCAAGCGCAGTAGGAACTCGCGCATGTCGAACTTTGGGTCCCAGGTCGACTGCACGAGGTGCAGATGCGCCGGGGCGATCAGCGTCCGGCACAGGACTCCCCGGCGGCCCGCCTCGCCGTAGGCCCTGAGGATGAAACGATCGTGCTCGTCCGGCCGCGTCTCGGGGATGACGTAATCGACCACCTCGGCCTTTGCCCCGTCCAGCAGGTCGCACAGGCAGCGGTGGAAGTCGGCGTTGCCGGCGTAGGAATAGCTGATCCCCCGGTTCAGCAGGGCTGCCGCAGGTCGCGTTTCAGTCGCCATCGAAGCCTCCGTCGTGAATTGCTTCGCCAGTCTGCAGCGCGGCTCGCTTCCGCGCGGTAAGCGCCGCGGCTCAAGCTCGTTTTTCCCCGGTCGACCGCTTCCTTCCCTTCCCTGACCTCTAGCTCCAGATGTTCCCGCCCCCGTCGACCTCGATCTTCTGGCCCGTAAGGTAGCCCGCCTTTTCCGAGACGAGGTAGCGCACGACGTCCGCCACGTCTTCCGGCTGGCAGACGTGACCGAACGGCATCCGTGCGTCAAGCTCGCGCAGGTCGGTCGCCCCCATCGTCGCGCGGGCCAGCCGCCGTCCCATCTCCGTCTCAACCAGACCCGGCGCGACGATGTTCACGCGGATGTTGTTCTTCCGCTCTTCCTTATAGAGAGTCATCGCCAGCGCCTCGAGCCCCGCTTTCCCGATGTTGTAGGGGCTGCCGTTCCCCGCCTGGGTCCTCGCTGCCACGCTCGAAATCATGACGATGTCGCCACGGGGTTGTTCCCGCATGCTCGCCAGCACCAGCTTCGACATATAGAACGACCCGAACACGTGCGCGCGCACCACTCGCTCCATCTCGGCGATGTCGGTGTCGAAGACGCTGTTGCCCCGGCTCGCGATCCCGGCGTTGTTGATCAGGATGTCGACGTGCCCGAAGTCCGACAGCACCGAGGCTACCATCGCCTGGTCCGCGTCCCAGTCCTCGACCGGGGCGGCATAGGCCTTCGCCCGTCCCCCGGCCGCAACGATCGTCCCCACCGTCTCTTTCGCTGCCTCTTCGTCTCGTTTGTAGTTCACGGCCACCGCCGCCCCATCCGCAGCAAGTCCGATCGCAATCGCCCGGCCGATGCCACGGCTCCCGCCGGTCACAAGTGCCACGCGCCCTGCAAGCGTCATTTCGTCCCCCCGGTGCGGAAAGTAGTGCCGATTCTACCCATCTCTCCACATCGGTCACCCGAACGAACGGAATGCCGCGCTCGCGGGTGTGGCCCCGACGTTTCCGGTGATGCATGCTGTGACGACAGGAGGCGAAGTGATGGGTGAGAAAGAGACCGGCGCCGGAATGGCGGAGAGCGAACGCGGCGCGAAGGCCTCCGGCGGACACGCCGGCGAAGAACAGCGCGCCCCCGGCGACCCAATCCCCGACCTCGATGTCTCACGGGAAGCGGGTGGCGGAGGCGCCGCCCCTCCCTCGAGCGAGACCACGATCATCAAGTCCAAGTCCAATATCACGAACAACTGAGCCGCCGGCGTCGCGCCTGGGCTCGGCAACACTAGGAAGTCGCGGCGGTAATCCGATGGTCAGCGACTAGGATTCCGCGTCCCGCCCGCGCCCCGGCTATAGCCTGGGCCCACTGCGACAGGAGCCTCGCGTGGCCTCATTCGAATCGCGTCCCTACTCGGGCGAAGGTGACCTCGCGCTCCTCCTCGATTTCGCCCGCAACGCCACAGCCGCCCGCTGGCCCCGCTCCAGCGCCTGGCACGTCGGCGACATCGTCTGGCAACTCTTCGGCAGCACCGGGTTCGACCCCGCGGCGAACGTCCGCCTGTGGCTCGATCGAGGTGGGCTGGCCGGCCTCGGCTGGTTCGAGCCGCCACTCAACGTTGTCTTCGATGTCCGCCCCGGCCTCGCGGAGCACGAAGCGCTTACCGGAGAGATCCTCGCCTGGGCCGAACAGCGCCGGCGCGAGGTGGCCGCCCCCGGCAGCGCAGCGATCCCTCGAGCCTACAGGATGCTTGGCGAGGACAGCCTCGCCACTGAGGCCCTCGATAGCGACCTCGCCCGGATCTCCGTGTTGACGAAGAACGGGTACGCGAAGACGGAACGCCACGGCGTGTTGTACTCGCGCAGCCTCGCCACGCCGATCCCCAACCCTGATCTCCCCGCCGGGATGTCACTCCGCTTCGCCACCGCCAGCGACATCGAGGAGCGCGTCGACCTCCACCGCGATGCCTGGTCCGTCTGGGGGCCGTCTAGTTTCAGCGTGGAAACGTATCTTCGGCTTCGCGCCGCGCCCGTTTACGAGCCAGAGCTCGATGTCGTCCTCGAAGCTCCCGGCGCCAGACTCGTGAGTTACTGCGTCTGCTGGGAGGACACCTTCAACGGCGTCGGGAACTTCGAGCCCGTGGGCACGCGGCCTTCCTACGCTGGTCGCGGCCTGGCTCGAGCGGTGATCTTCGAAGGGCTCCACCGCCTTCGCGATCGCGGTATGCACACCGCCCTCGTTCGCACCGAAAGCGTCAACGCGCGCGCCCTCAGCCTCTACCCCTCCTGCGGCTTCGAGGTCATCGACCGCAGCCACTACTACGTGAAACCCCTGGCCTGAACCGAATCAGGACGGGCGGTTGGTGTTCTCGCTTGACGAATCGAACAACACGGTGACCATTGAGGAGGTCAGCAATCACTATGGCCAATAGACTCCACAGCGACACGCCCATCACCCGGGGATCCCGCGGCGCGGAAACTAGGGGTGGTTCAGCTCAGTACTCGTTGAGCAGCGTTTGCAGCTTCATCTGGCACCGCCTGAGGTCGTTCAACAGTTTGGTGTACTCTAACCTCGGCTTAGGGTCGGTATACACTACGTTAAACGCCCCAAATTCCTGCTCATGGACCGCCACTGCCTTTGCTTTCGAAATATTCGATTGAACAAATTCCATAATCCGCTGCCACAGAACTCTCACCTCTTCTTGGAGCTGGGCGAGTCCAACGACGGCATCATGGTCGTCTACAATCCGCGTCTCCAATCGCTTCAAATCAATCAGGTAGTCCGCGAGCGTATCTCCTACGAACTTTCGGTCGCCGACGGGCGCGAGCCGCGAGTTGCCGCGGTAAGCTGTCTCGAACAGAGCGAGCAGTAGCAACACCAGCCCGGCAATCACCCAACCCCACCATGGCAACCAACCTGAAGCCGCTGTCAGTATTCTCGGGGGTTGCCGATCGGTCGGTGCCTCGTCCCGCCAGAATCGCAGCAGAGAAAGCGCGAACATTGGAAGCAGCAAAAGAGCCCTTGCACTCTTGGTCAGCCGAAAGCCGAACAAGATGCGGTCAGTTGCCCACTGCATGTCTTCGATTGTACCGCCCCGCAAGAGTGTTGGAATGCTCTACACGCCGTCTTCGGGGGCTCGCTAAGCGGCCAGGAGCGAGTTGGCGGTCACGAGGCTGCGTAGCTCCGCCTCGACGTCGCTGAGCTGCGAAGCGCCGAAGACGATCGTGTTCGTCTGCCTCAGCGGCTGGCCCTGGACCGTTTCGAGGTACTGGCTCAGGTCCACGGTGACCTCGGCGCCGACGGTGTTCCACCGGGCCGCCGAGCCCGCCTGACGCACCCGCACGAAGCGCACCATCGTGGCAGGTGCCCAGCCGGGGCCGGAATCACTCCCCGAGCCGCGACTGACAAGGAGCGGACCCCCGTCCCCTCATCGTTCATCGCTCATTGCTTCGCTATCCGCTTCGCTTGAGGCGGCCCGTCCGTTTCGCGTACCGCTCCCCCAGACTGAACACCCACACCCCGACCGGGATCACCACGAGCCCGCTCAGGAACAGCCCAACCAGCGTCCGCCACAGGTCAGGGATGTTGTCCCCGCGCATGAGCGCCCCGCGGATGCCCTCGATGACGTACGTCGCCGGGCTCGCGTAGGAAAGCGTCGCCAAAGGCTCAGGCATCTCGCTGGGGATGATGTACACCCCCGAAACGAGCACCAGCGTCGCCTGGATCACGTGGGTCATCTGCGACCCGCGCTCCGGGTAGAGCAGGGGCAACACCGCCCCCATGATCCCGATCCCCACCAGGCTCATGCTCCCGACGAGCAACACCATCGTCGCCGCCGGGTAGTTCGCTTCGCTCATGTCGACGTGGAACGCGAGCACGATCACCACCAGCACGACCGCCGTGTGCACGAGCCCGTAGACGAGCGAAAAGAGCGCCGTCCCCACCATGTGGGTCGAGCGCCGCACAGGCGCCATGAACGTGTACTCGATCGTCCCCTCCCAGCGTTCCCAGCTGATCATGTCGCTCACCGTCTCGAACACTACGGCGAGGTAGTGCCAGACCAGCGCCCCAATCGCCAGGAACAACACGAGGTCATCGACCTGTGTCTTGCTCAACGCTTCCTTCCCGACGGTCGAGTTCACACCGCGCGCGATGAACACGACCGCCAACGAGTTGGCAATGGTGTAGAGCATCCACACCACCTCCCAGCCCCAGTAGCGCTTCACCAGGTTGATGTTCCGCTCCACAAAGGCGTAGCTCGCCCGCAGCTCCTGTAAGGCCAGCGTCATGGCGCTGCCTCCTCTCCTTCGTCCAGCTTCTTGCCGGTCAGCTTCAGGAAGACGTCTTCCAGCGTGGGCTCCGGCCCGCCTTCTTCTCGCACCATCGCCTTCAGCTGCGCCGGCGTGTCGAGCGCCACGATCTTGCCGCGGTCGATGATCGCCACCCGCTCGCAGAGGTCGTCCGCTTCCTGCATGTCGTGAGTCGTCAGCAGCACTGTGGCGTCGTGCTTGTCCCTGATCTCCCGCACGAACGCCTGCACCTCGCGCTTTGAATGTGGATCGAGGCCGGTCGTCGGCTCGTCCAGCAGCAACAGCACCGGCGAAGTGAGAAACGCCCGCGCGATCGCGACCTTCTGCTGCATGCCCCGCGACATGTCCTCTACCGGAGTCCAGATCGACCGCTCTTCGATCCCGAGACGCAGGAGGATCGTCACGATCTCCCGCCGCGCCCGCTCTGGGTCGACGGAGTAGAGCCGCGCGCCGTACATCAGGTTCTCCATGGGCGACAACTTCTTGAAGAACGAAGCCTCCACCGACACCCGGTTTATCAGCCGCTTCACTTCGGCTTCCCGTTCGACAACGTCGTAGCCGAAGACGCGGACCTTCCCCTCGTCCGGCGCCAGCAGCGTCGAAAACAGCCGGATGAGCGTGCTCTTCCCCGTCCCGTTCGGGCCAAGCAGCCCGTAGATCTCCCCGCGCTTCACCTCGAGCGTGACGTGGTCGACCGCCACCACCCGCTTGCCGCCATCCGTCTTCCCGCGCATCCGGCTGATGAGGCTGGGCCTCGTCACGAAGACCTTCGTCACGTCTTCGACCTCGAGCGCCAGGGCCGCCGTCAGACCCGTCCCCCGCAGGGGCGAAGGCTTGTGCTCGAGGCCGGTCGTCTGTGGTTCTGCCACCACTGCAGTCATATCGGATTCCTCTTCCTTCTCCGGTCCCTCGGGGAGGGGGTGTTCGCTCGGGCTATCCACCATGGCCGATGCCTCCGCTTGTTCGCCGGCGCCGCACACGACAAGCGCCGGGTGTGCCCCGGCGCTTCACTTCTGCAATCAGCAGAAACAAAAATGCCGTGGGCGTCAGTCCTGGGCCCACGGCGTGCGGTTATGTAAACTCGCTAGCCTATGGGCTCCCTCGGCTGCTACCCCTGAGAGGCGTAATGAGGCGCGGCCGGATGCTGCGAAGCAGAACCATGGCGGTCCCGATGCTCATCGTTGCGCGCACCTCTTTCTCATGTTGTCCCAGACTATACCTCGCATCGCGCGTTTCAATCAAATCGCTGGCCTGCGCCCAAGGGCCGCCCGAGGCTAGCTTCCGCCGCCTATCCACTGGAAGTACCGGTCAAGATTGGGCAGCGTGTCCGCGGACTGCGCGAGAAATACAAGTCCGACGACGAGACTGAAAACCGCGGCCACCAGGCCCACCGCGACGTAGATGACCTGGCGGCGATGCGCGGAGGTGAATCCCGTTGTGGTCATCACTGTGACCGCAGAGTTGGAGATAATAATGCCGAGAACGAACGCGAACAGCGTCAGGACGCCCATCCCCCGCGACTGTGCGCCGACCGCCGTGCCGATGATGAGGACCTGCGTCCCGGTCTCAGCCCCAACGCCGTGGATGAGACCGATGCCGTAGGCCGTGCGAGCTCCGTACTGCTGGGACGCGTCGAACTCATGATGATGGGCCGAGCGCCCGTGAAGCCGATCGGACAACCGGTGCCGCAGGTGTCCAGTCGCCGCGAAGACCAGCATCCAGCGGCTTCGGATGCGGAAGTCGTCGCCAGCCCGGAAGTAGCGATACAGGGAATAGAACAGATAGATCGAAAGGAAGACGAGGGTGACACCTACGACCCGCTCCATCACAGGATCGACCCAGTCCGGCAGGATTTCCTCAAACAGGATCGCCGCCAGCCCCAGCCCAACGACCATCGTGCCGTGGCCCAGCGCGTACATCGTCCCCAGGAAGAAGGGCCACTTGTGGGCTCGAACCGTGCGTTGCCACGTCCCGGCCGCCGGGATCGAAGAAGAGCCGCTGCCCAGGCCGGACTGCCAGGCGGTACCTGCTCCCTGTGCGACCGTGGCGAGCGCAAGGCCGTGCCTGCTTTCGTCTGATAGCAACACGCTTGGTTCTTCCACCAGCCAGGTCTCTCTCGCTTCGTGCGCGGTCGCCGACGTGCTGGTGATGTCCGTGATGGCAGCGATGTGATCCCAATCGATCCCGTGCCTGATGCCCAGGGCGAGCGCTCCACCCAATATGGCCGCCGTGCCGCCCACTCCGAGCGCCAGGAAGGGCGCTGACATGATCAAGGATGTGATTGCGCCGGTGATTTCCATCAGCTCATCACCCGGATCTGCCCTTGCAACCGCGGATAGCCGCAGGTGCGGTCCAGGCGGTTTCCCCGAGTAGCTGGTTCAGCGGGTTCGGGGGCAAAGACGTGGTTCGAAATCATGGTCATGCAGGATTCCCAATGCAATTGAGTGCATACCTTACGAACAGTCGTACGCGCTTGCAACTCTATGCAACTTCTCTTGATTGCAGACCGAGTGAGGCAAGCTGTTAAGCCGGGGCCCCTTGCTGTCGCGTCTTACGATTGAAACGCGCACCCACCGGGCGTACAGTCCGCGGTCATCCGGGAGACGGCCGGGGATCGTCGCTCTCCTCGTATCACCGCGCTCCGCCCTCGGCCAGTCACCCACGTGGCGAGGCGCCCGCCGTCAGGCGCCGGGAGCAGTGACATGGCCGAAAAGCCGACCGAAGCGAGCGAACAGCTCGTCGCCGCACGCGCCGCTGGCGCGCCCTCTGCCGTCGCCGATCCAGCCTCTGCCAGGGCGGCCGCATCCGGAGGGGGCGGGGGCGGATTCTCCGTCTCTGTCCAGCCCGGAGTCAGCGCCAGCCTCCCCACGGTCCAGCTCGGCTCCCGCGGCGGCCCCACCGATCCGCTTGCCCGCTACCGCGCCAGCGGTTCCATGCGAAACCCCGAAGGCAAGTGTCACTCCTGTGGCACACCCCTCGCGGCGGACGTGGCCAACTGCGCTCCTTGCGGAAGGACCTCGGAGAGCTGGAACAACGAGCTCGACGACTTCATCACCACCGGCCGCGAGCGTCGCGCCAACGACGGGCAGATCCTCCAAGAGCAGGGCGCCATCGTCGGCGCTCGCTGGGAAGAATCCGCCCGTAAGCGGCACTCCCCGAACCAGTAGATTCGACGGCCCCGCAGGTGAGAGCAAGGTGGGCCGGCGGCCACAGCGCCGCCTTCGCGGCGGCACTCGGCGTCCGCGCGCCCCGCGCACTGGCCCCTGCCGCCCTGGTCGGCCTCGAACACGAATACCAGCTCGCCTCCGGCGATCAGCGCCTCGACTTCCGCACCATCGTCCACGACCTCCCGATCAAAGGAAAGCGACTGGACCCCGGCGACGCCAACGCCTATCGCTGCCTCTCCGGCCTCGCTCTGACCTGCGACGACGAAGAAGCCGAAGTCGCTTCCCCTCCCGTGGCGCTCGCGCCGGGGTTCACCCGCGAGCTCGCCGGCTGGGCCGCCACCGGTCGCGCCGAGCTCGAACACGTCCTCCCGCCCGAAGCCTCGTTGACTGGCTACTCGACCCACTTGAGCGTCGCCATGCCGGACTCCATCAACGATCGCGCCTGCGACCTCTACGCACGCACCTTCGCCCCGGCCCTGATGCTCCTGATGGACAGGCCGGACTCCTACGGCGTCTATGTCCGCCCACGCCCCGGGCGGATGGAACTCTGCGGCGAATTCGTCGATGGCGAACGCCTCCGCAGCGTCGCCGCATTCGCTGCCGGCAGCGCCCGCGCCTGCGCTGCGGCCGCCGCGCACCGGCACGCTGAGCGGAGGCTTCCCCCGGCGCTGGCCATCCGGACGCTCCCCGCGACCGAGCGGCACGGCCTCTACGTCGGCCGCCGTGCCTTCGGCTTCGACCTCTACTCCGCCGGCCGATCGGCCGTGCTCCAACGCCAGGAGGGCGGCACCATCGGCGCCCAGGAGTACCTCGACCTCGCCTGGGGCCATGCCCGCGAAGCCCTCGGCCGCGATGTCGAGGCAGCGGATCTCGCGACTACCGATGCCGTCGTGGCGGGCTCCCTGCCCCTCGGTATCGAGGGGGCCTTGCAGCTCGCGAACCAGCCACCGTACGCGACCCCCCATTCTCCGACCTTCGCCGGGCTGCTCGCGGCCTGCGTCCGCCCGCGCTTTGTCGCCGAAGCTGTGGTAGCCACCTGGGACTTCACGATTTTCCGCCTCGACCGGCCCGGACGGCACGGCTTCGCCTGCGTCCCCCGCGATAGCCTTACTCCGTTTCTCCTGAGGCTCGAAACCGGCGAGCTCGACCCGGTCCTCGATTCCTTCCTTGCGATGCCGCCTCGGGGACGCCTGCTTGTCCGCCGCGCCCAGACAGCCACGCCCGGGCTCTACGACGACATCGGCTCCGTGGAAGGCCTGCTCCCGCGCGAACGGCCCGTCGCCCTCCCGCCTGGCTCCGGCGCCACACCCGGCGCTACCACCGCCCGCCAGGGGCGGCCCGGCAAGCGGCTCGCCGTCGCTGTTGCCGAACCCTCCGGGAATGGGCGACGCCTCGGGCGCTGGCTCGTCGCCATCGTGGCCTTTGTCGTGGCCCTCCTTGTGGTCGCCGGGATAGCCTTCGCGGCGGCTTCTGGAGGCGGGGACGACGCCGCTTCGCCCGCCATCGCGCCGGCCGGCCAGCCTACCGCCGGTCAGTCGCCAACCGCGGGCGCCAGCTCCGTACTGCCCAGCCCCCAGCCTTCATCCGCTCCCTCGCCATCGCCGACGCTGCCGGGTGCGACCACCACCCAGGCCCCCACGACCCAGCCTCAAACCACTCCCGTGCCGACACCAACGGCCGGCGCGACAGCGCAGCCAACGCCGACCCCTTCGCCGACGCCGGTCCCGACACCCACTCCAACCCCGAAACCAAACAACCCGCCGGTCGTGAGCGCCATCTCAGCCGTCCTCGCCCCGCCCGTGACCAACTACACAGTGACGGCCAGCGACCCCGACGGCGACCCGCTCACCTACACCTGGAGCACCACAGGCGACTGCGGAACCTTCACTTCTAATGGCCCGATGGCAACCTGGTCGCATCCGAACGGCACCGGGCCTGGGTTCTGCCCCCACCCCTCGCCCGACCACCCCGGCACCATCAGCGTCACCGTCAGCGACGGCAAGGGCGGCAACGTCACCAAGATCTACCCCGCGGGGAGCCTCAGCGGCACAGGCCCGCCGTAAGCGACCGAGGTAGCCGCGGCCCACCGGGGCCGCTGGCTGGGGCGCCGCGCCGTCGACAAACAACAACATGTCAAACAACAACACGTCACTTTTCGACGCGAGATCTGTGTCTACATCGGCCGCTACAGCCTAACGCCGGGCCGATTAGCTACCTGCACCTATCCGATGATCCAGTACGCAGCGAGTTCGGTGCCCAGTAGGATCCGGGGGCAGACAACGCAGCGGAGGGGCGGGCATTGGCAACGGCGGGCGGCATTGTTCTCGTTGTTCTTGGGCTCATCTTCCTCGGCGGAGTCGTCAGCAGTCTCTTTCGGCTCTCTGCCTATGCCAGGACTGGCACGCTGCGTCTTTGGTTCGCGACCGTAGTCGTTGCAGGTTCGCTGGGAGTTGCACTGCTCACCTTCGGCTTGGCGCTGTTCTGATGCCCTCGGCAGCCCCCTTCGCTCCGCTGCCTCTCGGGAGCCTGCCGAGTGCCTGCAGCGGAGGTTCGAGAGTTCCCGATCTCAAGGCCACTTCCGTACCCGCACGCCCACCCGGGAAGCAAGGGACTAACGGAGCCCCAACAGGCCCAACGACTCGCGGCCGGCCACGAGCGCCAATGCCCGAAGGTCCCCGTTGAACGGGCGACCGCCAATCCTGCTTATTGCGGCGGTCGCGGCGTTGGCCGGCGCAGTAGGGTTCTTAGGCCTCACCGTCGCCGACGGCCTTCGTAAGGGCGGTACGACTCCGACCGACGCGGCGAGGGGGCAGGAAACGGGGGCGCGGCCCACCTCCACGCCTACCGTCCGGTCACGAACCCCCAGCAGCGTGAGCTCCGCGACTACCTCCCCCACCTTCCCCTTGGCGACCCCTAGCAGGCGGTCCGCGATACCCACGCCCACGGTTACGCGCTTCGCCATCCAACCTACGCCGACAAGGCCGCGACTGGTGCCCACCCCAATCCCCACTCCGACTCCCACCGCCACGCCTCGTCCAATCGGCTCCATCTACTTCGGCGGGGCCGGGGGCGGGAGCTGCCACACGCTCGGCTCCCTCACGTACTGCAACGGGGCAGGCGGGAGTTGGAGCTGTCAGCAGATCGGCGCCAGCAGCTATTGCTATGGTCCGTCGGGGGCGAGCCAAACATACCGAACCCTGGGAAGCAGCATCTACTGCGAGGCTTCCGGCGGATACTCGTCAAGCGGTCGACCTGCGGGCGGCGACTACAACTGCACCGGCGTTGGAAGATCGGTCTTCTGCAGCGGACGCGGGGGAACATCCACATGTCAGCAGGTTGGGAATTTCCTCTATTGCAACGGGCCCGGAGGAAGTTTCACGTGTCAACGAATCGGCAGCTCGACATTCTGCGACTGAAGCTGAGCAGCATCTTCACTCTTGAACTCATGTTGAAGTTAGATACCGCAGGTGGTATCCTATCGTGACGAAGGGTGACAGGCGGCTCGAACGCCTTCGGCGGAGCACCAGGAGCGTTTCGCCCCAGGAACTCCACCAGGTGCTCGTCGACTTCGGCTTTGTCCGCGCCCGGGTTGCAGGCAGCCATCAGTTGTACAAGCATCCGGCGCTGAAGGAGCGCCTGGTCATCCCTCGTCGCAGGCCCATCCTGCCCGTCTACATCAAACAAGCGCTTGAGGCGATCGATGAAGTCCGCTCGAAAGGGGAACCCGAACAATGAACCTTGAACAGTACCTCGCTCTGCCCTATCACATCCGCGTCGTCCGCGACGAGGACGGGGACGGCAACGCCGGCTGGGTGGCATCGGTGGAGGAGCTCCGGGGCTGCCTGGCGCAGGGTGACACGGCCGCGGAAGCCGTCTCGCTGTTGATTTCCGAATCGATGGAACTGTGGCTCGGAGACGCCATCGATTCCGGGGACTCCATCCCACTCCCACGGCCCGAAAGTTCTCACAGCGGCAAGTTCCTGGTCCGGGTACCTCGCGGCTTGCACGCCGCGCTCGACGAACAAGCCCGGGCTGAGAACGTCACCCTCAACTCATACGTCGCCACCGCGCTCGCGGGGGCGGCGGGGTGGAGCGGAGCGATCACAGCGAGTCCTGCTCGGCGCCGGGCAGGACTCGCCCATGCGCAAGCAGAGTCGGCAGTAAGGCAAACGCGTCAGCCCGTCGCCACCACTTAGATCGGCTGGAGCCCCCGCCCCCCGCCTCAGGCGGGGGCAATGTTCGCGTTGATCCGGAACAGGTTCGCCGGGTCGTACTGCGCTTTGATCTTGCTCAGACGTTCGAGGCCCGGGCCGTACGAGGCCCTGACCTTCTCCGGCGAGTCGTCGCCCGCTATGTGGTTGATGTAGGCGCTGCCCGAGATCAACGGCTCGACGCGACCCCACACCTTCCGCGCCCATGCGACCTGCTCGGGAGACTCCGCCGGGTCGGCCCACTGCGAGATCACGTTCACATCCCACTGTTCCTGGCGAACGCCGAAGGCAGTCGCCGATAGGGGGACGCGTGTCGCCTGGCCCATGATGCGGATGAAAAGGATCGCACTGAGCGGCGAGATGAACGAGCTCGCCGCGTCTGTCACCACGTCGATGAACTGGTCGCTCAAGGTCGCTGCCAACCCTGACTTCCAGTAGCGCTGGAGGCCATGGATGGCATTCGGTTCGTCGAGCAAGCTCTGCCGCGCGCAGTACGACATCGGCCCGACCGTGTCCTGTATCGGGGACCCGAAGGCACGGGCCGGGGCAAGGACGCGCTCTCCCTCAGCGATCGGGCCGTTGTAGCCAAGGATCATCGCGACCACCGGAGGACCGCCCGGCGCCGTCAAGAGGCCCGCGAAGGCCCCCGCCGCGTCCGGGATCCGGCTCGAGAAATCCCGGTAGAACCGCAGGACTTCCTTCGCCTGGTCGAGCGTGTAGATGACCATCCCACCCAGCACCTCTGGCCCGACCGGATGCAGTCGGAACTCGAAGGAGGTCACCACTCCGAAGTTGCCCCCGCCTCCGCGAACCGCCCAGAAGAGGTCCTCGTTCTCGGTCGCGCTCGCCTGCCGGATTTTGCCGTCGGCCGTGACGATGTCGACAGAAAGGAGGTTGTCCACCGAGAGCCCGTGCTCGCCCATCAGCCAGCCGATGCCACCGCCGAGCGTGAGCCCGCCGATCCCGGTGTTGGAGACGGTGCCACCGGTTGTGGCGAGGCCGTAGACCTGCGTCTCCCGGTCGAACTCGCCCCACAGCACCCCGCCCTCCGCCCGCGCAGTACGAGCTATCGGGTCGACGCGGATGCCCCTCATAGGGGAGAGGTCGATGACCATGCCGCCGTCGCAGGTGCCGTTGCCGGCGGCGTTGTGCCCGCCGCCCCTGACCGCCACGAGCAGCCGCTTCGTGCGGGCGAAGTTCACCGCTTCCTGTACATCGGCCACACCGGTGCAGCGGACGATGATCCCCGGCCTGCGATCGATGTTCCCGTTCCAGACGCGCCGTGCGGCGTCGTAGCCATCGTCGCCCTCGAGCAGGATGGGACCGCGGAGCTTCGAACGCAGCGCCGTGATATCGTCGTCGCCCACGTCTACGCTCGGGCCATCAAGGGTCAGGACAGCTGACATGGCAGGTTCCCCGTTTCGCCAAGGAGATGGGTCGGGAGTATACGCCTGCGGGGGCTCCGGGCGCCTCGCCCGTTCACCGCTCGTATGTGACAGCCACGGTAGCCCAGAGCGCGAACAACGCCATCATCAGCGCCGCCGATGAAAGGCAGTAGATGCACCAGGCGTCGATGACGAACGCTTCGAGGTAGGTGAGATAGCCCGAGAACACCACGCCGAACAACGCCGCCGCGAACGCCAGCAGCGTCACCATCCGCCGGCTCGAACGCAGGTCGAACTGCCAGGCCAAACCCAGCCCCACGAGTCCCAGGTACAACCCGAAACCCGGTACCGAAACAGGCACCCCGAACATCTTCCCGTAGCGGCTCTTCTGCACCGTTTCGCAGCCATGCGCGATAGTGCACACGCCCGCCTCGCCCTGAAGGTTCTCGAACACCAGGTACGCCGCGATAGCGGCTCCTGCCGTGGCTAGCACCAACGCCACGACTACAAGCACCCGCGGGAGGCGCTCGCCCACCACCGCTCGCCCTACCACCGATCGGGCGCCAACCGCCAACACGATCTCCTCACTCCCCCAACCCTCACCCGCGAGCGGGCGCCCTCGTCGCCAACAGGCAACAGCCAACAGCCCGCCTCACACCTCCCGGAACTCGCCCTCCACCGTGCCCTCTTCTGCCGGACCCTTGCCCGGATAGGACTCGCCGCCCTCAGCGTCCGGCCCGGCTCCCGCCTGCCCGTACACCGCCTCGCCGATCTTCTGCATGGCCAGGCTCAGGGCCTCGAGCGTCCGCTCGACCTGGTCCTTGTCTTCCGTCTGGAGCGCCGTCCGGACGTCCTTCACCTTCTCCTCGACGTCTGCCTTGAGGCTCGCCTCGATCTTGTCGGCGTTGTCCCGGAGCGTCTTCTCCGCCTGGTAGGCCGTGCTGTCCGCGAGGTTCCGCAGCTCGATCAGCTCCCGCCGCTTCAGGTCCTCGTCGGCGTGCAACTCCGCTTCGCGCTGCATCCGGTCGATTTCGTCCTTGGTAAGCCCGCTCGAAGCCTGGATCGTGATCTTCTGCTCGCGCCCGGTGCCCTTGTCCTTCGCCGACACGTTCACGATGCCGTTCGCGTCGATGTCGAACGTCACCTCGATCTGCGGCACACCACGCGGCGCCGGCAGGATCCCGTCGAGGATGAACCGCCCCAGCGCCTTGTTATCCTGCGCCATGGGCCGCTCGCCCTGCAGCACGCTGATCTCCACGCTCGACTGGTTGTCCGCCGCCGTGGAAAAGACCTGGCTCTTGGCCGTCGGGATGGTCGTGTTCCGCTGGATGATCGGCGTCAGCACACTGCCTAGCGTTTCGATCCCGAGCGTCAGCGGCGTCACGTCGAGCAGGAGCACGTCCTTCACTTCGCCCTTGAGCACTCCCGCCTGGATCGCCGCGCCGATCGCCACTACCTCGTCCGGGTTCACGCCCTTGTGTGGTTCCTTGCCGAAGTAGTCCGCCACGATCTTCTGCACCGCCGGCATCCGCGTTTGGCCGCCCACGAGCACGATCTCGTCGACGTCGCCCGGCTTCTTGCTGGCGTCCTCGAGGGCCTTCTTCACCGGCCCGAGGGTGCCCTGGAGCAGCTCGCCCACGAGCTGCTCGAGCTTCGCCCGCGTCAAGGTCACGTTGAGGTGCTTCGGGCCGGTCGCGTCCGCCGTGATGAACGGCAGGTTCACGTCGGTCTGTTGTGCGCTCGAAAGCTCGATCTTCGCCTTCTCCGCCTCAGCCTTCAGCCGCTGCAGCGCCTGCCGATCCTGCCGCAGGTCGATCCCTTCGGCCTTCTTGAATTCGTCGATCAGCCAGTCGATCACCTTCTGGTCGAAGTCGTCGCCGCCGAGGTGCGTGTCGCCGTTCGTGCTCAGCACCTGGAACGTCCCCTCGCCCAGCTCCAGGATCGAGATGTCAAAAGTCCCGCCGCCCAGGTCGTAGACCGCGATCAATTCGTCGTGCTTGCGGTCCAGCCCGTAGGCCAGCGAAGCCGCCGTCGGTTCGTTGATGATCCGCAGCACTTCGAGCCCGGCGATTTTGCCCGCGTCCTTCGTCGCCTGCCTCTGCGCATCGTTGAAGTAGGCCGGCACGGTGATCACGGCCTCGGTCACCATCTCCCCGAGGTACGCCTCAGCGTCCGCCTTCAGCTTCTGCAGGATCATGGCGCTGATCTCAGGCTGGCTGTGCTGCTTGTCGCCCATCTTCACCCGCACGTCGCCGTTCGAAGCCCCGGCCACCCCGTACGGCACGAGCTTCACGTCGCGCTGCACTTCCGGGTCCTTCAGCTTTCGGCCCATGAAGCGCTTGATGCTGAACACCGTGTTCTCCGGGTTCGTGACCGCCTGGCGCTTCGCCACCTGCCCCACGAGCCGCTCCCCCGTCTTCGTGATCGCCACGATCGACGGCGTCGTCCGCGCCCCCTCCGCGTTGGGGATGACGACCGGCTCGCCGCCCTCCATCACCGCTACGCAGCTGTTCGTAGTCCCAAGATCGATTCCAAGTACCTTTGCCATGATCGCTTGCTCCCGGGCCGAATGCCCTGTTGGCTGTTAGCTCTTAGCTCTAAGCTGTTAGCTATTGGCCGTTAGCTTCTGTCCCCTGTCACCTGTTCCCTGTCCCCTCGTCACTCATTGCTCATTGCTCATTGCTCATTGCTCATTGCTCTCTGTCCCCTGTCACCTGTCCCCTGTCACCTACTATCACCATCGCCGGCCGGATCACCCTGTCGCCCAGCAGATAGCCCTTCTGTAGCACGTGCAGCACCTTCCCCTCGTCGCCCGGCTGCTTCCCGACCGCTTCGTGTCGCGCGGGGTCGAATGTCTCCCCGGAAGCGGCCACTTCGCTCACGCCCATCGCCGAGAGCATGTTCCAGAACTTGCGCTGGATCGCCACGATCCCCTGCACCCAGTTCAGGCCCGCCAGGTGCGCGTCGACCGTCGAGACCGCCCGCTCGAGGTCGTCGTACACCGGCAGCAGGTTGATCACCAGCGCCGCGCTCGCGAATCGCGCCGTCTCGCCCCGCTCCGACTCCACCCGCCGCTTGTAGTTGATGAAGTCGGCCGCGCTCCGCTGCCAGTTCTTGTAATACGTCTCCGCCTTCTCGCGCTCCGCCGCCAGCTCGTCCAGCGCCGCAGGCGGGTCGCCCGCGGCCTCGCTCGCATCGGACTCCGGTTCCGAAGGCTCAGCCCCCTGCTCCGCATCGCCCTTCATCGGCGAAGCAGCCCGTTTGTCCACCATCCGCTCCTCATCGTTCGTCGTCATACCAACTCCCAATAGCTAATAGCCAATAGCCAACAGCCGGCGACCTCAGTCCCCGTAGAAATTCCTCATCAGCTGCGTCAGCACGTCGGCCACGTAACGGACGTGCGCCACGGTATCCCCGTAGGCCATCCGCGTCGGCCCGAGGATGCCGAGCACCCCGCCCGCCCCGCTCGGCGGACCGTATCGCGCCAGCACGAAGCTCATGTCCTGGTACGGCCCCGCCCGGTTCTCGTCCCCGATGATGATCGCCACGTCCGCCTCTCCCACCGCCCCCGACGGGATCGCCTCGCGCAGCTTCCGTTCGTCCACCGCCTCCAGCGTGTCCAGCATCCGATCGCTGTCCCCGTACTCCGGCTGTCGCAGCAGCTCGCGCACCCCTTCGACCACCGGCGCCTCGACCGCCGCCCGCTGTTCGCGCATCAGCATCTCCACCACCGCCGCGACCACGACTGCTTCGGCGGCGCCCAGCGGCTCCGGCGCATCCTTCGCCGCGAACTCCGCGACCGTCTTGCCGCCGAACTCGGCGTTCAGCCGCGACCCCATCCGCGTCAGCGACTCCTGCGACACCTGCACCGGGAACTCCAGCGTCTGCTGGTGCACCGCCGCGTCGCTGGTCACGACCACGAGCAGCGCCCGCGTCTCCGAAAGCTCGACCAGCTGCACCTGCTTCAGGCGCACCTCCACCATCCGCGGCTGCGTGATCAGCGCCATGTTGTGGACCGAATTCGCCAGCACGCTCACGGCCAGCCCGACCCACTCCTCGAGCTGCCGCGCGCTCTGGTGGAACTGGTGAAGGATGGTCAGCCGCTCCTGCTGCGAAAGGTCGTGCTCCTCCATCAGCGACGACACGTAGTAGCGGTAGCCCCGGTTGCTCGGGATGCGCCCCGCCGAGGTGTGGGGATGCGTAATCAGCCCCTCGTCTTCGAGCGCCGCCATCTCGTTGCGCACGGTCGCGCTCGAAAGGCCGAGGGCGTGGCGTGCCACCAGCGCCTGCGAGCCGACGGGCGTCGCGCTGTCGACGTAGTCATCGACGATAAAGGCGAGGATGCGTCCCCGCCGATCTGACAACGGCATTATCAACCCTACCGCGCCCTCTAGCACTCAGCCGCTCAGAGTGCTAACCGACGCAAGACTAGGGTACCCAAGCCCGCAAAGGGGGTCAATGGGCCCCGCCTCCGGTACCGGACTCGGAAGTTTTCGCGTTAGCGAACCACCTGGGCCCAAACGAACAAGAGCTCATCAAGCCTTTCGGACAGCTCTTTCGGAGTCAGCGAAGCTTCTTCCCCTTCAGTCAACAAATGCAAGAAGACGGTCTCGGCAAGGTATTCTTCGGTCTCACCCAGCCTGTCGTAAAGCGGATGAACCGTGTTTACGATGATCATCGGACCAGCATCGGTCTGTTTTTGTTGAGTCCGGGAGGTGCGTCCGAGGTCGTCGAAATCGATCCGGGGCACTCCGCGTGAAACGCGCCGAAGGAGCCGGCCAATGGCGTTTTCCGGCGGCTCAGTTCGATTCGTGACCGCGCCTCGCGCCCGGATGGATTCGGGTGGGGCAGGCGGAGACCCCTTGCTGTCCGCCTTCGCTCTGCCGCCCGGCCCGAATTCGTCACCTCCGGACAGTCCGCCAAATCCGGCGGGATGCAGCTTGATTCTCTTGAGGGTTTCCTCCACGGACCGTCTCACGTCCTCCGCTCGTTTCTTCTGCTGACGACTCACGGCTCGTCCTTCCACGAGAGAGTTGAGGAAGGTAACGAGCGGTTGCATCTGGTCGTGGACGAACCGCTCCACCGCTTCCCACCCCGGCGAATCGCGATCCCATCCGTCCTTCGTAGTGTTCGGACGAAGGTGATTGACTTCGATTTCGCCGACCAATCTCTGCAAGCTCCCGCGACCAGCGAGATAGTGGTCGAATTCCTCGCCGTCAGTAATGAGTCTCCCGTTGAAGACGGTGCGTACGCCAGCCTTAAGCCCGATCCCCCGCCCCACTTTGAATTTTTCCCGATCTGTGATCCACAGTCGGCCCTTGACGGTGACGCCTCCATCAAGCTTCGTTGTCGGGATCACGACTTCGCGATCGATATAGCTGGGGGCATAAGGTACATCGAGAGGTTCGACCGCCTCACCGTCTACCTTGATCGTACACAGCTTGCCATTAAGCAAAGTTCGATAGGTGTTCGAGAGTTTCGCTTTCAAAATCCCGATTTCGTATCGATGGCGCTTCAGCCCTCCCATTCGCACCTGGGTGAAGCCGACGCCCGGGTCGAGGCCGAGGATCGCCTTGGGGAGATGGCGGGCATCGACCGTACGGACGGCTCCGGTGAACAGGGTCACCCGACTCCCCCACTTCGGATCTTCGAACCGGAATATCACGTCCTCGCCGCTCCTGCGGCACAAGATCTCCAGGGATTCGGCGAGATAGATGGCCGCGAGCTTTCCGCCGACGTGCCACTGGCCGATATCGGTGTCGGCGTGTGTGTGTCCTGTACCCCACGCGATCCAATCACGCAGGTCCTCGGCATTCATGCCTTGACCGCCAACGTCGAGCACCACGATTTCGCCGTGCCGCGTCTTGTCCACTCGAACGTCGACCGTGAGATGCTTCCCGCGTCGATAGTCAAAGGGGTTGTCGATGATCTCCATCAGCGCGTCAGCGACGGAGTCATACTGATTCGACAGGGCGATCAAGGCCTGCCGGCCGATGGACTCCTCGAGGTTCGTCATTTCTTTCACCCTCCGAAGATTCTGCCGCCTCAGGGCTTCTTTCCCGCGGCTCTCAAGTGGAAGAGCCTGCGCTCGTGCCGCCGGGGTTGGGGAGCGTGCTAACCGTCGGCGAGTCCCAGAAGCTGCTTCACAGCCGACGTCGCGCCGTCTATGGCGAAACGATTGGTCGCCAGGCTATCTCCTTGCACGACGTTGCCCTGCCAGATCTCGGCTGAGCGCCGCCAATCGATCTCTTTGGCAAGCCGGCGGTAGAGGTCTCGGCGCTGGTCATCAGAACGCTTGTTCATGTCGAAAGCCACTTGTCCAATGATCGCGAGGCCGGAGGCCGTAAGATTGAGGTACTTGGGACGAAGGTCCAGGATTCGCTCCGCGGCCCCGGTGTTAGGCCTCGTCTGGGCGATTCTCGTCCATGGCTCCATGTCCGACGCCAAGACCTCCAGGAGCTCCACCGCTCGCTCCGTGAACTGTTCCTGGGCTTCCGGCACCCGCTGAAACCGCAACGTGGCTTGGCGCTCAAGAGCTGCATCGGCCACTGCGTAGTCGCCCACAAGAAGCCCCTTTAGCAAGCTGCGGACTTGGTTCAACAAGAACATGTGGGGACTCAGCTTCGAGAGCGTCTTCGACGTCTCATCCACGCGCCCTTGGAAGAGTGACCGCTCGACGACCTCATGTAGCACCTGATTGACGGGCTCGCGCATGTTGTAAGCGGCGAGCAAGCTCGCAGGGATCGGTTTCGAGTGTGCGGCATCGGCGAAGTCTTGATGGACCTGTGCCATGTTTTCTTCGACGACGATAACGACAGCTAGCCCATCGCCCTGCAGTTCATCCTGGTACTCCTCCAGAATGCCCGGAGTCCGCCGTTTGCCGGCGTCGTGACCAGCGAGAGCCGCCACCCGGTGCATACCGTCGGTGACGTAGAACATCGACTCGTGGGGCACGATCAGATAGCCAGATCGAACGGCGGCATTCGTCTTGGTGACGTGGACTTGGGGAATGTGCCGCACGTTGAGCGTGACGGGCGGCAGAATGTAGCGCGATCTGTTTTCCTTCAGGTAGTTGTAGATGCTCTTCACGTGGTCGGGCATCAGCGGACGGTTGGTCGCGCTTCGGGGGTCTCCCCCCTTGCGAGCGGGTTCTGGCTTGACGTGCTGCGCAACGAACGACAGCGGGAACGCAGTCGAAATGTTGAGCCTTCCTCCTTGCTTGAACACGATGCACGGGAACATCAACGCGCCCGATGTCGTGGCAAGAGAATCCAGCGCGGCGGCTCGCGCGTCGGCGTCAGTGGCGTGCTGGAACTCGTCCATCACGCGTGACAGAAGTGAGGCGGAGCCCACGTAGGGGCCGGCAGTATCCAGCGGCGTTGTTGTCATCGCATCCTCCAATTGTTTCGTCGTCGGAACGCCTTGCGATGTGCGGGCGCCTACCCGACCTACGCGCGTCCGACGACGTGTACAGAACAATATCGGAGGCCAGCACGATTTGTCAATGCCTGGCACGGATATTTCCCGGCGGACCGCGCATCCGTACGCGCTACAGTACGCGTATACGCTATCATCGTCACATGGGTGGGCGCTCGGCTATGATGTTGCGGTGGCCTCTGGGCAAGCCCTCACGGACCTCTGCAAGCGGCACCTCATCGAGACGATGCAGGCGCTGCCCGAGTGCGGACCGACCGCCGCGGGACTCGGACAGAAGGCGCTGGAAGAAGCGGCCGGCTTCGAACTCTCGCTCCCCGAGTACGACGGCTACTTTACGTGGTCGCTGCTCGTGGCTCTGACCATGGACGGCAAGGTCGAAGCACTCCAGCCCGGCAAGCGCAACAAGAAGTACCGCCTCGCCCGGTAGCCGCACAGTCCACGCATCGCTCATCGCTCATCGCTCATCGCTGGCCGCGCCACCCACCTCTTCGCCTTCCCCGCCCCACGTGCGACCCTCGCCCCATGCCCGGCCCGCCGCTCGCACCCAACACCGCCCCCTCAGCCAGCCGCCCAGGAAGGGTTCATAGGGTTCAACCCACGTTTTTTTCTTCGCAACATCGCCCATTCGCCCCGTCGCCCAGATCCCCGGTCAAGCTATCCAGTTCTCGACGGCTACGTCCGGGACTCGCTGGAAATGCCGCAAATTGCCGGTGACGATGGTCAATTGGTTCGAAAGCGCGATCGACGCGATCCGCATGTCCGCGTCGCCGATCGGCGTGCCACGACGTTCGAGTTCCGCGCGGAGGGCCCCGTATCGCCTGGCGGCCTCCGTATCAAAGGGCAGCACCCGGACGTTTGGAAGGATCAGCCGTTCGATGCGCCCGGCCAGATCCGCCGCACGTTCAGGAAGCCGAAAGGCTCCGTACAGCAGCTCGCCAACCGTGATGCTGGACGTGGTCTGCTCCTCGAGTGGAGTCGCCGCGAGTCGCCGCAGCAGGGCTGGCCGGGGTGCCCGGCGCAGCAACTCACTCAGCGTGTCGGTGTCGAACAGGTACTTCACGCCTTGAGACGGACCGGCCGGCCTGTGTCCCGCTCGCGCTCCGCGTACACGTCGGCGACCATGGCGTCGATATCCGCGTCCGCGACATCCTCCCACGCCCCTACGAGCGCCAGGGCGCCCGCCGGCCGAACGCCGGTCGGGCCACTCGCCTCAAGACGTCGGAGGTCCTCCACCGTCACGATCGCCGCGACGGCGCGTCCTCGCCGCTCAACGATGAAGTGCTCCGATCCGTGCAACACCTGTTCCACGACGTCCGAGAACTTCGCCTTCGCCTCCGCAAGACCTATCCGCTTCGCCACGTTTCAAGCTCCTCCAAACCCACTCATGACTACGCTAACCTATTTGACCAACTCGGTCTCCTGTCTTGCTCCCAAGCCGGGCACTCACCCGCACCACCGCCACCTCTGCCAACCGCCCAGGAAGGGTTCAAAGGGTTCAACCCACGTCTTTTTCTTCGCAACGCCGCCCACTCGCCCACTCGCCCATTCGCCCATTCGCCCATTCGCCCGCTCGGCTAAGATCGCCGCGTGCCCGACGACACGCCGACACCCCGACACCCCGACACCCCGTTACTCCTCCTGGGCGGCACCTTTGACCCGCCGCACATCGCCCACCTCGTCCTCGCTGAGTGTGCCCGGCACCAGCTAGGGGCAGAGCGGGTCGTCTTCCTGCCTGCCGGCGACCCGTGGCGCAAGACCACGCGAGTGCCGGGACCTCAGTCCTTAGCCCTTAGTCCTCCGGCGGTCACCCCGGCCCACCACCGCCTCGCGATGGTCCGGCTCGCCGTCGCGGACAACCCCCACTTCGCCGTCGACGACCGCGAGGTCCGCCGCGAAGGCCCGACCTACACCGTCGACACCCTCGAGGAGCTCCACGCCGAAGGCCACACCAACCTCGTCCTCATCCTCGGCAGCGACGCCCTCAACGACCTTCCGAACTGGAAGTCCCCCGACCGCATCCGCGAGCTGGCCCAACTCGCCATCGCCCTCAAGCACGGCGCCAGGCTAGGCTCGAAGCACCAGGCACTGAGCACCATCGAGATGCCAGACCTCCGCATCAGCTCCACCGCTATCCGCGCTCGGGTTGCCGCCGGCCTCCCCATCCGCTACCTCGTCCCCGCCACGGTCGAGGCCCACATCGCCGCCCACAGGCTCTACCGCTGACGCCGGTAGCCGCGGCCGCCCCGGGCCGCTGGAGAGAGCTCTACCTTCGCCGGATGGCCTCGCCCCGGGGCTCGTCGGGGAATCCGAGTTCCCTCATCAGCTCTTCTCCGGTGATGTACTCACCCCGCTCTATCTGCGCCTTGCCCTCCGCCACGGCCGCCTCTTCTTCGGGCGACAGCACATCCGGCTCGTTGTAGAGGTTGATGAAGTCCAGGAGGTCCATCGCCTCTTCCTCCGTCATCTCCTCGATGAGCCGCCGCAACTCCTGCTTGACCGAGGTCGCGTGTGCCATGGCGCCAGTTTACCCGATCCCCTGTCGTACACTGGCGCCATGACCGCCGAGGAAGACCCCGCGCCCGAGATCGCCGGAGAGCCTCCGAAGCGCGGACGCCGCCTCCAGCAGCTGCGAAACATCACCCCCGATCTCCCGCGTCCGGATGAGCTCCTTCGCGAAGAGCTGACCGAGCAGCTCGACCGCACGCGCCGCATGCTCACGCAGAGCCCCGAAGAAGCTGCCGAAGTCGCTCTCGAACGGATCGCCACCGAGACCGAAGCCGAGGCGCGCATCGCGGTCGCACTCGCGGCCCGCACTCCCCTCGAACAACCGGGCAACTTCCTCGAAGCGCACCGCCGCACCATGCACGCCCTCGAAGTCCTCGACCGCGAAGGCTCCCGCGACCCGAAGGTGCCGAACCTCGGGCCTCTCACCGCGGTCGCTCAGTACGGGGTCGAATTCATCGCCGAGTACATCGTCAAGTCGTACGCCGAAGGCATCGTCGGCAGTCTGCGCCGCCTCTACGCCCGCCGCGAAGTGCAGTGCCAGCGCGATACGGCCGAACGCCAGCTCCTCTCGCGCGCCCGGATCGAAGTCGAACGAGTCGCCCCGGGCTACAGCGGTGGCGGGGTCGGGGCGCCCATCCTGATCGTCGGCGGCATCGCCATCCCCATCCTCGCCTCGCTCACCAACTACCTGGGCGCGATCGACTTCTCTGACAAACGGATCCTGATCGGCTGCGCGGTCGCGCTCTTCGTCGTCTTCTTCGCGCTCTCTTCGACGATGCTCCGCGGCGCGGCCGTGGCCCACCGTCGATCGCAGCTGATCATGCGCGAACCGCTGGCCGCTCTCTGGGGAAGCATCGGTCACGCAGGGAGCCCGCCCGAAGACGACAGCGTGCTCTTCGCCACCGTCGCGATCGTGATCACGGCGCTCGTCTGGTTCCTGCTTCCCGCCCTGGCTGCCATCTTCTACTTCGTCCTCTGACGAAGTGCGGCTACCGTCAGCGGAACCCCAACGCCAACTCCAGGCCGTCGCGCAGCCGTCGCGCCGAAAAGGGAGCCAGGAACAGCGGACGGCCATCAACGGTCACGACGGGGATTTCGAACATGTACCGACGCAAGAGATCGTCATCCTGTTCGATATCGACACAAACCAGTTCGAACTCCAACCCGGGAGCGAGCACCCGCAATTCTCGCTCCGCTTCGTCGCAGATGTGGCAACCCTCGCGGCGGTAGAGCGTGACGACCGGCCGCTCGGCCGCCATCAGGCTGTCGCGGTCCGCCCTCGTCCGGACGGCGGCTCGTCCCCGCCGGATTCGCCCCACACGCGCTCGGCGTACTCGTCGGTGATCGGCCCTGGCCAGCGCATCAGCACGCTCGCAAGGATCACGGCGCCTCCGACCAGCATTCCGCTCACAAGCTGGGGTACCGGGATGTTGAACAACTCCTGCTCGTCGAGGCGTGTAAACGACAGGACGAAGCGAAGCACGGCGTAGAGCACGATGTAGACGCAGAACGTCCATCCCGGCACCTTCGAAAAGCGTCGCGCCACAAAGACGAGGACCGCGAGGATGGCGAGGTCGCCGAGCAGCTCGTAGCCCCCGGCAGTCGGGTGCACCGCCTTGCCAAGCTCGCCGAGGGTGTTGGGGTTCGTGTACTTCACCGCCCAGGGCAGGCTCGAAGCGGTCGCGTGGTGCTCGCCGTTAATCAGGTCGCCGATGCGGCCAAGTGCCTGCCCGAGGATCAGCCCCGGCGCGGCTGCGTCGAGGCCGATGGCGATGGGCCAGCGGCGGAACATCGCGTAGGCCACGCCCCCAACGACTCCCCCGATGAGGCCGCCGTACAGGGTAATGCCCCCTTCGGTAATGCCGGTCACGATCCGGGGGATGTCGTCGCCGAACCGGTCCCAGTGCTCGAAGACGAAGAACAGGCGGGCTCCCACGATCGCGCAGGGCACGCCAACGAGGGCGATCTCCTGCCCGACCTCGGATGGGATCCCGTCCTTCTGGGCCAGCCAAACCGACAGCGAAACCCCTCCGATGATGCCCACTGCCGTGAAGAAGCCGTGCCAGGAAACGGTGAAAGGGCCAACGTCGAACATCGTCGGGTCGATGTTGATCTCAATCGTGAGGAAGGAGAGGAAGGCGAGGATTGGCATCGGGCGTAGGTTACAGGCAACCACCGACAGGGGACAGCAAAGTGCCTGCCTGTCTGAACCTACTGATCGGGGGATGCCAGGCGGCCCAGCGCGAACGCGGCCCGCTCGATACTGGGAAAGACCGCGACGCCGTGGGATACGAGGTCGTCGCGCACGTTGTCGATCAGTTCGCGCTGCCAGGCGACGGTGGACTCGGTCGGCCCGAGGACGACAGCGACGGGGCGGTCGCAGGCCGCGACGAACGTGGCGAGCCGCGAGCAGGCATGGCGCAGACGTTCGGCCGCGTCGGGCCGCCCGAAGAACCAGTCCTCGCCAACGTTGGCGATCCCCAGGTCGTAGTCGTCGCCGGCCATCATCAGCTCGAGCAGGCCGTTCGATGAGAGTCCGCTGCCCGCGAGGATGGACTGATCGACAGGGTTGCCCACCCAGTCAGCCAGTTGTGGCGCCTTCGCCCGCACCTGATCTCGGACAGCCAGGGGCAGAGCTGCAACGTCGAGTCCATTCTCTTCGCAGGCGTCGGCCGACTGGACGCTTCGCCCACCTCCACCTCCCACCACCGCCACACGCCGTCCGCCGGGGCGAGTCAACAACGAGGCGGCGACCATCAGGTCGAGCAACTGCTCCTGGCTTCGAGCCTCGATCGCGCCCGCCTGCCGAAGAGCGGTCGACCAGAGGTTCGCCTCGCCCGCGAGAGCCGCTGTGTGCGAGGCGGCCGAGCGCGCGCCGGCTGCGGTACGGCCAGCCTTGTGCACGATCACCGGCCTCGACCTGGCCGCGGCCTTGAGACCCTCGAAGAGCCCGCGGCCGTCCGGAACGCCCTCGACGTAGGCGCCGATCACTTCGGTCTCAGGATCCTCGGCGAGATAGCGGAGCAACTCCCCTGGAGTGAGGTCGACGCCGTTGCCGTAGTTCGCGACCTTGCCGAACTTCAGACCCCGTGAGACGCCTCGCACGATCACCTCGACGGCGTTGTTCCCGCTCTGACTGAGAAAGGCGACGCCCCCGGCATCCCGCGGGAGGTCGGGCCGGAACGAGATGCCGGCCGCCGGGTAGTGCAGTCCCATACCGTTCGGGCCGAGGATGCGCACCCCTGAACTGCGGGCGGCTGCTTCGATCGCGCGTTCGAGGCGTGCGGCCTCTTCGTCCCCGGTTTCGCTCAGGCGGCCCGTGAAGAGGTGGAGGAAGCGGACGTGGCGTTCGGGGCATTGCGCGATGAGTTCCAGCACGCCATGGGCCGGGATGCAAGAAATGACGAGGTCGACGTCGCCGGGGACCTGGGTGAGGGACGGATACGCCCGGTATCCCGCAACTTCTTCGGCCCTCGGGTTGATCGGGTAGACCGCACCGGCGAAGCCGAACTCCTTGAGCGACCGGAGGTAGTCGTGGCCGGGGCTGTCGACGTTGGCCGACGCTCCCGCTACGGCGATGGAGCGAGGCCGGAAAAGCCGCGAGAGGTCTGGGGCTGTCTGCTCAGGCACCGCGGTATTGTAGGCCGCTATGTGGGAGGTTACAGGCGAGAGACGCCGGGAGTAAGATTCGCCGCATTCTTACCACGTGGTCTAGAGGAGCACCTCAATGAAAGCCGCCATCTTCCACGGTCCTCAGCAGCCGCTCACCATCGAGCAGGTCGAAGTCGACAAGCCGATGTCGCACGAAATCATCGTCAGGACGGTCGCCAGCGGCGTCTGCCACAGCGACCTCCACTTCGTCGACGGATTCTATCAGTTCCCGGCTCCGGGCATCCTCGGCCACGAAGCCTCGGGCATCGTCGAGGAGGTTGGTGATCGCGTGAGCTACGTGAAGCCAGGCGACCACGTGATCTGCTGCCTGAGTGTGTTTTGCGGCCATTGCGAGCAGTGCATGACCGGGCATCCGTACCTGTGCACGGGCCCGGAGATCCGTCGCGCCCCATCGGATCCGCCCAAGTACACCTGGAACGGGACGCCGGTCGCCCAGTTCGCGAATCTCTCCAGCTACGCCGAAAAGATGCTGGTCTACGAGAACGCCGTCGTGAAGATCCCGGACGATGTCCCCTTCGAGGCGGCAGCGCTGGTTGGCTGCGGCGTGACCACGGGCGTGGGCGCCGTCCTGAACACGGCGCGGATCGAACCGGGTTCGACGGTGGCGGTCTTTGGGACCGGCGGGGTCGGTCTCGCGGCCATCCAGGGCGCCCGTATCGCTGGTGCGCGCATGATCATCGCGGTAGACGTTGTCGAGCATAAGCTCGCGACCGCGCGCGAACTGGGCGCCACGCACATTGTCGACGCGTCGTCGCACGACCCGGTACAGGCCATTCGCGACATGACCGGCGGCGGCGTCGACTACTCATTCGAAGCGATAGGCCTGAAGAAGGCCGCCGAGCAGTGCTTCGACTGCATCCGCGCGGGGGGCACGGCGACGATCATTGGCATGATCCCGGTCGGTCAGAAGGTCGAGCTGGATGGCCGGATGTTCCTCCGCGAGAAGAAGATCCAGGGCAG
>JBGPOS010000053.1:0-28877 GCA_041488155.1 Tepidiformaceae bacterium
CATCCGGCCCCTCGCGCGACGCGGGCGATCAGGGCCGAGACGGCCGGGTCATCTGGGCTGGCTCTAGGTCCGAACCAGCGCGGCAAGGGAGGGGGAGAGGTCGAAGCTTCGATTCCGTTCATAGCAACGGCCCACCAACGTACCCGAGGAGGGGTCCGCCCGCCAGCATGGCGCAATCTTGCCGCGACGCTATGACGGCCGGCACCCGCCAGCCCTTTCAGCTCGCCGATCGCCATCGTGGAGACGAGTAGCTGGTCGGTCGAGCCACTGGCCACTAGCTAGTGCCGCATCAGGCAACGTTTGCCCGCTTCGATCGGACTCAGCAGCGGAATGAGGCATCAAATACGGGCCGGGGACGCCGGATGAGACATTGATTTCGAACCCGGCTTTGGCGCACCCTGAGAGCCCAGTCCGGGCCGGGAACCGCGGGTCGTCAAAAGCCGTCGTTTATGAGGTCTTCGTCGCTATGACCAGTTCGGTGTCACCTGGCCAGTCCCAGAAGAGTCCGTCTGGCGAATACTCGTGCAGCAGATGACGTAGATCAGCCTCGAAGTCGGCCCGGCGGTTTCCGAACCATCGGGGTGCGGCATACGACAGCGAGAAGTAGTTTGCCACAACAGTGTCGATGTCTCTGACCAGGTCGGGGCGTCCAGGCGCATAGATGGTGCGCGAACCGCCGAACCGGGTCTGCGACAGGGTGTCCTCAAAGCGTGCCGGCTGGCCCTCGTTCCAAGTCGCGAGGTAGTGGCGCGTGCTGTCACCGAGGTAGTCGAGGATGAGCATCCTCACCGCGGCGTGAGGAATCTCCGGGTATCCCGGATTGGCAGGTCGTGGACGGCCGTCGTCAACGTTGTGCGAGATCAGGACCAGCGAGCCACCCGGGACGAGTAGGTCATAGACGGCCTCGGCGATCTCCAGCTGTCGGACCCGATGAAACGACTGTCCGAAGGTGACCACTCGCCACGAGCCGAGGTTCAGCGTCGCGATGTCTTCCGCGACGCCCTGCACCCAGCGCACGTGGGCGACTCCCGCCTGTTGGCAACGCCGTCGGCCCGCCTGCAACATGCCGGGCTCGGGATCAAGCGCCGTTACTTGGTCGAACAACTGAGCTAGGGCCAGCACGAGGACGCCAGGTCCGCAGCCCACATCGAGTAGCTGGCCGGTGCCGTCCAGCGACAGCTCCCGGGCAACCGTGTCCGCCAGCTGCGCGGAATACGGGGGACGCCCGACCGCATAGTACTCGGCCGTCCCCTCAAACGCCTGGGGATCGAACGCCGATGCTGAAGGTGTCGTCATACCCACCCCTTCGATGCTCTGCTCACGTTGCTCGAGCACACCAGCGACGATAGCATCCCCTCCCCGACCGCAGCAGCACAGCTCGACCTGTGTCATAAACGAAGTTTTGTGGGACGCTCAGCACGCTGGTCGGTCGAGCCACTGGGCACTAGCTAAGTCGATAATGCCGGCTACATCGCCCCCAGAGGCCAAGCGAGAGTCCCTGCGCCCGGCGTTGGGCTGAGAACCGTCTCCGGGCGCCTGATATAGTCCTTTGGTTGCCCCAAAACGACGCGACAACAGGACTCGTCACGGGCGTCGCAAGCGCGTCTTGCCGGGCCGAATTGACCTGGGCAACCAAGGCTTCTGAATCCAGAAGAGGGCCTTTGGAGCCTATAGTCGGGGTTCGTACCTCGCGGCAAGCCAGTTCTTAGTCGGTAGCGCTGCCGCGGAGACCAAGCAATCCACGCAGCGCCTCGACCATCCCGAGGTGCCGATTGTCGTGGGCGTGGTGCATGAGCACAGCGATCTCACCGGTGCGACGCGAGCCATCCTCCCATTCCCGGCGCAGGTCGCCAGGGGTAACCGTTGCGAGGAAGGCGTCGAACGCCTTGTAGCTGGCCTCGGCGTACGCCACGAGGACCTCCTTCGGCGGCAGCGCGAGGAGTTGGGACGCGTCGTCGCCGATTCCCATCCCTGTCCCCAAGTGGCCGAGCGCGGTGTCACCGAGTCCCCAACTCTCTGCAAGACCCTTCGCCTTCCAAAGTTCTTCGCCGCCCCCCATGAGCGAGCGGTCAACGTCACTCCAACGCGCCGTGTGCCAGAGGTGAAATCCGATCGCCGGCGCCTTGGCGCCCGGTAGCCAACTCATCTGAACGTCAGTGAGATCAGTGACCAGCGTCAAGAGCCGGTCATGAGTCAAGCGCCGCTGCTTTTTCAGCTCCTCGAGTAGATCCGACACCGGAGGATCTTGGCGAGCCGAGGCGGCCAAGTCAACGTCCGCACTGCGCAACCGCAGCTCGCTGAGGAGAGAGATGAGGAATGAACTCGGTGAAGCTAACAACGTTCGGGGACGCGCGAAAGGCCAGGCGGGTGGGATGCGCCCGGCCTCTGCGGCTCCCTGGTACGGAGGGGTCTAGCTGTCGGTGACGGCCACCGATTGCGAGATGCTGGCGTCGGCCGTGACCGGCACCCTCACCGCCCGGTAGAGGATGACGACGATGCCGTCGATGACGGCGTTCGCGGTCGCGCGCTCGAGGACGGCCGTGAGGTAGCGCTTCGTCAGCCGGCGGACGTCGACCACCAGCAGCTTGTTCGAGTCGCCGTCGGCCATCGCGGCCGTCTCGCCGCCGGCGATGCCAGCGGCGTCGGAGCCGTCGGTGGGGCCCCGTGCTGGGCCTTGAGCTTCGTGACCTGGCTCGCGGTCAGCGCCCCGAGCATAGCGATGATGCGAGTCCCGTCGTAGCCCGCCGCGTCGACGGCCGAACTGAAGTTCCGGATAACGCGCTCCGCGCGCTCTTCGCCGCACCGTCCCACCACCTGCTAGGATTCTCGCACCGCGCCCTCTGCCAAAAGGAGTGACTGTGAGCAGCCAGCTGGTGCTCTGCCAACGAGATGGCCCCGTGGCGATCGTCACCCTCAACCGCCCGGAAAAGCACAACGCCATCAATCGAGAGCTTTCCGCCGCCCTGGCCTCCGCGATGCAAGAGCTCGATTCCGACGACTCGTTGCTCGCCATCGTCCTGACTGGGGCCGGCGACGCCGCCTTCTGTGCCGGAGCCGACATGGGCGAGCGCGTCGCCGCCCTCGATGGCCGCCCTCCTGTCTCAGCACAGCCAGGCGGACCGCAGGCAGACGGCATTACAGCCGTCGACCAGGTGACGAAGCCGGTCATCGCCGCGATCAATGGCTACGCCTACGGCGGCGGCGCCCGCCTCGCCCTCGCCGCCGACATCAGGCTCGCCTCCACCACGGCGAAGTTCCGCTTCGTGGGCGCCAGCTACGGCCTCGTCGTCGGCGCGGCCCGCCTGCCCCTCCTCGTCGGCCCCGCCCTGGCCAAGGAGCTTATCTTCACCGCCGCCGTCATCGACGCCGGCGAGGCCGAACGAATCGGCCTGGTCAACCACCTCTACCCGCCCCAGAGCCTCATGGACGCATCGCTCGCAATGGCCCACCAGATCGCAGCCAACTCCGCCCAGGCAGTCCGCTGGTCGAAGAAGGTCATTGACACCTCCACCGTTATCGAGGCCGCTCCCCGCCTCGAAGCCGAAGCCAACCGCGAGCTCCGCGCCTCGAGCGACCACAGCAGCAGGTTCCGCGAAGCCGCGAACCGCATCGTTGGCAACCAGCGTGACTGACGGCCCGCTCAGCCACATCAAGGTCATCGACCTCGCGCAGGCGCGTGCCGGCCCAACCTGCGTCCGCGTCCTCGCCGACATGGGCGCCGATGTCATCCAGGTTGTCCGCCCCGGCCGCAATCCCTCCCAGACCGCCCTGACCAACTTCGACACCGAGAACCTCCACCGCAACAAGCGCTCCATCGCCGTCGACCTCCACAAAGACGAGGGCCGCGATCTCCTGCTCCGCCTCGTGAAGACCGCCGATGTCCTTGTCGAAAACTACCGCCCCGACGTCAAGCATCGCCTCGGCATCGACTTCGAAACCCTCTCGGCGATCAACGAGCGGCTCATCTACGGCAGCATCTCGGGCTTCGGCCAGACCGGGCCCTACGCCGGCCGTCCCGGAGTTGATCAGATCGTCCAGGGCATGAGCGGGCTCATGACGGTGACCGGCCCTCCCGGTTCAGGGCCATGGCGCGTCGGCATCGCCGTCGCCGACCTCGCCGCCGGCATGTTCCTCGCCCACGGCATCCTCGTTGCTATCATCGAACGGGAACGCTCGGGCCGCGGCCAATGGGTCACCACCTCGCTCCTCGAATCGATGATCGCGATGCTCGACTTCCAGGCTGCACGCTGGCTTATCGGCAAAGAAGTGCCCGGCCAGGCCGGCAACGACCACCCAACCGTCTTCCCGACCGGCGTGTTCGATACCTCCGACGGTCAGATCAACATCGCCGCTACCAGCGATCGCATGTTCCGCGACTTCACCGCAGCGATCGGCCTCCCCGCACTCGCCGACGACGGTCGCTTCAAGGACCCGCGCGCCCGCGGTCGTAATCGAGAGCCCCTTAGAGAGCTCTGCCAGGCGAAGCTCGTCGAACGGACCTCGTCGGAATGGATCGAAGAGCTGAACAGCGTCGGTGTGCCCTGCGGCCCCATCCTCACGATCGACAAGGCATTCGAAGACCCCCAGGTGAGCTACCTGCACATGGCCCAGGAGATCGAGAGCCGTCACTTCGGCAAGCTCAGCCTCGTGCGCTCCCCGATTGGTCTCTCGCGCACGCCGCCCGAAGTCCGCGAAGCGGCTCCGCGCCCGGGTGAACACACCGCCGAGGTGCTTCGCGAACAAGGCCTCGACGCCGCGGAGATCGCCTCCCTCGCCGCCAAAGGCGTCATTGGCGCCTGAGGCGACGGGACCGGGACGTCCGGCGAACCCCCTACAGCTCCTTACTCCGTCTGTTCGCGGCCGTCACCAACCCTGGAGGCCCGACCAGTCCCCAACCAACCACCCCAAGGGCCTCGACGCCACGCCCCAACCGGGGCTAGGCTCAGCCAGAAAGCACGACGGCCTCCCGCCCCGGCTCGCCGTCGCCCGGAGTTCGCTGTGGCCCGATTCCTCATCACCCTCGTCAACGGCCACCAGGTCGCGGTCGAAGTGCCGGAACACTGCCTCGCCCGCGACCTGGTCTGCGTCACTCCCTCGGTCAAGTTCGACCGCGACGGCAAGATCGCCTGGCGAGCCGACCAGGTGCTCGCTGTCGAGATGGTGGCGGACCCCCGGTGACTGCCCGGCTCCTTCGACCTGACGAGTTTCGAGCCCGGCTCCCCCTGCAGGAGCTCCCTGCTTCCACCCGGGATATTCCGCCGCTCGAACGCGTTACCGGCCAGCAGCGCGCCCTCGAAGCCATCAGCTTCGGCCTCGACATCGCCGCCGAAGGCTACAACATCACAGTGTCCGGCCCCTCCTCCTCCGGCCGCGACACAGCCGTGCGCCTCGTCCTTGCCGAACACGCCCCGTCGCGCCCACCGGCCCCCGACTGGTGCTACCTCTACAACTTCGCCGACCCCTACCGGCCCCGCGCCAGCTCGCTGCCTTCCGGGCTGGGGGACGACCTCCAGCGCGACCTCGGCCGCCTCGTCGACGCCTGTCGTACCGAGATCCCGCGCGCCTTCGACGGCGAGTCCTACCAGGAGCGCAGCGCTAGTGTCCTCGAACCTATCGGGCGCGCTCGCGACAAAGCCCTTGAAGAGATGCAGCGCATCGCTTCGCAACAGGGATTCGCAGTCAACATCACGCCGATGGGGTTCGTCGCGGTGCCAGTAGGCCAGGACGGTCGTCCCTTGGCACCAGAGGTGCTTTCGAGCCTCCCTGCCGAACTGCGCGACTCAATCGAGGCCAGGGGCAACGTCGTCCAGGAGGCCGTTGCTGGCACAGTCCGCGAGCTTCGCAAGTTCGACTCGCAGGCGCGCGACGCGATCGCTGCCCTGGACAAAGAAGTCACACGCTTCGTCGTGGGCCACATCCTCGATGAGCTTCGCCAGGCCTACGGCCAGTACGGCCTCGCTGACCACTTCGACGCCGTCGAAAACGACATCCTTGTCAACCTCGACCAATACAAGCGCTTCACCCAACTCATGCTCCAGCAGCTCCCGCCGCACCTCGTCGCCCAGGCGGCCGAGGAACGCGACCTCCTGCTCAGGCGCTACACCGTCAACCTCTTCGTCACCCACGGCGACAAACCGCCGGACGGCGCGCCGGTGGTCGAAGAACGCAACCCCACCTACTTCAACCTGTTCGGCCGCATCGACTACCAGGCCCGCTACGGCTCGCTCACTACCGACTTCACCCAGGTCCGTCCTGGCGCCGTCCACATGGCCAACGGTGGCTACCTCGTCCTCCAGCTCGAAGAACTCCTGACCGACGCCCGCGCCTGGCTCATGCTGAAGCGGGCCCTCAAGTCCCGAGAGGTCCGCGTCGAAGGCGTCGGCGACCTGATGCTCCCCATGCCCACCATCAACCTGGTCCCCGGCGCGATCCCTCTCGACGTCAAGGTCATCCTCATCGGGCAGCCCTCGACGGTCGCCCTGCTTGAAATGCTGGACCCCGACTTCCCTGAGCTCTTCAAGATCCGGGCCGAGTTCGAACCTGACACCCAGGTCGACACCGCCACCCTCGCCTCCTACGCCGCCTTTGTGCGCAGGACGACCGACACCTGCAGCCTTCGCCCGTTCTCCGGGGCCGCTCTCGCAGAAGTCGTTCACTACGGCAACCGCCTCGTCGGCCGCCAGGATCGCCTCACGACGCGCTATGGCGCGATCGCCGACCTCTGCCAGGAAGCCAATGAAGTGGCGGCCGCCCGCTCAGCCGCCGAGGTAGATGCAGCCGATGTCCTCGCCGCCATCGCAGGCAAGCGACGGCGCTCGAGCCTCATCCCCGACCGCCTCCGCCGCATGATCGCTGAGGGCACCCTCCACGTCGAGACGAGCGGCGCGGTCGCCGGCCAGGTCAACGGCCTCGCGGTTTATCAGGTCGGCAGTCACGCCTTCGGCACACCGGTCCGCATCTCCTGCCGCACCGGACTCGGCCGGCGGGGCGTGGTCGCCATCGAACGGGAAGTCGAACGCAGCGGCGCCATCCATAGCAAAGGCGTTCTCGTGCTGGGCGGTTACCTCACCGGCACCTTCGGCCGCAGGCGCCCCCTCACCTTCACCGCCAGCCTCACCTTCGAACAGAGCTACGACGAAGTCGAAGGCGACAGCGCCTCCTCAGCTGAGCTCTACGCCATCCTCACCGCTATCGCCGGGGCGCCCATCCGCCAGGACGTCGCCGTCACCGGCTCGGTCGACCAATTCGGCCGCATCCAGGCCGTCGGCGGCGTCACCGAAAAGGTAGAAGGGTTCTACGACGTCTGCCTCGAAATCGGCCTCACCGGCACCCAGGGTGTCATCATCCCCGACTCCAACACCGTCAACCTCACCCTCCGGCCCGACATCGTCCAGGCCGCCGAGGCTGGACGCTTTCACATCTGGGCGGTGTCGACCGTCGAAGACGGCCTCGAAATCCTGACCGGCATCCCCGCCGGCTACATCCAATCCGACGGCTCTTACCCCGAAGCTACCCTCTTCCGCCGCGTCGTCGACTCTCTCGAAGAACTCCATCACCTCGCCGCTCAAGCTGCGGATGAGCCTCATCCCGCCGGCGGCTGAAGACTCGCAGACGGCGCGCCCCAACACCCGGCTGGCCGGCGATCACACGACCGCAGCCCCACGCCCAGCGCCGAGCCGAGTCGCGAACCAATCGATCGTCCTCGCGAGCGCCAGGTCCAGAGTCCCCTCCTCTTCAAACAGGTGACCGGCGCCCTGCACAACCGCCACCTTCACCGCCGCACACCCATCGGCCGCAGCCAGAATGTCCGCAGCCAGTGGGTCAGCCCCTCCAACCACCACAAGTGTTGGCACAGCGAGGCCCCCAAAGTCCCGCCGCTCCGCTGGCGGGCCTCGCAGCACGAGCGCCGCGGGATGGCTGCGACCGGCACGGACCGCCTCCAGCGCCACCACGCCCCCGAGGCTCGATCCCGCTACTCCGACCCGGCGTCCGTCAATGTCCGGCTGCCTCCGAACCCAGCCCTCCACCGCCGCAAGGTCGTCGACGTAGGCGTCCATCCCGCGCGGGTCATGCGACGACTCCCCGTGTCCGCTCAGGTCGAAGAGCACCGTCGCGATCCCCGCTTCGAAGAGCTGATGGGCGATGACCACATTCCGTGGCGAGTCTTTGCCGCTCCCCAGCCCATGGACGAACACCACGGCCGGGAACGGGCCCTCGCCCGCCGGCGTGGCGAGCCGGACGGCGAGCCGAACACCATCCCGTTCGACCGTCGCCTCCCGCCGGTCACCGCCGGCTGGCTGCTTGGCGGCCTTCGCCAGAGCTGCCCTCACCTGGTCGTCCTCCACCGGCCGGAAGTCAGCGTAGAACTGCCCGATCGCCCAAAAATCCCGCTCCACCGCCACGCACACGACCTCGTCCGCCTCCGAACGCATCTTCTCAATTGTCTCGGGGGGGCCGACCGGCACCGCCAGGATCACCCGCCGCGCCCCGGCCCCCTTCATCGAGCGCACCGCCGCGATCGCTGTCGCGCCGGTCGCGATCCCGTCGTCTACCACAATGACATCCCGCCCCTTCGCCGGCGGTCTCATCTGGCCGTCGAACGCCTCCTCGCGCCGGCGCGCCTCCGCCGCCTGCCGTCCCTGCTCTTCGGCCAGGTAGCGCCCACGCGCGCCCGTCTCGTCGACGAGCCGCTCGTTGAGATAGCAAACGCCGTCTGACGTGATCGCCCCTATCGCCAGCTCTGGCTGCCCCGGCGCTCCCAACTTCCGCGCCACCACAACGCCGAGCTCGCCACCCAACACTTCGGCCACCTCAGCGGCCACTGGCACGCCTCCACGGGGGATCGCCAGTACCAGCGGACGCTCGATTCCCCGCCCCTGCAGGGCCTTCGCCAGCTGCTTGCCAGCGTCGACCCGATCGCGAAACAGCACCATCGCCGCACCTCCCGAGGACTTCTTTCCACGCGTCGCCCCGCCAGCGTACCCCTTCCTCGCCCCACACCTTCGTCCGAAGCGGCCCACCATCCGGCCCCGCTTGGCCCTCTGTTGACGCCCATCCCGCCCGGACGCCCGCCGCTCGCGCACGGAGGGCAGTTGGCATCTGCGCTACAGCGCCAACCAGCCGTTCCGCGCCGCCACCATCACCGCTTCGGTCCTGCTCCCCGCTTCCAGCTTCCCCAGGATCGCACCGACATGGAACTTCACAGTGTGCTCGCTGATGCCCAGCCGTTTCGCAATCCCTTTGTTGGGCAGCCCGAGCGCCATCGCCCTCACCACGTCCAGCTCTCGTGGTGTGAGCTCCTCAGCGCTCGTCCCGTCAGCCCAGCGAGCGCCTGGGCCCGCGTCCAACACAGCGGCCACCTCGGCATCTACCACGACGAAGCCTCGCACCACTGCCCGCACGGCCGCCGTCAGGTCTTCAGCTGTCGTCTCGCCGGCAAGGTAAGCCCTCGCCACCTGCGGCTGGGTTCTTGTCGCGCCCCGAAACTCCGCTGCCGAGTCTGCGACGAGCACCACACCTACCCCAGCACGTCGCCTCCCGAGGACAGCTGCGGCATCACCCGGCTTCCCGCCGGTCGCTACCACGAACACCTCGGCTTCACCGGCCTGCACCCTAACCTCGTCTACATTCCCCGCTTCCTCGACGACTCGTATCCCACAACTCCCGTCCAACATCGAACGCAGCTCCGCCCGGATGGTCGGGTTGCGCGCGACCACCACCACCCGGGGCGCTCCCGGCCACGAGCCCAACGCGCCGTCCACCCGGCTGTGCGTCGTCGTTGCGCGAACTCCTTTGCTAGTCGTCCTCAGCCTCCTCACTTCCATCGTGGCCGACCAGCCTCGCGCCGTGAAGAGGCCGCCCCGACCTACTCCCGCTCTCCCACGGTCACCGTCAGCGACACGGGCTCGCCGCCGCGCAAGGCGACCACTGGCGTCGCTTGGCCAACACTCTCGGGCCCGAGCTGCGTCTGCAGGTCACTGGTGTCTCGGAGCGACTCGTCGCCCAGGCTCACCAGGATGTCGCCGACGAGCAGGCCGCCCCCCTCAGCCGGGCTCCCTGCCTCTACACTGACCACCAGTAACCCCGTCTCCTGCGCCCTCCCCAGCTTCGCCGCCTGTGCTTCTGAGATCCGTGCCGGTTGACTGCCTATTCCCAGGTACCCTCTGCTCACTCGACCGTGCTTCAACAGCAGGGCCACCACCCTTCCCACGTCGGCCACGGGGATCGCGAGCCCCGCCCCACGCCCTGGCCCAGAGGTGTTGAGCCCCACCATCCGCCCGCTCGCATCGATCAACGGACCGCCCGAAAATCCGGGATAGAGGGTGGCCTCCGTGCGGATAAGCCCCTCGATCTTGCCCCCACGCCTCGTCCGCCACGGCCCTTCGAGCGCACTGACAATCCCAAGTGAAGCCATCGCCCCCCCGGGACCCGGCCTGCCGACGGCGAGCACGACCTCCCCGACCCGCATCGCTTCGACCCGGCGCTCGATCGCTTTCATGTCCTTCTGTTCCACGCGCAGCACCGCCAGGTCCGTTCCTGGATCCCGGCCCGCCAGCTTCGCGGGCGCCTCAGTCCCAGCCTCGAACCCAACCGTGATTTCCTCGTCCCGCTCAATCACGTGGTCGGCCGTAACGACCACGCCCGCGGCCCAGGCGATGCCGCTGGCGCTGACACCGCGCCTCGCGTTCACGGTCACCGTCGATTGCCCGGCCTTAGCCACCGCTTCGGCCATCGCCTCCGAAAGTTGCTCAAGAGCTGTTGTGGCTTTGCCCGCCATGCTGTCCTCCTTCGGCCCGGCCCGGGTCCTATCGCAGTGTCGTGCGTTCCGCGCTCCACGGGATCACCCATTTGGGCAGGTACCTGCCCCGCCGTTCGGGCGACGCCACGTTCGAGGTGCGCACTCGACTTCACCGTGGGCGTACACTCTGACTCAGTTCCACCCCGGAGGCTTGCATGCCGGCGCTTGATGGCTTGAAGGTACTCGACCTCACCCAGTACGAAGCCGGCACCACCTCCACCCAGTACCTCGCCTGGTTCGGGGCGACCGTCGTCAAGGTCGAACGACCCGGCGTCGGCGACCCCGGCCGCTCGACCGCTGGCCCCGGCAAAGACTCGCTCTACTTCCTCACGTTCAACCACAACAAACGAAGTGTCGCTATCGACCTCGATACCCCCGAAGGTCGCGACCTCTTCCTCCGCCTGGCGCCTCGCTTCGATGTCGTTGTCGAGAACTTCTCGCTCGGAACCATGGAAAAGCTCGGCCTGGGCTACGAAGTCCTCAAGACCGTTCACCCCGGCCTGATTTATGCCACCGTCAAAGGCTTCGGCACCTACGGCCCGTACAGCAAGTTCAAGTGCTTCGACATGGTCGCCCAGGCGGCTGGCGGCTCCTTCAGCGTCACCGGCGTCCCCGAGGGACCCCCTATGCGGCCCGGCGCCACCTTCGGCGATACCGGCTCAGGCATGCACTGCGCCATGGGCATCATGGCCGCATACATCCAGCGCCAGCGCACCGGCAAGGGCCAGGTCGTCGAGATCGCCATGCAGGAAACCATCGCCAATTTCATGCGCGAACCCATGTCCCAGCGCGAATGGCGTGCCAGCCCGATCGCCCGCCGGGGCAACCGCACCGTTTCCCCCACCGACCTCTACCCCTGCGCCGGCGGCGGCCCCAACGATTACATGTACATCATGATCGTCACCACTCGCATGTGGGACGCCTTCGTCACCGCTATCGACCGGCCCGAGCTCGCCGCTGACCCGCGCTTCGCCACCGTCCGCGACCGCCATCAGCACGGCGACGAACTCCACGCCGAGATCTCGGCCTGGACCCGGCAGCATCCCAAGTTCGCCGCCATGGAGATCCTCGGCGCCGCCGGTGTCCCCTGTAGCGCGATCTACGACTCGGAAGACATCTTCAACGACCGACACCTCCAGGCTCGCGACATGATCAAGACCATCCACCATCCGGTAGCCGGCGACGTGCAGATGCTCGCCCCACCCATCCACCTCAGCGACTCAAGCGTGGAGATGATCCCCGCCCCGCTATTGGGCCAGCACACCGCCGAAGTCCTCCGCGAGGAGCTCGGGCTCACGCTCGACGAAGTCACGTCGCTCGTCGCGTCCGGGATCCTCGGGATGCGAGAAGTGCCAGCTCCCGCGCCTGCCTAGGTCGCCACGAATCCCCGCGCGGCGATCACCTCGTCTCGCGCGTCGCGCTTCGCCACCTCCGCCCGCACCATCGGGATCAGCTCTCGACCGTACTCCACTGCATCTGGCAGCGGTTCGAACCCGCGAATGAGGAACGTCGTCACACCCGCGTCGTAGTACGCCAGCAGCGATTCCGCCACCTGTTCCGGCGCCCCCACTAGCGCCGTCGTGTTGCCGTAGGCCCCCACCGCCGCCGCGATCGCCGTCCAGAGTCGCCCGTCGTGCACCTCGCCCTGTTCCGACAGGCTCAACAGCCGCTGCGACCCCACCGCCTGCGGCTTGTAGTTCGCAGGCGGAGATCCACCCGCCGGTCTCCGTAACGCCATAATCCGTTCGAGGTAGTCGTGCGCCTTCGCCCAGGCTTTCTCTTCCGTCGCCGCCAGGATCGGCCGAAACGAAACGCTGAACCTCGGGCTCCGTCCCCACCGGGCGGCCTCAGTGCGCACCGCGGCCATCTGCTCCTTGACCGCCGCTACCGGCTCGCCCCACATCGCGTACACGTCCGCGTGCTTCGCCCCAACAGGCAGCGCCGGGCCGGAAATACCCCCGAAGTACACCGGCACGTGCGGTCGTTGCAACGGCTTGACTTCCGAGTAGGCCCTGGTCACGCGATAGAACTCCCCCTCGTAATCGAACGGACGCTCCTCCGTCCACGTCCGGCGCAGAATCTCCAGGTACTCGTCCGTCCGACGGTAGCGCGCATCGTGGTCAACCCAGTCCCCATCGCGCGCCTGCTCCGCGTCGTTTCCCCCGGTGATGATGTGGAGGGCGATCCGCCCATTGGTGAAGTGATCCAGCGTCGCCGCCTTCCGCGCCGCAAGCGTTGGTGCGACGAACCCCGGCCGGTGCGCAATCAAGAACCCGAGTCGATCCGTCACTCCGGCGGTGTACCCGGCCACGCTGAACCCATCGGGACCCGTCGAGCCGTAGCCGATGAGCACCCGGTCGAACCCCGCCTCCTCGTGTGCCCGCGCGAACTCCCGGATGAACGTGGGCTCGATGTGCCCGCCCACGAGCGAAGCTGCGGGGCCGTCGAGCTCCGACGCCGGGCGCGTCCCGATCATCCCAATAAACTCGACCGGCATCCGGTTTCCCCGGCCTCCTATGACGGGCCCGTCCAGCTTCGGACCGCGCCTCACGATAGACGCGACCCCGCCCGCGTCGCAACGACTATCATGCACCGCATCCTCGCCGCCGGTTCCTTGCCATGCCTCCCCTCCTCCTCGGCATCGATATCGGCAGCAGCGCCGTCAAGGCCGCGGTCTTCCACCTCGGTGGAGACCAACTGTTCGCCACTCGTGTCCCCTGCCCGTCTGCGGGCGACTTCCCGCCCGAACGCTGGTGGGAAGCCACGATCGAAGCTGTCCGCCCTCTACCCCTCGCCGAAATCGTCGCGGCCGCCATCTGTGGACGCGGTGGCACCAACGTCTTCCTCGATTCCTCGGGCTCTGTCTGTGCTCCTTCCTGGGACGACGCTCGCGCTGCCCCCGGGGTGCGAGCTGCGCGCGACGAGTTCGCCAACACCCTCAGCCCGCAATCCCTCGCTCTCCTCGGCAAAGCCCGCTGGTGGCACGAGCGCCACGGCCCTGTGACCACGGCCTTTGCCGCCAAGGACTTCATCGCCCATCGCCTCACCGGTCAGTTCACCACCGACCCGGCCTCCGGCGGCACGCTCGGTCGGCCCATCCCACCACTCCTCGCAGCCTCCGACCCCTGGTCCCTTGCGGGAATAGTGACATCTCAAGCCGCCGGCCTGTGCGGTCTCCCCGCTGACATCCCTGTGGCGGTCGGCTGGCACGACGGAGCCGCCGCCACCTTCGGGGCTGGCGCTGCGGCCGCCGGCGTCGCCCCCGTCACCCTGGGCACGAACGCCGTCTACCGGGTGGTCACGACCCGGATTCCGCCCTCCCTTCACAAGTACTGGGACCTCACCCCTGGCCTTACCGTCACAGGCGGCGACATCCTCAACGCCGGTCTCGCGTACGCCTGGGCCCGCTCCCTTCTCGGCGATCCAGACCCGGTAAGTTCCGCCGCCGGCGCCTCAGGGGTTCTCTTCCTTCCGCAGCTCAGCGGTCGAATTGCCCCGGACCGCAATCTCGCCGCTCGCGCTGGTTGGCACGGCCTTCAACCATCATCCACCCCAGCCGACCTTCTCCGGGCGGTCCTCGAAGGGACCGCCTTCTCCCTTCGCCAGGTCCGGGACTGGCTCGCCACCCACGTCCTGGATGCCACCCGCACGGTCGCGACCGGCGGGGGCGCTCACAACCCGATCCAGGCGCAGGTCCTCGCCGACGTCCTCCAGCAGCCGGTCGACGTCGCCAACTGCGAAGAGGGCTGCCGCGGCGCCGCCCTCCTCGGAGCCGTCGCCGCGGGTATCGTCTCGCTCGAACACGCTCGCCTCGCCACACCTGCCTACACCCGCTATGCGCCGCAGCCCACCAGCGCCGCCGTGTACGATGAGGCCTATCAGCGCTTCCTCGCCCTCCAGCGGGCGACCGACGGGATATGACCGAACCTCTCCCTCAGTCGACACCCCTGACCAGCCCTGAATGGGTCGACATCCACGCCCACATCGCTGGCCTCACTCCCTTCGGCGTCGACCCCACCACCCACGGTGTGGCGCAGGGCGTCGGGGTCCTGGTCGATGCCGGCAGCGCCCCTCCCGCCGAACTTCCGCGCCTCCTCGACGCGGTGCAGCAGGTCACCTCCACGACTGTCCTCGCCTGGGCCAACATCTGTGCCGAGGGCATCACCGGCGATGGTTGCCTCACTCACGACACCTCTGGCTGCGCCGCCCACGCCGCTCTACGCGCCCTTCCCGGCCGCGTTGTCGGGATCAAGCTCCAGGCAAGTAACACCCGCCTCGCCGCCCGGGCTCTCGACGCGATCGCAACAGCCAGCGAGGTTGCGAGCGCGTTCGAAGTCCCTCTCATGGTCCACGTGGGCAACGCCCCACCCACGATTCGCGAGGTTGCAGACGCTCTAAGACCGGGCGACATCATCACGCACTTCGCCCAAGGCAAACCCGACGGCGCGCTCGAAAACGGGCAGGTCCACCCGGCGCTCCGGCGGGCCCGCGAGCGAGGAGTCCTCTTCGATCTCGGTCACGGCGCAGGCAGCTTCTCGTTCGCAGTCATGGAACAGCTCCTCGCCCGGGGCTTTCCCCCGGACATCATCAGCACCGACCTTCATCGCGGCAGCGCGTCGAGCCCCGTCGCCAGCCTCGCCGACTGCATGTCGAAGCTCCTCTGTCTCGGAATGACCCACGAATCCGTCATGACCGCCGTCACCAGCGCACCCCGCGCCGCCCTCCACCTCCCGCCTCCCCGCCACCAGACGACCTTCTCCCTCAAGGAAGGGCCGTGGGTCGCGACCGACAGCTATGGCGCCACCCGCGACTTCGCCCTCCGTTATGTCCCGTTCCCGATCCACGACGAGGCCCCCGATGCCTGACCTCGTCCTCCCCCGCATCATCAACGCCGCCGGCCACATGTCCGCCCTCGGCGGAGCTGTCACCCCCCCGGAACTCGCTGCTCGCATCGCCCGCGCAATCGAAGACGCCCTCACCCGCCCGGTCGACATGCAGTGGCTTCGGGACGAGGCCTCCCGCCGCATCGCCTCCGCTACCGGCGCTGAAGCCGGCTGCGTCACGACCGGCGCCGCGGCCGGCATGGCCCTCGCCGTGGCCGCCTGCGTCGCCGGCTCCGATCTCGCCATTGTCCGCGAACTTCCGGCACCCTCTCGCCGCCCCCGCGTTGCCCTCCAGGCCGGCCACGACATTGACTTCGGCGCGCCCGTCACCCAGATGATCCGCCTCGGCGGCGCCGAACCGGTCGTCGTCGGCTCCCCGGAGGTTGTCACGGCGGAGCAGCTCTCCGCCGCCATGGTCGACGCCGCTGCCGTTCTCTTCGTTCAGTCCCACCACGCCCAGGCCCCGAATCGCCTCTCCCTCGCCGCCTGCATCGAAATAGCCGCTGGCTTAGGGGTCCCCGTCATCGTCGACGCGGCGGCGGAAGAAGACCTCCACGCCTACGTCGCCCTCGGCGCGAGCCTCGTCGCCTACAGCGGCGGCAAGGCTCTTGGCGGACTCTCTTCGTCCGGCCTGCTCGCCGGCCGCCATTACCTCATCGAAGCCGTCCGCGCCCAGGAACGCGGTATCGGCCGGGCGATGAAGGTCGGCCCCGAGCAGATCCTCTCAGTCTGCATCGCCCTCGACTTCTACGGCGCCGCCCACCACGACGACGAAGCCGTCCTCGCAGCGCTCCTTCGTGGGGTGGCCGGCATCCCCGGCATCGCCTGCTCCGTCGTGCCCGACGAAGCGGGCCGGCCGATCCGCCGTCTCGAAGTGCGCACCCCCCACGCCCGCGAAGTCGTCCGCGCGCTCCGCGAAGGCCACCCGCCGGTCTTCGTCCGCGCCCACAAGGCCGCCGAAGGCCGCTTCGCAATCGACCCGCGCAACCTCTCTCTTACAGAAGTGCCAGTCGTCCTCGAGGCGCTCAAGGCCGCCCTCGCGGCGACCCGGGAGTAGCGCCGCTGACTCAGACCGCTGCGCTCTCGGCAGTCGCGCGAGCCTGAGCCGTCCGCCGCTGATATCATCCGCCGAACACTCTGGAGGAACCCATGCGATTCAGCGTTTGGCCCGGCGCGGCCTCCACCTGGAACGACCTGCTCGACATCGCCCGGCACGCCGAGGCCACTGGCTGGGATGGCATCTGGTTCGCCGACCACTTCATGCCCAACGCCGCCGATGTCAGCGGTCCCACCAACGAATCCTGGACCACCATTGCCGCCCTCGCCGCGACCGTCCAGCGCGTCCGCATCGGCACCCTCGTCGCCGGCAACACCTACCGCCACCCCGCTGTTCTGGCCAAGATGGCGGCCAACGTCGACAACATCAGCGGTGGCCGCCTCGTCCTCGGCCTCGGCTCCGGCTGGCAACAGAACGAGCACGAGAAGTACGGCCTTCCCTTCTCGACCGTCGGCGGTCGCCTCCGCCGCCTCGAAGAGGCCTGCCAGGTCATCAAGAGCCTCTTTACGAACGAGCGAACCACCTTCAATGGCCGCTACTATCAGCTCGCCGACGCTCCGCTCGAGCCCAAGCCGGTGCAACGGCCTCTGCCCATCCTCATCGGCGGTGGCGGCGAGAAGATGACTCTCCGCATCACCGCCCAGTACGCCGACGAGTGGAACGTCTGGGGCACGCCCGAAGTCCTTCGCCAGAAGATGGCCATCCTCGACCGCCACTGCGCCGAAGTCGGCCGCGATCCCAGCGCCATTCAGCGGTCGGCTGTCGCCTTGCTAGTCCTCAGCGACGATTCAGAGCTCATCGAGCGCACCCGCGCCAGCGGCCGCCCGGTAATCGCTGGCAACGCCGCCGGGGTCACCGCGACCATCCGCGAATACGCCGACGCGGGTGTGAGCGAAGTCATCATCCCCGACTTCAACCTGGGGCGCGGCGAACGCCGCACGGAAGCGTACGACCGTTTCATGAACGACGTCGCCGCGAAGTTCCGCTAGGAGTTCTCTCCTCCGTCTGTCCCGAGGAACGCGGCGCTAGAACAGCGCCGCGTCGAACCCCCACGTCATCCCCGCGCCCGTCGCCAGGAGCACCACCTCGCCCAAGATCATCATGAGGTTCTGGCCTTGCTCGCCCTGGTCCTTCAGCCCTGCCAGCACCAGGTAGTTCAGGTTCAGGAACAGCCCCACCACGAGTCCCGCCGGCGTCAGCAACCCAAGCGTAAGGCTCACGCCAACGCAGAACTCCCCGCTGACGACGAGCCACGACGTCACCAGGCGCCGCCGTCGCGAACTGAGTGACACCCGCCGGAGCACGCTCGCGAAAGGCGGCACAGGATGGTCCTTGGTCAGCGACTCCACCCAGTTCATTGCGCTCCCGCGCAAGAATCGCGGCAGATCCTTGTGCCGCACGCTCTCCAACCACCACAACCCCACGCCGATCCGCAACACCGCCAGCCACTCCGCCAGCGTCAACCAGCCAAAGATGTCCTCGTCCACGGTCGCGCATTATCAGCCCTTGCTCGGGTACCTGCGCGGATGAGGAGCCGGCCGGCACGCCGCCCGCCACCACGCACCTGAATGCGTGGTGGCCAACCCCCGCCTCGCGTCTCTGCTGCATCGACGCCGAGGAGCCGATATCTTCAGTAAAGCATTCTGGAAGGCACCATGCGTCTGTCGCCGATCACCACTGTGTTCTCCGTCGGTCTCGCCCTCGTGGCGATCGCCTGCGGCTCGAGTTCGAGTAAGTCCGGGGCGGCTGTCTTCAGCAACCCCGCCGAAGCCATCCATAGCGCATCCGCCCGGGCCACCGACGCCAAGACCGCCAGTTTCACCATGAAGCTCGATGTTGACGGCGGTGGGGAGAAATTCGCCATCTCCATTGACGGCGCGATGGACTTCGTCAACAAACGGGCGAAGTTCCACATGTCTGGCAACGGCGACTCCTTCGATGCCATCGTCATCGATGGCGTCATGTACATCCGCCACGGCAACGAAAAGACCTGGACGAAGGCCGACGCCAGTGAAGCCCTTGACTCAGCGTCGGGGCCCCTGGACACCGACTTCACCGACCCCACAAAGGCGTTGGACTATCTCAAATCCATCTCCGGCGACGTCGAAAACAGAGGAACCGAACAGATTCGCGGCGTGGACACGGCCCACTACCGATTCTCGGTCGACCTCTTGAAGGCCGCCGGCAATTCGATCGCCGCGGAGCAAGGCATGGACGCCGCCGCGCTCCTCAAGGCGATGCTCGGCACGACCGAGGTGCCCTTCGACGTCTGGCTCGACGGCCAGGGTCGGCCCGCCCGGCTGGACTTCGCCCTCTCGTTCGACCTGAGCTGGCTCGCTGAGGCATTCGGAGGGAAGGACTCGAAGTCGAACGACGCCCCGCCGAAGTTCACGCTGACGATGGGCATGGAGTTTTTTGACTGGGGCAAGGCGATCGACATCCAGGCCCCTCCGGCCGCCTAGCCGCCCGCTCGAACCTCGCATTCCCTCCTTAACTCGCCGCAGGCCGTTGGCCCTTCCCTGTGTAAACTGACTGGAATGGATTGCCCCCGTGGCCACGGCCAGCTCCATGCCGAAACCCACTCCGGCATCGACGTCGACGCCTGCGCCGTTTGCGGCGGCGAGTGGCTCGACCACGACGAGCTCCAGGCCATCGAGGCGACGACCGTTACCGACTCCTTCGTCTTGAGCGGGATGATCGAATACCAGCCCCACGACAGCGAACTCCGTTGCCCCGTCTGCCAGGGTTCGATGTACGGGTTCGACTACCGTGCCAACCCACTCCAGCTGGACGCCTGCGGGCAAGGCCATGGCTACTGGCTCGACGGCTCCGAGGAGTCCCGTGTTCGAGAACTGATCCGCCAGCGGGCTCGGGACCTGCACCGCGCCGCGACCGCCGAGGGTTCCTTCGGAAGTTTCCTCAACCACCTGCGAGGCCAGATGGGCGGCCGCGGCCGCTCCCGCTAAGAAGGAAGCGCCCCTCTTACGACCCGTAGTCGACGCTCAGCCACCGCTCTGGCTTGATGCGCACGAGAGTGTTTCCCTCTACGCGCGAACCGCTCGACTTTAGGTACGCCTCGCCCGCTGCCGGCCCCAGGTACCGATGTGCCATCTCACGGATGTCCCGCTCGAAGTCGGGCGCCTCGAAACTGGCCGGTCCCTCGACCGAAACGTACTTGTAGGGGGCGGCCTCCGTCTGCACCGTGAAGCTCGCCCTGCCGGCCAGGCGCAGCGCCTTCATCTTGCGCGAGTTCTCGCCCGTGACGACGTAGATGTCGCCGCCCGGCGCATAGCGGTACCAGACGGGTGCGGCGAGCGGTGCCCGGCCCTCTTCGTTCACCGCCAGGATCCCCACGCGCAGGTCAGCCAGGAACGCCTCGCGGCCGGCCTTCGTCATCGCAAACGTCATCGCAACCACCTCTTCGCAAGTCTACGGCGAGAATCTCCCCGCGGGGCCAGTGAGAGCCAAGCCGTACGCCTAACCCGTCGCTCATCGCTCAGCGCTCATCGCTTCTCGTTCAATCGTCGCGACGAACCCTCGCCGCCGCCGGTCTGCGACCCGGACGAGCGCGTACAGCGCGTCCACTGTCGGCGTCGCCACCCCCAGCGCAGCCGCGCGCCGCGACGGCTCCCCGAGGATCGCCTCGACCTCCAGCTCCCGCCCCTCGACGTAGTCGATCGCCATGCTCGTCCGGTAGTCGCCCATCGAATCCGTCTGCGCGAACATCCAGGCCACCACCTGCGCCGGGTCCAGCCTCGCCTCACTCCCCCGCGAAGCCAGGTCGGCATTGCCGGCCGCGACCACCTCGCGCATCGCCCGCTCCGCCGTCGCCCGCAGCGCTTCGTCCTCCACGATCGTCCGCGTGCCAATCCCGCCACCGGCGACGCTCAACCCGTTGAACGGGATGTTCCAGCACAGCTTCTCCCACCGTGCATAGCGCAGGTTCGGCGCCACCGTCACTTCGATCCCACCGGACTCCAGCAGCTCCCGCAACTCCTCGAGTTGCGCCGGGTCGTCGAGCACGTGCCCGATAGACACCCGGCCGTACTCGAGGTGGTGGACAACGCCCGGCTCACCTCGATTGATGCAGACGAACGCCATCCCTCCGAACACCCGTCCCGGCCCGAACCTTTCCGCGAACCGCTGCTCCACGCCGTAGCCGTTCATCAACGCCAGGATCCGCGTCGCCGGACCCACGCACGGCGCGACCAGCTCGCCCGCCGCCTCGAGCGCCGTCGCCTTGAGCGAGCAGATCACCCAATCGACCGGTCCGATCTCGGAAGCCGTGCCGAACGCTGCCACGCTCTTCAGACGGAAGTCGCCGTTCCGGCTGCGTACGTCCAACCCGTTCGCTCGCACCGCCGCCAGGTCGCGTCGCAGCGCGAAGCGGACATAGTGTCCCGCCCGGGACAGCAGCGCGCCGTAGTACGAGCCGACCGCCCCCGCCCCAATCACCGCTATCGTCGTCATCGCACCAAGAATAGGCGAGACCACCCCCGACGATCACCCCAGCCCTTGCTCGCTTTGCTACAATCCGAACATATGAGCGAACGCCGCGCCACCGTCCTCCACGTCGACCTCGATGCCTTCTTCGTCTCGATGGAGCTCATCCGCCACCCCGAGCTGCGCGGCCTGCCGGTCGTGGTTGCGGGCGGCCTCGGCCCCCGCGGAGTCGTGAACACCTGCAGCTACGAAGCCCGGAAGTTCGGCGTCCGCTCCGCCATGCCCGTCTCCCGCGCGCGTCAGCTCTGCCCCCAGGCCGTCTTCCTCGCCTCCGACTACGCCTACTACGCCCCCGCCTCGAAGCAGTTCCACGCCATCCTCCGGGACTACACCCCGCTCACCGAACCCGCCGGCGCCGACGAAGCCTATCTCGATGTCGCCGGCAGCGAAGCCCTCTTCGGCGACCCCCCAACGATCGCCGCCACCATCCGCGCTCGCGTCCGCGCTGAGATCGGCATCGCCGCATCGATCGGGCTCAGCACCAACAAGCTCGTCTCCAAGGTGGCCAGCGACGCCGCCAAGCCCGATGGCCTGCTCGTCGTCCCCGCCGGCGAAGAGGCGGCCTTCCTCGCCCCACGCCCCATCCGAGACCTCCCGATGATCGGCCCCAAGACCGCCGCCACCCTGGCTTCGCTCGGGATCAAGACCATCGGCGAGCTCGCCGCGGTGCCCGTTTCGGCCCTCGAAGCGCGCTTCGGCGCCCACGGCCTCGAGCTTCGCGCCCGCGCCCTCGGCCAGTTCGATGCGCCCGTCCTCCCCGGTCATGGCCCCGCGAAATCCGTCAGCCGCGAGACCACCTTCGGCACCGACGAGCCCGACCGCGAGCGCCTCCGCGCCGTCCTTCGCGGCCAGGCGGAGCGGGTTGCCGCCGACCTTGCCGCCAACGGCCGCAGCGCCCGCACCGTCAGCCTCAAGCTCCGCTTCCCACCCTTCGAGACCGTCACCCGTGCGACCACGCCCCGCGCGGCCGTGGACCTCGCCGACGACATCTTCGCCGCCGCCTCCACCGTCTTCGAGCGCGTCTGGAGGGAGCACGACCTTCGTCCCGTCCGCCTCATCGGTCTCGGCGTCACGAACTTCAAGGAACGGGCCCGCCAGCTCCGCCTCGGCGAGACGCTCGACGCCGATCGCCTCTCCGATGCGGTCGCCAACGTCCGCGGCCGCTTCGGCGACGACGCGATCCGTCGCGCCGCCGAGATCCGCCGCCGTTAGTACCCACTCAGGAAGAGTTCGTCTCGTGTAGCGGCGCTCCCTCGCCCAGGTGCTCCCCCTCTCCCGAGATGTCGGGAGAGGGGGTCCGGGGGGTGAGGGCAGCGTGCCGCGAGTCAGCGGTCTTTTCTCAAGTGAGTACAACGGCGCCCCCTGCGGGGCCGGAGGTCCCTTGGGAGCAAGGGCGACCCGTGTGACACTGGCTTCGCTATGTCCGACGAACTCTTCGACATCACCATCATCGGGGCCGGCCCGACCGGCCTCTTCGCCGCCTTCTACGCCGGCCTACGTTCAATGAAGACCAAAATCATCGAAGCCCTCCCCGAACCCGGCGGCCAGCTTGCGGTCCTGTACCCCGAAAAGTTGATCTACGACGTCCCCGGACACCCGCGCGTCCTGGCCAAGGACCTCGTCAAGCTCCTCGTCGAACAGACGTCCTTGTTCCACCCAACGATCGTCTACGACCAGCGTATCGACACCTTGAGCCGCACCACCGTCGACGGCCAGGAGGTCTGGCGACTCGGCACCGAGACCGAGGCCCACTACACACGCACCGTCGTGATCAGCAGCGGTATCGGCGCCTTCGTCCCGAACCGCCTCGACCGCCCCGGCGTCTCCAGCTTCGAAGGGCGCGGCGTCTACTACTTCATCAAGGACAAGCGCCCCTTCCGCGGCAAGCGCATCCTCATCGTCGGTGGCGGCGATACCGCCGTCGACTGGTGCCTCAACCTCAAGGACTGGGCCAAAGAAGTCACCCTCATCCACCGCCGCGAAGAGTTTCGAGCCCACGAATCCAGCCTTGCCGGCCTTCGCCTCAGCAACATCCCGATGCTCACCCACTGGGAGCTCAAGCGCGTCCTCGGAAACAACGCCATCCAGGGGGCCACCATCTTCGACAACCGCACCGGCGAAGAGCGCGACATCGAAGTCGATGCCGTCCTCATCAACATCGGCTTCAAGGCAGCCCTCGGCCCCATCGAAGCCTGGGGCCTCGAAATGAAGGACGTCCGCCACATCCGCGTCGACGGTTTTATGGCAACGAACCTTCCCGGCGTCTTCGCCGCCGGCGACATCGCAGCGGTCGATGGCAGCGAACCCCTCAACCTCATCGTCACCGGCTTCGCGCAGGCCGCCATCGCCGCCAACGCCGCCCACATCCACCTCAACCCCTCCGCCCGCCTCTTCCCCGGCCACTCCAGCGAACTCCGCCTGTAGTCGCTAACACACCCCTTCTCCCGGTGCGCGGGAGAAGGGGCCGGGGGATGAGGGCCGGCCACCACGCGAGAGAAACGGCCGGGGGAACGGGCGAGGGGATGAGGGCGAAGCGTTGACAGCGGCCTTCCCGCCCCCAAATAATCCCCCCGGCTGAGAGGTTTGGCAGGTGCCCGATATGCCCTCTCCGAAGCAAACCTGGGTCACACTCGGCGCCGCGAGCAAGTTGCTCGGCGTCAGTGAGTCCACCATCCGGCGCTGGGCCGACGCCGGCGAGGTCCACTCCTTCCGCACCCGCGGTGGCCACCGCCGAATCCTCGAAGAGGACCTCCACAACATCGTCGCCAGCGCAACCGCTTCCCGCTCCAGCGATACCAACCGCATCAGCGACCTCGCCCTCGCCCGCGTCAAGCGCAGGCTCAGCCGCGGCCGCCAGTCGCACTCCATGGCCATCTTCGAAGGCCTCACCGACGAAGCCCGCGACCGCCTCCGCCTCATGGGCCGCCAGCTCGTTGACCTCTTTGCCCGCTACATCGCCACCGGCTCACGCGGCGAGCGCTTCCGCGAAGACGCCCGCACCATCGGCCGCGAGTACGGCCGCACCCTCGTCAGCACTGGCGTCCGCCTCACAACCGCCGTCGCCACCTTCAACAGCCTTCGCCGCTCACTCGAAGAGACCGCCTCCCAGATAGCCAACGAATCCGGCCTCACCACAGAAGACGCCGTCGAAGCCGTCGAACGCACGCTCGAACTCGCCGACGTCGTCCTCGAAGGCATGGCCGAAATCTACGAAACCTCCCCCACTCGCCCAAACGCCTGAGCCTCTCGCCCCTCGCTCTGTCCCCTGTCCCCAGTAACCTGTCCCCTCGTTCGCCCCGTCGCCCATTCGCCCATCCGCCGCTACGCGGGATCCATCGTCCCCTTGAACCCATACCGCTTGTGCGGCCCGATCACGATGTGTTCGAACACCCCGATCCCCTTCCGCCTCCCCGCCGTCACCAGCGACACCGTCTGCACGTGCAGGTTCGCCATCGGATCCTCGCTCGCCAGGTCGTACTCCGTCCCATCCACCTCGTTCGGCCCCACCCACATCCCGTGTCCCCACTTCGGCTCGCCGTAGCCGATCCCCTTCATCAGGAAGTGATAGAGCGGCTGGAACTCGATCGAAAGCTCCTTACCCTTCTCCGGCCGCAGGTGGATCGTCGCCCCCTCGATGTGCCGCGTCCCCTTCTTGAACGTCAGCTCGTGGTCCACCGCCGCCTCCTGCGCGCTCGCCTCCGGGTACGGCGTCAGGATCACCCCCGACTCGTGCCACCGGCTCCCGTCCGGCATTTCCGACACCGTGTAGAGCGTGCACAGGTCATCGAAGTTCAGCGGCGCCCAGTTCCAGAAGAACTGCGGCGCCTCCGTCAGCGGCGCGCCTCGGGGGTCTCGACCGCCCACGTTCCGCACCCCCCATGAGTGGTCTCGCGACCCCCACCACGTCCCCTCGCCCAGGTCGAACGTCGTCCCGTCGATCGAAAGCTTCCCGCTCCACGACCCGTGCTGGGTCATCCGCGTGTAGTCCATCGCCGTCACGTTCCGCGTCGTCCGCTGGAAGTGCGGCTCCTCCGACGGCAGCGACCTCGCTTCGAACAGCAGGTCCGCGCTCAACCCCCACTTGTTCTTGCCGACCCGCACCCGCAACTTCCTCAGCGGCTCCACCACCTGCACGCTGATCGGCCCCGCCTTCGTGTCCATCCGGTCGTTCCCCAGCGCCCGCGACGCCCGCACCACCCGCTGCTTCCCCTTGTGCACCACACTGAACGCCGCGTCGAACACCCCCAGGTTCGGGTAGAGCCCCATCGCCACCGCGAAGTACACCTCCCCGTCCCGCCGATACCCGTTGAAGAAGTAGCGGTCATAGAAGTTGCGGTCGCTCGTATACACCCGGTCGAAGGTGTACGGCGTCTGGTGGGTCAGGTACTCATCGGCGGGCGTCAACATAAAGGCAGCTCCAGCACAGGCTGCGCCCGAATCTACGCATCGCGCCGGGGCGGGTCAAAGTGCGGACAGGATCCCGGGACACACAGAAGGGCGGGGCTCCGATGGGAGCCCCGCCTCTGTCCGCGTTGCGCTGTGGCGGATAGGCTTGCCCTCTTCGACCTAAGCGGTGGTCCCGCCGTTGTGGTTCCCCGGGACACCCACCAGCTTCTCGGGCGGCGTCCGGAATGCGTGCACAAAGCCTGCGACCGCGAGGACCACGAGCAGGCTGCCGATGATGTAGCAGACCACGCTCACCTGGTCCGCTTTCTCTCCGAAGATGCTGAAGCCGTACGAGGTCAGCAGCAGGCCGCGAAGGGTCTCGCCAGTCTGCGCCGTGCTCCGCGCCGAAGTGGCACTGTCGAGCTTCTTCTGGGCCGCGTCCGCAGCCGCGGTGTCATTCTTCGTCTTGGCGTCCGCGACCTGGGCCCGGAGCGTCGTCTGGATGGCGCCCAGCGTGGCGTACGTCTCGCCGGGGAACCCGGCGGTCTTGGCAGCATTTTCGACGTGCAGAGCGATGTAGTAGCTCGCGTAGCACTCCGCCTGCTTGCCGCTCTCCATCAGCTGGCCAGCGTACTTCGTGAGGCAGCTGGAGCCCGGCTTCCACGACTTTTCTTCTTCGGTTAGCTTGTCCGCCGCTGTGAAGGTGATCTTCTGCTGACCGAGCTCATCCTTGACGTACGAATGCGAGAAGTCCCCCTGGTCCGCCAGCACGAAGCCGATGATGAGCAGCAGTACCCCGAGGACTGCGCCGCCTGCTGAAAAAGTGTAGTCTAGTATTCGCCTGGACATCGGATTCCGTTCCCCTTTCGGTGTTTTATCTATCGAAAGACTATCGGACGAACCTTCAACGTACCTACGGTCGATAGGCCCACCGCCCGCGGCCCATTAGTTCAGATTTTCACAATCTCTGTAGCCCGGGCGATGCGGAGCGCTCCAGAACCCGCGCCGCGTTATCGCCAACGTTCCGCCGCCGCCCCGAGATCGCCACCGCGAAGTTATCTCTCCATCCGGACGCTAGCGGTTTGCGCTCTGTCGAAGCACTCAGGGGGCCGAGATGCTCACCGGCCGATCAACGCGCTCCCTAGAAGCGGTGCGAACCTGTCTTCGGAGCCCACGGACAAGTGGTGCTTACTAGGACACCGCTCGAAAGCCGCCTGCCGGTGTAGCTAGTCTTCACCGGCGGAAAAGCCGAGTGAGAGCTTCACGGCTTTCGCGATGTCTTCGAACAGCCGTTGGAACCGGGAGAAGTCCACGTTGTCGAACGGGGGCTCGGCTTGACGAACTGCCTGCGCGAAGGCCTTCTTGGTCAGAGCTACGCCTGATGCCTTCCCTTGTTCGGAAACTCCTTCCATTATCAGGCTGGAACCCTTAACGAATCCCTCCGCGTATTTCTTGGACCCGTCCTTATGCCACCCGCCTGCGTCGAACTCGTGACGAAAGTACAGCCTGCGTCCATTGATCTCGTGCTGCAGCGTCACCTCGTCGTAGAGCATCTCCATGCAAACACGCGCGTCGGGCTGGTCGCCTTCGCCACTCGGGAGCGCGAGCGAAGCGACGTGCTTACCCCAGGCCCTGGGCCCACCCGCGTCATCCGTCACCTTTCGGACCGTGTCCGGCACATCTCTGTCGAACACGCAAACAGTCGGGACCTCGGGCGGGCTCTCCTTCAGGACCTCGAGCATCTTCAAGAGGTGAGAATCCCCGCTCTTCACATTGCGTTTGAGCACGACTTCTAAGCCATTCCCCGACAAGACCGTCGGCAGCGCCGACATGGCCGCTTCAATGTGCAGGTAGTCCGTCTCTCCCTCGCAGTAAAGCACCACTCGCGCAGAGGGAGCTACCGCCGGGGGCGCAGGGTGCCGCCGAAACGCCCCGTCCAGAGACTCAAGTTGGCTTGCCAGACCTTGATACACGGAGCTTCTCCAGCCAATCACCTGGCCTATGTACTGAACGCGGCCGCGCATGGTCCCGGACACTGCAGGTGGCTGCTTGAACATTGGGATGTGACGGCGCGTACCGTTGAGTTTTGCAGCTACGGCGTCCTCGCCGTGCACCCTCCAGATGTGGAGCAGAGACCTGGTCGAGCGGACGTACCGCCGAGGTACATTTACCTTGTCGTTGACGACAAGGCCGGTGACTACTTGTCGCTGGGACGCTGGCGTAAGCCGCACCTTAGCGAAGTTGATTGTGAAACCACTCTGTGTAAATGCATCGATGAGGGTCTCACCAATAACTATTGTTCCTGAGTGGGGGTCGATGTGCGCTAGGTCCGTGGGAAACCTGCGCGATCTGGTGGAAAATATAATGTCATCGGCGTAGCGAGAGTACCTGACTCGATGTTCTTTCGCGAGCCGCGACAGACGACGATCCAGAGCCATGCATATTATGTTCGATGTGGTGGGCGATGCCGGTGAACCGTGCGGCACGTGATCACGTACCGTCAGGATGGCAGCCATGAGCGTGGCAGCTTTTTCCGGAATGCCGAATGGCGGACTCATCAGCATACCACGTACGCGTCCAAAATGGATGCTTGGAAAGAAATCAGTGATGTCGACGGCAAGGATCCAGCGTTGGCCGACATGGTTGCGGGCGTTCGTCTGAATACTTCTTGCTGCCACGTATCCATGAACGTACGGGGAGGGTGTGTAGAAAGAGTCCAAGTATTCGGCGATCTTCCTCTGCATTCGCTTCAAGGCAATGGTCGGAGCTTCAATTACCCTAACTCCGCCCGCTCGCTTTGGCACCTCGAAGAACTCATAGCGGTTGTGTTCCTTAACGCCGTACAAGAGATAATTGATTGTCTGCAGCGGAGCTCCGCAGAGCTTAGCCACATCGCGTCGAGTTCGCGGATGTTCGGGAGTGGTTAAGGAAGACATTGTGGAGCGCGGAGCTGGTTCAACCTACCTCGAATGCAGCCAGCACAGCAGAGCCATGCGCTGTGAGAGTGAAAGGTAAACGAGCAATAGCCGTGGCGTATCATCACCGCGGAAAGACAACCCGTCCGCGCCCCACCTGTCAATGGTATCACGCCGCGCGACCACGCTCATGTCGCTGTATTGGTTCACTACGTCCGTGACAGATCCTCCTGTTGGGTGGTGGCGAGGAACTCGGTGGGGGTGAGGAAGCCGAGGGCCTGATGGGGCCGGACGGCGTTGTAGGTGTTCTCCCAGCGGGCGGCGGCAGCGGAGAG
>JBGPOS010000054.1:0-28449 GCA_041488155.1 Tepidiformaceae bacterium
CGACCTCAGGCCGCTTCGAAGTCAGTCAGCGGGCCTACCCCTTGATGCGCGACCTCTGCCGCTTCGTTCGAAGGGGCGCGGCCCTTGTGTTCGACTACGGCTACCCCCAGGACGAACTCTGGGCGGCGTGGCGGACAACCGGGACGCTCCTGTGCTTCTATCGGCACACCGCCCACGAAAATCCCCTCATCCACGTTGGCGATCAGGACATCACCAGCCACGTCAACTTCAGCAACCTGGCCGCCGCCGCCGAAGAGGAAGGTATGAACGTGCACGGACCGGTCAGCCAGGCCTCGTTTCTCCTCGATGCCGGCCTCGGCGGCCTCGTCGAATCCGCGCGAGGGGACCTGGCGGAATACTTCTCCCGGCGACGCGCCCTGCAGACCCTCACGGACAGCGCCGGCCTTGGCCGGATCCGCGTCCTCGCAGCGACTCGCGCGCTCGATGGCACTCTCCCGGGATTCGAAGCGTGAATGACCCCGCCGCCAGAGGGCCCATACGGCAGGGCGAAGTCGCCCCGCTCTTCACCCTGCCCGCAGTCGACACCGACGGGAACGAGCATTCGCTTTCGCTTGTCGAGTTGCTCCCTCTCGGCAGCGTCCTTCTGGTCTTCTACCAGGACGACGGCATGCCAATTTGCACCAGCGAACTGAAGGCCTTCGCCCAGGAACACGCCCTCCTCGCCGAAGCCGGTGTCCAGGTCTTCGGAATCAACACCAACGGCCTCGGCTCACACGCCCGCTTCCAGGAACGGGACCGCTTCCCATTTCCGTTAATTAGCGACTTCTACGGCGAAGCGGTTCGGGCGTACGGCCTCTGGGACGCAGACGCAGGCAAGTCACGCCGCGCGATCGTCCTCATTGGTAGCGACGGCCTGGTCCGGCACGTCGAACCACACTTCAACCCCGGCAACCTCGCGGCCTTCGAAGAGGTCTTCCGGGCCCTCGGGCTCGTCTGACCGCTTACGCTGCTTGCTCTCCCGGCTAGCTCCTTCGGGGCGCGGGCGGGCCTCAAATGACCTTGTTGAACTTCAATCGAGACAGCTGCTCATCTGAGAAGCCGAGCACCTCGCCGTAAATCTTCTCGTTGTCGGCAGCCACGGCTGCGGAACCTCGCCAGATCTTCTGGGGCGTCTTCGAGAACTTCGGCACGAAACCTACCCCTTTCACCGGCCCCACTTGCTCATCCTCCCACTCGATGTGGATGCCGCGCGCCTGGTAGTGCGGGTCGTTCGCTGCGTCAGCCGCGGTGATGATGGAGCAACAGGCAATCCCAGCTGCGTTCATCAGCCGAATCACCTCGTCCTTGGTCCGTTCCTCCACCCATCCCCGAAGGATGGCGTCGAACTCCAGGCCGTGGACCTCGTTGATCTCGATTCGCGCCTTCGCCCAGTACTCGTCCTTGGGGTCTAACTCGAGCAGCCGGCAGACTTTGTCGAACAGTGACCCAACGGCGGCTACCACCACCCAACCGTCCTTCGCCTTGAAGACATCGTAGGGCTGGAACGCCGGAGCCTTGTTCCCGCTTCGCTCACGCACCGTCCCCAACTGGTAGAACTCGACCATCGTCCCCGCAAGGATCGCGTGGATGGCCTCGAACTGCGCGAGGTCGATCGACTGTCCCTCGCCGGTCTCCTTCGCGTGAATGTAGGCCGCCAGGCTTGAAGAAAGGCAGAAAAGCGCGGTGACGTAATCGGCGGTCCACGGGTTGGCGCGCACCGGCGGCTCCGGGTCGGGGAAGCCCGTCTGGTACATCAGGCCTCCAAAGGCCTGCCCGATCATGTCGTAGCTGGCGCGGCCAAGGTACGAAGGGTCGCCCGTCTGGCCGTAGCCCGAGACGTGGGTGATCACCAGTCGCGGGTTGTGGGCGTGCACCACCTCATCCGAGAGTCCCCACTTGGCGCACGTGCCGGGCTTCGAGCTCTCCATCCAAATGTCGGCGCGCCCGGCCAGCTTGAGGAAGATCTCTCGACCCTCAGTCGTCGCCATGTTGAGCGTGACGTAGAAGCTGTTGCGGCGCTCAGCGACCCAGCTCGTGCTCGGCGCCGGCTTCGATGGGTCCTTCGCCGGCAGCCGCAAGCCCACCTCGCGCCAGACCGCGTCGCCGGTTCCCGGCTGCTCAATCTGGATGACTTCGGCGCCCATTTGCGCCGCCAGCACGGCCGCGAACGGCTGCGCGATCAGCGATCCCGTTGAGAGGATGCGCACTCCCTGCAAGGGTCCGAACCGCTCCGGGACAAGTGTTTCCGGCGCCATGAGGCACCTCCACTGGGTGTGCGCGAAACATACCGGCCGTTACCAGCCGTGGAAAGCGTTTGACGGCCCACCGGCGTCCTTCCAAGAATGGTCTTGTGGCGGCCTATTCCGATCTCGTCATGGAACACTTCCAGAATCCCCGGAACGCCGGCGAGCTCGCCGACCCCGACGGCGAAGCCACGACCTCCAACCCCGTCTGCGGCGACCGTATGCGCGTCATGATCCACGTCCGCGATGGTCGCGTGAGCGACGTCCGCTGGCAAACCCGCGGCTGTCCGCCTGCGATCGCCACCAGTTCGCTCGCCAGCGAGATGGTTCAAGGCTGGCCCCTCCAGCAGATCGAAACCCTCACCCGCGATGCGATCGCGGCCGCCATCGGCGGCCTGCCCAAGGACAAGGTGCATTGCAGCGTGCTCGCCGCCGACGCCCTTCGGGCCGCCGTGCTCGACTACCGCCGGCGGCAAGCTGCTCGCGCCCCGTAGCTTCCCTCCGGGCGTGCGTCTTATCGCCGGATGTGCCTATGATTCGGCCATTGGCGCTCCGCGCCGAACCCCCGATTCGAGGGAGACCCGATGCTGGACTACCTGCCCTTCCTCATTGGCGCCAAGGCATACGGAGTGATCGCGCTGCTCACCTTCATCAGCTCAACGGTGATCATTCCCATCCCGGTTTTCGCTTCCCGGGGCAGGACCCAACTCGCCTGGTTCGGCCTCGCCGGTTTTCTCATCACCATCGAAGCGGCGGCTCTAATCACCCTCGGCTTCCTCGTGAGCAACGGCACGATCTGGAAGTAGCCTCCCCATCAGCTTTGGCGTAGGTGGCCGATCATCTCCCTGATTTCGCCGGCTACTTCCACCGGGCGAGTCAAGAGATCGAAATGCCCGCCGTCCCTCGTCAGGCACAACCAGCCGGTCCTCCGCGCCTGCTCCGCCCGCACTTCGTAGCCTGAGCTCAGACCGAGATAGCCGCAGGGAGCGTCGGGCCACCCTTCAAAGACAGGGATCGGTTCCGCCCAGTAGTCCAGACCTTGCGGCCGGAGCATCGCCAGGATCTGCGCCCGCATCCGCGCGTCCGGGACCGTCGATCGCAGGTCTTCGTTCGTCCACCGCGGGTACGACCCGCCGGCCTCAAGGTGGCGACGGACGGCGCTGACGGCCGCGACCCCCACCTCTTCCTCGAACAAGTCGAGGCGCGAAGCGCCGTCGGCCGGGATGCTTGCGTCAACGAAGATGTAGCCATCCGCGCCCCCGATGGCAGATGCGATAGTCGGGAGGAGAGGGCCCCCACCGCTGTGGCCGATCAGGGTGGGCGACGGCCAACCCGCTGGGAATTCAGCCAGGATTGCTCCTACCTGCCATCGCCAACGCGGGCCATCCCCTTCGCCCAGGCCGAACTCCGGGCAGACTACAGCCTCGCCCTCGGCTCGAAGGATCTTCGCCACTGGCTCCCAACTCGCGGCCCCGAGCAGCGGACTCGAAACGAGGAGAAGCGGCACAGATGCGATGCGTCGCGGGTTAGAGCAGCCGCCGGATAGGCTTCCGGCCTGGTCGCGGGTCGTAGTTACTCTTGAACATCTCGAGCTTGTCACGCTCTATCAGATACTTACCTGCAAACAGCGTGGCCGGGATCTTCTTCTGCTTTATCAGCCGCCGCAGGCTCTGAGGATGAATCGCCAGCTCGCGGGCAGCTTCGACGAGGTCGAGGTAGTTGTCGAACGGAGTGATGACAGGCATCGCCAGGGTCCCCTTCCACCGGCGGCTGCCGGGGCCTCTTGCGCCGCGGTCAGTCGGGGCAATAGCTCAACTGCGTAGGCAATAAGGGACTTTAGCAAAGCCAGATCATTATTGTCTAGATCGCTATGCATTTTCCCGAAGAAGTCGCCCGACCACCACCGTACGCCGACTCTCGAATGTCCCGCACAGCAGGGTTACCGCCGCGCCCTCGACCCTGCCGATGAGCCTGCGCAGTTCGTCCGGTTCTACCGGGAAGCCCCGCCGCCTGATCTCGTCCGGGCGCCACCGTCGCTCTCGCAGTCGCGTCTTCAGCCCGGCCACCGAAAACGGCAGCACGTCCAGCACCTCGAAGGTCGCGCAGAGTGGGCTCATTCCCGGCGCGTCGGCAGTCAGGTAGGCCACCTGGGGGTCGATCAACCGGGCTCCGAGCTGGGAGCCCAGGTGTCGCACCAGTCCTGCCCGCGTCACGCACGATTCAGGGTCAAACACAAACGCGCCCGGCCGGCTGCACGGGCCACAGTCGTCCGCCGCGGATGAGTCGAGCGTCGCCCCGGTCGGAAGAAGGACCGCCCGTCGCACGCCCGGCTCCACCCCGGCTCCGAGCCACACCGTCGCCTCTCGCATCGACCTCCCGAGCTGCACGAATTCCACTTCGGCCTCTGGCGGAAGGTGAGCGTGCGCGATGCCCGGTGGCGCCTTGAGGACCCCCGCAACACCGGCGCGCGCCAGCTCGAGCGATGCCCCCCACGACGGCGAGAAAGCCGCTGGGTCGAATCGACGGCCCCGACCTGACCGCCGCGATGGGTCCACCACCACCGCGCCCTCCTCCAGGCGGAACGGTGGGCGAGTTGTCTCGCCCACCACAACCCCGGCGTCAGGGACGTTCGAAGCCGCAAGCAGCGCGGTCGCAGCATCGCGATCGAGCCCCGCGCAGGCGAGCGACGCCGCTGCGCAGGCCGCCAGGTCTCCCCCCAGCCCGCACGTGAGGTCGATGACCGGCCACCCAATCCTCGCCAGCCGCTCTGCCCGCCGGGCCGCCACCAACCGGTGGGTCGTCATCTCCAGGCCGTCGGAAGTCAGCAACCACGAGTGGTTCGTGTCGATGCGGTCGCCCGCACGGTCCCTGAGCATGATCTGCTCACCGAGCGCCGCAGCCTCTTCGGCCGGGAACTCCCGCCTCAGCCTCGCCGCCAACTGGTTCACTGGCAGAGCCGCGAGCGACCGTGCCAGCGACGCCAGCGCTTCTTTCCCACGCCGCGAAACAAGGAAGCGGGCGCGTCCGGCGTCCATGGGCCGAGTGTAGTGGACGCGCGCCGGAGGCGGGCTATGCTCGCCCTCGTGGCCAACATCATCTGCCTCGACTTCGACGACACCGTAGTCCTCGACAACACAGCGAGACAGGTCTTCGAACGCTTCGCCGACCCGGCGTGGCACGACGATGAAGCCGCCTACCACGCTGGCAGGTTGTCAGTCGAGGAGTACAACGCCGCCGCTATGTCCCGCGTCGAGGCCTCGGCCGAGGAGCTTCGCACCTTCGTCCGCCAGGTCGCCCGCCCCCGCCCCGGGCTCCTCGCGCTGGTGGACTGGGCTCACTGGCACGACTGGCTCACCGTCGTGGTCAGCAACGGCTTCGACTTCTACGTCGAAGCCGTCCTCGACGACCTCGGCCTCGATCGGGTCGCCCGCCACTGCGGCCGCGCCCGCCACGACTACCGCTGGCGTGTCACCTATTTCAGCCCTCGCGGCATCGAGCTGGCCGAAGGCTTCAAGCTCTCCTACGCCGCCGCCTTCCAGAACGCCGGCGACTTCGTCGTTTACGCCGGCGACGGCGCCTCCGACGTGGCCGCTGCCGAACTCGCACCAGTCGTCTTCGCCCGCGACACCCTCTGGTCCAGCCTCGAGCACTCCCATCCCCACATTTTCCCCTTCGAGTCCTTCGACGAAGTAGTCACCATCCTCGACCGCGAATCCGAGTCGTGGCTGGCCCCCTTCTCCCATCCCTGATGGGAGTACTCCGAGATCGGGACAATCCAAGCTAGCCGCCGTCGGGCCGACCGCCGCTCGCCTTTCGCTCAACAGTTGCTGCGCATGGTCGAGCAGACAAGCACCCGACCGATGAACGCCACCGTCGCCTCGCGCCCTGCCGTGCCCCGGACAATCCCGGCCTTACTTCGCGCCGGAGGCGGCCCGTCTCGCGCGCTCCTCGCCCCCGGCTGCTCGCCACTCTCCTACCACGCGCTGCGCGCAGAGGTCGGACGCCTCGCCCGAGACATGCGAGCCGCCGGCATCGGGCCCCACGACCGCGTTGCCATCGTCCTGCCCAACGGCCCCGAAATGGCGATCGCATTCCTTGCTGTCACAAGCTGCGCCGTCGCCGCCCCGCTCAATCCCGCCTACCGCGCTCCAGAGTTCGCCTTCTACCTCAACGACCTGCAGGCCAAGGCGATCATCACCCTCCGGGGGCAGGGCTCGGCGGCGATCTCATCCATTCAACCCGGGACGGTCCACCTGGTGTTAGATGGCTCCCCTGGTTCCCTGCGATTGACCGCCAACGGCCCCAGCCTCGCCCCTGCCGAGTCGCGAGCACCCCACCCCCGCTCCCCTGATGTTGGCGACGAAGCGCTCGTCCTCCACACGTCCGGCACGACGGCGCGCCCGAAAATCGTGCCCCTCACGCACCGCAACCTGGCGGAATCGGCCTGCAACATCGCAGAGACGCTCCGCCTTGCGCCCGGGGACAGATGTCTCAACATCATGCCGCTCTTCCACATCCACGGTCTCGTCGGCGCGCTCCTCTCCTCGCTTGCCGCCGGCGCCAGCGTCGTCTGCACCCCGGGCTTCGACGCCTTCCGGTTCCTCTCGCAGCTCTCGGAGTTTCGTCCAACGTGGTACACAGGCGTGCCCACGATGCACCAGCTCATTCTCCAACGGGCAAGCCAGGCCCCGGATCGTCCGGGGCCTTCCCTCAGATTCATCCGTTCCTCCTCGGCCCCCCTGCCCCCATCCGTCTTTCGTCAGCTGGAGCAGACCTTCGGCACACCCGTCGTCGAGGCCTACGGCATGACCGAGGCTTCCCACCAGATTGCCTGCAATCCCCTTCCGCCCGGAGAACGAAAGCCGGGCTCCGTCGGCAAACCTGCCGGGGTCGAAGTTGCAGTCGCATCTCCGGCTGGCCTGCTGGAGCCCGGCCAGCGAGGCGAGGTGGTCATCAAGGGCAACAGCGTCACCAGCGGTTATGAAGGTGACCCTGAAATCAACTCCAACGCCTTTTTCGGCGGCTGGTTTCGCACCGGCGACGAAGGATACTTCGATGACGAAGGCTATCTGTTCCTGGCCGGCCGGTTGAAAGAAATCATCAACCGCGGCGGAGAGAAGATCGCCCCCCGGGAGGTCGACGAGGTGCTCCTCCGCTACCCGGGAGTCGCCCAGGCGGTCACCTTCGCCATCCCCGAACGTCGACTCGGAGAAGAAGTCGCCGCCGCGGTCGTCGCAGTACAGGGCGCCATCGTCGACGAGCGAGACCTCCGCCGGTTCGCGTCGGAACACCTCGCGCCCTTCAAAGTGCCGAAAAAGATCGTCTTCGTGTCGGAAATCCCGAAGGGGCCTACCGGCAAAGTGCAGCGGATCGGCCTCGCCGAGCTTCTCGGGCTGGGGAACCACCTGGGTCCGATGTCCAGCAAGGCGAGGAAGAGACCAGTGTGAGCGCCGCAAAGATCCTCAAGCGACCCGCCAATGTCGCCGAGCGTCCGCCCCTCGTGTCGCCTGGCGACGTGAAGAAAGCGGCGATGCTCGCAGGCCTGGCGATCCTCGCCTGGACCACCCCCGAGAGGTCCTGGGATCGAATCGGGAGGCTCCTCGCCGACCTGGAGACGCTTGCCCTCAGGGCGCGCAAACCGAGTCGCTTCGCTGGCGGACCCAAGGACTGGCGCTCGAATCTTGAGACACTGACCCCCGACGCCGCCTTCTGGTATCTGAGGGCGATGGTCGGCCGCGAAAACCTCGCCGTTCTCCGCAGTTTTCGCCCCGGTGGCTGGAAGCCCTCCGTCGCCATCGTCGGCTTCGAGCATGTCGCCGCAGCTCTGGAGGCGGGCCGCGGCGCGATCCTCTGGGACTCCACCTTCGCCGGCCACAACCTCGTCACAAAGATGGCGCTCTCCCGGGCCGGCGTCCCGCCCGTGCACCTCAGCCACCCCTCACACGGCTTCTCTCGCTCCCGCGTGGGTGGGAAGTTCCTCAATCCTGTGCTTACAAGAGTCGAAGACCGCTATCTCGCCGAGCGGCTCCTGGTTGCCGACGCCGACTCCTGGGATGCGACCGTCGTGAGCGCCATGCGAGCCTTCGTTCAACGACTGCGCGCGAACGCCGTCGTGACCATCACCGCTTACGGAAGCGACGAGTCGAGAAAGCTGGTCGAACTCCCCTGCCTCAGCGGCACTGTCCGATTTCCCACCGGGCCCGCCAACCTCGCCGTGTTGTCGGGAGCGCCGCTTCTGCCCGTCTTCACTTTGCACAAGGGGCCTGGCCGCTTCGAAGTCCACATCGAACCTGCCCTCCCCATCACCCGCGAAGATCGCGCCCAGGGCTTCGCTTCCGCCATCGAGTCCTACGTCCAAACGCTGGAGCAGTACGTGAAAAGGGATCCGGAGCTCTGGATTGGCTGGCACGGCCTTGCCCTCGAACAGGCGCGTGCGTGAGATGCCGGAGTCAAGCACACTCAGCGCACTACGGTTCGTATCCTTCTCCTCTACGACAGCCGCGGAGGGCTGACCGAGCAGCTCGCGGACTCGATCGCCGAGGGCATCCTCGAGTCCGGCGCCCGCTGTGAGAGGCGCCGTGTCGACGACGCATCCATCCCCGACCTCCTCGCAGCCGACGGCATCATCCTCGGCTCGCCCAACTGGAGCGGCATGACTGGTCGGCTCAAGCAGTGGTTCGACTACACCGGCGACCTCTGGGAGACGGGCGAGCTCGCCGGCAAAGTCGGAGCCGTCTTCACCGCCGGTTACTCACGCTCCGGCGGCATCGAAGCCACGCTCCTGCAGCTACTCCACCTCCTCTTCGCTCACGGCATGGTCGTCGTAGGCCTCCCCTGGACCGATGCGATGCGCCACTCCGGCTCCTACTACGGGGCCACCGCCCATGGCCAGGTCACCGGCGATGACCGCGCCCAGGCCAGGGCCCTTGGCCGGCGCGTGGCGGAAGTAGCGAGCAAACTTGTGGACGACCGTGCCCGGGGAACCTGAGACTGGCAACCACTAGGCGGGCGGCACCACACTCGCCCTGAACCCAGAACATCGGATCACCGGGAGCGCCGGATACTTCCTGAAACGAGCGTCGGACGCCGAAAGCTCGCAAAGCCAGAACACCGAGCCCTTCGCACTCTGGACGCGACGCGCATGATCGCAGCCACCACACAGGCCCACCCCCGCATCCTGGCTCCCGCCTTCGCCTGCGCGCCTGTGCAACGTCACCCCCCCGGTTCGGTCGTAACACGCATCGGGCTCCAACGTCCGATCACGCCCTGCCCGTGGCAGCTCACAGACTTCCCCTCGACGATGTCGATCTCCGACATCAGCCCGAGCGCCGCAATGAACCCCGTGAGCTTGTCCGGCACCTGTTCGTAGCGGTCCACCACGCGCCCGTCGGCTTCGAACTCCACGGTGTCGGCACCCTGGTCGTAGGTAATCCGGTAGGCGTGCACCTGCCCCTGGCCGGCTGGCAGCTCTTTCAATTCGTTGAAGATGCAGAAGGCCCGCGCCTCACCGGTCTCCGGCAGAGTGACCCCCGGGAACGGCAGCCGGCCGTACACCGTCGCCACCGTGTCGCCGCCCGTGAAGAAGTCGAGCGCCCAGCCCGTACTGAAATCAAGCAGGTTCCACGAAACGTAACCGTCGTAGAGATCGCCTGGCCGCGTGCCCACGGTCCGCGCCGCGACCTGTATTTCGAACGTAATTCGTCCGCCCTCGGGCACTGCAAATCGCTCGCGGGAAAAGTACATGTGCTTCGCGTTGTCGAGGATCTGAACCCGGTCGTTGCCGCGGGTGTAGGGGACGGCTGCGACCTGGAGCCAGCCGTTCCGCACCAATACGACCGCGTTCGGCTCGCGGTACGTCCACGAACCGCCGTCGGGCAGGGCGAAACCGCCGATGGTCCAGTTTGAATCGGGCTCCAAGATCCGGTTGAAGTCACCAACGACGACTTCGGTGGTCATTTTCGAAGGAGATTCAGTGGTCATGGCGAGAGATTACAGGCCATCCGCACCGGCGGCTGTAAGCCCCGCACTTCGCCCTTCGGAAACACGGGCGTTAGTGCTTGGCGTCGTCGATGATCCGCTCAGCCGCCGCGACCGCTTCCGAGACATCGGCGTCGGCCCCTTCCGCCCCTCCCCCCGAAGCACGGCAATACCGGCAAGATTCCTCCGCGCCCACAAACCTGAGCGCCAGGTGCGTAAGCGTGCGCCCGCAGTACCCGGCCGGCGCGCTCTGCCCGACGACTCGCAACTTTCGTTTCGGGCGCACAGGAGCCGGCCCGGGACGGCCCATGCCCTGGCGCTCCCACCGCAACCGCGCCGCATTCACCAGGAAGAGGAAGAACGGCATCAGCAGGAGGCCACCGAAGACGATGAATCCGATCACGCCGCTAGGGTATCGAATCCAACCTCCTCTTGCGCGCCAGGCCGAAGGGCCTCAAGCGAATCAGCGCTCGCCAGGGCTAACCGCCGCGCAGCGTCGCCCCAAGGTCCTTCTCCAGCCGCCTGACGAGTCCCGCCTGGATTCGTGACACCTCCTCGTCGGTGAGCGTCCGGTCGGCCGACTGGTACCGCAACCGCAGTCCCAGCGACTTCTTTCCCGGAGGTACTCCGGCGCCGCGGTAGTCATCGAAAATCTCGCCGGCTATCCGGACGTTGCCCTGCCGCTGGGCCCTCACGAGGTCGATGACTCGCCCGGCCGGCAGGTCCGAATCGACGACGAGGGCGACATCCTGCCGCACTTCCGGGAAACGCGACGGGACGGTGTACGCCGGACGGTCTGGCAGCGACCGCACCAGGTCTTCGAGCCACAGCTCGACGAGGAACACGGGCTCGCCGACGTCGAACTGGGCCGCCGTCTCTGGGTGCACCTGGGCAACGATGCCGACCGGTTCCTTCCCTGCCAGGACCTGGGCCGTGTGCCCTTCGAGCAACCCAAACGCCACCACCGGACCGGTAGCCGCGTCGACTCCCACCGCCCCAAGCAGCGCTTCGGCGACGCCCTTTGCATCGAAGAAGTCGAGCGCCTCCCGCCCGGCCCCAGGCCAACGCGTCTCCCGGTCACCCCCGAGTACCCCGCAGACCACCGTACGTTCGTGTGGCAAATCCGCCTCCGCGGCGAGATATTCGAAGCCGATCTCAAAGAGTCGCATCGCTCCCTCGTGGTGGCCGCGGTTCGCCGCGAACGCCTCGAGCAGCGACGCCCGGAGCGACGTGCGCAGGTACTGGTGCTCCACTGAAACCGGATTCACCACAGCCAGCGAGGCCGCCCGGCGCGAGTGATCAGGCGCAACCACCCGCGCGAGCCGGGCGCGGTCGGTCAGCGTGTAGCTGATGATCTCCTGGAAGCCCAACCCCACGGCAACGTCCCGCAACCGCTCGCGCAGGGTCTCCAACGGTCGTGGTTCAACAGCTGGCAGGCTCCCACGAAGCATCGTCGCCGGCAGCTTGTCGTACCCGTAGACCCTCGCAACGTCTTCTATCACGTCGTCTGCGATCTCCACGTCCGGCCTCCAGTAAGGCGGCTGCACCCGAAAGCCGTCCGGGGCAATATGCTCGCAACCAAAGCCGAGCGCACTCAGAATCTCCACCACACGCGGCTCTGGAATGGACATCCCCAGGACCTGCTCCATCCGCGCCGAGCTCAGGTCGATCGTCCGCGCGGCCTGCCTTCCCGGAAAGACGTCGACGAGCCCCACCGCGACCGCACCTCCGGTGATCTGCTCGAAGAGGTGAAGTGCGCGCTCCTGGGCGTACTCCGCCATCTCCGGGCCGATCCCCTTTTCGAAGCGCAACGACGCCTCGGTGCGAAGCTTCATTAGCCCCGAACTCCGCCGGATCGAACCTGGTTTGAAGTTCGCCACCTCAAGCAGGACCGTCGTCGTCCCCTCGCTCACCTCGCTATTCCCACCGCCCATAATCCCGGCGATTCCGACGGGCCCCTCGCCGTCGCAAATCATCAACGTCTCCGGGTCGAGCTCGCGTTCCACGCCGTCCAACGTCGTGAGCCGCTCTCCCCGCCGCGCCCGGCGCGCGACGAGCCTGTGGCCCCGCACGAGGTCGTAGTCGAAGGCGTGCAGCGGCTGGCCAGTCTCCAGCATCACGTAATTCGTTATGTCCACAACGTTGTTGATAGCGCGCATTCCCAGCCGCTGGAGCCGCTCCTGCATCCAAAGCGGCGATGGCCCCACCCTCACGCCTTCGATGACCGACGCGGTGAAGCGACGGCAGAGGTCCGGCGCCTCGATCGCCACCGAAACGAGGCCTGCCGCCGGGCCGTCAGACTGCCCGTGGTCGCGAGCCGGCTCGCGCAGCGGTCGTCCGGTCAAGGCCGAAACCTCGCGGGCGAATCCCAGCACGCCGAGGAGATCCGCCCGGTTCGCCCAGGTCGAAATGTCGAACACGACGTCGCCGAGCTGCTCTACCAGCGGTCGCCCCACAGGCGCATCGTCGGGCAGCACCAGGATCCCTTCGTGATCGTCGCTCAGCCCCAGCTCCTTCTCGCTCAGCACCATGCCGGCCGACTCGACGCCACGGATGGGCCGCAGCTTGAGCTTCGCCGGCTGCCCGGTATGGCCGTCGATGAGGACCGCACCTTCGGTCGCGAAGGCAACCTTCTGTCCAGTGGCAATGTTGGGCGCCCCGCACACGACCTGCTGCCGCCCCGACCCCGTCTCGACCGTCGCCAGCCGCAGCCGGTCGGCGTTCGGGTGTGGCTCCACCGCCACCACCTCAGCCACCCGGATCCGCTCCGGGTCCCACTGCGCCCCGACCGTCTCCCACGATTCCACCTCCGCCGTCCCGTCGATCAGCAGCCTCGCCAGCTCCTTGACCGGCATGTCGACGTCGACGAACTCGCGCAGCCATCTCAACGAAAGTTTCAAGGGCGGCCTCCACCGCCCAGGCCGTTGGCTGTTGGCTGTTGGCTGTTGGCAAGCCTTCGCATGAAGGCCACGAGCATCCGCTTCACAGACGCAAGTTGACTTTCCAGCGTGATGTACAAGTCTTCGGGCAGGTATCCGAGGTCTCTCGCTAGCAGGAGCTGGTATTCCAGCTCGGTCGCTGAACCCAGAGCGATGCGGAGCGAGTGTCGAAACTCCGCGTCGGTGCGGGCCGACCCTTCCACGATATTGGACGGGACCGAACAGGCGGCGCGGCGTACCTGGCTTGTCAGCCCATAGAGTTCCTTGCGCGGAAAGGTGGCAGTTGCCTTGTACACTTCTAGCGTGACGGCGTGAGACGCCTGCCAGACCACGAGCTCTCGAAACGGTCTCACTGGTTATTCGCTCCAGTCGTTACGAATTGCACTGCCAATAGCTAACCGCCAATAGCCAACGGCCCTAAAACTGGCCCAAGAACCGCAGATCGTTCTGGTAGAAATGCCGGATGTCTTCGATCCCCCAGCGCAGAAGCGCCACCCGCTCGACGCCCATTCCGAAGGCGAAGCCGGTGTACTTTGACGAGTCGTACACCGCGTTCTCCAGGATCTCCGGATGCACCATTCCCGCCCCCAGGATCTCGATCCACCCCGTCCCATGACACGTCCGGCAATCCGCCCCTGACCCCCGGCAGATGAAGCAGTCCATCGCCATCTCCACCCCGGGCTCAACGAAGGGGAAGTAGCTGTGGTGGAAGATGATCTGCCGGTCGTGTCCAAACAGCTTCCTGGCGAACTCATAGAGCACCCCCTTGAGGTCGCTCATCCGCACACCTTCGTCGACTGCAAGCCCTTCGATCTGGGTCAACATCCACTCGTGCGTCGCGTCCGTCGCCTCGTAGCGGTAGCACTTGCCGGGGACGATAACCCGGATCGGTGGCTGCGAACGTTCCATCACCCGGATCTGGTTCGGCGTCGTGTGCGTGCGGAGCAGCATCTTCCGCTCACCGTCGATAAGTGTGTCCACCCAGATCGTGTCCCACATGTCGCGCGCCGGATGGTCTTCTGGGATTCGCGCGGCGTCGAAGTTGTATTTGCTCCACTCGACTTCCGGCCCTTCGAACACCCGGAATCCCATCTCCTCGAACACCTTGATGCAATCGCGCAGGGTTTGCGTCACCGGGTGTAGTCGGCCCACGGGCTGAGGCCGGCCGGGGAGCGTGACGTCGATCGCCTGGCTCGTGGTGAGCGCCTTGATCGCCGCCTCGCGAAGCGATTCTCGTCTGCACGCCAGCGCTTCTTCGAGAGCCCGCTTGAAGTCGTTAACCTGCTTCCCGTAAGCGCCACGTTCCGGCGGGGGCGTCTGCTGGATTCCCTGTACGAGCCGGGTTACGGTGCCACCCTGCCGCCCGAGCCACTCCACTCGCCACCGCTCGACCGCTTCGTCATCCGCCGAAGCCTCAAGGGCGGCAAGTGCTTCTGTCCGAAGGTCGTCGAGAGGGCCCGCAGAATCCGACATGAGGCACTCTAGTATAGGCGGGCGCCAGCCTTAACGTCCGGCGCCCGGTGGTACCATCCGCCGATGCACGAACTGCTCAGCGCCTTCCGGTGCTGTGCGAGACGGCCTCCTCCAGGCCGTGACCCACTCGATTGAGCATCGTGCCGACTTCGCCGCGGCCCTCACTCGCCTCGGCCTCACCACTCCGCCCATCGACTACATCCTCTTCGTCATCGAATCCGCTCCGCCCGCTGCCTGACGTAAGGGAGCCGTAACCGGAACGTAGCCGGCGGCCGCTACCATGAACGCGTGGAGAATCGGCCCCACGGAGCGCCTTGGGCCCGGTACCGGGCTAGAATTGGCGCATGTCTCGTCCTTGTGACTACGGTAGCCACCTTGGCCGCCTGTAGCGGCAGCGCTCCCCAACCCCGGCCCGGCTCACCGGGAGGAGAGACGCCGGCCCCGGCAGCCGAGCGCTCGTGGGCGGGCAAAGACCCATCGCCCGCGTTTCCAACCGGCCTCGACTGGTTCAACGTCGAACACCCCCTCAAGATGTCCGAACTCAAAGGCAAGGTCGTCCTGCTCGACTTCTGGACCCTCGGCTGCATCAACTGCCAGCACATCATCCCCGACCTCAAACGGCTCGAAGCCGAGTTCGGCGAAGCCCTCGTTGTGATCGGAGTCCATTCGGGCAAGTACTCGACTGAGCACGACGACGAGAGTATCCGCGAGGCCATCAGCCGCTACGGGCTCCATCATCCGGTGGTCAACGACCCCGGCTTCGCTGTCTGGCGCACCTTCGGCGCCCAGGCCTGGCCCACGCTCGTGCTCATCGATCCCGCCGGCAACCTCGTCGGCGGCCACGCCGGCGAAGGTGTGTATCCGCTCTTCCAGCCCATCGTCCAGTCGCTGGTGAGAGAGTTCGACGCAAAGGGCGCCATCGTACGCTCGCCGATCCCCCTCAAGCTGAACGCCACCACCGCCTCCACCGTCCTCTCCTTCCCGTCGAAGGCGCTCGCCGACCCGGCCGGCGGGCGACTCTTCATCGCCGACGCGGGTCACAACCGCATCCTCATCGCAGACCTCCAGGGCCGGCTCCAGCGCGCGATCGGCTCCGGCAAAGAAGGCTTCGCCGACGGCGGACCGGCCGAGGCAGCCTTCCGTCAACCGCAAGGACTCGCGCTCTCCGGCGATGGCACGACCCTCTACGTCGCCGACACCAGGAACCACGCCGTCCGCGCGGTAGCCCTCTCGACCGGCGAAGTGACCACCATCGCCGGTACCGGCGCCCAGCTCGACCGCATGCCCGCCGACGGCGCCCGCGCCCGCGAAACGGCGCTTGCATCGCCCTGGGACGTGCTCGTCGACGGCGGGACGCTCTTCATCGCCATGGCCGGGGTCCACCAGATCTGGGCACTCGATCTCGGCTCCAACGCCATCAGCGTCTTCGCCGGCACCAGCCGCGAAGGCATCGCCGACGGCCCTCGACGCAGCCAAGCCACCCTTGCTCAGCCGAGCGAACTCGCCAGCGACGGACGCTACCTTTACTGGGTCGATCCCGAGTCGAGCTCAGTTCGGCGCGTGCCGCTCGACCGCGACTCCGAAGCCCAGGTCGAGACGCTCGTTGGCACCGGCCTCTTCGACTTCGGCGCCGACGACGGAATCGGCAAGGCGGCAAAGCTCCAGCACGCCCAGGGCATCGCCTTCGCCGATGGCCACCTCTACATCAGCGACACCTACAACCACAAGATCAGGTCGGTCGAACTCGCCAGCCGCCGGGTTACCACCCAGGCAGGCTCGGGAGATCGCGGCTGGGCCGACGGCAGCCCGCCCACAGCCCGCTTCGACGAACCCGGAGGCCTGACCGCCGCCGAGGGCCAGCTCTACGTCGCCGATACCAACAACCATCTCATTCGCCTCGTCGATTCGGGAACCGGACGCGTCACAACCCTCGCCCTCTCCAACATCGCGGCCGTGACCGAGTCATCGTCGCCCGGAACGGGCCTCCAGGTCACCCTCCCGGCACAGGACGTGTCCGCCGCCGCCACAACGGTGCGCGTGAGGTTCAGTACCCCCACGGGTTACCACCTCAACGGCCAGGCGCCCTCCCGCCTGGCGATCTCCTCTTCTGATCCCGGAGTCATCGCCCTCGCGCAGGCGGAACTCTCCTGGAACAATGACTCGACGGAAGTGACCATCCCGGTGACCGCCACGTTCCACGAAGGCTCAACGACCGTCACGGCCACCGGTCTCGTCTACTACTGCCGCACCGGCGCCGAGGCGCTCTGCTTCATCGAGCAGCTGCGTATGACCTTGCCGGTCAACGTCTCGGCCCGCGGCCTGGAGAACGAAGTCACGCTCGACTACGCCCTGCCGGCGGTGGACCAGCCGCGTTCTTGACAGCGTCCTGACCGCTCCTAATGATGACCCTCGGACAGACAGTCCGAGGAGGCTCTTGTGGCCGTACGTGGTTATGTCCTGATCGAGACGGAAGTGGGCAAGGCCAAAGCAGTCGGCGCAGCCATCGGCGAGTTCACCTATCCCGGCGCCCGTGTCGCTGCGGTTGACACGGTCACCGGCCCCTACGACGTCATCGTCCAACTCGAAGCCGACGACCTGGACCGTCTCGGCAACGCGATTACCGACGCCGTCCAGAAGATCTCCGGCGTCCAGCGCACGACCACCTGCCTCGCGGTGCGCCTGGCCTGAGACCCCTCGGGGCGCCACCCGGCGCGATTGACTTTCGCGGGACGCCTGCCCAGAATCCGGGCCGTCCTGCAACGCTGACTCGTGTCTTCCTTCGGGGAACTTCGCGCCTCCGGTCTCTCTGCCTTCCGGCCAACGCAGCGGCCAGCCTCGATGCTTTGTAAGCTTGATGTCATGAATCCCGCTCCCCCACCATCGGATTCCCAATGACCGCCCCCGCCTCGGCAATGATCAGCGTCGAAGAAGCCCGCGGGCGCATCCTCTCCTTCTTCTCGCGCCTCGAAGTCGAACGCAAACCACTCCTCGAAGCCCTGGGCCAGGTCCTTGCCGAAGGCATCGTCGCCCCCTTCGACATCCCGCCGCTCGACAACACCGCGATGGATGGCTACGCCGTCCGCGCCGCCGACACCACTGGCGCGAGCGACCGGGACCCCACGCAACTCCGTGTCGTCGCCGACCTCGCAGCCGGCTACGTCCTCGACACCGTGCTGCGGCCGGGCGAAGCCGTGCGCATCATGACCGGCGCGCCCATGCCCCCGGGCTCCGACGCCGTCGTCCCCTTCGAAGAGACCGACGAGCCGCTCCGTGGTGTCAACGAATCCGCCCGCAAGGCCGCCTCGGTCCTGGTCTTCAAGGCGGCCGACGCCGGAGCGAACATCCGCTTCCGCGGCGAGGATGTAGTCGCCGGCCAGACCGTGATCCCCTCCGGCCGTGTCGTCCGCCCGTCCGAAGTTGGCGTCCTGGCCAGCGTCGGCCTCGATGTCATCCCCGTCTACCGCCGCCCCCTCGTCGCCATCCTCTCTACCGGCGACGAAATCACTGAGCCCGGCAAGCCCCTCCTCCCCGGCCGCATCTACGATTCCAACGCCCAGAGCATCGCGGCCCTTGTGAAGAAGTACGGAGGCGTGCCGAAACTCCTCGGCATCGCCCACGACACCGTCGAAGACCTGACTGCGAAGATCCGCGAAGGGCTCTCCGCGGACATGGTGGTGACGAGCGCCGGCGTCTCGCGGGGAGACTTCGACGTCGTCAAAGACGTCCTTGCTCGCGAAGGCGCCATCGACTTCTGGACCGTGCGGATGAGGCCCGGAAAGCCGCTGGCCTTCGGGGCCTTCACCGCCCCCGACGGCCGGCGCGTCCCTCACCTCGGCCTCCCCGGCAACCCCGTCAGTTCCATGGTCTCTTTCGAGCTCTTCGGACGGCCAGCCATGTTCACGATGCTCGGACGCACCGATTGGGAACGGCCTGTCATTCGGGCCATCGCCCGCGACCGCATCGTCAACACCGACGGCCGCAGATTCTACGCCCGCTGCATCGTCAGCCGTGGCGACGATGGCCGCTACTACGCCGATCTCACCGGCCCCCAGGGAAGCGGCATCCTCACCAGCATGAGCGCCGCCAATGCCCTCACCATCATCCCCGACGATGTCCCGGAGGCTCTTCCCGGCGAGGAAATCGACGTGATGATGCTCGACTGGGAGCACGCCCCCTAGCCGGGGTGCGTCCCTGCCCGGGCGAGACGCTTTCCGTACTGGCTGGCAAAATACCGCGAAAACTCGTCCGTCGCAGCCGCACCCCAGGTCTCGACGTTCTCGGCGTACCAGCGCACCGTCCGCTCGAGCCCTTCGCAGAACGGCACCTTCGGGAGCCATCCGTTCTCTCGCAGCCGCCCACAATCGAGCGCATAGCGGCGGTCATGGCCCGGGCGGTCCTCCACATGCGCGATCAGCGTTAACGGAGCGCCTGCCAGCGAACAGATGCGCTCCGCGACCAGCCGGTTGGGCAGCCGCTCGCCAGAACCAGCGTGCCACGCCGTCAAGCCAGGCTGATCATCGATCCGCTCGATGACCTCGCTCACGGCCTCCACCAGGTCGTCGACGTAAAGCCACTCCCGTTCCTGTAGACCGTCGCCGTAGAGCGGCATTGGCGCCTCGGCCAGCGCGAGCGTGGCGAACAGCGGGATGAATTTCTCGATGTGCTGGTTCGGGCCGTAGACGTTGCACGAGCGAATCACCGTCAGCGACATCCCGTAGCTCTGCGCGTATGCCCGCAGTTGCAGTTCGGCCGCCGCTTTGCTCGCCGAATACGGGCTCGTTGGCGCGAACGGGAAGTCTTCGTTCGCTTCGATCGGGGCCGGAAGCGAACCGAACACTTCGTCTGTCGACATGTGCACCAATCGCGCTCCAGGGTGTGTCCGCACCGCTTCGATCAGGCAGACCAGCCCCTCGACGTCGGTCCGCACGAACACCCCGGGGTCGAGGAGCGACCGGTCGACGTGTGTCTCAGCGGCGAAGTTGAGCACGATGTCGGTTTCCGCCACAAGCGACGCGACCAGTTGGGAGTCACAAACGTCGCCCTGCACGAAACGGTAGTTCGATGCCGTTCCCGCTTCGCCGAGGTTCGCCGGGTTCGACGCATAGGTTAGCTTGTCGAGGTTCGTCACCGCCCACCCTTTGCGCACCAGCGCTCGCACCACGTGGCTCCCGATAAACCCGCAGCCGCCCGTCACGAGCGCCCTCACCCAGCCACCTCGAGCCGCGAGTGGTCCCCTAGCGTGAGCCGCGAACCAGCCCGCGCCCCCGATACCCGGCAGAAGCGCCCGATCATCGAGTCCTCGATCCCCGGGCAATCGTTGAGCACGCTCTCTTCCATCACGATCGCGTTGCTGATGGCGACTGAGGTCAGAGCGCAATCGCGCCCAATCGCCACATGAGGACCCACCTTGCAGTCGCGCAGCCTCGCCCTCCGGCCAATGACGACCGGCCCCACGATGGTGCAGTCCTCCACGACTGCGCCCTCATCCACCCGGACAGCGCCCGAGGCCAGGCCGCCAGTAAGCACCGCAGAGAGGGCAATCTGTGAAGTCAGCCCCTCCAGCAAGGTTCGGTTCGCCGCCAGGATGTCCTCCATCTTGCCGGTGTCGATCCAGTACTCCTCCGTAACGCTGGCGCTCACCGTTGCTCCCCGCTCGAGCAGACCGGTCATCGTATCCGCGATCTCTAGCTCTCCCCGTGCACTGGGCGCCTGCAAGTCGATCACCTCAAACACCCCCGGCCCAAAGGCGTAAACACCGATGACCGCGAGGTTGCTCGGAGGCGTCGCCGGCTTCTCCACCATCCGTACAAGCCGCTCTCCGCGCGTTTGCGCTACGCCGAAGGCGCGTGGGTCGTCCACGGCCTTGAGGATGACCGCTGCCGCCGGGCGCTGTTCGCGAAATCGGTCCACGAACCAGCGAATCCCGCCCCGCAGCACGTTGTCTCCGAGGTACAGCACGAACGAACCGCCGTCGACGAACTCGCGGCACAGTAACGCCGCGTGGGCTATTCCCAGCGGTTCCGGCTGAGGCACATACGTGAAGCGGGCGCCGAACGCCGAGCCGTCCCCCATCGCCTCGCGGATCTGTGCTGCCGTGTCGCCGACTACGATCGCGATCTCGCTGATCCCCGCTTCGACCAGTTGCCGCACGGGGAAATGCAGGACAGGCGTGTTGGCGATCGGGACGAGCTGCTTCGCGCCGGAGTAGGTGAACGGCCGAAGCCTGCTCCCCTTGCCCCCGGCGAGCACGATGCCCTTCATCACGCGGGCGATTATAAGTCGCTACCTCTTTGGCGGGGGCGGACGTACCATTCCGCGCCATGGTAGAGGGCGCCCTCCGAGTGCTCCTCAACGCGAGCGCCCTGCCTGTCCGCCCGGCCGGGGCGGGTGTCTACACCATCGAACTTGCCCGCGCCCTCGCTACTCGCACGGACCTGGAAGTCGTCTTTGCGGCGCCGTCCGAAGCTGTCCCAAACGTTCAGTGGTTGCGCTCGCCGCCACGTGGGCCCGCTCTCCGCTCGGCATGGGAGCAGCTGCGCCTCCCCCGGCTCATGCGTCAGGAGGGGATCGACGTCTACCATGGGGCTCACTTCGCGGTCCCGTTGCGCACGGGCGTGCCTGCTGTCGCCACGGTCCACGACCTCGCCTTCCTCCGGCTCCCGCGCCGCTATTCCATGCCTCGCCGCAACTACTACCGCGCCCTCGCATGGACCTCTCGCCGGGCCGACCGGATCATCGTCCCTTCCAAAGCAGTCGCCGCCGACGTCATCCATCACCTCGGCTACCCCCCAGAACGTATCCGGGTCGTCTCCGAAGCGCCGCGCGCCGGCCTGGCGCCAGCGATGGAACACGAAATCGCCTTGCTTTGCGGCCGCGTGGGCGTCGAGCGGCCCTACCTGCTCTGCCTCGGCACCGCCGAACCGGGGAAGCGCGCTGTCGACGCGATCCGCGCCCTTTCCGTGATGCGAAACGAGGGCCAGGCCGTGAAGCTGGTCCTCGCAGGCAACGAAGGCCCCCTCACTCCCTTGCTGAGGCGCGAAGCCCAGGCCCTCGGCGTTCTTGAAAGCGTGGTCTTCGCCGGCTACCTCCTCGCAGGCGACCTCGCCGCCCTCTATTCCGGCGCCACAGCGCTCGTCTTCCCCTCCCTCAGCGAAGGTTTCGGACTCCCTCCCCTGGAGGCGATGGCTTGCGGCACTCCAGTCATCGCCTCCAGCGCTCCCGCCCTCCCGGAGGTGCTCGGAACAGCTGCCATTTTCGTCCCGCTCCGCGACCCCGCTGGGATCGCCCACGAGGCCATCCGCTTGCTCCGCGAAGACAGCTGGCGGTCGGAGTGGACCGCCCGCGGTCGCGAGCACGCCTCTCGTTTCAGTTGGACCCGCGCCGCCGAGGAATCCGCCGCCGTCTATCACGAGCTCGCGCCGCGATGACCTTCGGGATCGTCGTCGTCACGTTTGAGTGCCGCGAACTCGCGCGCGACTGCCTGGCGTCGATCGCCCGCCAGCTCCCGGCTGCCATGGAGACCACGGTCGTCGTCGACAACACCTCCTCCGATGGCACCGTCGAAATGGTCGCGCAAGATTTCCCGGAGGCCCGCATCATTAGGAACGCCCGCAACGAGGGCTTCGCCGCCGCAGTGAACCAGGGCATCGTCTTGCTGCCCCGGTGCTCGGTCATTTGCATCCTGAACCCCGACACGCTGCTCCTCGACTCAGGCCTGTTGGAGGCAGAACGCTACCTCGAGGTCCACGCCGGAGTTGGCGTGCTGGGCGCCCGCATCGAGAACGCCGATGGCTCCCTCCAGCTGTCCTGTCGCGCTTTTCCGGGCCACCTCAACGCCCTCTTCAACCGACACTCCCTCGTTACGAAGCTCATTCCCGGGAACCGCTGGTCGCGCGAATACCTTATGAGCGACTGGCGCCACGACGAGGTGCGCGAGGTGGACTGGGTGTCCGGGGCCTGCATGCTCGCCCACCGGCGGGCCATCGAGCGCGTCGGAGTGCTCGACCCCGGCTACTTTTTCAGCATCGAAGACGTCGACTACTGCCGGCGTGTCCGCGACGTAGGGCTCGCGGTGGAATACTTCCCGATGGCTCGCGTCCAGCACCGTGTCGGCGGAAGCTCACGCCACGCCGTGTTCCGGGCCATGGCTGCTCACCACCGTGGCATGTGGCGCTACTACCGCAAGCACCTCTCCCGCAATGCCGCCATAGATGTCCTCACCGCCCTCGGAATCGCCATTCGCTTCTTCGTCCACGCCGCTTCCTACACCCTGCGGACGGCGACGAACAGGCTGCTCCGCCGGCCGAACGCGTAGTCGCCTCGCCCCGACCCGTTCAACTCACCTCGTGGGAGGCGGCCGGCGTTTGCCGCGCAGGCCGAGCAACCGCACGGAGTTCCACATCGAACCGACGTAGCCCAGCACCACGACGATCGCGAGGGCGAACACCACAACCGCCGCCCCCACCACCGCCGACCCCACGCTCTTGTACCACTGGTGGAGGAGGAGGGCAGCCCCGCAGAACACACCCGTGATCAGGTAGCTCGCCACCGCCACGCGCAGCGGGCCTAGCGCGAAGAGGCGCTCGACCCGATCGTGAAAGTGGTCCTGGTCGGCTTCGAATGGGTGTCGCCCGTCGAGAAATCGCCGGAGGAACGCCACTCCCGCGTCGAGGACCGGCAACCCCAGCGCGACCAGGGGGATGTAGAGCGGCACGCGGCCAGTCGTGTCGACGAAACCCGCGACGCTAAGACCGGCGATCGTGAATCCCAGGAAATACGCCCCGGAATCCCCAAGGAATCGGCGGGCGCGGGGGAGATTGAGCGGCACGAACCCCAGCGAGGCCCCCGCCAATGCCGCGAACAGCAGCGCAATCAGGTCGTGCCCCAGGTCCCAGGCGACATACGCCATCGTCGCTGAAACCAACGTCGATATGCCCGCCGCCACGCCGTCTCGGCCATCGATGAGATTCATCGCGTTCGTGATGAGCACCAGCCAGGCCACCGTGACCACCGGGTCGAACACACCAAGCTCAACCGTCCCGCCAGCCGGGAACGTGAGCTCCCCAACCCGGTAGCCGCTGGCGTAGAGCGCGATCGCGGCCACGGTCTGCACGCCAAACTTGGTCCGCCAGTGGACATCGCGGAAGTCGTCGAGTGCGCCGACTGCAAACACAGCGCCGCCACACAGCCCGAGCGCCAGGAACTCTCCCCAGTCGTCTTCCACGAAGTGCCGCGCCTCGCTCGAAAACGCCGCGACGAGGGCCGGCGCCACGAGGAAGGCCGCCACGATGCTGAAGCCGCCTATCCGGGGGATGTGCCTCGCCTCGGCACGACGGCTGGTCTTCGTCGGAAGCCGCAGGACGAAGGTCAGCGGTAGCGCGATCGCCATGCCGGCCATGGCCATCCAGACTTCGAGACTCAACTTCCCGCACCAGGGCTACCGTACATCAGCTCGGGCACCCCGCGGCGAAGATACACCGCCCCGCCCGCTCGCAGCCAGAACTTAACGGGACTCAGCCACCAGGTCCGCCTCTACCATCATCCTCACGAGTTCCTCGAAGGCGACCGTTGGGCTCCACCCGAGCTGGACCTCTGCCTTCCGGGGGTCGGCCCGAAGATGGTCGACCTCGGCGGGGCGGACGAGAGCCGCGTCTGTCCCCACGTAGGCCTCCCACGGCAGTTCGACTGCCGCGAAGGCTGTCTCGACGAAGTCGCGCACCGTATGCGCAACCCCCGTCCCGATCACGAAGTCGTCCGGCGAAGGGAGTTGCAGCATCGCGTGCATCGCCTGCACGTAGTCGCCAGCAAAGCCCCAGTCGCGCTTTGAATCGAGGTTCCCCAGCACGAGTTCCTTCTGCCTCCCGAGCTTAATCCGCGCCGCCGCCCGGGTTATCTTCCGTGTCACGAACTCCGGCCCCCGGCGCGGAGACTCATGGTTGAAGAGGATGCCCGAGCACGCGTAGAGGTCGTAGGACTCGCGATAGTTGACTGTGATGTGGTGTCCGTAGCACTTCGCCACCCCATACGGGCTGCGTGGATGAAAACGCGTGCTCTCGTTCTGGGGACTGGTCTCCACCCTCCCGAACATCTCCGAACTCGACGCCTGGTAGAAACGGATGTTGCCGCCAACGTGGCGGATCGCTTCCAGCACGCGCAGTACGCCAAGTCCCGTCACCTCGCCGGTCAGGTCGGGCTGGTTCCAGGAGAGCGGCACGAACGACACAGCCGCGAGGTTGTACACCTCGTCCGGCTTGACCCGGGCAATCAGCGAGAGCAAGGACGCCTGGTCCAACAGGTCTCCGGTCGCCAGCTCCACGTCCGGCAGCTCTTCCTGGACAAGGGAACGTCGGGGGTTGTCCTGGCCCCGCACCATCCCCACGACACGATAGCCAAGCGACAGCAGGTACTCCGCCAGGTACCGCCCATCCTGCCCGGTGATCCCGGTGATGAGGGCCGTCTTCAAAGGCTGCAACGAACACGGACGGATTGCATGACGGCGCCAGCATCGGGCAGGCGACCCGATGCGGCAACCTGCTGTGCCGGACGTCGCCGGCCTTCCTTCCGCGTACTCCCGGTCGGCGCGATGCTCTTTTCATGCTGGAGTCACCCGGATCCCCCGCGCCCGATGGAGCAACGGAGCCCCGAGCGAGCCTGCTCGTCGCCCGTGGGGAGTTGGCTAGCGTCGCTGCTCGCATCTGGATGGGCGGCTCGCATACCGCCATCGGCGAACCAATCGACGCCGAGGACCTCGCCGGCGCCTGGTTCATCGACTGCGCCGGCGACATGCCTTCGCACTTCCGTCCCCGCGCCGGCCGCTGGTTCTCCTGCGTCTTCCCGGACCTTGACGCCTCTCCCACCCGCCTCTTCCGGATAGAACAGATCGTTGGCGAGGTGGCTATCGCGCTTCAGTCAGAGCACGCCAGGCCGTCGCCCACCGAGCTCTTCATCGTCTGCCAGCACGGCATGAACCGCAGCGGTCTTGTGGCCGGCATGTTGTTGCGAGCGCTCGGCATGAACGGCGACGATGCGATCGACAGGATCACCGCGAGCAGGCCCGGAGCTCTCTCGAACCACGCGTTTCGAAGACTCCTCCTCGATGGCCGTTAGTCCGGCCCGAGAAGGTCCGGCCGCCGCTCCCTGGTCCTCACCAGTCGCTGCTCTCGCTTCCACGCCTCGATCTTCGCGTGGTGGCCGCTCAGCAAAATCTCAGGGACTTTCCAACCCCGATACTCGGCCGGTCTCGTGTACTGGGGATGCTCGAGCAGGCCGCCCGCAAACGACTCCTCCTCCGGCGAGGCCTCGTCTCCCAGTGCGCCGGGGATGTGCCTGGCCACCGCGTCGATCAGCACCATCGCCGGCAGCTCGCCGCCTGTCAGCACGTAGTCCCCGATCGAGACCTGCCGGTCGACACAGTGTTCCACGAAGCGCTCGTCCACGCCCTCGTAGCGCCCGCACACCAGGATCAGTCGCGTCTTTGTCGCCAGCTCGCGCACGATCGCATCGCTCAGGCGCTCCCCCTGCGGAGACAGATAAACGACATACCCCGGCTCCTCTGCACAGGCCCTGACGTGCTCCAGGGCGGCGTCCAGCACGTCCACGCGCATGACCATCCCCTGGCCGCCCCCGAACGGGTAGTCGTCCACCGACCGGTGGCGGTCCGTCGCATGTTCCCGGATGTCGTGCACCTCGAATTCGAGGAGATGGTCTTCCCGCGCCCGTTTCACAATTGAAACGTCGAGCGGTCCCACGAAGGCGGCCGGGAAGAGCGTCAGGACGTCAATCCGCATCGCGAAGCGCCTGTTCGTCGTGCTCGACCGGCCCTTCGAGCAGTTCGGCTATGTGGTCGAAGAGCGGGAGGAGCACTTCCAGCCCTTCGCTGACGGCTTTCGGACTCCCAGGAAGATTGATCACGAGCGTCTTGCCGCGCTGGACGGCGACCCCACGCGAGAGCGCGGCATACGGCGTCCTCGGCAGTCCAGCAAGCGCGAGCGCGAGCGGGATGCCCGGCACGTCGCGTTCGCCGATGTCACGGGTGGCCTCGGGCGTCACGTCTCGCGCCGTCAGGCCGGTGCCACCCGTCGTCAGCACGATGTCGGCCAGACCGGCGTCACACCACGCGGCCAGTATCCCCGCGATTGCTGCCCGGCTGTCGGCGACGATCTCGCGCACCACCACCGTGTGCCCGGCGGCGCGGCAACCTCGAGCCAGCGTCTCTCCACTCACGTCGTCGCGTTCGCCCGCGGCCCCCTTGTCCGAAGCGGTAAGGATGGCGATGCGCGTCACCGCTCCATCGTAAGTGGGATGGGGTCCGCGCCGCACTCGTTCAGGGAGCGGGATGTTCCGCCGGCCCGATGGCCATGGGCCGAACGCAACGGCGCGATCGCGGGCATGGGGGATGTCGAGGTCGAAGTAGGTCGCGGCGTTGGCGAGCGCAGCGTTATCGAAGGCGCGGGCCTGGGCGAGCGTAAAGAGCACGTCCCCGACGACCTCGTGGTGCGAGGTCACCGTCACGGCCGGGTCGGAGCCGAACACGACGTTCGACCAGGTGGCCGTCAGGCGGTTCACCTGCGCGGTCTGAGCGGCGGTCAGCGTGAGCCGAAGCGCGCAGAGGCCGGTGACGATGGCAGCGGCCGTGCTCGCTACGACGGTGCTCCCGTCCTCGTCGGTGACCACGACCACCGGGTTGCCCGTGGGATCCGGGGTCGCATCGCCGTCCAGCGCCAGGTAGGCCGTGATGTCGGCGCGCGGGCCCGCGAGGATCCGGGGCGAGTCGAGGCGCTCAAGGACGACCGTCATGCCCGCAGTGTCGGGCGAGGGCGCGGCGTGGGGATTCGGGAGCTCCGAGCCACGCGCGCCCTGATTCGCCAGTTGCTAAGGCAGGGAGACCGTGCCGGCGGCCCATCCCCCGCGCAAAGGACTCTGGAGCCTTTGGTCGGGGTTCGAATCCCTGCTCGGCAGCCAAACTTGTCTTTCTGAACTCGAAACAGGCATTTTCGAGCCGCTCACCTAGCTCGCCATGAGCTTCGTGACCACAGGCCTCGTTCGCCCTTGTCGGTCGGTCAATACCAGTCCGGCCGGGGTGGGAGGCTAAGGCACGCCCGAGGGTATGCTCCTCCACGCATTCATCGCAGAAGTTGGTTAGCGCGACATGCCAGCCGCTTCAGTGGAGTCGGAGCTCGGCCGAGAACTCCAGTCCCCGAGCGCGGCCGCCGGACTACGACGAGAGTTCAGCCCGGCGCGACCACCAGGCCTCGGCGGCGGTCATTGCGCTCTCGGCCTCGTGGATGCCGTCGCCCACGAGCCCTGCGGTGGCAGCCCAGTGCAAGGGTACAAGGGCTAGAGCCCCGGGGAGCCAACGGTGCTCGTCGCGAGTCAGCGGTTCCGGAGCCGTGCTTTCGTAGGCGTCGAGCAGTCGTCGCGGCTCGAGCAATTCGCCGCTCGGTGCGACGTGGTGCAGGCTGCCCGCGATGTCGTACAGCCGCTCCCTGACCCTCGCAAAATCCAGGTCGAAGGTGGCCCATGAGCCGTCTGACAGTTCTCCCGCGTTGCCCAATTTGTAGTCCCCATGAATCGGAGTGCATGGCAGTTCGACCTCCTTCCGGAGCTTGGAGAGCTCGCCAGTCAGTTGGCGCATCCGATGCACGACCGGCTCGCTGCGGGGTCCGAGCCTGCGGCGTGTGAAGCTGACCGAGTGACGCAGTTGGCCGAAGGTTCTGTGGTCGTCGAGGGGTTCGGGCGGACTGGGCTCCCAGACTGCTTTGAGCGCAGTGTGAAGGCGTCCGAGCTCCTCGAATAGGCGGACGTAGGAGTCCTCGTCC
>JBGPOS010000055.1:0-27730 GCA_041488155.1 Tepidiformaceae bacterium
CGTCCAGCGAAGTAGGTAAGGTGCTGGATGGCGCCCCCGGTCATGATGTAGGGCGAGAAGTGGTGGTCGATGGCCCAGTAGGAGTCAAAACCGAGCGGCTCGACGAGACTGCCAAGGTGAAGTTCTTCCTCGTACAGCTGCTGGTCCGTCACCCTGGGCGGTCCGGGGCGATGGGCTTCGAAGCGATCCCAGTCGCCGTAGTTCTGATAGTTGAAGTGGACGCCTATCCGCATGATTCCTCCCGAGGGGCGTTTGCCCGGCCGCGGCCGTGTCGCATGCTAGCACCCCGAGGGGGCGGCGCGCCGGTCAAGACGGGCGCGAGGGACTGGCTTGGCACTGAGACTCCCCTCACCATAGTGAAATGCTCGGATTGAAGCTTTCTCCCAACGTTTCACTGGCTGGCCTCGTCACCGGCGCCTCTCTGATCGGACTCGCCTTCGCCTGTGGTGGCGATAGCGACAAGGTCGTCGTGGCTTCGCCGACGGAATCGGCGACTGCGACGGCGATCCCGACCAGCACCGCTACGCCCCCTCCAACGCCGACGCCCACTCCGTTCGCGGGCAAGGTCGCCCGGCTCAAGTTCCCCCGCTTTGGCGTAGATGCCCCAATCGAGGAGTTGAGCGTCGACGCCACGGACACGATGCAGACGCCGGCACACGGTCGCGAGAACTCCGACGTTGGCTGGTACAACTCGGCCCTCAAACCAACGGCCCCATTCCTCGGAACTCGCCCGGGATGGCAGGGGAACGCAGTCTTCTCCGCACACGTCTACTACATCAGTTCGGCAGTCTGCCCGAACAACCCGCTTGCCTGCCCCGCGCCGTTCCAGCGGCTCGCCCAGAGCAAACCGGGGGATGAAGTGATCGTCACTATGGAGAACGGCATCGAGTACCACTACAAGGTGATCTCCTACAAGCAGTACACGCGCGACAACATCCCGATGGGCGACATCATCTCGCCGCCCGAGCAGCCCAAGGACAAGCAGTGGATCACTCTGATCACCTGCGGCGGCGCCCTTGACTCAAGCGGTGTCGAGTACGTCTCGCGCGACGTTGTCGTCGCCGAGAGGGTTTCCTAGGCTCTAGCCGAGATACATCGAGCCGCGCCGGCCGCCCTTGGGGTCGGTGAGGACGTTGATGACAGCAACGGTGTTTGAAGCGAGCGCCTTTTCGAGCGTCGGGCGGATATCGTTGGGATCAGTGACGCGGGCGGAAAAGCCTCCGACCATCTCGCCCATCTTTTCGTAGTGCACGGGCAGGAGCGCGGCGATCGGGGGAGAGTCAGCAGGGAACATTCGGTCCTGGATTGAGTGGCCGGCGATGCCCCCGTTGTTCGAGATGACGAAGACGACGTTCGCCCCGACGCGGGCGGCGGTCTCCACTTCCATCGCCGCCGCCCCGAAGGCGTAGTCGCCCACGACGGCGATGGCGGGATGATCGGGCATGGCCAGCTTTGCCCCGAGCGCGTAGGGGACGCCGGTACCCATGCACCCGGTGGTGCCGGAATTCAACAGGGAGCGCGGGTTGTAGCTGGGCAGCACCGCCCGCGCGACGGCCATCGTCATCTCGGCGTCGACGCTGACGTTGGAGTCGCGGGGGATCACATCGCGGATGTCGCGGAGCAGGCGATAGTGGTTGATGGGCGACTGGTCCGAGGACATCTGCTCGCTGATAGTCGCCTCATTCTTGTGGGCGTCGTTGCGGAGGGCGTCGAGCCAACCAGTGGCCGCTGAAGCCAACCTCCGGCCCTGGAGCGCGCTGGCGATGGCCTCGGCGCCCAGGGCGCAGTCGGCGAACATCCCGAACTCGAGATCGGCGGCGCTGGTCATCTCCTCGGGCACGATGTCGATCTGGGCGAGGCGGACGGCTTCGGCGAACCTTGGCGCCCGGCCGAACTGGAAGATCCAGTTGAACCGGCCTCCGACCATGAGCACGGCATCGGCCCCTGCGAGGGCGGACGAGCGGGCCGCGTTCATGCACATCGCGTTGTCGTCCGCGATGACGCCGCGCCCCATGGGCGAGGCGACGTAGGGTATCCCGAGATTCACGAGGCGGGTGAGCGGTGCGGTCGCGTCGGCCCAGGCGGCTCCCTTGCCGACGAGGATCAGCGGACGCTGGGCGCCAGCCAGCATCGAGGCGATCGATTCGACGAGGCTCGGGTCGGGGTGGGGCCGCGAGACGATGGGCGATGACTCGCGGAGGCGGACTCGTTCTTCTTCGACCCGCCGGCGGACGAACTGGCCGGGAAAGTCGAGGTAGACGCCGCCCGGCCGGCCCGCGATCGCCTTCCCGAGCGCGAGGTGGACCAAATCGGGGATCCGTTCCGTGCTATCGACCTGCGCCGTCCATTTGCAGCCAGGCTTCGCGAAGGCCACCTGGTCGGCCTCCTGGAACCCGCCGAGGCCGCGGGTGCGGCCGTCGGCTGAGCCGCCGAGCACCACCAATGGCATCCCGGACTCGGTCGCGACGTGGAGGCCGGTGACAGTGTTGATCGTGCCCGGTCCCGAACCGGTGACGACGACCCCCGGCTTCTTCGCGCCGTCGCCCCCGGCGGCGGCGGCGAAGCAGGCTGACTCTTCGTGGCGGCAGTTCACGACCTGGATGCCTTCTTCTTGCATCCCGGCCATGATTTCGATCGCGGGGCCTGCGACAACGCCGAAGGCCGTATCAATTCCAGCCCGCTTAAGCTGTTTCGCCGCCAGCTGGCCTCCGTTGAGTTCGGTCATGGTTTCCTCCGGGACCTGGCTACAGATGGGTGGCGCGAGAGGCTCCGAAGTCTAACTGACGCCAGCGACGTGGTAGATCCTCGCGGAGTTGCCGTGGAGGACCTTGCGAAGGGCGTCCTCGGGCAGCACCGACAGCGTTTGTTCGATGAAGTCCTTCGGCATGATGGCGATGGAGTTGGGGCCGGGGGACATGCTCGTCGGGTGGGGGAAGTCGGTTTCGTAGAGGAAGTTGTCGGGCCCGAGCTGCTGGATGGCGCCGATCGCCGACTTCTCTTCGAACCAGAAGCAGGCGTAGACCTGCCGCCGGAAGTATTCGCTGGGAAGCAAGTCCATCTCGGGATGCTCTTCGCGGCACCCGCTGTTGAGCCACTGCCAGTCCATTGCCTCAAGGAGGAACGGGACCCAGCCGATCCCGCTCTCGACGGAGACGAAGTTCAGACGGGGGAAGCGGTGACACATGCCCGAAAAGATGATGTCCATGACGGCGTTGGAGTTGTCGAGGAAGATCTGGACGGTCATCTTGGCGTAGGCCGCCTGGCGTCCGTTATCAACGCCGCCGCCGCGCAGCTTGGTGAGGTCGCCGGAGCCGATGTGGAAGTTGATTGAAAGGTCTGCGTCCTGGGCAGCCGCCCAGAGGGGATCCCAGTGCGGATCGGTGACCCGCGGGAAGCCAAACTGGTGGGGCTGGTTCGTCATCAGGACACCTTTGTGGCCGGACTTCGCGGCGCGTTCCAGCTCCTTGACGCAAAAGTCGACGTCCCAGAAGGGCATCGCCATGATCGGGATGAAGCGGGTCCGGTCTGCGGAGCACCACTCGATCAGGAAGTCGTTGTAGGCGCGCACGCAGTCGTCCATCAGCTCGCGGTCGCCCAGGCGGAGGAAGTTGCCGCTGCCGAAGCCACCAACGTTGGGATAGATGACCTGCGCCCAGATGCCGTACTCGTCCATTCGCGCCAGCCGCTCGCGCGCGTCGAAGGAGCCGTGGTCGGCGGCGTCGAGGGTGGGCGGATGGTCCGGAGGGGGCTCCTTCCAGCCGGCCATCGCAGCGCCGGCCACCGCCATGAACGGTTTGCCGCCCATGAACCAACGATCCTCGCCGCGCTCTTTATCGAATTCGACGTGGGGGACGAGGTCGCCCCACTTCTTCGAGACGCGGTCAGTCCAAAGGTTCGCCGGTTCGCTGATGTGACTGTCTGCGTCGATGACCTTGATGCGGTCGACGACTGCCTGTGCCATGGCCTTTTCCCTCTTCGTGGATGCGTATCTGGAATCAGGGGCTCGCCGAAGCATAATGATCTCGGCGGCGGCGGTCGAGCCTTGGGGAGAAGGTAGACATTGGCCCGCGCCGAGCCGGCGGCCCTACGGCCGGTCGTGCTTAATGAAGGTGCCTTTCCGGTACTCTTCGAACGCCGTCTGCAGCTCCGCCTGGGTGTTCATGACGATCGGTCCGCGCCAGGCCACAGGCTCGTGCAGCGGCTGGCCGGAGACGAGGAGGAACCGGACCGGCTTCGCCTCCGCGGTCACGGAGACGGTGTCTCCGGCGGGGCGAAACAGGACGAGTGTGCCGTCGCCAAGAGCGCCGGCACACTCCGTGCGCGAGTAGCTCTCGCCCACGTCTTCACGGTCGGAAGCGTCGCGACCCCGTCCGAAGTAGCCCTCGCCGCCAATAACGTAGGCGAAGACGGTGTGTTCGGGCTTCACCGAGTGGGCGAACGTCGTGCCGGCCGGAAGCGAGACGTCGAGGTATTCAGGATCGGTGACGATGTCCCGCACTGGCCCCTGGACGCCCTCGACCGCACCAGCGATGACCCGGACCGTCGCCCCGGAGGGCGTCTTCACTGCAGGAATCTCCGCTTGCAGCACCTCCCGATAGCGCGGGTCCATCATCTTCTCGCGCCTGGGCAGGTTCGCCCAAAGCTGGAAGCCGTACATGCGGCCTTTCGTGTCGCCCCTGGGCATCTCCTGGTGGATGATCCCGCTGCCGGCGGTCATCCATTGCACGTCGCCGGAGCGGATAACGCCCTCGTTGCCGAGGCTGTCCTTGTGCTCGACATCGCCGTCGAGGACGTAGGTGATCGTCTCCATGCCGCGATGTGGATGCCACGGGAAGCCGGGGCGGTACTTCTCGGGGTCGTCGGAACGGAAGTCGTCGAGCAGCAGGAACGGGTCGAGGTCCGGCATCTCGTCGAACCCAACGGCGCGCTTGAGATGGACGCCAGCTCCTTCGAGGGTCGGCCTGCTCTTCCAGGTCCTCCGGATCAGCCGAGGCGAAGAGGGGTTGGACAATTTCGTCTCCTTGGGGCCGCCGCCCCCAGGTTCAATGGTAGCCGGGGAACGGCGCGGCGCTAACCCCCTTGTCCCGCGCGCTGGAGAAGGGTAGGGGATGAAGGCCCGGTCAAGAGGCTGCCGGTGCCCTCATCCGATCAGACCGGCTGCCAGTAACGGCGACCGTCCAGCCTGACAACGTTGCCGAAACCGGGGTGGGGGAAGTGGCAGGTGGCGAGGGTCATTCCCTCCGCCTCGACGCGGTCGAGAATGGCGGTGCGTGTGAGGATGGCCCGCTCCTGGTCGTTGTCGAACCCGAAGTGCCATCCCGGCTCGGTGACCAGCGCGGGGTGGACGATGACATCGCCGGGGATGAGCGCCTTCTCTTCGCCAGAAACGATGAGCGCGCACATGTGGCCCGGAGTGTGGCCGGGTGTCGAGATGGCGGTCACTTCGCTGGTCAGCGCTTTGTCTCCGTCGACGAGATCCAGCACGCCCAGTTGCTCCAGCGGAGCAAGCGCACGCTCCACGTAGGGGGCGGCCCCGAAACCCATAATGAAAGCTTCCAACTCCTTCGCAGCGTCCCAGTCCGCCCGGTGCAGGACGTAACGCGCCCTGGGGAACGTGGGGGTGCCATTGGCGGCTACGTTCCAGCCGATGTGGTCGATGTGGGCGTGCGTCATGAAGACCACGTCGACATCCGCGGGGTCAATACCGTGGGACTTCATGTTCTCAAGGAGCTTTCCCTCCGCGCCACCGAGGAGCGGTATCGGGGCGGCGCCGGCGCCGGAGTCGACCAGGATGAGGCGGCCTTCTGAGCGGACGGCCATCCCGCCGAAGTGCGGCCCCCAGGTGTCCGGCGCGGGGAAAGCGCGGGGGTAACGCTCGCGGTAGGGCTGCCACTGTTCGAGCGTCGTATCGGGAAAGATCTGGTCGAGCGTGAACGGGAGGCGGCCCTCGTAGTCGGTGAGGGTCAGGATCTCGACGTTTCCAACGCGAAGCCTATCGCCAAGCATGACATCCACCTCCGTGCGACGCGAGTTTAGGACGCCATGTCAAGGTCAAGACCAGCGAGAAGCTCGGACTTCAACGGATTGAACCCCAAAACACCAGGGGTGCCTCGAATTGGTCATAGGAACCCCGGACGGCGTGGTTATAATTCGGGCCACTCGCTGCTCGGGGCACCGCAGCGGCATCTCAGGCCAAGGGGGCGCGTCTGCATGGCGCTTTACGTCGACGTCCACCTTCGTCACCGGTACCAGGACGATCCTCCGCGGTCGATCGCCGAAATCGAAGCCTCGCACGCCCGAGACCTCGCCTGCGAAGCCAAGTACGGCGTGCGCTTCGTCGGCGTCTGGTATGACGCAGCGGCCGGCGCGACGAACTGTCTCGTGGAAGCTCCGGGGATCGACGCCGCGCTCATGACCCACCTCGAAGCACACGGGCCGTCGGGCGAGCCTGTCCGCATCATTGAGGTCAGCCGGGAGGAAGTCGACGGGTTTCTCGGCGGGATGTGCACGACGGCAAGCGGCGTCGCGCTCTCGGAAGATGGCACGGCGATCGGCTCTCCGTTCAGGACGGTGTTGTTCACCGACCTGGAGCGCTCGACGAGCCTGACGCTCGAGCTGGGCGATCGGGCGGCCATGGACGTCTTGCGGGCGCACGACAGAATCGTTCGTGAGGCGATCGGGGGTGGTGGCGGCCGCGAGGTGAAGCACACCGGCGATGGCATCATGGCCGCCTTCCTCAGTGCCGCGAACGCCGTGGAAGCGGCCGTCGCGATGCAGCGGGCGTTCGCTCTGCACAATCAGCGAGGCGACGGGATCCAGCTCCACGTACGTGTCGGACTCGCCGCTGGCGAACCTGTGTCCGACCACGAAGACCTGTTCGGCGCCGCCGTCCAGCTGGCGCGGCGTATCTGCGACCACGCCCAGCCAGGGCAAGTCCTGGTCTCGGCCGCCATCCGGGAGCTCTGTGCCGGTAAGAAGCTCGAGTTCGTCGACCGCGGCGAAGCGACTTTCAAAGGGTTCGAGACGCCTTCGCGCTACTACGAGGTCCCCTCGCGAGTGGATTGATCCAAATTCTCACGGGAGGCGTTCGCCGGGCAACGCGCCCTCCCCTCCCGCGGAGCGATTAGTCGTTCGCGGATGAGGTTCGGGCGGCTTCCGGCATGAACTTCACCTGGAGATGCTTCACCCCGCCGATGAAGGTCGAGCGCAGGCGCTCGGGCGGCCCGTCGAGCTCGATGTCGGGGAACCGCGCGAAGAGCTCCTCGAACATCACCTTCAGCTCCAGGCGCGCGAACCCGGCGCCCAGGCAGAAGTGCTCGCCGATGCCGAACGCCAGGTGCTCGTTTGGCTCCCGGGTGATGTCGAAACGGTCAGGCTCCGGGAAAACTGCCTCGTCCCGGTTCACGGACGGATACCACATCACAATTCGCTCGTCCTTCTTCACGGGCGCGCCGTTGATTTCGGTGTCCTCCAACGCGACGCGAGCCATGTGGGTCACAGGCGACACCCAGCGCAGGATCTCTTCCACTGCGCCGGGAAGGAGCGACATGTCGCTCTGGAGCCGGGCGCGTTCTTCGGGGTGCTCGCAGAGTGCGAGCAGGCCGCCCGAGATGGCGTTCCGCGTGGTCTCGTTTCCGGCGAGGATGAGGAGGAAACAGAACCAGAGGATATCCTCGTCGGTGAGCGCCTCGCCTTCGACGTTGGCTTCGTTGAGCAAGCTCACGAGGTCGCTGTTTGGCGTCAGGCGGCGCTGCTGCAGCAGCTGTGCGAAGAAGCCAAACATCTGCATGACGCCCATGGTGTTTGTGAGACGCGCGGCGTCATTCGTCCCGCGCTGCTCCTCAGGCACATCGGTCTGGTATTCGGGATCGCCCGACCCGAGGACCTTGTTCGTGAGCGTGAACATGAGATCCCAGTCCTTGCGTTCGACACCCATCATTCCGCAGATCACGGCCAGCGGCAGCTGCGCGGCAACGTCGAGGACGAAGTCGCAGCGGCCTTTGGCGGCGATGCCATCGAGCAGCCTGTTGGTTATTAAACGGATCTCGGGCTCCATCGCGTTCACCGCACGAGGTGTGAATCCCTTGTTCACCAGGCGCCGGAGCTTCACGTGGCGCGGCGGGTCCATGGTGATGAGCATCTTGCCGTTGCCGGCCGAACCAGCGAGTGCATCCTGTTCGTTGACTGGCTCGAACTGCACGATGCCCCGTTCGGAGCTGAAGACCTCGGGGTGGCGCGAAACGTGAAGGACGTCCTCGTAGCGAGTCACGTTCCACCAGCCTTTGACTTCTTCGTTGCCTTCGTTCCAATGGAGTCCTGGAAGGCGCCGGAGTGCGGCGAACGCTTGGTGCTGCTCATATCGTTCGAACATCCCCTCGTCGCCGAGGTTGATGTCCGCAGGGTTCAGCGATGTCTCGAGCGTCAAGGGATCCTCCAGGGGTCAGGCTGCTGCGATAGCGAGCCTTCGCCGGTCGACAAATGATAGGGTCGCTGGTCGCGAGTTGCACTCGTCCCCCGGCTCGTTGGCCGCGACCGAGCGATGAAGTAGAGTGCGGCGTGGCGCCCGGTGGCGCCGGCTGGAACGTGCGATGACAACGACAGCAGCTTCGACCGCCAGCAGCGGTCTCTGGAATCTCCAGACCGTGGCGGTCTGCGGGGGAGAAATTTCGCTCCTGAAGGGCGGCACGGGCGAGCCCCTCATGGTCCTCCCCAGGGACAACGGCCACCCGCCCCGCCATGAATTCCTGGACCTGTTGGCCGCGGACTTCTCCGTCTATTACCCCTGGCTGCCCGGGTTTTACGGAGGGGCCCCCGAAGCGTGGGAATGGCTCGCGAACGTCCGCGACCTCGCGGTGGTGCAGAGGCAGCTCATCGTCGAACTGGGCCTGGAACGGCTGGCCCTGGTTGGTCTCGGGTTCGGCGGATGGGTCGCGGCGGAGATGGCGACGATGGGGCAGGGACGCCTCGACAGCCTGGTGCTCGTTGCACCAATGGGCATCCAGCCGAGGCGTGACTACATCATCGACCAGTTCCTCATCAGTACCGAATCGTACGCACGAGCGGGTTTCGCAGACGAGGCGGGCTTCGATGCGGTCTATGGGTCCGAGCCGGGTTTCGAGCAGCTCGAGAGCTGGGAAACGGACCGGGAGATGACCTCGCGGGTGGCCTGGAAGCCGTACATGTACAACCCGTCGCTGCCGCGACTGCTGGGCGGCGTAACGACGCCGGCACTTGTCGTCTGGGGCGATTCGGACAGGGTGGTGCCCCTCGAATGCGCCGAGTTGTACCGGTCGGCCGTGCCAAACGCCACGCTCGAGGTGTTTCAGCACTGCGGACACGCGGTTGACCTCGAACAACCTGCCGCGCTCGCCGCGAAAGTCGCGTCGTTCATCAGGGGCGCTCACCGCTCATAGCTCTCGGAGGAGCCACTGCCATGCATCTCATGTACTTCACCGAACAGCCAATGGCCGCCTGGGACCCGGAGAGTGCCGCGCTGGACGAGATCCCGATAGGGGGAGGCAGGACGCAACGCGTCACCGCCCTTCTCCATTCGAACAAGAACTTCGACCCCGTCGCGGCCAGCCGGCTCTACAACGAGCGGCTGGACGAGTACCAGTACGTGGAAGAAGTGGGCTTCGACGGCATCATGCTGAACGAGCACCACACGGCGCCGTTCTGCATGTCGCCACGTATCAATCTCTTCGCAGTGCTGCTCGCTCGCCTGACGAAGAGAGTGAAAATAGTGCTCCTCGGCAACCCGCTGCCGATCTGGGACAGCCCCGTCCACCTTGCGGAAGAACTTTCGATTATCGACATGATTTCAGGGGGCCGGCTGGTCTCGGGGTTTGTCCGCGGCGGCGGGGTGGAGAACATCCAGGCCAACGCCAACCCGCTCTTCAACCGCGAACGGTTCGAGGAAGCGCACGACCTCGTGATCAAAGCGTGGACCGAGCCGGGCCCGTTCCGCTGGGAGGGCAAGCACTACCAGTTCCGCGTGGTGAACCCCTGGGCGACACCGCTGCAGAAGCCGCATCCGCGCATCTGGATCCCCGGCGTGGCGAGCAAGGAGACGGTCATCTGGGCAGCGGAGCACCGCTATCCGTACATCGGGCTGAACACAAACTTCGACGTCAGCCAGAAGATCAAGGAGCTGTACGTGGGTGCGGCGCGGGGCGTCGGGTACGAACCTGGCCCGGAGAACTTCGGCCAGTTGTTGCAGTGCCACGTCGCGGAGACGGAAGAAAAAGCCGAACGGAACGCGCGTCAGTTCATGTGGATGGCCGGGGAGTTCACGGGGCTCGCGCATCCGGTGTGGGGCTCGCCGACCGGCTACGGCTCGCGCTCGAACCGCAAGGCGCTCATCGAGATAGCGGGCGGACGGCGCCCGATGGTGAAACCGCCAGCGCTGAACCAGCGGCGGCTCGAACACACCTTCGTGTGGGGCACGCCGGATTCGGTGATCAAGCAGCTGAAGCACGTGCTGGAGAACAACCGTGTCGGCATCCTCGCCCTCTGGGGGAACGACGGGAACATCAACCACGAAGATTCGATGAGCTGCATCAAGCTCCTCGGAAAAGAGGTTGTGCCCGCCATCCGCGATTACGCCAAAGAGCTGGGGCTGAAGGACCCGATGGAGGCCAACGCGCCAGTCAGCCTTCGCGAGACGGCGGCTGACGAGTTGGTTCCGGTTCAGGCCTAGCTTCGAACCTGCTGGCGCCGCTCAGGCCGAGTGTTCGACGAGGAACCGCCTGATCGTTTCCACCGTGGATTCGAGGTTCGCCGGTTCGCGGCAATCCACGGGAAGGCAGCGGGCGGCTGGCGCTTCGCGACAGATCTGCTGGCCAATTCCCGTCGGATGGAACGCGTCTCGGCCGGGCAGGACGAGGAGCGGGGTTGGGCAGGAACGCATCCACTCGGCGCCCACCGTGAAGTAGGGCGGATTCGGCGGCCACATACCGTCGCGGAACTCGACGATCAACGAGACATATCGCTCGCGGCCCATCTCGAGGAGCTCTTCCCTCGCTTTGGCGCTCGAATTGAGGAGCGGGGCGAAAGGACCAGCACCGTTGTTCATCACGAACAGCGGGTTCTCCTGCGCTGCCTTGACGACCGCTTCCAGCCCGTCCGCGCGAGCCAGCCTCATGGTTTCGTTGAACATGGCGTAGAAGACGTCGATGTTGTTCGAGTCGTCGAGCCCAACGGGGTCCTGGCACACGGCGGCGGTTATCCGCCCCGGCGCGTTGCTTATCAGCCGGAAAATGTGGGCGCAGCCGATACAGCCACCCATCACGTGGGCGCTTTGGATTCCGAGGTGGTCGAGGACGGCGAGCTGGTCGGCGTTGCACACGTCGTAGGAGAACGGCCTCATCGGCGCGAGGCTGCGGCCAGCGTGGCGCTGATCCATGGCGATCACCTGAAACGAACCGGCGAATCGTTCGATCGGATTGATGGTGCTGCGCTGCCAGAACTCGACCTGGCTGCTCACGCCGCCCGGCGCGATAAGCAGCAGGGGGTAGCCGGTCCCGGAGACTTCGTATCTGATGGTGGCGCCGTCCGGACGCTGTATTTCTGGCATATCTCTGCCTCTCTCGTGAACGTTGACGGTGATGCTAACGTACGTGGGACGGGCTCGCCGCTCTCACCACGGAGGACCGGAAATGACCACGACGGCATTCGAACGGGATACGCTCACGCTCCAGAACCTCGATATCACGGACACGGACCTCTACGTCCAACGGGGCTACCCCTGGCCTGCCTGGGACCTCCTGCGGAGCACAGCGCCGGTTTACTGGTACGAGCGGCCCGGCTTCGAGCCGTTCTGGGCGATCACGAAGTACGCCGACATCCAGTGGATCTCCCGGAACCAGCAAATCTTCTCGAACAGGCAGCGGCTGCGGCTGGCTCACCCCATGCCCGGCGACTGGGAGCACTGGAAGCAGCACGAAGCCGAGAGCCGCTACCGCCCGGCTCGCGACGAGCCACCCGACCTGGTATTCATGGACCCGCCGGAGCACCGGCAGTACCGATCCATCGTCAGCGCGAGATTCACGCCGCGCGCGATGTCCAGGCTTGAGCAGCACCTCGACGAGATGACTGCGTCGTACGTCGGCGACTTCGCCAACCTCCTCGTCGAACGCCTTGCCGATGGTACAGAACAGGACTTCGTCCACGGTTGCGCTGCCAGGCTGCCGGTGGCGGCGATCTGCGAAATGGCGGACATCCCGCGTGAGGACTGGGACCGCGTGTTCCATTGGACCGAGGTGCTGGTGGGCTCGCAAGACCCGGAGTACCAACGGCCGGGAGAAGACGCACGGGCGGCGGCACGGCGGAACATCAACGAGTGGTTCGACTACATGGAGCAGCTTGTCGCGGAGCGGCAGTCGCGTGGGCTGACGGGAGGCGACTTGTTGACGTTGCTGCTGCGCGCGGACATCGACGGGGAGAAGCTCACGCCTCGGGAAGTGATGTCGTACATCATCCTGCTGCTTGCGGCTGGCAACGAAACCACCCGGAACTCCACCACCGGCGGTGTCTTTGCGTTGCTGGAACACCCCGGTCAGCTGGCAAAGCTGGTGAAGAACCCCGGGCTTGTGGAGTCCGCGGTTGAGGAGATCCTTCGCTGGACGTCCGTCGTCATCCAGTTCACCCGGACGTGCACCCAGGACACCGAGATCGGCGGGCAGCGGATTCGCGCGGGACAAACAGTGGCGATGTGGTATCCCTCGGCGAACCGGGACGAACAGGTTTTCGAGGACCCCTACCGGTTCGACATCGAGCGAGACCCCAACGACCATTTGGCCTTCGGGGGTTACGGCGAGCACTTCTGCCTTGGCGCGAACCTGGCGCGTTGGGAGATGCGGTCGCTGCTGCGCGCGCTCATCCCGCTCCTGCCTCGCATGGAGGTGGCTGCGGAGCCCGAGCGTCTAGCGGGCCAGCTCCACGTCGGGGGCATCAAGCGACTCATGGTACGAACAAAGCCCTGAAGTCCTGTTAGCGCCGGTCGCGACCTCGCCGGCGGCGGTTTCCTCTGACTGGGAATGCGTCCTATAGTCGCCGCATTGCAGGCGCTGTGGCTTCGCACGCGCCCAACCTGGAGGATCTATGAGAGGGATCATCGCCTACGGGGCATACCTCCCCTACCACCGGCTGGATCGGAAAGCCATCACCGATGCCCTGGGCTCTGGCGGCGGACGCGGCACGCGCGCCGTGGCTTCCTACGATGAGGACACGACCTCCATGGCTGTCGAAGCCGCCCGGGCTCTGCTGGACTCGGCGCCGGCAAACGTGACTCCCACGGCGCTCTACTTTGCGACGGCCGAGCCCGCCTACCTGGACAAGACCAACGCGTCGGCGATCCACGCCGCCCTCGGCATGGACGCGAGCGTTTTCGCGGTCGACATGATGGGGTCGGTACGTTCCGGCGCCGGGGCGTTGCGGGCCGCGATGGACGCGCGTGAGCCGGCCATCGCGGTGCTCTCGGACATGCGCACCGGCCTTCCCGGCAGCGCGGACGAATCGGCGGGGGGCGACGCCGCGGCCGCCTTTCTCTGCGGCGACGGGGACCAGGTAATCGCTGAATACGTGGCGAGCGCGTCGGTCACGTCCGAATTCCTCGACCGCTACCGGCTGCCCGGTGACATCGCTTCGAAGGTCTGGGAGGAGCGATTCGGCGAGTTTGTCTACGTCCCCCTCGCCAGAGCTGCGCTTTCGGACGCGCTGAACAAAGCCGAAGTCAAGATCGAAGACATCTCGCACTTCATCGTCTCGGGCATGCACGCCAGGGCTGCGCGGACGGTGCAGGGATCGTCCGGAGCCAAGCCCGAAGCGGTCACAGACGACATGACGGCGGTGATGGGCAACACCGGCGCGGCGCAGGGCGCAATCATGCTGTGCGACGTGCTGGATCGGGCCCAGCCGAACCAGCTCATCGCGCTGCTCCTCCTGGCGGACGGCGTGACGGTGACGATCTTCCGGGCGACCGAGGCGATCACCGCCTACCGGCCGCAACAGACGGTGCGGGCGCTGCTGAGCCAGGGAAAGCCGGGCGTGAGCTACCTGACGTTCCTCACCTGGCGGAACATGCTCAATCGCGAAGGGCCACGGCGTCCGGACCCGGATCGGCCGGCGGCCCCGCCTTCGCTCCGCTCTGAACCGTGGAAATACGGATTCATGTGCAGCCGCTGCAACAACTGTGGCATGCGGCACCTGCCGCCCCAGCGCGTCTGCCTTGGGTGTCGCAGCGTCGACGACATGTCGCTTGAACGAATCGCGGACGTGAAGGCGACGGTTGCGACGTTCACGATCGACCGGCTGGCGTTTTCGCCCAGCCCGCCTGTGGTGGCTGGCGTAATCGATTTCGATGGTGGCGGGCGATTTCAGTGCGAGTTCACTGATGTCGAGCCTGACAAAGTAGCTATTGGCGATAGGGTAGAGATGACGTTCCGCAGACTCTATACTGCGGAAGGCGTGCACAATTATTTCTGGAAGGCTCGTCCCATTAGGAGGGATTCGTAATGGCGTCCAACGGCATCTGCGACCGCGTGGCAATCGTCGGTATGGGGTGTACCCCCTTTGGCGAGCACTGGGACAAGGGTGTCGATGACCTGCTCATCGACGCGGCCACCGAAGCCTGCGCCTCAGCCGGTGTAGCGATCGGCGACATCGATGCGTTCTGGCTTGGGACGATGGGCTCGGGCGTGAGCGGCCTGACGCTGTCACGCCCGCTGAAGATCGACTACAAGCCGGTCAGCCGAAACGAAAACATGTGCGCGACGGGCTCGGAATCGTTCCGCAACGCCTGCTACGCGGTGGCTTCGGGCGCCTATGACATCGCCATGGCGATCGGCGTCGAGAAGCTCAAGGATTCGGGTTACTCCGGCCTCGTGGGGAGCGCTCCCCCGGCCGATGGGACGGCGGCTTCGATCACGGCGCCGGCCAGCTTCAGCCTCCTCGCCCCGGCGTACTCCAACAAGTACGGCGTGCCGATGGACGAGCTTAAAGACGTGATGACTCGCATCGCCTGGAAGAACCACTACAACGGGGCGCGCAACCCGCGGGCGCAGTTCAAGAAGGAAGTGGCGAAGGAGACGATCAAGAACTCGCCGCTCATCGCCGGCCCGCTCGGCATCTTCGACTGCTCAGGGGTGAGCGACGGATCGGCTGCGGCGATCATCGTGCGAGCCGAAGACGCCCATAAGTACACCGACAAGCCGATCTACGTGAAGGCGCTCAGCTTCGTGGCGGGCCCGGCGCGTGGTCCGCTCGATCCCGAATACGACTACACGACGTTCGACGAATGCGTCGCGGTTGCGAAGGATGCCTACCAGCAGTGCGGCATCACCAACCCGCGCGAACAGCTCGCGATGGCCGAAGTGCACGACTGCTTTACGCCGACCGAGCTCGTCCTGATGGAGGACCTTGGGTTCTCGGAGCGGGGAGTCGGATACAAGGACGTGATGGCGGGCACATTCGACCTCGAGGGCGAGATGCCTGTGAACCCGGATGGTGGCCTGAAGTCGTTCGGCCATCCGATTGGGGCGAGCGGCCTGCGCATGCTGTTCGAATGCTGGCTTCAGCTCCGCAACGAAGCTCCGCCCGAGCGCCAGATCACGAACGGCAAGAAGCTTGCCATGACCCACAACCTCGGAGGGGCGCCGGGCAATTGCGTCTCGTTCGTCTCGATAGTGGGAAGCGAACCGGGGATCTAACCCGGCCCGTCAGAGGAATCCGCGAAGCCCCGGCCGCAAGACCGGGGCTTCGCTGCATTCACAGCTCGCTTAGAGCTGCACCGCTGCCCACAGTTTCGTTGGGCGCTTCTATACTTCCCGGACAATGCGCCTGGCGACGCTGTCATTCGCCAGGATTGGACCAACCAATGCGATTCGGACTCGTCTACGACTTCCGCAACCCGGCGCAATGGCGCAAACCGTGGGCCGAGGTCTACGAAGGGCTCCTCGAACAGATAGCCTTCGCCGACTCGCTCGGGTACGACTCTATCTGGCTCACCGAGCACCACTTCGTGGAGGACGGCTACACGCCTTCGCCGGTGCCGCTGATGGCCGCCATCGCTGCCCGGACGAAGCGCGTCCAGATCGCGACGGACATCCTCATCCTGCCACTCTATCACCCGGTCAAGCTCGCCGAGGACATCGCGACCATCGATGTGCTTTCGAACGGCAGGGTGATGCTGGGCGTGGGGTCAGGTTACCGCGACGAGGAGTTCGCCGCCTTCGGGACCAGCCGCAAGGAGCGCCCCAGTCGCATGGAAGAAGGCGTCGCGATCCTGCGCGGATGCTGGGAAGAAGGGCCGTTCTCGTTCGTTGGGCGGCACTACAGGCTGAACGCGATCGACGTTGTCCCGAAGCCGCTCCAGAAGCCCCACCCGCCCTTGTGGATGGCCGCAACCGCTGCGCCCGCTGCACGGCGGGCAGCTCGCCTCGGCCTCAACCTCCTTCCGCAGGCCGACCGCACTGGTGGCTACGACGCCTGGGTCGATGAGCTCGAGAAGCGCGACCGCGACCCGCGGGACTACCGGGTCGGCCTGATAAAGTCCTGGTTCATCACGGATGAGGGTCGGGACGACCCGCTGTGGCAGGTCGTGCGCGAGCGTGAACGATACCGGGGGTCGACCTATGCGCCCTGGATAGCCGCCGGTTATGTGCGGCCCGGCGCGGGCGCTGTACCCATCGATCAGAGCTACATGATAGGCACCTCTTCTGAGATCATCGCGCAGATCGACGACGTCACGAAGAACCTGCCGCTGACCGACATCATCAGCTGGGCCACTCCACCGGGGATGGACCCGGGCGAATTCAACCCGCGGATCGAACGTTTCGCGCGCGAAGTGATGCCGCACTTTCGCTAGCTCTCGAGCCCGGGGAAGGCGCCTTCTTAGATGAAGACTGTCCCGGCGGCCTTCTCGGGCCGGTCCGCCACGCCTGTCTCGATGGCCTTCCGGGCAACTGCACGGGCAACGTTCCGGAAGACGGTGGGGTGGAAGACGCTGGGGATGATGTACTCGGGGCCGAGCTCATTCTTCGGTACGGCGGCGGCTATCGCCTGAGCCGCCGCGAGCTTCATCGCTTCGTTGATCTCACGCGCGCGGACGTCGAGGACGCCACGAAACAGGCCGGGAAAGCAGAGCACGTTGTTGATCTGGTTCGGGAAGTCCGAGCGTCCGGTCGCCATGACCTTGACGTGGGGTGAGGCTATCTCGGGCCGGATCTCCGGGTCCGGGTTGGCCATCGCAAAGACGATCGGGTCACGGTTCATCGACTTGATGTCGTCGACCGTGATGAGGTCCGGCCCGGCGAGCCCGAGGAAGAGGTCCGCCCCCTCCATAGCGTCGCTCACGCTACCGCTTATCGCGTCGAGGTTTGTGTGGTCGGCAAACCAGTGCTTCATGAAGTTCATGCCTTCCGGGCGGCCTTTGTAGATGATCCCCGAGCGATCGCAGCCAATGATGTTCTTGACACCGGCCGACATGAGGATCTTTGCGCAGGCCACGCCCGCCGCCCCGACGCCGAGCACGACCACCCGCAGGTCCTGCGGCTCCTTCTTCACGAGCCGAAGCGCGTTGAAGACGGCGGCGAGCACCACGACCGCCGTGCCGTGCTGGTCGTCGTGGAAGACAGGGATGTCGAGCTCCTGCTTCAGGCGCTCCTCAATGGAGAAGCAGCGCGGGGCCGAGATGTCTTCAAGGTTGATCCCGCCAAAGCCGGGCGCGATCGCCTTCACGATCGCGACGATCTCGTCCGGATCCTGCGTGTCGAGACAAATGGGCCACGCGTCGACCCCTCCGAAGGTCTTGAAGAGCATCGCCTTGCCCTCCATGACGGGCATGGCGGCCTTCGGGCCGAGGTCGCCCAGCCCCAGGACGGCGCTTCCATCTGTCACGACAGCCACGGTGTTTCCCTTGATGGTCAAGGAATACGCGGCGCTCGGGTCCTTTTCAATGGCGAGGCAGACGCGGGCAACGCCGGGCGTATAGACCACTGACAGGTCTCGACGGCTGGCAACGGGCACCTTGTTGCGAATTTCGATCTTGCCGCCGCGGTGGCTGAGGAAGACTCGGTCCGCGGCGCTCTTGATGGTGACCGCCGGCAGCGCTCTCACGTGGTCGAGGATCTCGCGTGCGTGGTCGCTATCGCGGGCGGACACGGAGATGTCCCTCACGATCGTCCGCCGCGTCGCGCGGACGACGTCGATGTCGCCGATGCTGCCGCCGCAGTCAGCAACGGCGGAAGCGATGAGGGCGAGCATTCCGGGCCGGTCGGGGTACTGCGCCTGGAAGCTGAACGTGTAGGTGGCGATGGGAGGGTGGCTAACAGTCTTGCGGGACATCAATGTCTTTCTCCAGCTGGGGGCCGCCGAATTGGTGGGGGCCCAGCCCAATGGCTCTGGTTGCAGGCGGCCGGGATGTCCGGGGTGTCCTTCCGGCGCACGGGGCCATCTCAGTTTCCCACACATTGAGGGTGCGATCGGAGTAGGCGTAACGGCCGTTCGGATCGCTGTGGGCGTTCCAACAGACGGTCCTGGGCGGTTGACGCCCTCGGCCGGGAGGGTTACCTTGGTACCGATGTCCCATGGTACCTATATGGGAAGGAGAAACGGCCATGGCAGAGACGGTGAATCGTAGTGAGGCTACCGGCGAGCCGGAACCGCTTCTTGAGGTCCGCCGGGGCCAGTTCGTGCGCGTGGATCGCGTGCAGCTGGGCGTGCGCATGGAGAAGCGGATGGTGAAGGTCCTGAAGGGCCTGGCGGAATTCAACGGTGTCAGCCTGGGCCAACTCCTTGAGAAGATAGTGCTGCACTCGTTCGAGCCGGTGGAAGGCCAGGAAGGGGAGGCGTCCGCCAGCCCTCATGGTAAGCGGGCGCTGGCGGCGATCGCGGACTTCAAGCGGATCTACGGGATGGACTACGACACCCATGCCACGTACGAGTTCCGTGAGAATGACTCCAGCCCCGGCCTCGAACCCGCCACCGGCTAGCCCCGGTGACCTGAGCAGGCGCTGGGCCCGCCCGAATCGCCCGGCGTTCCGACGCGGAGCGCTGCGCGAGCGATAAGCTGGTGCGGGGCCTTTGTCAGGGCCATCATGCGAGCCACGACAGGAGACGGAAGCATGGGCAGCATCAGCGCGGTGGATCACGAGACCGGACGCAAGTTCTACCTCGACGATCCTGACGACCTCCAGCCCGGCGAGAGGGTCGTGTTCCTCTTGAGCCTGCACGGGGGCGGCTCCGTTGGCGCATGGCAGCGCCTCTATTTCCCAGCCTTCGACCACAAGGAACGGTACCGCCTGGTCGTGGCCGCACCGTCGTGCGCCACGAAGGAGCCCATGCGGCGATGGGTCGCCGAAGCCGACGACGAGCACCTGCGTAACATCGTGGACTACGTCTTCGAGAAGTACGGCAAGGCGAACATCGCATCGTTCTGGCTCGTCGGTCACTCCCAGGGCGGAATGACGTCCAATCGCCTCCTGGGCAGCGACTTCTTCAAGCAGCGAGTGGATGGGTGGCTGAGCCTGTCGGGCGGCCGGATCGGGCCCATAGAGCTCCCGGCCTCGTTCTTCCCGGGAGCGCGGCCGGTCCCACTGCCCCAGGCCACGGGCCAGGGCGGTGACGCACCCCGGCCGGGACGAGCGGTTACGCCCGACTGCGACATCTCGTTCATCTTCGCCAGCGGCGAGCATGAGATGCTCGCGCTACCCGAGACCTCGCCCTGGGCCGAGAAATACGCCGCCGGCCCTCGCGTGCGCCTCCCGGATGTGGTCGACGATCGGCCAGGGCAGATCTACGACACCCTGCGCGAAGGGAACTCGACGCCGGCCTGGGGCCTCTTGCCCCGGCCCGGCACAGCCCGGGTCTACGTCTTTCCGAACGCGCGGGACGGGCGCCTCATCGCCGACGTGGTGCGCATAAACAAGGGCCACACCGAAGGCCTGGAGCCGAACGTCACCGAGGCGCTCATCAAGATGATCGTCGCCGCTCCCGGCGGGAAGGCGCGATCTTCGAGCGCAGGCTAAGCACGCCGTCCTTAGAATGCTCGGATGACCGTTGAACGCCTCAAGCGATTCTCCGCGGCCCCGGACGTGGTGGCGAGGCTTGTCGAGGCCACCAGCGACCCGCTCCTCGACATCACCGCTACGAGCGAGTGGTCAGCTCGGGTGATCCTGGCCCACTTTCGCGACGTGGAGATGCTCTCCAGTCGGCTCCGGTTCGAACGTATGCTCGCCGAGGAGGCCCCCGTGTTCGTCGATTTCGATGAGGTCGCCTGGGCGAAGACTCGGAACCGCAGCCGCGACTCCACCACGACCCTCCTCGATGACTTCCTGGTCCAGCGCCGGGCTACGGTTGGCCTGCTGTCGAGTATCCGGCAGGCCGACTGGGATCGTCAGGGCTCCCACCCCACGCGAGGCCGGTTTAGCGTCTCGACGTGGCTCGAAGCCTGCCTCGAACACGACGACCAACACACCGAGCAGTTGCGTCGCAGCCTCGCCCGCTAAGGTTGGTTCGGGGACCTACCGGGATGGTCACCGCTGCCGGAGGAGCTTGCGGAGCGCCTGCCTCCCCCGGCTACGCCTTCGTCCCGCGTTTCGGCTTCTCCCGGCCGCGGTACTCCTCCGCCCGGTGCTTCGCCATCTTGCGAATCAGCTCCACGGGCACCGGCTGATCGAGCGGGAACTTGATGGTGCTCTTCGACATCTCGTACCGGGACAGCTCTTCCTTGAAGGCTTCGAGCAGGGCGTCTGGCTGGGGACAAAACAGCGAGTAGTGCTTCTTGAACCCCGCGAAGTAGATGAGCCAGCCGTGAAACTTGTAAGCGGGCATCTGGTAGCCGATCACTTCCTCGGCCTCCGGGACAGCCTCGCGGATAGCACGCCGAATCGTCTGCAGGACCACCTGCACGTTGCTGGGGAACGAAGCGATGTACTCGTCGACGGTAGTGAAGTGGGGCCTCGCCATCGGTCTCCCTCGATCCTCGAGGATCTCGCCGGCAGACCGCGTGGCGGCCGGCCGGAAGGCCCTCGCATACTAACGAGTCGTTGCCGCCGAAGCCGGGAGAGGTCGGAGGGCAAGGCCACATGCTCGGGATGAGGAACTACTGCAGGCGATACATCGATGCGTGATGAGCTTCGGCGACGTGGGTGATTGTCCACGCCGCAGGACTGAGTCCCGCCGGCGTCCGTTCATGGAACGGCGACGGGACCGCCTTAGACGCAGCGACGAACGCATCCTGCGCCTCGAGTGCCAACCGAGCGAGTAGCGGCGCTGCCATCGCTCTTGACTCCTGTCGCCAAGCGTTCGGCCCGCCGCCTCCGGGCCGGCTTCATCGGTCTGACGCCAAGGCGGGGTCTAAGGTTCGCTCGATCTGTCGCACGTGCGATTGCTCGTGCTTCGCCAGCTGCGATGCGTACGAGCGCAGCGTCCGCTCGTTGCGCTGGCCATATGAGGTAACGGTCGCGGTGCGCTCCCATTCGTCTGGCGTCAGCGCGTCCAGGGTGCGGAGCAGCTCCCCACGCTGTGCCGCGAAGGCGCGGAACGCCTCCTCGAATCGCCACTCCGGATAGTCGGTCTGCTTCATCCAGGTCCGCGGGTTCGTGCCGGCGAAGGTCGGGCGATCCTCGGCGAGGATCCTCGCAATGTTCCCTCCCCAGACGTCGCCGCACGCGCGATTGTGCGCGAGGACGTCGTTCGGGGACCATTCTTCCGCCTGAGGCGTAGTGTCCAGCCGTTCGGGCGGCTGGCCGCCGGTGAGCGCCGCGAGACGCGAGGCGTTCTCGCGGAGCAGCGCCAGCGCCTGCTCGGCGGTCAGCGGTGGCTCCTTCACTTTCCGTCCCCCATGCCGGTCCCTCGGTCCATTCGCGGGTGATATCCCAAACGGTACCCTATGTTGCTGGCGCCGGGAGTGAGCACTGGATCGATAACGAGGGGCCGAGAACTGCTCGGACCAGGGGTAAGGTGGTCGGAGTGAACACAATTCATTGTGAGCGTATGGACCTTGAGCTGCTCTCAGCCAACTTCCTGGAGGCGCTCATGGGGGGCCGGCGGACCGAGGCTCAGACGCTCGTACCGTTCCCGTTGCCGGCTGCCTGGCCCGGCGCACACGAACATCATTTCCGGATGCGGCTGGACCAGATGCGGAAGAACCCGGCGACGGAGGGCTGGCTTGTGAGGGCGATGGTGCTGAGAGGACCAACGCCACTCGCGGTCGGACGGATCGGCTTTCACGGTCCGCCAGGCGTGAATGGGAAGCGAGACCCAGGCGCCCTCGAGGTTGGCTACGACGTGGATCCGGTTCATCGTCGAAAAGGGTACGCGAGCGAGGCGGCACGCGCACTCATCTCATGGGCGTCGGCCGAGCATGGCATCCGGCGGTTCCTGGCCTCAGTCAGCCCCGGCAACGAGCCCTCGCTGGCGATCGTCCGCAAGCTTGGATTTGTCCAGATCGGGACTCAGTGGGACGAGGATGATGGGGAAGAGTTGGTGGTGTTCGAGCTGAGCAGGTAGGCTCAAACGGGCGGGGCCAATGGACCACACCAACCATCTCGACTTGCTGCGGAACGGAATCGAGGAACCGGGCGGCGTGTGGGCTGACATCGGAGCGGGCGCCGGCGCCTTCACGTTGGCCCTGGCCGAACTGATCGGTCCCGAAGGAGAGATCTACGCCATCGACAAGAGTGGTGTGGCGCTCCTTGAGAACGAGCGCGCAATCCATTCGAAGTTCGCGACGAGGAGGGTCCGCTACGTTGTCGCGAACTTCTCCGAGCCACTCGACCTCCCGCTGCTTGACGGCATCGTCATCGCCAACGCCCTTCACTTCCAGCGGCACCAGGAGTCCGTTGTGCGACTGCTCCGCGGTCACCTGCGACCTGCGGGCCGCATGCTCGTGGTCGAATACAACATCGCACACGGCAACTTCGCGGTGCCGCATCCGGTGCCGTTCGAACGCTGGGAAAACTTGGCTCGGAAGGCGGGGTTCGGCCACACCAAACTGCTGGCGACGCGGCCGAGCCGATTTCTGCGGGAGATCTATTCCGCGGCGTCGTGGTGACCCACCGATCCGGCGATTGCACTCACGACTGGGCGAACATCGGCATGTTTGTTCGAGACCGACCAAGGAACACCGAGCCTGCGACTCATCCGTTCGATTGCTCTCGAGCCGACACGGTAAGGACTGACTCTTGGTGAGTTCGAGTCCGCTCGGGGTCGCCATACGGTAGCGAACGAGAGTTCGGCCACGCTACGTTGGGGATCGCACCAGCGGGCATGGGGTAGCTGGGCGCGGCCCCGGGAGCAGTACTGGCTCTTCCATTTCCCTACCTCGGAAGATGGTCCAGACCGGAAGCATCGACGGGCCCCCTTTGCGATGAGATGCGCCCGGTTGCAGCCCGGGCGGGCGGACGCTCATGATTCACGACCAAACGCACGAGGCCGCCGATGACCACCATCACCCCGTTCCGAATCGCGGTCCGCGAGGCCGACCTCGATGACCTGCGCCGCCGCCTCGCCGGCACGCGGTTTCCGGAGAAGGAGACCCCAGACAACTGGTCCCAGGGCGTCCCGCTGGCCTACGTTCGCGAAGTGGCGACCTACTGGGAGAAGCAATACGACTGGCGCCGGGCCGAGGCGCGGATCAACGTCTTCCCGCAGTTCAAGAGCCCCTTCGACGGGCTCGACATCCACTTCCTCCACGTCCGTTCGCCGCACGAGAACGCGCTCCCGCTCATCCTCACGCACGGATGGCCAGGCTCGATAGTCGAGTTCCTCAAGGTGATAGAGCCCCTGACCGACCCGGCGAAGCACGGCGGCGATCCCGCCGACGCCTTCCACGTGGTCTGCCCGTCACTGCCCGGATACGGCTTCTCGGACAAGCCGGCCGCGCCCGGCTGGGGTGTCGAGAAGATCGCCGACGTTTGGGCCGAGCTCATGGGGCGGCTCGGCTACAACAGCTATGTCGCCCAGGGCGGCGACTGGGGCTCGGCCGTCACCACCGCGATCGGTATTCAGGACCCGGCGCATTGCCGCGGCATCCATCTCAACATGGTCTCCGCCCGGCCCGACCCGGCCACCATGGACGACCTGACCGATCTCGAGAGGCGGGGCATCGCGGGCATGCAGCACTACCTGGACTGGGATTCGGGGTACTCGAAGGAGCAGAGCACCCGCCCGCAGACGCTGGGATACGGGCTGGTCGACTCCCCGGTCGGGCAGATGGCCTGGATCCTGGAGAAGTTCTGGGCCTGGACCGACTGCGACGGCCACCCCGAGAACGCGCTCACCCGGGACGAGATGCTGGACAACATCATGCTCTACTGGCTCACCGCGAGCGGAGCGTCGTCAGCCCGCCTGTACTGGGAGAGCTTCGGCGCACAGAGGGGCGGCGAGGTCGGCGTCCCCACAGGCTGCAGCATCTTCCCGAAGGAGATCTTCCTCTGCTCGCGGCGCTGGGCCGAGAAGCGTTACAAGAACATCGTCTACTGGAACGAGCTGGAGAAGGGCGGCCACTTTGCCGCCTTCGAACAACCCCAGTTGTTCGCCGAGGAGCTGCGGAGCTGCTTCCGGCTGGTCCGTTAAGCGCTCCGGATGGCCTGCCTGCGCCATGGGCTGTCGCAGCCGTGGGCTTCACTTCGCCCGTGCCTCCCACAGCTCCTCGCTCCACTCCCGGTCCGGCAGACGGCGACGGGCTCCTGGTTACGGGACCCCACCTCGCCGCGCTCGAACGGCACATCGTCGCCTGGGTGATCCGAGCTCAAGCCGGAGGCCAGAGCCGCTAGTCCGAGGCGTGTCGTGCCGCCCGGCCGACTTTAGCCGGCTGCGCGCCGCCACTTGTGAAGACTCACCATCTCCCGAGGCGGCGTCTGCTTGCTGCCGACTTCCACATACGAGACGTCCGCGACGTAGATCGAGGCCTGCGAATCGACCGCCACTGCGTGCGGCCAGAGGAACTGGTCCGGAGCCTCGCCCGGAAGCGGGTTGCCCACCCGATTCACGAGTTGGCCATCCCTCGTATAGATAGAAACGCGATGACCGAGGTTCGGCACCCCGTACTGGACGGCGGGCGGCCCCTGCTCGGCCACGAATACCCGTGTTTCATCGCCTGTCCCGGTCACCTTGACGGCAACTGCTTTGTGCACGTGCCATTCCCGCACAAACCCGCCCTCGAGCGTGAATACCTGCACGCGATGGTTCTCGCGGTCGCAGACGATCACGTGCTCGTCGTCGAGGATGGCGATGTTGTGAGGCAGGCTGAACTGGCCCGGGTCGGCGCCCGGCTCGCCCCAGGAAAGAATGTGCTCTCCCGCGGCGCTGAGGCGGTGGACGCGCGAATTGCCGTAGCCGTCGGAAATGAAGATCTCGCCGGTCTTCGGATGAACCGCGACATCGGTCGGGCGGTTGAACATCGCGCCGCTCTGGCGCGGTGCCGGCGTTCCGTCGCCAATGGTCAGCAGCGTCTCGCCCGTCCGGGTGACCTTGTGGATCTTGTGGGCCGTTACGTCAACCAGCCAGACATTGTCCTCATGGTCTACCCGGATGGAGTGGGCCCAGGTGTAGCAGCAGCCTGCCCAAACCTTTACGGGGTTGCCGTACGGGTCGTTGAAGTCGGTCATCCCGGCGAACGGGGTGTCGTTTCCCCACATGTCGACCAGGTTCCCCTCGCGATCGAAGACCAGCACCGGCATGTTGCCGCGATTGAACACGTACACGCGGTCCTCGGAGTCGACTGCGACCGAGGTCGCCTCGCGGAGCCAGAGGCCGTGCGGAATCTTGGCCCAGCAAGGCACAGGTTCGTAGACGGTTTCGCGAGTGACTGGTCCGATCATGATCACTCCTTTGGCATGCGGTCCGCGATGCCGAGTTCGACCGCCAGGTCGCGATAGTAGGCGATGACGTCGGGGTGATAGGGGATGCCGTTCGCACGCCTGTCGACCTCCTCCTCGTGATCGGGGAGGCCGGCGTACAGCACACGGTCGTGCCCCGGCGCCGGTGGCGTCTCGCGGAGGCCCCGGAGATAGACGTCCATGTCCCGCTTGAACTCCTGCAGGTCGGTGAACGCGTCGACCCGATAGGCGATGAAATGATGCGAGACGTTCTGGCCCGCGAGAAAGCCTGGCCCCGTACCCGAAAGGACGCCGGCGAGAATGTCGACCATGACCGCCAAGGAGTAGCCCTTGTGCGAGCCGATCTCGCGCGTGCCTCCAAGGGGCAACATGAGGAACTCGTCCGGGACTTCCGCCTCGTCCATGATCGGTGTCCCATCCATCGCCGCAATCCAGCCGCCCGCGACCGGGGGGCCGAGCCTGCGGGCGAGCCGGATCTTGTTCCCGGCGACAGAACTCATCGAGGCGTCGAAGACGAACGGAGGCTCCGTCCCGGAGGGGACCGCGATTGCGAGCGGGTTCAGCCCCACCATCGCCTTCGCCCCGAACGTAGGTGCGACGCTCAGGCCGCCCACCGTCATCGCGAGGCCGATCATTTCATGATCGAGTGCCAGCCGGGCGTGATAGCCGGCCGCGCCGAAGTGCTTCCCGTTCGTCACGGCAACCGCGCCTATCCCGCAAGTACGCGCCTTCTCGATCGCCATCTGCATGAACCGCGAGCCAACGGCAAGGCCGAGCCCGCGATCGCTGTCGACGGTCGCGGTGGCTGGAGCCTCACGGAGCACGCGCACCACGGGCCGAGGGTTGATGGCCCCTTCCCTCAGGCCGCCGACGTACGCCGGCATCATATTGCTGACGCCATGCGATTCGACCCCGCGGAGGTCTGCCCAGACAAGGACGTCCGCGGCTTGAGCGGCATCGCCGTCGGGCAGACCCAGCGCCGTGAAGACGTCGACCACCGTGTCGCGCATCACATCGCCCGTGACTCGGACGGCGATGTTGGCAGGGACGCGCAATCGCTCTTCAACCATCAGCTGTTCTCAACTTGTCTTTGTTCAAATTCGCCGTGGGCGGAAAACGCTGCGGGCGGCGAAGCCAACTCTATCAGGGCCGCACCCAGGCGTGAGGATGGCGGACGGGCGTGCGAGCTGGCGGAGGTGCGGCGTGTGCGCGGACGCCTCCTGGAACTGGGAGCCGGCGTCGCTCTTGGCTACGCAACCCGCGGGCGGGTCGGCTACGAGGGACAGTTCGAGCACGGTCGTGAACCTGGCAGCGCGGCTTTGCACGAACCGAGATGTTTGTCCGCGTCGGCTATGACGGGCGCACCCGGGTCGCGCCCCAACGGTCCCAGTGCGTCACCGACTCGACTGGCTCACGTTTCACGGGGCCGAAGTTGGCATCCGGCCAGCCAAGAGGAATCAGCGCGACAGGCGTGACCGTCTCCGGGACATCGAGCCACTCTCGCAGCTCGGCGAGCATCGAATTGTGGAAGATGGTCATCACCGTGCCGAGGCCGAGCCCGCGCGCGGCGAGCATGAGGTTCTGAGTGGCGAGGTAGATGGCGCTCCCGAGCAGAATTCGATCCATCTGAGCCGGTTGTGAGCCGATGACGCAGGGCAGGACAAAGACCGGCGCATCATCGAGGTGGTCGGCGAGGTGTTTGCCACCGCTCATCATCAGCCGCGTCGAGCGATCGGAGGACTGACTGCCGGGTGACAGCGATTCTTAAGAGTAGTCCCATTTCGAGTGGAGCTGGCGCTCAAGAAACCGAGTCCTCCGCGCCTCATTTGGCCGGGGAAGTAGTTTGCAGTGTCCGAACCGCACTGGTTGTTGGGAAAACGATCGAAGTC
>JBGPOS010000056.1:0-27511 GCA_041488155.1 Tepidiformaceae bacterium
CGCTCCGACGGTGGGCTGCCCCTGCCGCAAGGGCAGCTAGGCACGTCGCAGACCCAAGGAGCGGTGGCGTAGGATCCGCTCGCTGGAGGATCTCCTGTGAAGATCACGCTCGACTGGCTTGGCTGTGCCACCTTCCGCCTCTCGCTGGACAACCTCGTCGTCTTCCTCGACGCCTACATGGACCGCGTCCCTTCGGCGCCGTCGGTGGGGCTCTCGAGCGCACAGGTGAAGCAGGCTGACTTCGTCCTGGTCGGGCACAGCCACTTCGACCACCTTGCCGGCGCGGAGACGATCGCCCGGAACATCGGCGCGACGGTCATCGGTTCGCTCGAGACGCGGCGGGTGATGCGCGAGCAGGGCGTCGCCGATGGCCAGCTGCTGGCGACGCAGGGCGGCGAGCACTACCGCCTCTCGGACAAAGTGACGGTGCGGGTCTACCCTAGCCTGCACTCGTGCACGTGGGTGTCGGCCTCGCTCGACAGCACAGCGATGCTGGTCGGCCACTACGGGCTGACCGAAGACGAGCGGGCCAACTCGCGAGGCCTCGGTAGCGCCATCGGGCGGCTGTCCGGGGGCGATACGGATCAGGCGCGCGAGATGCGCGAGCACCTGGCCTCCGCCGTCGGCAGCCCCAGCACGGGTGGGGCGCTGGCCTACCTGATCGAGACACCCGAGGGCTCGATCTTCTACCAGGATACCTCGGGCTGCTGGACCGGCGTCTTGCGCGACCTCCGGCCCGACGTCGCCATCCTCGCCGCCGCGGGACGGGGAAACATCGACGGCGAGCCGATCCAGGGCTCGCTCGCCCAGTTCGTCGCGCGCGAAGCCGACCTCCTGCGGCCGAAGACGATCGTCCTTGGGCACCACGACAACTGGATGCCGCCCCTCACGGCCGCGGGCGGGACTGACGTGACGCCGATCCGCGAAGAGCTTGCGCGGGTGGCGCCACGGGCGCGGCTGCTGGAGCCGGGATACATGGAAGGCACGGCGTTGTGAGCGATGCCGCGCTGCTCCCCGCCTCGGTCGCTATCGCCGGCGGCGAGTTCGTCATGGGGAACGACGCGGGGCGCAAGGACGAGCAGCCCGCCCATCGGGTCCGCATCCGGCCCTTTCGAGCCGCCGTCGCGCCCGTTACGAACCGGGAGTACGCACGGTTCCTCGAAGCCACAGGCCACGAGCCGCCGCCCTTCCTCGCGGACGAGCGATTCAACGACCCTGCCTGCCCGGTCGTGGGCGTGAGCTGGTTCGACGCTGTCGCCTATTGCGACTGGCTGGCCGCGACGACCGGCGTCGGCTGGCGCCTCCCCACCGAGGCGGAGCGGGAGTTCGCGGCGCGCGGAGGGCTGAGCGGCGCCGACTGGCCCTGGGGAACAGCCCGCGACGGCCACCCTTCGTACGCCGCCATCGCTGCTATGGACCGTCCCCACGTGCCCGCCGCTGGGTGCGCCAACGCGTTCGGCCTGCGCTGCACCGCCGAGAACGTCCACGAATGGTGCAGCGACTGGTACGACCCCGCGTACTACCGGGAGGGCGTCGCCGATGACCCGACCGGCCCGGCCGTGGGTCAGCGGAAGGTCAGCCGCGGGGGCTCCTGGCGGCACGCCGAGAAGTTCACCCGCGTAAGCGCCCGGGCGAGCCTCGTCCCCGGCTTTCGCTACAACGACTTCGGCTTCCGCGTCTACGCGGACGCGTAACATCACACCGAAGAACCCTTCCTTGTGTTCCAACGCACCACCACCCCGCTGCGCCCCACTCGCCGCCCTTGCCTTCGCTGCGCTGCGGCCACCCTCCGGGCCGGGCTCCGCCCTGGCCCACGGTCCGCGCACTGGTAGCCGCGGCCCTCTGTGGCCGCTGGAGACTGCTCGATCGCCCGAACGAAGGCCAGTGCCTGGCGACAGGCCAGGCCCTTTCCGCCAGCCCTTGGAGTCGTAGGAACGGGCCGCTCCTTGTCAGTCGCGGCTCGGTTGGGCGTGCCTGTTGGGGCTTGTAGCCGCGGCCCTCTGTGGCCGCTGGCGACTGCTCGATCGACCGAACGAAGACCCCCTCTGCGGCGATTGGTCCTCGCGGACGAATGCGTCCTCCCACAGGCGAAGTAGAATCCGGCCCATCTCCTGACACCGAGAGGGCAGCATGCGTAGTGCGGAACGGCTTCGTCGAATCGAGGAGGCGACTGACCTCCCTCTCCTGATTCTCGCGCTGGTGATGGTCGCCCTTCTCCTGGCGCCGTTCTTCTTCGACCCGTCTCCGACCGTCGAGACGACGCTTCTGGCCGGCGACTGGATGATCTGGGCGGTGTTCTTGGTGGACTTCGCGGTGAAGTTCGCGGTCGCGCCGCAGCGGCTTCATTACGTCCGCACGCACTGGCTCGAAGCGGCGATGGTCGCGCTCCCCTTCCTGCGACCCTTGCGCGCAGCCCGACTACTTCGGTTGCTTCGGCTGGCACGCGTCGGCGTAGCCCTCGGGCTGAACGTGTCGCTGCTGCGCAGGCTGGCCGCGCAGCGGGGGGCCCAACTGCTCGTGGCGTCGGTGCTAATGACGGGAGTGGTTGGTGCTTTCCTTGTCCTGCTCTCGGAACGGCACGCCGAGGGGAGCAACATTCAGAACTTCGGCGACGCGATGTGGTGGGCGGCAACGACCATGACGACCGTGGGATACGGCGACCACTTCCCCGTGACTCCGGCGGGTCGCGGAGTCGCAGTCGCCCTCATGCTGTTTGGCATCGCGTCGCTGTCCGCGGTGACGGCCATCATCGCGGCATTCCTGGTCAGAGAGCAGGTCGGAGCCGAAGAGGTCACCATGCTGGAACTTCGCGACGAGATACGGCAGCTCAGGGCCGACCTGGTCGCCTTGAACTCAGGCGCAGTGCGGAGCCAGCCTTAGCGCCAGAGGGTGCGCCAGAACTTCGCGCGGCCGAGGGCGCGGCCGATGAGCTTGTTCTTGAGGCGGCGTTCCATCCGCTTCGGGTCGCCGCTGAGGAGGACCTCTGCGTCGTTGGTCCGGCGGGAGAGGCGGTAGAGGCGAGTACTTAACTTTGGCAAGCGGGCCTCCTTTTCAGACCAGGGCGGGGAGTTTCGTGTCGGGCGTGTTAGCGTCCCGATTGAGAACCAGGTGCATCAGCAGCAGGTAGGCGTTGCGCGTCTTTTCGGCGTTCTTGAACTCGAACGTCCAGTCGTCGTCGCCGGCCTGGATGGACAAGGCCGCCGTGGAGCGGCCCAACAGTGGTGTGTCGCTCGAGATCCCGACGGCGTGGATGCGGTCCAGCGGGACGCTCACGAGGACGTTCTTCGTCCGTCGCCAGTTGGCATCCTGGAAGATCAGCCTGCGGTCGGAGATACCTACGTAGCCGGTCCCGCCGCCTTTGCAGTCGAGCACCATCCACAGTGATTCTCCCGGCACCAGGAGCTGGACGATGCGGTCGAACTGCTCCTTGCGATCGAAGAAGGCTTCTGTCATTCCGAACGGGTTCGTGAGGGATCCGGGCACTCGTGACTCCTAAGAAGTGATGGTGATGCTGGCGGTCTTCTGTTGGCCGCCGCAGTTGACCCGGACGGATCCCGTGCCCGGGTTGGTGTTGCTCCCGATGACCCACGACCAACTGGCGGATCCGTTGCTACCCGCCGTCTTCGTCGTGAGGCCCGCGGCGGTGCTGTCGGTACCGCTGGGGGTTGTGTAGCTGATGGTGCAAGATACGCCAGGGGTCGCGCCCTGAACAGAAGCGGACGCGTTGCTGCCCCGTTTGACGGGGCTGCTGACGCTGAGGGAGAGAGACGCGGCAGGCAACGTCGTGGTCGGGGGCACGGCAGTGGCACTGGGCGGCGCGCTCGTCGGTTTGGGCGTGTCGGCTGAGCCAGGAGTGGGGCTCGTCTTCGGTGAATCGGCTGGCTTCGCAGAGTCGACTGGCGTCGGCGTGTCTGTGACCTTCGATGTAGCCGACGAGTTCGCGTTGGCGGGCGCATTGGTCGCGCTCGACGTCGCATTCTTGTCGGAATTGCACCCGCTTGCGAATGCAAGGGCGAGGAGCACCGCAGAGGCCAGAACCGGCGAAAAGGGTGTTCTCATCGCCCCGCTCCTCTAGAAGCGCCCTCGCCTTTGCTTGGCACAGCGCCGGGCTGCGAATCCTACGCCACCTAAGCAGGAATGCGAATAGGGAACATTCGCACTTCCCCGCGTCCGTTCCGGGCCTCCGATCGGCGGTGCCGTCTCCAGCGGGCCCGGTGGCCCGCGGCTACTGGGTGGCAGTTGCCGGTGGGTCACTGGGGCTGGCGTGGGGCGTTGGGTGTTGTGCAGCGGCCACGGAGTGCCGCGGCTACCCGTGCGCGGGCGAGGGGAGTCGAGGTTGGGCGACTGCGGAGCCCGTGCCCGTAGGGTGGCCGGAGCGTAGCGCAGGCCAGGGCGGCGAGTGGGGCGCAGCCGGGCGGAGGTGTGTTGGGACCGGAGGTATGAGGGACGGGGGATGTGGGATGAGCGCGAGAGCGATGAGCGACGAGGACTGGCGGTGGCGTTCGTTGCTTGTCAGTCGCGGCTCGGGGATACTGGGGACTCGCGGTGCGGCGCTAATTTGCGGAGGCAGTGGCTTCGTCCTTGCCGTTTGTACGCCCAGGAGTACCCCGATGGCCAAGAAGGTCCGCGCAGTGGTGACGCTGCAAATCCAGGCCGGGAAAGCGAACCCGGCTCCGCCGATCGGCCCCGCGCTGGGTCAGCACGGCGTGAACATCATGGAGTTCTGCAAGGAATACAACGCCCGTACCCAGAACCAGGTGGGGCAGATCATCCCGGCGCAGCTCACCATCTTCGAAGACCGCTCGTTCAACTTCATCCTCAAGACGCCGCCCGCGGCCGACATGCTGCGCAAGGCGGCCGGCATCGAGAAGGGCAGCGGCAACCCGCGGCTCGAAAAGGTGGGCCAGGTGAAGGTCGCGGATCTGCGGCGGATCGCCGAGACGAAGATGCCCGACCTCAACGCGAACAGCATCGAAGAGGCGATGAAGATCGTCGAAGGCACGGCCCGCAGCATGGGCATCGAGGTGGTGTAGCGATGCCGAAGAAGGGGAAGCGTTACCTCGAAGCGGCGGCGAAGGTCGACAAGACGAAGCTGTATCCGGTCGAAGAAGCGATCAGCCTGGCGAAGGAAGTGCACCCGGCGAAGTTCGACGAGACGGTCGAGCTGCACATCAGGACGGGGCTCGACCCACGCCACGCGGAGCAGCAGATCCGGGGGAGCACGGTGCTGCCGCACGGCCTCGGGCGCGTCCTTAAGGTGCTGGTGTTCACGGAGGGCGAAGCGGTGCGAATCGCGCAGGACGCGGGGGCGGACTTCGTCGGCAGCGATGACCTGATCAAGCAGATCGAGGGCGGCTGGACGGACTTCGACGTGGCGATCGCGACGCGGGAGATGATGGGCAAAGTCGGGCGACTTGGCCGCATCCTGGGGCCGCGGGGGCTGATGCCGAACCCGCGTTCGGGCACGGTCGTGGCGGCCGAGGACATCGCGAAGACGGTCGGGGACGCGAAGCAGGGGCGGGTGGAGTTCCGGCTCGACCGGCTGGCGAACATCCACGTGCCGATCGGCAAAGTCAGCTTCGACGACGCGAAGTTGCGGGACAACATGGCGGCCTTCATCGAAGCGGTGAACGCGGCGAAGCCGCGCGAGGCGAAGGGCCAGTACATCCGCGGCGCGACGCTAACGACGACGATGGGGCCTGGTATCCGGCTCGACCTGGCGCAGACGCTGGCGATGAAGCTGGCGTAGCTTCGTGGGCGGGCTTGCCGCGCGCGGTAAGCTTGGTCGAGGGCGGCAAAGTTCGTCCCGGAGGCTGCCGGTGACTCGAACGGGCATGTTGGTGCTTGGTGTGATCGCGATTGCGGCGCTGCTGGCGTCCTGTTCGAGCAACGACAAGGGGGCGGCGACGGCGACGCCGGTCCCAAACGTGAACCCGACGCTCAGCCCGGCGACGGCGACGCCTGTGTCGTTCGAGTCGTGTCCGGACGTGGACAGGGCCGTGTGTGCGCTCGCTGCCGACATCGAAGCGGCGCTTGTGAAGTACAACGGCGACGAGGCGGCGAAGCGCTTCGTCGACCGCGAGGTGACCTGCCAACCGAACGACCCCTTCAGCCCGCGGGTCTGCGACGGCAAGACGCCCGGGACGAAGGTGCGGGGCTACGACGTTGGCCGAACGTACAGCGAGGGCACGACGCTCGACCGGGCTGCGCTGGTCAAGCTCCTGGCGGGGTACCAGTCGGGCGCAATCGCGGAGGCGAAGGACGACTATGGCGAGGGGAGCGTGCGGCTCTACTCGATCGGGGTGTACGCGAATCCCAACTGTCCGGGCGGGTGCAGGGAGCTGGTGTTCAGCCGCGTGGTGGTCGACATGGATCGCCTGTTCCGGGAGGGGATCCTGTTCACGGCCGAGAAGCGGGACGGCACGTGGGTGCTACGGCTGGTGCTGAACGGTCTGCAGCTGGGGCAGGACATCCCGGTGAAGCTGAGGGGCGGGACGCTCAACGGCGTGCAGTACCGGGTCTGGAACCCGAAGGACGGTGGGAAGCCGGTGGGGCAGGGCAAGTTCTGGTTCGGGTCGATAGTGAGGGTGAAGGGTTCGGGCGATTGCCTCAACTTCAGGACCTTGCCGAACAAGACGGCGCCGGTGGTGGAGTGTCTGAAGGACGGGGCCCAGCTTCACCTCATCGGGGGAGGTGGGCCGCCGGATGGGGACGGGGTGCGGTGGTGGCGGGTGGTGCGTCTGCCTGCGAACACCGCCGCGGGTTGGGTCTCGGGAGAGTTCCTGGGGGAGCCCGAGTAGCGGCGCGGGAACCAACGGCAGCGCTTCGGTGTAGAACAGTCGCGTGGATGCGCCCATCGACGATCGCCTTGCAGTGACGGCCGCCCGGAAGGGCGACCGGGAGGCTTTCTGCACGCTCGTAGGCCGGTACCAGGAGGTGGCCTTCCGGGCGGCCTATCTCGTCGTGCGCGATGCGGCAGCCGCTGAGGACATCGCCCAGGAGGGTTTTGTGCGGGCGTTCCAGAACCTGCGCTCGTTTCGCGAGGACGAGCCGTTCCGGCCGTGGCTGCTGCGCATCGTCACCAACCTGGCGCTGAACGACGTGCGAGCCCGTGGCCGCCGGCAGGGACTGCTCGCGCGATTCGCACGAGTCCGCCAGGATCCCGAGCCGACCCCCGATCACCTGGTGCTTGCGGGCGAACGTCACGACCTGCTCGCGCGGGCGATCAACGAGCTTCCGAAGGACGACCGGGTGGTCCTGTATCTGCGCTACTTCCTCGACCTCCCGGAACGGGAGATAGCGACCGCCATCGACAGGCCCGCGGGGACGGTAAAGTCGCGCCTGAGCCGTGCCAGCGGCCGGCTGCGCGAAGTCATCGAGCAGCGCTACCCGGCGCTTCGTCCAGAGCCGGTGAGCTCGGGGGAGGGCAGACATGTCTGACCAGCCTGCCGCTCGCTGGGAAGCGGTGCTCCTGGCCGACGCCGGGTCGGCCTTCAGCTATCCCGCGACGCCGGACATCGAGGCAGGGGTCCGGCTCCGGCTGGCGCTCGTGCCAACCGCGCTCCCGGCCTGGCGAGGGCCGATCGTGGCTCGCGCGGCCGCGGTTGCGCTCGCGCTGGTTGCCGGGCTGGCGCTTGTGGTGGTCCTTTCGCGGGATGTCCGCGACGTGGTGGCGGACTTCCTCGGGCTCGCCGTGGAGGGAGAGCGGATCGAGATCCTGCCGACCCCTCGGCCGGGCGAAACGCCGACGCCCCTGCCGACACCCCGGACGCTGGAGTCATTCGCCACGCCAACGACGCTGGAGTCGGCAGCGGCGCGGCTCCGCTTCGCACCGGCGCTCATCCCGGGTATAGAGCAGGCGAAGGCCGTTTACATCGTCGACTATCTCGGCCTCGCGGTGGTCGTCGTCCAGTACGAGCGTTCTGACCTCTGGGAGACGAACGGGGCGATCTTCGAAAAGGGCGTGTTCGGCAAGGGGGTTCAGGTAATCGAACAGGTGACAGTGAACGGCCAGCCGGCCTACTGGATCTCGGGCGGTTCCCACATTGTCCGTGTTATAGGCAGCGACGGTCGCGAGGTGGCGGGGTCGGAGCGGACGGTTACGCGGAACACGCTGGTCTGGCGCAGCGCGGGCTTCAACTACCGGCTAGAGACGGAGCTTTCCGAGGCGGAGGCGCTTGGCGTGGCAGTCTCGCTGCCCTGACCGGCGGCAGCCGGGTCCGCATCGTCGGAACCGATCGGACGTCCCCGGTGTAGAACTGGCAGCCGCTTATAGGCGGGCGTTGGAGGGGACGATGTCTGGTTGGCGTAACTTTCGGCTGGCTGCGGCGATCGCCCTGGCGGCGACTGTGGCCGGAGTGCTGGGCGCGACCGCGCAGCAGGCCTCGGCAGGCGCCGGGTGCTTCAAAGCGCAGGCGCCGCGGGAGGCCACCCGCGTCGCCGTGGCGATGAAGGGGTTCTGCTTCGCTCCCATAGTGCTTCGCGTCGATCCGGGCCAGTCCGTTACCTGGACAAACGGGGACACCCTGGGGCACCAGGTGGTCGGCGCCGGCTCGGAGTGGGGCCCTGTGGGAGAGGTTCTTGAGGGACGAACCTTCACCTACCGATTCGAAAAGCCCGGGATTTACCCGTACTCGTGCCTGCTGCACTGGGGGATGACCGGGGTCGTGGTTGTGGGCGACGTTGGAGTTGCCGCCCAAGGAGACAGCCCCGCGGCCAAGGCAGCGGTCGTCGCGCCGGCCCAACCCCCCGGCGGCGCCGCCGTCGCCATCGCGATCGACAAGCCGGCGGACGAGGGCGCGAACACAGTGCTCTACGCCGGGCTCGGCGCCGGGGCCGGGCTCCTAGCGGCCGGCTTGCCGCTCGGCTGGCTGGCCCTGAGGCGACGCCGCTGAGGCGGACGGGGGCAGGCGGCTGTCCCCAGTCCCCTATCCCCTGTTCCCTCGATACGGCATCCTCTGATCGATGCTGGTGGTACAGAAATACGGGGGCACGTCGGTCGCTGATGCCGAGCGCATCCGGCACGTTGCCGGGCGTGTGCTGCAACGGGTGCGGGCCGGCGACCAGGTAGTGGTTGTCGTGTCGGCGATGGGTAATACAACCGACGAACTGATAGACCTCGCTCTTTCTGTAGCGCCGGAGCCCGACCCGCGGGAGCTCGACATGCTGCTCTCGACGGGCGAGCAGATGTCGGTGGCGTTGGTCGCGATGGCGTTGCGGGCGCTGGGGCAAGAGGCGGTTGGCCTGACGGGCCACCAGGCGGGCATCTTCACGCGTCCAGACTACGGCTCGGGACGAATCGCGCGGGTCGAAGCCGAGCGAGTGCGGGCCGAACTCTCGGCGGGCCGGGTGCCGATCGTGGCGGGCTTCCAGGCGACGACCGAGGACTTCGAAATCGTGACCCTTGGGCGCAACGCCAGCGACACGACCGCGGTAGCGCTGGCGGTGGCGCTCTCGGCCGACCGCTGCGAAAGCTACAAGGACGTTGAAGGTGTCTACACAGCCGACCCGCGGCTGGTACCCGGCGCACGCAAGCTCAAGGACATCGGTTACGAAGAGATGCTCGAGCTTGCGACGCAGGGATCGAAGGTGATCCACAACCGGGCCGTGGAACTGGCCTCGGTCTACAATCTGCCCATCCTCGTCACTTCGAGCATGGTCGACGCGCCGGGCACTCTCATCCACGGAGAATCGGAATTGGAAGAACGGAACCGGGTACGTGGCATTGCGCACGACATCGACGTGGCCAAGATCACAGTGCGCCATGTGCCGGACGAGCCGGGCATCGCAGCGCGGATCTTCGAACCCCTGGCGGCGGGCGGCATCAGCGTCGACACCATCGTCCAGAATGCGAGCGAAGGCGACATGACCGACCTCACCTTCACGCTTTCGCGGAAGGATCTGCGGCGGGCGGAGGCGCTCATGCCGGCGATCTGCAAGTCGGTTGGGGCGCCGGGATATGCCGCCGCCGAGGACCTGGGGAAGGTGAGCATCGTTGGGGTAGGCATCCAGACGGCTCCGGGGTACGCGGCGAGGATGTTTCGAGCGCTGTTCGACGCCGGCATCAACATCGAGCTCATTTCGACGAGCGAAATCCGCCTGACGTGCCTGATCGCGGCGGAACGTGTGCCTGATGCCGTCCGGGCCTTGCACGCGGCGTTCGAGCTCGAAAAGGCCGAGTAGCGGGGCCCGGGTCGAGCGAAAGTGGGGGCACGGTTCTTCACCGAACGAACCTCTTGACACGCTTGCGGCCGGGTGTAGGTTGGAGCGTGAGAACAGCGGCGGGTTCTGTGCCCAGTTCTCCCCGGGCAAGGCCCAGTTTCGCCGGACGGGAGGTAGGGAAGAATGCGCAGCAAGCTTCACGCCTTCTACGGAGTCTGGATCGTGCAGACTTCGGGTCCGCGCTGAGCGGACCATTCGCAGGAACCACCCGGCGCCAGAATCCTTCGAGCGTTGCTCGCCCGGACGCATAGAAGCCCAGCGCGAAGCTGGCGCGGCCCGGATTGCTCCTTTCAGGAGCGGCAAGGGTTCAGAGGATGGCCGAGGTGGGCTCGCCGACGCGCCACCGCCCGGTGGTCGTTGGCCGGAGCAGGATCAGGTGACAGGCCCCGGAAACACCGGGGCCTGTTTGCGTACCTGAGAGCGATGACCGGAGGGCACGGGCGGGCGGCCCGCCATTCGTAGACCTTCGACCGCGGCCCGTTCGCGCCGGGCCCCTCACGATCGGATCCACCCACAGGCGGGCGCGCCGGCGACCCGGCGCGCAGGAGGAAACCATGACGGCCAGCGGCGGCCAACCGGCTGAGTCACGTAACCCCGAAGTTTGGAAGCCCCGGCGGGACAACATCGTTGCCGAGACTGGCCACGACGCCTACCGCGAGCGTGGCCACATCGCTGACCCGGCCGTCTGTCCCGAGTGTCGCGCGGTCTACCTCAAGGGACGCTGGCACTGGGCGCCGGCGCCGAGGGGTGCCGCGGAGCACACGTGCCCCGCCTGCCGGCGCATCGCGGACGCCTACCCGGCCGGCTTCCTCAGCATCGGTGGCCCGTACTTCGCCGCCCATCGCACTGAGTTGCTAAACCTCGTGCGTAACCAGGAGACGGCCGAAAAGGACGAGCACCCCCTGAATCGCATCATGACGCTGGAGGAGGGCAGCGACGGGCTCGAAATCACGACCACTGACGTGCACCTCCCGCGCCGCATCGGCGAAGCCCTCCACGACGCCCACGCGGGCACCATCGAGGTGGAGTACGCCGAGGACGACACGGTCGCGCGCGTGCGCTGGCGGAGGTAGTGGCAATGCTCGAACTCCAGATCAAGCTCAATGAGGTGGCCGACTCCCCGGACGTCGAAAGCTACATCCGCGAACGGGCCGCGCACCTCGATGACTTCTACGAGAGCATCCTTACCTGCAGGGTGATCCTCGAAGCCCCGGTCGGGCATCATCGCAAGGGTGGACCGTTCGAGGTGAAGGTCGACCTCGACGTCCCCGGAGCAGTCATCACAGTCAACCGCCAGAGCGCCGACGATCTGCACGTCGCCATCCGCAACGCGTTCGACGCTGCCGGACGCCAGCTCGAAGACTACGCCCGGCGGCAGCGCGAGGAATGGGTCGAACCGGAGAAGCCTCCCCGCGGCCGCGTCGTGCGCCTTTTCCCCGAAGAGGGGTTCGGCTTCCTGGCTACCGAAGATGACCGCGAGGTGTACTTCCATCGCAACAGCGTCCTCGATGGCGGCTTCGACGAGTTGAAGACCGGGGACGAGGTCCGCTTCGCGGAAGAGGAAGGCGACAAGGGCCCCCAGGCCAGCTCGGTGATCCCGGCCGGGCGGTAGTGGTGGGGCGGGAAGCGCTAAGCGCGGCCGGTGCTGGCCGCCACTGCCGGGGTTGCCGACGGCTGGACGACGTAGCGATTGAGGAAGAGGGCCATGATCTCGGCGCTCTGGCGGCCGAAGGCGGGCTGGGCGTCGAAGGCATGCGGCATCCCGGCGTACATGTGCAGTTCGACCGGCACGCCGGCGGCGGCGAGGTCGCGGTAGACCTTGAGGCTGTCCTCGGCAGGGACGAGTTCGTCGGCGTTGCCGTGGATCAGGAGGGTGGGCGGGAAGGTCGCCTTGAGGTACGAGACAGGGCTGGCCGCTCGCACTGCTTCGGTCGTTGCGCCCTTGCCCATGAGCATCGAGACCGCTTCGCTGAGCTCGGCGGCGTTTCGTCCGAGATTCGCCGGGCCGTAGAAGGAGATGACGGCGGCGACGCTTGTGTCGACCCCGGGGTTGCCGCCGTTGCCTTCGAATTCGGGCACGTTCGCGGTGCCACCGACCATGAGGGAGAGATGGCCGCCGGCGGAGTTACCTGAAACGGCGATTTTCGCGGGGTCGATGCGGAGGCGTGAGGCGTTGGCCTTCATCCAGCGGAGCGCGGCCTTTACATCGTGGATTTGCGCTGGCCAGACGGCTTCGCCGGAGAGCCGGTATTCACAGGCGACGCAGACGTAGCCGATGCGGCCGAGGAGGATGCCGTAGCCGCGAAGCTGTTCGCGATCGCCCTGCCGCCAACCGCCGCCGTGGACGAGCAGGACCGCCGGGGCCAGCGCCGGCCTGTTCGGCGGGGTGTAGATATCGGCGTGGATGTCCCGGGCGCCACCTTTGCCAATGACGACATCCTTTTCGATGGTGACCCGGCCGGATTCGGCGCTCGTCATGCGTTCGCCCCTTGTTGGAGAATTGCGCCGAAGCTACACCCGACGCGCACGGGCGACAAGCGGACGAAGCTGGTCACGACGCTGGAGAAGGAACCTCGGGAGCGGGCACGGTCCCATCAGGACGAGGACTCCGAGAGGGGATCAGCCGCGAGCGGGGGCGGCATGACGCGGAGAGCGGCGACCGGCGAGATCAGCAGCCAGAGACCAGCCACGAACGTGATACCGACCGCGATGAAGAGTGTTTCTCTCAGGCCGAGCGTTTGGCCAAGGACCCCACCGGCGAGCGTGCCGAGGAGCATCGCCCCGAACTCCAGAAAGCGCATGCTTGCGTTCATTCGCCCTTGCAGGCGGTCGGGGGCGATCGACTGACGAAGGCTGATCTCGTTGATCTCGTAGAAGGTCCAGGCCGGATCGGTGACCACCTGGTTGGCGACAAGAAAGGTTACGCCGATCGCGGAAACGCTCGCCGCGAGGGGCATAAAGAGCATGCCGGCGCCTCGCACGAAGATCGAGATGACGAGCGCCGGCCCGAGTCCCCCGAACCAGGCCCAGCGGCCGGCAACGGCGGTCCCGGCCAACGACGTGAGGCCGCCGACGGCGAAAATCATCCCCAGTACGCCGGGGCCGAAGCCTACCTCGCGATTCAGATAGAGAAGGAACGTGACGCCGACAAGCCGGCTGGCGAACTGAAGGATGATGTTGGTGGCGGCGATGGTGCGCAGTACGGCGCTCCGGGCGACCAGCTTGAGGCCTTCTTCGACTTCGCGGAGCAACGGCCGGCGCTCATGGCGAGACGCCGGTGAGGGCTCCGGGGCCCGGATGCGGCCAATGGAGAACGCTGAGGCGAGAAAGGACACCGAATCGATGAGGATCGCCCCGGGGCCGCTGAATAGCTGGACCAGCCAGCCGCTGGCGCTGAACGCGCCGAACTCCGACACGGAAGCCGTAGCGGCGAGCTTGCTGTTGCCTTCGACGAGGTCTTCACGTTCGACGAGTGTGGGGAGATAGGCTTCGTAGGCGACTCCAAAGAACACGCCAAGGGCGCTGGTGAGGAGGGCGACGAGGTAGAGCTGCTCAACCGTGAGCCGGCCGAGGACGGCGGCGAGAGGGACGCTTGCGAGAGCCAGGGCTCGCCCGAAGTCGGCGATGATCATGATTGGGCGGCGGCGGAGGCGGTCCACCCAGACGCCGGCGACGAGGCCCACGGCGAAGCCCGGGACGAGCCTGCAGGCGGAGAGAAGACTGATTTCCACCGGTGTGGCGCCGAGCCAGAGGACGGCGGTGAAGTCCATCGCCAGCCCACCGACCTGCGACCCGAAGATGGAGACGGTCTGCCCTACCCATAGCCGGACGAAGTCGGGGTGGCGCCAGAGGCCGGTTCGTTTGAAGCGCACAGGAAGAGCCCTCGCGGTCTAGCAGACGTGACGGTTGAAGCCGAGCGGGGCCGAGGTCCGTGAGTTGCCGGGAGAGAGGTGCAGCACAACGCTCCGCCGCTGCCAGGCGGCAGCCGCTCGGAGGATCAGAGTGCGCCGATGGCCAGGGCGGCCTTCCGCGGACTTCTTAGCCCCGGATAGGGGTGATGCGGGTGCTGTTGCTGACCTTCATTTGCCGTGCCTCGGGTAGATGGTAGCCGCTCGTCCGGGGAGGCGGAAGTGAACGGAGGGGCCGGCTACCACCAGAGGATGTCGTCGAGGGGGTCTTCGTGGGCTTCGATGGCAGGGTCGTGGTCATTGGACGACCAGAGGTCGGTGCCAAGGTACTTCCACCCGCTGTCGGCGAAGATCATGACGATGTTGCCGCGGGGGAGACGACTGGCGGCGCGCATGGCGGCGTGCAAGACGGCTCCGCTGCTGATCCCGCCGAAGATCCCTTCGGCGAGCATCGCGCGCCGCGCGTGGGAGAAGGCGTGGCGGTTGCCGACGATGATCTTGCCATCGAGGACGCCCTGATCGAGGACGGGCGGGATGAAGCCGTCTTCCAGCGACTTGAGGCCCTGGACGTGCACGCCGAGCCGCGGTTCCACGCCGAAGACTTTGCAAGAAGGGTTGGCTTCTTTGAGTCGCCTGCCGGCGCCGCTAATCGTGCCGCCGGTGCCGATCCCGGCGACGAAGACATCGACGCGATCGAGGTCAGCGAGGATCTCGGAGCCAGTCCCTTCGTAGTGAGCGGCGACGTTTTCGGGACTGCCGAACTGATCGAAGAAGAACGCTCCTTCCGCGCCCGCCACGGAGCGTGCGACCTCGATGGCGTTCTTGATGCCGGCCTGGCGGGGGACCCGGCGAATGTGGGCGCCGTAGATGGCCAACAGTTGCTCGATCTCCGGGTAGACGCTCTCGGGGACGCAGATCTCGACCGGGTGGCCGAGCAGGCGGCCAAACATGGCGAGGGCGACGCCGGTGTTGCCGGTCGAGGCTTCGACGATGGCCTGGCCGGGCGCGAGGGCGCCGCTGGCGCGAGCTCGTTCGAGGATGCGGAGGACGATGCGGTCTTTGATGCTGCCGGTGGGGTTGAGGCCCTCGAGCTTGGCGAAGAGGCGCACGCCGGGCTTCGGCGAGAGGCTCTTGAGTTCTACGAGCGGCGTGTTGCCGACCAGGCCGGCGATGGAGGAGAACAGGTGGCGGGTGGCGCCCATGGGACCATTGTAGAAGGGCAGCTCGCCCCCGGCCCTTAGTTACACTGGGTGTCGTTCTTGGAGCAGGGTTCGGGTTCTCCGTGCTCGCCGGCGCCGCTTCCTCGCGACTCGCATAGCCCGGAAGGGATACAGGCTTCGTCGGTGACCTGCGGGAGCTGGTTGTCGTGGACCTGCTGCTCGCTTTCAGAGCCGAAGCTGACGAGGACGCGTTCGAGGCCATGGATGTCCAGGTCCGCGATGCCGTCGACGCGCACAGCATTTACCCAGAACTTGAAGGTCTCGGTCGCGCTTTCGCAGAGCTTTTGACCCCCGGGCATTGTGAGGCAGGCGGTGCCCGGCTTCGCCCCGGTGGTGATGTCGCTCAGGCCGAAGCCGAGGGAGCGGAAGAATTCGTCCCAGGTGGTCTGCTCGCGGTGGACGTGGACGACAGTGTGGCGAGGGTCGTGGATGTGGACGTTCGGGCTCTTCTCGTTGTCGGCGGTCGAGATGAACTGCGGCTGGCCGAAGTCGAACTTCTGGCCGCGGATGATGAGGAGGAAGTCGGCGTGCTCGTGGATCTTCTGACGTAGCTCGCATCCGGGCTCGCCGACCTGGCACTGCTTGTTGACGATCGTGGTACCGCTGTCGTTCACGCCGAGCCCGAGGAGGATGGCGAGGACTATCGCGGCGACGGCGAAGGAACCGGCGAGTGGCCCCCACTGCTTCGGCCCGAGCCAGCCGTCCCAGCGCGCGGGGCCGGACGGCTCCTCAGACGTCACGGCGACTTCGTCGCGGTGGGCGCCGGGGGAGAGGCCGCAGGTGAGGCGGAGGCGGCCGGGGTGGGCGAGGCCGTTGCCCGCAGGTAGGCCGCATCGAGCGTCTTCCGCCAGTCTTCGAGGCTGAAGCTGCCGGCGCCGATGGGCTGACCGTTGATTGTGAAGCTGGGGGTCCCCGAGAGGCCGAGAGAGCGGGCCTCGGCATTCTGATCCTGGACTTCCTTGAGGTGCTTGTCGCTGCTCAGGCAAGGGTCGAACTGGGTCCGGTCGAGGCCTATGTCGGCGGCGTACTGCTTGAGTTTGTCATCGCTAAAGCGGCCTATGTTCTTCTGCTCGTTGCTGTCCTGGCCGGCCTGGCCCTGCACAAGGAAAAGCTTGTCGTGGTAGGGCCAGAATTGGCCCTGGTCGGCCGCGCAGAGGCTGGCGCTGGCGGCTCGCCCGGATTCGAACCCGAGCAAAGGCAGTTGTTTGAAGATGATCTGGACCTTCCCGGTCTTGACGTACTCGTTGACGAGCAGCGGTTCCTCGCCGGCGGTGAACCTCAAGCAGAACGGGCACTGGAAGTCTTCGTATTCGGTGAGCTTGAGGGGGGCGTCGTCTTTGCCGACGGCGTTGCCCTTGGCCAGGTCGGCGGGGAAATCGGAGTGGGCGAGGAGAAGGTTCTTAACGACGTCGCTGTTGCCGCTGCTGCTGCGGAGAGCGACGAAGAGGAGGACTCCGGCCAGCACGACGACAAGGACGGAAACGCCGATCAGGTAGGGGCGGGAGAGGAAGTCAGGCCCGGATGACACCGGCTTCTTTGGCGCCCTGCCGGGCGCCGGGCGAGTGGGGCGGGCGGTCCGTTGGGGGCGAGTTTGGCGCGACTGTTCTCGGCGGGCCTGGCGATTCGACATAGGGGATGTTGTTCCTGGCGGGCGAAGATTGGCGCGCCGGCTGGCTTTTGGGATGGGGGGGCGGCTGCCACGGTGAGGATACCACCCGGTCTGATTCGGGAAACGCCCGTGGTTTACGGATTCCTGACGAAGGGCCTCCGGGGCTAGCGGCCTGCCAGGGCGTCGTCGAGCAGCTTGCGCCAGTCGGGAATCGTCGCTGGTGGTGAGACGATCGGTTTTCCGTTGAGGAAGAAGGAAGGCGTGCCGCGCAGCCCCGCTGCCTGGGCCTGCTGAAGGTCGTTGGCAACAGACTGGCGAGCTTCTGGCGAGGCGAAGCAGGCCTCGAACTTCGCGGCGTCCAGGCCGAGGTCCTTGGCAAAGCTTGCCAGGCGGGCATCGCTGAAGCGGCCGACGTTCGCCTTCTCGCTCGTCGCCTGGCCGGCATCGGCCTCGACCTTGAAGAGGAGGTCGTGGTAGGGCCAGAACCGATTCTGCCGGGCGGCGCAGGTCCCAGCAACAGCGGCAGAAACGGACTCTGTCCCGAGGATGGGGAAGTTGTGAAACTCGAAGCGGACCTTCCCGGTGAGTACGTACTCGGCCAGGATGACCGGCTCGGTGTTCTGTGTGAAACGAAGACAGAACGGGCACTGGAAGTCTTCGAAGACGGCAAGAGTGAGCTTCGTGGTGGTCGCGCCGAGCGCCGCCGCGTCGGCCAGCGACTGCAGGCGAGTGGGGTCGATCACCGGTGTGCGGGTGGTGCTGGTGGCCGAAGGACGGGCTGTGGATTGTGATGTGGCGCCGCCTCCTTGAGCGTCGTCGTCGTCACCGCAGGCTGAAAGCATCACCAGCGCAGCAACGGAGAAGGCGAGCCAGGCTATTCGGAGTCGCATCACGCGTCGAGGAACCCGTTGACGGTCGCGATGAACGCCTCGAACTGGTCGTGGTGAACCCAGTGCCCCGCCTGTTCGATCGTGACCGAGCGGATGGTGTGGAACGCGCTGAGGTCGACCTCGCCGTTGCGAGCACTCCAGCTCTCTTCGCCCCAGAGGAGGAGGATGGGGCAGCGAATCTGGTTCCAGAGGTCGCGGGCGTCTTCCATGTTGAATTCGTAGGGTGAGCCGGCGTGCGTGTAGTTGTCGAACTTCCAGGTAAAGCCGGTGCCCGTCCGGCGGACGCCCTCTTCGGTGAGGTGGCGGGCGAGCGCGGGTGAGAGGTGGCGATTGGCCTCGACCATCCGTTCGGTGGCGGACTCGATGGTGGGGTAGGTGTGGAGGGCGCGGCCTTCGAGGTGGCGCATGCTTTCGACCCAGGCCCTCATGCGGACGTGGGCCGGGCGACGCTGGCGTTCGCCCCACTGCCGCCCGCCGAGACCCTCTATGGTGACGAGCCTTGAAACCTTCTCGGGGAAGGTGCCGGCGTACTGGAGTGCCACGCCGCCGCCCAACGAGTGGCCGACGATCGTGTAGGGCTCGCGGCCGAGGTGCTCGCCGAGGGCGTGGATGTCGAGGGCGTAGTCGATGATCGAGTAGTCACCGCCGATAGCCCACTCGGAGTCGCCGTGGCCCCGCAGGTCGGGGGCGTAGACGCAGTAGCGGTCGATGAGGGCTTCGGCGGTGCGGTCCCAGGAGCGCGCGTGGTCGCGGGTGCCGTGGATGAGGAGGAGTGGGGGCTTCGACTCGTCGCCCCAGACGAGGTAGCGGAGCTTGAGCCTTTGGGAAGAGTAGGAGCGCGAGCTCGGGAGCATGGGGAGGAGTTTACGTCAGCAATCGCCTTCAGTCGGGCCAGCGATCAGGGTGGGGGCTGGGTGTACCGCGCGATGAGGCTGTTGGCGGCGAGCTGGATGGCGAGGATGTCTCTTTCGGGCGACCCTTCCGAGTAGGCGTCGAAGTCGGCTCGTTCGTGGGTGTCGAGCATCGCGCCGGCGGCCTGGAGGGCGCCAAGGATGCCGAAGGCGACCGCCCGGAAGAGTCGCTCGCGGTCGAACCGTTCGGGGGCTGCGGCTATGAAGGCGAGCGGGTCACGGAGGTGGGGCCCCGCAGTGGTGGGCGCCGCGCCGGAGGCGAGTCCCCAATGGAGGTGGGGGCCGGTGGTGAGCCCGGTCATACCGACGAGGCCGAGCCGATCGCCGGCTCTTACCCGTTGCCCGGTGGCAACGTCGATCCGGGAGAGATGGGCGTACAGGCTGATGAGCCCGTCAAGGTGGCCCACGGTCACGTAGGCGCCGAAGACGCCTTCGCTCCTTGTGGCTTCGAGGACGGCCCCGGAGGCGGGGGCGAGCACTTCCGTCCCGACAGGCGCGGCGATGTCGAGCCCCGTATGACCTCGTGCGTGCTCGGGGATCGTTGTCGATCCGAACGTGGCGGTGATGGGCCCGGAGAGCGGGAGGCCGGTGAAGTGTTCAGCGGAGACGACGGCGGGTCCGAAGATTCGTTGGTCCATGTGGCGAGCGTGGACGGCGACTGCCTCACTCCCAAGGGGGGAGTGTCGCGGAAATTAGCCGCCGGGGATCTCCGGCTGACAGGCCCGGCAGAAGCTCGTGATCCGCTGGTTGGCCGTGATCTCGGAGATTGTCGTCCCGCAGCGGGGGCAAGGCTTGCCGCCGAGCCGGTGCACGCGGAGGAAGTCGCGGCGCTCTTCGTAGTCGAGGACATCGCCTTTCACCATGCGTTCGCGGGCGAGCGGGGTCGCCCAGGCCATCACCGCAAGCGCGCAGGCGAACAGGCGGCGTTGGTCGTCGTCGCTGAGCTTCGTTCGTGGGGTGTAGGGGTGGATTCGGGCTTCCCAGAGGATTTCGTCGCTGTAGGCGTTGCCGATGCCCTGGACGAACTCGGCGTTGATGAGCGTCGACTTTATTTGCCCGCGGTGGCGTTTCAGGGCCGCCAGCCACCGCTCCTCGGTGAGCGTTGGGTCGAGCAGGTCGGGTCCGTTCGTCGCCCAGTTTGGGATGGCTGCCAGCTGAGTCGCGGGGACGAGGTAGACCTTCCCCATCAGGCGATCGTCGACGTAGCGGAGGTGTTTCCCGCCTTCGATGCCGAGGATGAGGCAGGTACGGCCGTGCACTCTCGCCTTTGCATCGAGGTACTGGAAGCGGCCCGTAAGCATCGGGTTGATGGCAAGGACCCGTTCGGAAGCGAGCGGAAAGAGGAGGAACTTCCCGTGACGCAGCACTTCGCCAAAGGTGTCGCCCGGCAACGTTTCGCGCAGCTCCTTGGCGGGAGTGCGGAACACCGGAGGGATGCGCGTCTCGACAGAGTCGATGCGACAGCCGCGAATGTGGCCGTTGAAGAACCCGCGGATCGCTTCGAGCTCGGGTATCTCCGGCATAGGGGGAGGTTACAGGTGACAGGGGACAGGTTACAGACCACCCCCGACACTCCGACACCCCGATACTCCGATACGGGGGTGCGGGGCGGGGTGGGGCTAGCCTCCGATGCGCTGGTGCTTCTTCTTCTTTGTCTCCCGCTCTTCGGCCGAACCTTCGTGGCGATCGCCGGGATTCGTGGAGAGTCTCTCGAGGCGCTGGGCCTCAGTCTCGGCGTCGCGCTCGCGGCGCCAGGCGTCGAGGGAGTCGTCGCGCCATTGGGGTTTTTCGACCTCTTCGCGCGTTTCCTTCTTCGAGTTGCGCAGGGCGGCGATGGCTCCGGCGACCATCACCAGGGGCAAGCCGACGGCCGACAGCAGCACGAAGAAGTTCACAACTAGAGTGTGGCGATTGCAGGGGAAAGAGGGAAGAGCCGGTTCCCCGGCGAGGCTAGTGCGGAAGTTGTCCACCTTCGTAGAGGGCGCCGGGCCGGGGGCCGTGCTCCCAATACGAGAGAATCGTCTCGCGCAGCGCCGCCCGGGGGTCGGGCTCTGTGACGCCGAGCACTTCACGGAGACGGCGGTCCGAGATGATGAGCGGCTGGCGAAGCATGAACGGATGGGCGTTGTCGCGGCTGAATCGTGCCGCCTCCGGCTGCCACTCCCAATCGAGGATCGAAGCGATCTCGGCGGCGAGGCCGGCGTAGGTCCAGTCGTAGGGGTCGACGACGTTGCACGGCCACCAACCGGAAGGGGCGCGAGTAAGCGCGGCGAGGATCGCCCTGCCGACGCGTTCGACGGCGACGCGGTGGAAGAAGGTGGCGCCGCCGCCCGGGAGGGGGAGGCGATGTTCGCCCCGGCGGATGCGATCGACGAGTGGCCACTCGCGGGCCAGGGTGTCGCCGATCCCGTAGATCGCTCCCGGGCGAAGGATGGTGACCGGGACGGAGGCGTCGCGGAGGGCGTCCTCCATCTCTACGTTGTCGTGCCCGGCCGCCGCCCCGGGGTAGGGCCCCTGGCGGCGAGGAGCGTCTTCATCGATGGGCAAAGGGTTGCGCGGGAGCAGCGTGAAGCCCGAGCCGTCGCCAAGACCGGCATCGACGCCGGCCTGGTACACGTCGCAGGAGCTGATGGCGATGAGCCTCTGGACGCCCGCGCGTTCGGCGCAGGCAGCCACCGCCTCAGCTTTCGCGCCCGTGGCCCCATGGAAGGTGTCCACGATCGCGTCGGGGCGGCTCGCTTCGACGGGGCCACCGGGCGCGAGGAGGTCGTCGCGGGAGCCGTGCAGGTGTTCGAGGTCGAGGGGCGCCAGCGGTTCGGTCTCCCCGCGATGTGCGACCAGGACCTCGTGTCCGGCCTCGAGGGCGAGGCGCGCGGCGACCGGTCCGAGGAATCCCGTGCCACCGACAAACAGAACCCGCATCGGGCGACGTCCTGGGGTTACCGGCCGGTCACGCGCTCGAGCAGGAGGCGTGCGGCCTTTCTTGCCGGGCTCCTGGATTCGACCTGGGGGCCGACGCAGCCGGGGCAGCCGTTGTCGCACTCGCAAGCGAGCAGCAGCGCCAGGCAGGCTTCGACGAGGTCGTCGCGGACGTCGAAGAGCTTCTCGGCGAGGCCGACGCCGCCGGGGATGGCGTCGTACAGGTAGACCGTCGGGAGTTCGTTGAGTGGCGAGCGGACGTGGGCTTCGCTGCCGATGTCGCGTGGGTCGCAGAGGCAGTAGATGGGGGCGAGGTTGCGGGCGAGGTGGGCGATCCCTGCCAGGCCCGCCGCGAGCTCATCGCGGCCGAGTCCCCTGGTGGCCTTCTCGTCGAAGCTGAGCCAGTAGGCGGTGGTGTGGAGGTTTGCTTCGGGGATGGCGATCTTGCCCCAGCCGACGTTCTCGTGCGTGTTGAGCTTGACCTTCTTGAAGATCGTGGCGAGCAGGGTGATCGCCACTTCGCCCTGTTCGTGGGTGCCGGCGGCGATCCCTTCCTGTTGGAAGCTTTCGAGCACTTTGAGTTCGACGGCGAGCTGGGCGTCGGTGTAGTAGTCGACGGCGACAGGGGTGACGTAGGCCTTCTTGTCGTCCCAGTCGAGCCATTCGACCTGGTACTGCTGGCCGCGGTGGATGTAGATCGCGTCTTCGTGGATGAGGAGCGGGGCGCTTGGCCGGTCGCACTCCCCGATGACCTTCGGCTGAGGCCCGCGTTCGATGATCACGAAGTTGTCGGTGCTGGCCGTTCGCAGGCTGACCTGCTCGGCGGGGTAGGCCTCGCTCATCCAGTGGTAGCGGTTGCCTGAGCGTTGGAGCACGCCTTCTTCGGCGAGGATGTCGAGGAGCTCGTCTGTGTGCGCGCCAAAGACTTCGTCCGCCGTAAATGGCAGTTCGAAGGCGGCGCACTTCAGGTGGCTGGCGAGGATGAAGAGGTTGTCCGGGTCGATCAAGCCGCGTTCGACGCTTCGATCGAAGATGAAACCGGGGTTGGTTGCGACGTACTGGTCGAGCGGGTTCGAGGAAGCCACAAGCACGGAGAGCGAGGCTTCGTGGCGCCGGCCGGCCCGGCCGAACTGTTGCCAGAGGCTGGCGAGCGAGCCGGGGTAGCCCATGACGACGCTGGCGCCCATGCCTCCGATGTCGATACCGAGCTCAAGGGCGTTGGTAGCGACGACACCCCGCACAGAGCCATCGCGCAGGCCGCGTTCGATGGTCCGGCGTTCGTTTGGCAAGTAGCCGCCGCGATAGCCCGCGATGCGCTCGGGGTCGCCTGGCTTGTTGCGAAGGGAGTCTCGGAGGTAGGTGAGGAGCAGCTCGACACGCATCCGGCTGGGGGCGAAGGCGATGGTCTGGATGCCGGAGCGGATTAAGCGCGCGGCGATGTCGCGAGTGGCTTTGAGCGAAGACTGGCGGATACCGAGTTCTTTGTTTACGACGGGGGGGTTGTAGATGACGACAACACGCTCGCCGGAGGGGGCGCCGTTGTCGTCGACAAGGGTGACGTCGTCCCCCACGAGGGCGCGGGCGAGTTCGGCCGGGTTGGCGATCGTGGCCGAGCAGAGGATGAAGGTCGGGTCGGAGCCGTAGAAGTGGCAGATGCGCCGCAGGCGGCGAAGGACGTTGGCGAGGTGGCTGCCGAAGACGCCGCGGTAGCTGTGCAGCTCATCGATGACGACGTAGTCCAGGTTCTGGAAGAGCTGCACCCACTTGGTGTGGTGGGGCAGCACGGCGGTGTGGAGCATGTCGGGATTGGTGAGCACGATGTGGCCGGCGGAGCGCACGGCACGACGGGCGTCGGCGGGGGTATCGCCGTCGTAGGTGAAGGTGCGGATGTCGGCTCCGAGGGCGGTTATTAGGCCATGGAGCTCGTCGAGCTGGTCCTGGGCGAGGGCCTTCGTGGGGAAGAGATAGATGGCCCGGGCGGAAGGGTCGCGCATGATCGTGTCGAGGATCGGGGCGTTGTAGCAGAGGGTCTTGCCGCTGGCGGTCGGGGTGACGACGACGACGTTGTCGCCAGCGAGGGCATGTTCGATTGCCTGGGCCTGGTGGGTGAAAGGCAGTTCGATGCCACGCTTGGCCAGGGTCGCGACCAGGTCCGGATGGAGGGCCTCTGGCCAGGCGGCGTACCGGGCTGGCCGGGCTTCGAGTCGGCGGACGGTGGTGTCGGTCGGCCGGGCCTGGAGTTCGGCGACGATAGCATCAGCGATGATCGCCGGGGGTATCGGGCGAACGGCCGGTACGGGGTAAGCAGGGGGTGGCTTAGCCACGGCGAGGGAACAGGTGACGGGGTACCGGGGACAGGATGGCGTCCCTCCGTCCGCACAGATGTTCGGATTATGTGGGGCGAAGGGCTTCAGAGTCAACCGCACTAGCCGCGGTTGGTGACTCCGGAGACGCGATTCGGACGCAGGCGAATGATGACCCTGCCTTCGCGCAGGAGGCGCTCTTCGAACCCTTCGGGTGGGCTGAACTCCGAGACCCCGCGCATGCGCTTGTTCAGCTCGATGTGCTTTGCGACAAGGCCATCCGTCTCGATGGTGCTCGTGCCTTCGACCGTGACGTAACCAAACGGGGCGCCTTCATCGAGCACGCAGATCGCGGCGCGGGGGTCGTTTGCCACTGTCTTCGCCTTCAGGCGGCTGCGGGTTGTGCTGAAGAGCAGGTCGTCGCCGTCTCGGTAGAAGAAGATGACGGAACTCGTGGGGGTGCCGCCCTTGCGGAGGGTGGTGACGACGGCCCACTTGTTCTTGTTGATGAACGCGTCCTGGTCCGGGGAACCGATCAATGGTCGTTACCTCGATTGCTGGAGTTTGCAGGCAGGAATGTACCGCGTAGGAAGCGAGAGCGCTGAGAACCGGGCGGGAGGTACGAGCCGGGCGCGAGCTACTCGTTGCGGAGGGCGGTTATGGGGTCCAGGCGGCTGGCACGGTAGGCGGGGTAGCTGCCGCTGAGGGCGCCAATGCCGGCGGCGACGGCGAAGGCGACGCCGATGCTCCAGGGTTGGATGACGGTGGCCATCTTCTGGTCGGCGATATCACGCCCATCGATCCCGAGGGCGACACCGACGCCTATGGCGATGCCGAGGAGGCCGCCGCCGACGCAGAGGGCGAGGGCTTCCGTGACGAACTGAAGGATGATGTCCTTCCCTCGTGCCCCGACGGCACGACGGATGCCGATCTCACGCGTCCGTTCGGTGACGCTGACGAGCATGATGTTCATGACGCCGATCCCGCCCACGACGAGCGATATGCCGGCGATGCTGCCAAGGAGGATCGACAGCGTCCGGCTCACTTCGCCGGCTGCCCCCACGAGGTCATCCTGGCTCTGGACGGTGAAGTCCGGGGTGGCGACGGAGTGGCGCTGGGCGAGGACATCGGTGACCTGGATAGCGACGACCTTCTGGTCGGCGCCGTCAGCGGTCTGGATGTTTATCTGGTTGACGTTGATTTCGCCGCTTGCGTTGCGGACGAAGCCGATGCGGCTCTGGAGCGTGGAGACCGGGACGAACACGTAGTTGTCGGCGAGGCCGCCGCCGGAGCCGCCCTTTGGAGCCATCACGCCCGCGACGTGGAAGTTGAGGCCAATTCGCCCGCCTGCGAAGGTGAGCCGGACCGTCTCGCCGATTGGGCTGCCGTCGGGGAAGAGGGTCTTGGCGATCTCCGAGCCGAGGACCATCGTGAGTGCCTTTTTCTCGACGTCGTCCTGTGTGATGAAGGAGCCGGATGCGACGGGCGACGAGCGGACGTCCGGGTACTCCGGAGTGGTGCCGATTGTGGTGACGCCCTGGTTGTTACTGCCAGCGATGACCTGGGCGCCGTCGACGCTGACCTGGGGGGCGATGCCCTTCACTCCTTGAATGCCCGCTGCCACCAGGGCGTCGGAGTCGCTCTTGGTGAGGGTTTGGGCCGAGCCGGCGGCGCCTCGCGCACCCGCGCCGGTGCCCTGGGCCGATGCGGCTGCCGGTTTGACAAAGAGGAGGTTCGCGCCGAGGCCGCGGATCTGGTCCTGGACTCCTTTCTGGGCGCCCTGGCCGACGGCGATGAGGACGATGACCGACCCGACGCCGATGACCATGCCGAGGGTGGTGAGAAAGCTGCGGAGCCCGTTTGCGGCGATGGCGCGAAAGGCTACGCGGAGTGCGTCGAATGGGCTCATACGGCTGCCTTCACCTTGATGGTGTCTTCGACGATGTGGCCGTCGCGCATGCGGACGACGCGGTCGGCGTAGGCGGCGACGTCGGCTTCGTGCGTGACAAGGATAACGGTGATGCCGTGGTTGCGGACGAGATCGCCGAGGATCTGCATCAACTCTTCGCCCGTCTGGGTGTCGAGGGCGCCGGTCGGTTCGTCGGCGAGCACCACGCGGGGATTGGCCACGAGGGCTCGAGCAATGGCGACACGTTGTTGCTGGCCGCCTGAGAGCTGGGTTGGTTTGTGGCTCATGCGGGCTTCGAGGCCGACCCTGCCGAGTGCCTGGCGAGCAAGCCGGCGGCGGCCCCGGACGCTCTGGTAGACGAGCGGCAATTCGACCTGTTCGATGGCGCTCATGCGTGGCAGGAGGTTGAACTGCTGGAAGACGAACCCGAATTCGCGGCTTCGAAGCACGGCGCGAGCGTCGTCGGACATGCGCCCCACGTCGTGACCCTCGAACAGGTAGCGGCCGCGGGTAGGCATGTCGAGGCAGCCGATGATGTTCATCAGCGTGCTCTTGCCCGAACCGGAAGCGCCCATGATGGCGACGAACTCACCGCGGGCGATCTCAAGGTCTACGTTGTCGAGGGCGCGAATCTGGTTCGTGCCCGCGACGTAGACCTTGGAGACGCCTTCGAGCTTGATCACCGGACGCCGCCAGCCGGGGTGGGTCCACCGAAGCCCGGACCGAAGCCTCCGGCGGTAGTCGTTGTTTGGGCGGTGGGCGTTTGACCCGTCAGCGTGACGTTGAGGAGCACGATATCGCCTTCGTTCAGTCCGGTGAGGATAACGGTCTTGCTGGTGTCGGTCCCGCCAACGGTGACGGTCTTCTGTTCGGGCTTGCCGCCCGCGCCAGGCACGTAGACGAATGAGGTGCGTCCCTGGCGCTTCACGGCGGCGCTGGGGACCAGGAGGGCGTTTTCCTTGATGTCGAGTATGACGGTGACACTGGCGTTCATGCCGGCGGAAGGCAAGGCGGCGCCGAGGAGGGCCTGGAGGGCCTGGGTCCCCGCTGCTCCTGCGCCCGCGCCTCCTGCGCCCGCACCCCCGGCTCCTCCGGCACCCGCGCCCCCGGCGCCCGGAGTTCGGCCAGCGGCGGGCGTGCCAGCACCGGCACCTCCCCCTCCCCCTCCGCCAGCGCCGGGAGTCCTGCCGGCGCCGGCTGTGGCGCTACCCTGCGCGCCCGCGCCCCCGCCTCCTCCCGTGCCCGCACCCGCTCCGGTTCGGCCGCCGGCGAGCGATCCGAGGGCAGTCGCGACCTTTTGCAGGTCGGCCGCGTTCGCTGCGAGGTCGGCGCCGCGCAGGATCAGGGCCTGGACGGGATAGGTGACCACTCCCTGGGCGACGGTGGGCGTGGTGCTCACGCCGGTAATCTTCACGAGGTAGAGCTGGCCGGGGAAGGCATCGAAGGTTGCGATCCCGAACTGGCCAGCCTTCAGGCCAGAGAGGTCGGATTCGGAGACCGTGAGGTCGACGCGTACGCCGTTGGGGTTGCTGAGGGTGAAGGCGACGGTGGCCGCGCCGACCTGGTCTCCAACGTTCACACTCGCGGCGCCGATAACGCCATCGAAGGGCGCGCGCAGGAC
>JBGPOS010000057.1:0-26686 GCA_041488155.1 Tepidiformaceae bacterium
GACCTTGGCCAAGGTGGCCGTGGGCTACGCCAGTGGTGTCGCCACCTGGACCGTGACCATCAACAACACCGGCGCCAACACCATCGCCCGCACTATCGTTGTCAGCGACACCGGCGCCACCCTCACCGCCGCTTCGCCTTCGAACTGCGGCTCCCTCCCCGACGGCGACGGAACCTTCAACTGCACCGTCGGGGCCAACGCGACCCTAACCCTGACAGTGACCAAGGCGCAGGCCCAGGCCTGCCAGGCCTCCTCCATCGCCAACACCGCCTCGGCTACTGCAGACCAGGTTTCTATCGGCTCGGCGGGGCCTGTCTCCATCAATGTCCCGGCTAACGTCTCGCTGTGCGGCTTGCCGACCTTGGCCAAGGTGGCCGTGGGCTACGCCAGTGGTGTCGCCACCTGGACCGTGACCATCAACAACACCGGCGCCAACACCATCGCCCGCACTATCGTCGTCAGCGACACCGGCGCTACCCTCACCGCCGCCTCGCCGTCGAACTGCGGTTCCCTCCCCGATGGCGACGGCACCTTCAACTGCACGGTCGCAGCAAACTCGACGCTTACCCTGACCGTGACCAAGGGCCAGGCCCAGGGCTGCCAGGCCTCTTCCATCTCCAACACCGCCTCAGCCACCGCTGACGGCGTCTCCATCGGCTCGGCTGGCCCAATCTCTATCGACGTCACGGCGAATACTTCCCTCTGCGGCTTCCCCACCATGTCCAAGGTAGCCGTTGGTTACTCCAGTGGCGTCGCCACCTGGACCGTGACCATCAACAACAGCGGGGCCAACACCATCGCCCGGACGATCGTCGTCAGCGATGTCGGCGCGACCCTCATCGCCGCGTCACCTTCCAACTGTGGCTCTCTCCCCGACGGCGACGGCACCTTCAACTGCACCGTGGCAGCGAACTCCACACTCACGCTGACCGTGACCAAGGGGCAGGCGCAGGCCTGCCAGGCCTCTTCGATCGCCAACTCCGCCTCAGCCACCGCCGACGGAGTCTCCATCGGCTCAGCCGGCCCAGTCTCCATCAACGTGCCGGCCAATACCTCCCTCTGCAGCAACCCGACCCTCGCTAAGGTGGCTGTCGGCTACGCCAGTGGCATCGCCACCTGGACGGTGACCATCAACAACATCGGCGCCAACACCGTCGGCCGCACGATCGTCGTCAGCGACGCCGGCGCTACCCTTACGGCCGCATCGCCTTCCAACTGCGGGTCCCTCCCCGACGGCGACGGCACCTTCAACTGCACCGTGGCAGCGAACTCCACACTCACGCTGACCGTGACCAAGGGCCAGGCTCAGACCTGCCAGGCCTCCACCATCGCCAACACCGCCTCGGCCACCGCTGATCAAGTCTCCATCGGCTCGGCGGGCCCCGTCTCCATCAGCATCCCGGCAAATGGCTCCCTCTGTGGGTTGCCGACGATCGCCAAGGCGGCCGTTGGCTACGCGAGTGGCGTCGCCACTTGGACCGTGACCATCGACAACACCGGAGCCAACTCGCTCCCCCGCACGATCGTGGTCAGCGATGCGGGCGCCACCCTTATCGCCGCATCACCTTCTAGCTGCGGCTTCCTCCCCGATGGGGACGGCACTTCCAACTGCACCGTCGCAGCGAACTCCATCCTCACGCTGACCGTGGCCAGAGCCCAGGCCCAAGCCTGCCAGGCTTCGTTGATCTCCAACATCGCCTCTGCCACCGCTGACGGAGTCTCCATGGGCTCAGCCGGACCTGTGCTGATCGAGGTCCCGGCCGACCTGACCGGGTGCAGCTTCCCAACTCTCTCGAAGTCCGCCGTAGGTTATTCATCCGGGAATGCGTTCTGGACAATCACCCTGTCTAACCTGGGGTTCGGCTCGGTAGCGCGCTCGGTCGTGATTACGGACACCGGCGCAACACTCGCCGGTGTCAACCCGGTTGGCGCCTGCGGCATCTTCCCGTCCTTTGGCAGCCCGTTCAGCTGCGTTGTCCAGGCGAACTCCGTCCTGACGTTGACCGTGTCGAAACCGGCAACGCTCGCCTGCCAGGCTTCGACCATCGCGAACGTGGCGTCGGCCATTTTGCCGGGCGAGACCTTCGTCCTGGTGACTACAACCGCCTTCGTGTCCCTGCCGTCGAACTCCGCAGCCTGTGTGGTTGTGACGCCGACGCCGACTCCGAGCCCAACGGCCGTGGCGGGCACCTCAACACTGATCCTGCAAAAGTTCAACGACCCGAACGCCGACCGGAGCGGGACAACCCCGCTCGGCGGCTTCCTGTTCGCTGTTAAGAAAGGCGGCGTGCCCATCGCGGGCAGCCCCTTCACCGTTGCCGCCGGAGGGCTGACGATTCCGGGCCTCGTCGGGGGCACATACACCGTCGAAGAGGTCATGCAGCCCGGCTGGCAGTTCACCGGGACGAAGACCGACCTCCTCAACGACGGCTCGTTCGAAGTAAGCGTCAACGGGCCGGCGACGGTGGTGTTGCCGGAGTCGGGCACGACCGTGAGGGTTAATACCTACAACAAGCAGTTGGCGATTTCCACCGTGGCGCCGAAGCCGCCAGACACGGGCACCGGCCTCAGCGATCAACGTGCGACCTGGTCGAACTGGCCCTTCGTGTTGGCTGGCATCGTTACCATCGGCTGCGGCATCGTCGCTGTCGCCGCACAACGACGGCGGCCGGCGCGGTAAGTCAAAGCGCGTCCCCGCGGGTGGCAGCGCCCAAGACCTGGTGATCCCGACGGTCCAGGCGCTGCCCCCGGGGCGCGGTGTGGTCTGGGTCGCTTCGGTCCGCCGTGAAGCTCCCACCGTCGCCTCGCCTGGTTCGAACCGCCCATCGCAACCGGCCGCCGGGAAGGCCCTTCTCTCCGCGGCCAAAATGTTCGGCGGCCTGCGCCGCCTCACGGCCCGAGCGGAAGCCCTCAATGCTCCAGGCAGGCGTGTCCAGGCCGCCTCAACTCGTCGACAACGCTCCACCGGGATCCTCGTGCTTAGCGAAGCCAAATTGGACGCGCAGGCAACCGCATCAGCCGCTGCCATTCCACTCATCCCGGGTGTCCTCTTCTGCGCCCAAAAGGTGCCCGAACGATACGGAGGTGTCGATGACAATCCTGGCGAGAAGGCTGCGGTCGAAGTTGCCGAGAGGACATGCGCGCGTTCCGGGGCACAGTGCCAACGCTAGAACAGTGTATGAACGGTGACGACAAGGTGCTTGTTTGATGACAAACCCGTAACAAACCGGCACAATGCCCGTCTTATCAGTACATAAAGCCGGTCCGAATGTCGAGATTCGGTCGGCCCAAGGCGGGGTGGGTATGGTTAGTCTCGCCGTGCAGCGGCCGGGACCGCAACTGTCGGCAACACCTGAGCTGCGCGATAACGCCTGGTTTTCGGAGTTGTACGAACGCACGTTCGACGGCGCTTACCGCTACGCGTGCATGTTGACCCATGATCCCGACCGAGCTGAGGACATCGTTGCCGATGCCTACTTGCGTGCCTGGCGGCACAGGTCGTCGCTGAGAGCGGATTCTAGCGCAACCTCTTGGATTCTTTCGGTTACCCGGAACTGCGTTATCGACGAAATCCGCAAAAGGAAAACGCTTGTGAATCTCGACAACGTTGGCGACCCGGAGGATCAGTCGGATGAGAAGTCGCCGGCCGAGCTGACTGATGCGCAACGCCAGTTCATCCAGGCGGCGATACAGCAGCTAACGCCAGAACAGCAGCGGGTGGTGTTCCTTCGCTTCTACCAACAGCTGCCTCATGAGCAAGTTGCGCGGGAGCTCGGACGAACTCCGAACGCAGTCCGCGCGATCCAGTTCCGTGCACTCTCCCAGCTACGCAAGCTCCTGGAATCCGCCAATGTTCAGTGACTCCGTTGTCCCGCGAGAGCTCGACGAATGCATTGATGCCCTCATGAGTGGAAACGACTGGCACGAACTGGTCGTTGATAACAAGGCTCAACTCGAGCCGCTCATGGCGGTCGCCGAGTCGATCCTTGATGGCGCCCGACACGCTCCCCGGCCTGGCACCCACGGCCGGCTGCGAATGTGGAAGAGGGTGATCGCGCAGGGACCGGCACGCCTGCTGGAGAGCGTCACGTCCCTGGTCGCAGGCGAAGACTACCTCGGCGGCGCGATGGCGCGGCTGGCACGCGCTCTTCTTGGCTGTGGGCGGCCTCCGCAGACCGTTTCAAGACGAGCGATCAACCAGTGCCCAGACCTCTTATGCTGAGCAACGAGTTCGGCTGCGTCTAGCATCTGCCGCCCCATCGGCTTCAGGTCGATACTCGCGCAGAGCAGTCCCGGCAGATTACACCTGTCCTATTCGAGTAGGACATACGACCCATTCTGCTGCGACCGCTCGCATCGGCGCCGCCACGGACACCCCGAGTGGTGGTGGCGTTCACTATGGGTGAATGGTGCGGGTCCAGTTTCTGTTCCCAGTCACCAGCGCGGCACGGACTCGGGGGCGGTGTCGGGCAGGGGCAGGTAGTAGCTCTTCCCAGCGGCCTGCCACTCCTGGACCATCTTGAAGAACTCCGGCCCGCCAGAGTTGAGGCCCTGCATTGGCATCGTCCCCCGGCGAATGGTGAAGTCGTGCGGCGCGAGCTGGCCGGCTCGAATGAAATGTGGCCGTGCGGCTTCGACACGACCCTGGTGGTAGAGCCAGTTGCCAAGCCCGAACTCTGCCCGTGCAAGCTGGTCCTCGCGCGTCGGAAGACGCTGGAGCTTTCGCACCTCACCCGGTGTGAAGGCGGACGCCTCACCTTTCACCCAAGCACGGAGAAGGTTCGCGTGCTTGGCCGACTCGAAGCCGGTGACCGCTCGCCAGGTATCGTCTCCGAAAGCCACGTCGTTGGGACGGGCGATGCGGCCCTGTTCGTCGATCCAGAGGATCTCGGGAACGTTGACCATGTTGTAGAGGTCAGCCAAAAGGTGTTGGGTGTCGATCAGGCTAGGGTGAGAGGGGTTGGCCAGCTCTATCCAGGGGCGCGCGTCCTCCGGGTCCTTCTCAACGGCGACGGTGATGACGGTGAAGCCGTAGTCCTTCAATTCTTCGTACAGTGCCTGCCACCCGGGCAGGTCATTGCGGCACCCTCACCACGATGCGTAGGCAGCCAGCAAGACCTTCTTCCCGCGGTGGTCTGAGAGTGAGTGCGGCTTCCCCTCGAGGTCCGGAAGGGTGAAGCCCGGCGCTTCGAGGGTGCCGAGAGTCTCCGCGCGACGGGCCGCCGCTGTTCCCAGAAAAGCGGCACGTTCGGCGACGTCGACCGCAATCGGCCGGTCGAGGAGTGATGCCAGGGCGGCAAGGTCCACACCGTTCGTGCTCACGACAGGAACGTCCGGAGGAACGGGATAGCACACGTCGTTGAGGCAGAAACCCTCGGGCTTGAGCTGCCATCGAAGGGCTCGCTCGATCTCTGCCGGCGGAATGAAGACAGCACCATGGTCTGTGGTCGAGCCTTCAACCACCGTCTCCGTTCCTTCGTCGACAACTGTGAACGCGAATGTTGGCATATCCCTCTCCTTGGGCCATTGGGATTATAAGGGGCTGCTGCCTGGGCTGGCCCAGAGAGGACGAGGCGACAGGCCTGCTGGAGGCGTGATCCACACCCGGCTCTTCGCGGCACTATCGTCACATCGTGTGGGTGTCTGAGCGACAGCCCTGCAGACGGTTAGGTGTGGCGTGTTTGGCGAAAGCGGCGACGCGTTCGGATTGTTCCTTGGTCCTTGGGCACGATGGACACGCTTCCATCGACTTCAAGGACTGCTAGTTGCACCGCGGCGACACCATCGACGCCGTGTTCGCGTACAGCCTGCTCGATTTCGATGAGGTCGATGCCTTCCCGGCGCATGCTGCTTTCGACCAGTTGCCCCCCGGAAATGAGAACTGCGGGACTTCCTTCGGCGAAACGACGGAACAACGGCACCGCCTCGTTCACACGCGAGACGATCAGGTTGATCGTCAAGAGTACGGCCGCCGCGATGAGTCCCCCGAGGAGCGACGTATCCGTGCCGACCATCGCGTTCTGGACGGCGTTCGCGATGAGCAGAATGAGAACAAGATCGAAGGGCGCCATCTGGCCAATTTGACGCTTACCCGTCGCGCGCAGCCCGACGAGGACGCAGAGGTAGACGATCGCCGTGCGCACGACGATCGCCCACCAGTCGGTGCCCAGGTCAAACACGGCCGGATGGTAGCAGAACGGAGCAAGGCCACCGGCCGATGGCCTCGCTCATCGCCCGCGAGCGGGCGGTCCACCCTCAGCAGGCCACACAATCCGGCCATGGGCGGGGCCGGTCCCAGTTGGAGGCAATGGGTGGCCCGGTTATTCTCAGGACAGACTTGGGAGCCAATTGGACATGGCTGACGGTGGGAATCACTCCCGGATCGCGATGGGCCGACGCATCCGGGCGGCGCGGCGTGAGGCCGCCATGAGCCAGTCACAGCTCGCTAACACAACATCGGCACCGGCGGCTACGCACTAAAGACAGACGACCCGCGCATGCCGGAACCGACACCATGACCACGTACTGTCAATGCTGGCCGCTCGGTCCACCAAGTCAGCAACCGGCACTGACAATGCCAGGCGCCTCTGGATCGACTCGATGGCCAAGCCGACTGCCCGGAATGCCAAGTCGGGTGGCGCGGCGACCGGGAACCACGCAACACCGTCGATCGGGTCCGCGGGTTGCGGCTCTCCTGAGCGGACGGGGCAGACGTAGACCAGAAAGACAAGCGGTATGCCGAGAAACACGTGCTCGAACGCGCCAGGTATCTCACCCACAGAAACCTGAATGCTCAAGTTGATATGGAATGCCCGTTTCGCGGGTTCGCTCTAAGAGTCAACGTGTCGCGCCACGTGGTCATCGTGGCGGCTTGGCCGTGACTCCCCGACCGTATCGCCGCTGGAGTGCAAACGACGCCTCGTCTCTGGGCAATGCTCGTAAACGGTGCCACCGTGATGATTTGGCTCATGAAAAGCGGGCATTCCCGCGTCCTGATGCTGGGGTTAGATGCCCTGGACTTCCGCCTCTTCGACGAACTGATGGCTGCGGGCAAGCTTCCAAACCTCGCTGCTTTTGCGGGGCAGTCCGAACGCCTCGAGGTCGAGTCGGACGGCGCCATCCTCCATGGTTCCTTGTGGCCGACCTTCGCGAGCGGGACAGGACCCGGCACACATGGGGTGTACTTCTGGGTGCAGTGGCTGGCGGAGGAGATGCGGCACGTCCGAAACAACCACCCTGCCTTTGCTTTCGATCCGTTTTGGACCGGCCTTCCAGCGGCTGGCTGCCGAGCAACAATCGTCGACGTCCCATTTGTGCCGGCGGCGCGCGTCGAAGGCCTGCGCCACTTCATCGGGTGGGGGCTCCATGACGAGATTGAGGCCTATGCCTGGCCCGAGGCCTTCGGCAGGCAGGTGGTGAAGAGGCTGGGCCGCCATCCGCTGAGCTTCGACACCGTGGAGCCCCAGACGCTCCGTGACAAGCTGGTGATGGCCCGCGACATGCGCCGAGGAGTGCATCTTCGAACGAAGCTCGTCCGAGAGATACTGAAAGACGGGACGGAAACCCTCGTCGTGACGACGTTCGGCGAGTTGCACAAGGCGGGCCATTACCTCGCAGCCTCGCAGCAGCTCAGCTCGCGCTACACCAACGCGGACGCCATCGCCGCCATTCTTCAACCACTGGACGCTGCCTGGCCAGGAATTGTCGCTGCGGCGGGACCGGACACGCACGTCTTCCTGTTCGCTCTGCACGGCACGCAAGAGCAGGTGCCATTCGACGAATTCGGGAGCCAAATCGCCAGCCTGCTCAATGGCAAGGAGCCCGTGGATCCCGCGGCGCACCCGGACCTCATCCGGCGGGTCCGCGACCTGGTTCCCGATGCCCTTCATCGCGCGATCTGGAAGCGGCTCCCGCCCTCCGTGCGGGCTCGCCGGCAAGGGCAGCAACAGGGGCATAGCTCCGACCTCGCGGTTGACAAGCTGATGACCGTGGCCCACGACCAGCACCCGGCCTTCCGCATCAACCTGCGGGGGCGGGAACGAGACGGCGTGGTTGATCAAGGCGGGGCTGAAGACCTTTTCCGCGAGCTCGCCATCCTCGTCGCTCAGGTTAATGTGGAGGACGGAGCGAGGGCCTTCTCAGAGTTGTGGCGCCCGGCTGAACACACCCATGGCCCACGCCTGGATCGTCTGCCGGACGTTCTCCTGGTTGCCAACCCGGGGGTGAAGAGGGCCAATCGACTGGAGATGCCAGGCGGACGAACGCTTCGATCGCTACGGACCGAGGCTCGCAACGGAGTGCACACGGGGCGAGGCTTCTGCTACTTCCGGCCTGCCGGTGGCGTGCACAAGGCAAGGAGGTTGGTCAATACCGTCGATTTTGCGCCCACGGTGCTCCAGCTCCTTGGCCTTCCCCAGCGACCGGGACTTGAAGGAGTCAGCTTCGTGGAGTGACAACTGGCGCGTTCCTGCCGGATGCGACGCGCGTTTCTTGGGTGGAGTCGGAGGCCCGTGGCGTGGAAGGGTGGTTAGTTTCGAGCCAGTGGCCGCTTCAAGAGTTGGGAGGGGGAAGGTTCCACACCGCCGGGTGCATAGATGAGGTGGCCCCCGAGACCTGCGAGCTTGTCGACTCCAGTGAGCGCTGCCGCCGACAGTGGATACGGCAGCCGTTCACTGAGCGCCTGGGTGAGCTCGCCCCCCAGGATCGCTGCTCGTGCGAGGATCAGGCCGAACGAGTGCGCACCCCGAAGGGTTCCCAATTGGCCGGCGAGCCGGCCTACGATCTGAAGGTGTCCGCCATGCCATCGTATCTCGGGATGTTCCTGCATCAGTCGCTGCGCCCCCCAGCCGTGGCACACTTGTTTGGCCGCAAACCTTGCGAGATCGCGCTCGTGTGCGTGATCGACGCGCATTTCTGGGCAGTAGACCACGCGAAAGCCGAGGGATTCGGCGACGAGGCCCAGTTCGGTGTCGCCGACCCGGTAATAGCGCTCGTCGAACCGGAGCCGCTCGAAAACCCCTCGCCAGACTGCGAGGTTTCGGGTGTCGCACTCGGTGCCATCGCCCGGCTGCGTTCGTCTCAAGTGCGCCTCGTAGCGTTGCTGGATGAGCCGGTCGAGCCGGGATTGGCCGACCGCGCCCGAGTAGCCCTGGACCAGGTCTGCGCCCTGTTCGAGACGCTCGACCGCCGCGCGTATCCACCCGGGCCGCACGATGCAGTCAGCATCGGTGAAGAGAATTGCCTCTCCGTGCGCCTGGTCGATTCCTCGATTCCTCGCTTGATAGGCGCCGGCAACCCGCTCGCTCAACAGCTCGACCGCTGCAGGCAGTGTGCGAAGCCCCGCTCGAAAGGCGTCGGTCGAGCCGTTCTCAATGACCAGCACCTGCAGTACGTCCGCCTCGTGGGCCAGGGCGAGGACCGACTCGACGCATTGGTACACACGTGGATCGTCTCTTACAGGGATGATGACAGAGACGCGCATTGTCAGACGTCATCGCGTTGGAGTTGCGTGTTGGCGTCCTGTTCGCGGCGTAGCTTCAACTGTTGACGAAAAGAAAGCTCTTCGAGCGCCACCGAGAAGGCCGGAAGGGCGGGAACTGTATCGCCTCTCAGCCTGCGTTCCCAGAGCGTGAGCATTCGTGCAATCCCCTCGACATCCTGAGCAGGTCTTGCGCCAATCCGGATGGCAGCCTTCGTCCAGAAGGATTGGCGTGACAGGTCGAAGGCCACCGGTCCTGCAGAGATGCGCTCCTGATACTCGTCTCCATGGGCGACCTCCCAGTCGACCGGGCGTCCGTCGGCGAGTTCGAAGCGGCCCGAGGCCGCCCGCGCGGTGGCGGTTCCTTCGCAGCCGGAGATCGGGGAACGCGACACCCAGGCAGCAAGGTCAAGGACATGGGGTAGGAGGTCCTGGGTGGGCATCGGAACTTCCGTTGCGCCCCAATCTCCAGGGACTGTTTGCAAGAGGAATCCGAAGCGGGAGGAGGTCGCCAGCTCGTTCCGAACCTGGAGGTATCTCCGCCAATACCGCCTTGGACGGGCGGGGGTAACGAGCCGATGCCATGCCGGCGGCCAGGTGGCGAGGTCCTCCAGGCAAGTCGCGCTAGGCTTTTCAAGCAGCACTGGCAGCGAACGCTCCAACGCGAGTGCGGCATGTTCGGCGTGCAGGCTGCCAGGCGACAGGACAAGCAGTGCCTGGCAGTCCTCGATGGCGAGCAGCGCCGCCAGGGAGGAGTACGGGCGGATGGGGGAGGGCAACCCTGCTCTTGCCGTGGAAGAAGGGTCGGCGGCAGCAACGAGGTGTAGCCCTGGGACCGCTTTCAGCGCGGGTAGGTAGAGGCGTTGGAAGGCGCGTCCGGCCCCGATCGTTGCGATTCGAATTGGAAGCGGAGCCATCGAACTCTCCTCCGACTGGGCCGGACGAAGCTGGTCGATATCGCAGTCGCAGCCCAGGGCAGAGCGGACTTCCCCCAATGTACCAGCCATCTCAGTCGCTGGTGACAGGGGCCGAGCGTCGTCGCTCCTCATGACGTTGGGCATCTCGGGTGCAAGCGACCGGCGCCACGTCTGTTAGACCCTGCGCTGCTGGTTCGAGGTTAGACCAGGATCTCGTCGCCGGACGCCTGCGACCGGGCGACACCGCCTCGGGCGCCAAGCCACGCCTCGCAAATGACCCTGTGCATGCTGTCCGCCGTAGCAACGTGGCCTTCGGCGTTCTCGTGCAGCCGATCCCCCGCCGCGGTGCGCCGGAAGTCTCTTGTTTTCCAGACGGGAGAATCGCTGCCGGCATAGTAGACGTGCAACTGCTTGCAAAGCGTCGCGAGGGCCCCATGCACCTGGAGACGGCGACGCTCGATCCTTCGACCTCGGCCTGTTGAAACGGCGTAGTCGACGCGTCCGTGAGGGCCTTTCACCGCCAGCACGACCTCCTCCCTCTGGAGCACGAGGTGGATGCATTGGCCAATGCGATCAACCACTTGCTCGGCGGTGAAGTAGGTGTCGCCGCCGATCGTCCGTTGCGCGAAACGGCGCAGCGCTCGGAAGGCGGGGTTGTGGGCGAGCCAGGGGCTCTCGGCGGCGCGCAGACCAGCGCGGGCGATGGGCCTCCCGAATCTGCCTAGCAAGCGCTCGACCCTGAGCGGGACGGACTCGAAGGTGAACCAGAACGAGACAACATTGAGGTACACGAGATCCGGCGCGTGCTGATCCAACCAGCGGCCCAGAAGGCCCGGCAGGGCTTCGTTTGGCCAGATCGGCTTGACGACCACTTCGACGGGCTCTCCGAACTCGGCTGCGAGCCGGTCCCGCACAATCTCGTGGCGGAGCTGTCCGCCTTCAAACCTTCCGCCCCGGTCGTTGCTGCTGCCCAGGAGGAGGATGCGCATTGAGTGCGGCCATATTCTGCCTACCACCGGGCCGATGCAACGACCCGATCGGAGCTGCGGCGTCCCCGCGGGTGCGGCGTTCATCCGCCTGCGAGCAAGGCCGGGCCGGTTCCGGGTAGGAGCGCGCGTTCCCCGCGAGCGCGGCACCCGTGCGGTGCCGCATACTGTGCCCCGTCGTGGTTGCCCTGGCCGTCGTGCTCGTCGCTGCGCAAGCGCTGCTTCTGCTGGTCTCCGGATACCACTCTGCGATCACAATCCTCGGGACTCTCCATCGGCCTGTGCGGGTGAGGGGGGTTGAGCCGTCGATCCGGTTCGCGCTGTTTGTGTGTGCGCGGAACGAAGCGGCGGTGATCGCGCGCATCGTCACCGGGCTCCTCCGGCAGGACTACCCGGCTGATCGCTTTAGGGTCGTGGTGGTAGCGCACAACTGCACCGATCGCACTGCTTCAGTCGCGCGCGAGGCCGGAGCGGAGGTCGTCGAGCTGAACGACGGCCGATCGGGAAAGGTCGTCGCCCTCAGGGCCGGGCTCGCGCTAATGGGCGAGGGTTTCGACTTCGTCGGGGTGTTCGATGCCGACAGTCTCGTGCCGCGGGATCTCCTGCGCCGCGTCGCCGACCGGGCGGGCAACGAAGACTGCCTGCAGGTCGAGACTTTGCCACCGCGTGCCCAGGGATCGGTCGCTGCTGCACTCGGATTCGCACGCAGGGCGCGCGCATGGCTGTGGTGGCGTCCGCGCGACAACATCGGACTGGGTGCCTTGATGAGCGGAAGTGGGTGCTTCATGCGCGGCGAGCTCTTGCTGCAAGTCTCGCGCGATCTGCGCACCGTCACCGAAGACCTTGAGATGTCCGCGCGCGTGTACGCCTCCGGTCGACGCGTCGCGTATGTTTCCGAGACGGCCTTAGCGGTGGAAGAGCCCGCGACGCTGGGGGCGTCGGTCCGCCAGCGTACCCGATGGGTGCGCGGCCACCTGGGGGTGGTCCGCTGGGAGCTGCCGAGCCTCCTGCGGCGGACGCTCCACGGCGACATCCGCGCCTTCGACATAGCCGTTTGCCTGGTCATGCCTTCACGCGTAGTTACCCGGATGGGCATGGCGGGGGCGCTTGCCCTGGCACTTTCCGTGCCGGCGCTAGCGCTTCCCTGGCCAGTGTTCGCCTTTTTCCTGGGCGCGGAATGGCTCTTGCCCCTGGGAGTCGCATCGCGGAATAGCCTTGCGGGAGGCTGGTGGAGGGGAGCATGGCTGATTATCGGCTCAGCCACGCTCGAGCTCCTCTGGTTCCCGATTGGGTTGTGGGCGCTGCTCACGCCACGCGCGCGCGCCTGGAGGCCGGTCGCACGGTCGATCGATCGAGAGGCTCCGGATGCGGCGATTACTGGTTGATCGAACGGGAATCAGCGAGCGCCTGGCGTGGAACGCGTTTGCAATTGCCGTGCTGATGCTGCTGGCTGTGATGCTCCTTGGACTGGGGATGAGGGCGCCGATCTGGTCGGTGGACCTCGAAGTCATGGAGATTTCTGGGACGAGTCGAGCCCTGGGCGACACCGTACCGGGGATGGCCTTGACGGGCGCCATCCTGGCGGTCGCCAGCCTTATGTACCTCGTATGCCTCCGCGCGCTCTGGCGGGGCTTCCGGCACAGCCTTGCGGCAGCGGTCGCATGCAGCATCTTGGGATTCGCGGTGATGCTGCCCGCCGCGCCATTGAGTTCGCCTGACGCAGTTCACCTCGCCGCGGACGCGCGGACGCTCTGGCTCCACGGCGTCTACCCCGCGCAGTCCGGCGGGGCGCCTTCCAACTTCGACGACCCCGTGAACAACCAGGTCGTCGCATACCGGGACAAACCGAGCGGTTACGGACCGCTCGCGTACGTGATCGCGGGTGCGCCGCTCCCGTTCGCCGGCGACACGTTGCGGGCGAACGTCTTTGGCCAGAAAGTCGTGGGCGGTCTGTTCGCGCTGGCGAGCGCCCTGCTCGCGGGGCTGCTGGCCACGAAGACGGGGCGGGATCCCGCGCTTGTGATCGGGGCTATCGGCCTCCATCCGTTGGTCCTCTGGGAGTTCGCCGGCGGGGGCCACAACGACTCGATCATGGTGACGTTCGGCCTCCTCGCCGCGGTCGCGGTAGTGAGCGTGAGCCGATCGGTCCGTGGCGCGGGAGTGGCAGCCGGCGTTGCTTCTGTGCTCTGCAAGCTTGGCCTCGCGGTGGCGGCACCACTCGTCCTGGCCTACTGGTTCCCGCGTTGGAGGACCGTGATCGCAATACTTACCATCGTGGGCGGCCTTGGGGTCGTCATCGCCCTGAACTCAGCCCTCGGGTTGCCCGCTCGCGGCCCGGCGCGCGCTGTGAGCTTACTAACCTTCTGGGGAGCTATTTCAGACTGGTTCGGGTTTTCGGGCGTTGTGGTGGACCTCACCTGGGTCATGTTCGTGTTTTTCGCGGCACTGGTCGTTTCCGATCACCCTCTAGCCACCCCTCGTGACTTCGTCACTGCCGTCGCGTTGCTGGTGTTCACATTCCTGTTCGCAGCGCTGCCGGGCGTGCATCCGTGGTACTACCTCTGGTTCCTGCCCTTCGTGGCGGTATCGGGCCGGCCCTGGCTGGTTGCGCCCGCCCTTGTGCTGACGCTCGGGAGCTTCGTGCCCACGCTGCTCGTAAATTGGTCTCCGGCGCTGGCGGACGAGTTTGGAGTGAGCAACGCCCACGAGGCGGCGGCGGTGATGCTCTGGCTCGCCGTGGCGGCGGTCATGGTCGTGACATGGCGCGGCTCCGAGCGACCCACTGCTGCCCGCCCCGCCACGCGCGCCGAGCGCAGGCGGGAGCGCCGCCAGGGCCTTCGTGCCAGGGCCTGATACGACATTGTTCTCGCGTCCGCGGCCGCCTATTTCGCAGAGGCGTGGGTAAACACCCACGAGGCCCCTCGGTTACGGAGAACCGTACCGAGAACTCAGACTGCCCGCAGGGGCTTCCCTCGCTCTAGCATGGCCGAGCGAGAGCCATGAGAGGGGGAGGTTGCAGGGCCAGCCGGCGTCCCCTATAAAGCCGCAATGCGAGTCTTGCGCCTGGCGACCAGCGACGACGACATCCGCGACGTTCCCGAGCAACTGCGCTCTCCGCGCATCGCCGAGTCAGTCCTGGCCGCGGCGGTCGGCGAGCCGGAGGAGACGATCGCGCGGCCGATCTGGCCCCGGCCGAACCTTCCGGACCTTGTGGACCGCTGGCTCGAGCAGTACCGGCCGAACCTCGTCTACTTTACCGTCGTGCCCTTCTGGTACGTCTACGAATCGGTCCCCGTGCGGCTCGAGCGGCGCCTTGGCCCCGTGGGCCGCAAGCTCGGCCCGGTCGGTCAGCGGGTCGCCGGCACGCCGTTCTCGAATACCCTTCTCTTCCGTGCGCTGCGCCTGGCCGGTATGCGGACAATGGGCGGCGAACCCCACTTCAGCCCGGAACAGGTGCTCGAAGTGGTCAGCGCCTGCATCCGCCGAATCGTCGTCCACGAAGATGTGGCGCTGGTGGTGATAGGGAGCACGGGGCGTCGATGCGTGTCGTACGGCTGGGGCGGGGTCGCTCGTGACAGTGGCCGACGGGCGACTGTCCACGAAGGGCTCAGCGCTCTCTGCTCCCAGCTGCATGTCCCTTACTTCGGCGGTGACCGACTGATGCAGACGAGCCGATGGAAGGCGCTGCTTGGCACGGACGGTAGCCACCTCGGCGTCGAGGGGCAGCGCGCCATGGGTCTCGAACAGGGCGCCCAGATGGTCGCTGCCTGGGACGCCGCGGGCCGCGCGCGGGCGGCGCCTCCGACACTGGCCCTCGAATAGAGTGATCGGCGTCCACTCCTAACGGGCCCGAACGATCGGTTGCTTCCTTCGAGCGCGCACGTGGACCTGCGGCCGGCGCGCCAACTCGGCGAACGCCTCCTACACTTCCCAGGTTTCGCGAAGGTAGTGGACATCGCGCTCGACGCGGCTGCGTGCTCCGATGAGGATCCGTCGCAGGAACCCGGGTGGGACTTGGCGGGTCGACGCCCGTTCCACACGCCAGCCTCGCTTCTCCATCGCCAAAGCATCGCGCCGATAGTCCTTGTCGTTCCGGTAGTGCTTCCTTACTTCGACGCGGGTCGGCAGCGACACGTGATTAGGTCCTCACTGGAAGCCGTAGTCGATCCTGAGCCCCTACCCCTTCCTTGTCTTTGTGATCGCCAGCTCGTCGTCATAGATGTTGGCTAGCTGGCGGCCGCACTTGGGGCAGAAAAGGCGGAGCACCCACTTGTACGAACCGGAGATCGGGCGGCGTTCTTCTTTACAGGTCACCTCCGCACCGCACTGGTGGCAATAGCGCTTGTGGGCCATCGGGCTGACCTCCTTCGGGATCGAATTGCCCTAAGTGTAGAGGTGCCGAGACGCCAGCGGTCGTTCGCACTGTCCGCTGAAGGGAAGAGCAGAGCGCCCCGGTCCATCTCGCGCACGAAGCGCTCGAAGGACTCGCAGCCTTCAGCCTGCGACCCGAGGCGAGGCTCCGATTGCGGGGCCCCGCACCGTGGTCCACCTGGGCCGACGAGGTGGCGCAGCCTGCCACGCAGAAGTGCTGGAGCATCCGGGAGTAGTTCTCGGCGATTCGGCGGGAGCCGGAACGGCGCTTCTTCTCGGCCAAGAAGGCGTGGAGGGCGTTCTGCCAGTAGGAAGGGTCCGGGAGGGCGGCGAGGAGGTGTGTGGCGTTCATGGGTCCATGCACGCTCTGCTCGGTCCCGAAAGCAACACGATGCGCAGATCGTGACGAGCCGCGCAAAGTGCAAAACCGGTAATGCGGCCCCAGGACGCCACGGCGAGCCTGAGGCATCTGCGATCGCCCGCCTACTGCCGTGTCCCGGAGTGACACCCCGCGTTGACCGCGGCTCGACGCCTCGCGAAAAGACTCTGTTCACCCGGCCGGCTGCAACTGTCATTCAAGTTTGAGCAGACGGCCAACGACGCAAGTGATAGGCACATCGTTCGGTCACTCCTCTAGGATCGGTTCGTTGAAAGAGAACCTTCGCGTCCTGGCGTGGTTCCGTTACCTCACCGACCGCTTTGTCGTGGTGCCGATCGCCTCGGTCTTCCCGGCGAGAATTGCGCTGACGGTCGCCGATCTGGTCGGTCTCGTGCATGGGCTGATCCCCGGCAGAGGGAGCCGCGTGGCCCGCTTGGAAACGACTGCTGCGACGGGCGCCGTCGGATGGGCCGCCTTCCGAGGCGCCTGCCGTCGCCTCGCGGGACCACGACGCGACTTGGTCTACCTGCGGCGAATGCGCAGTCGCCGAGAGTCTCTCGCTGACTGGACCCTGAACGAGTCGAATCCAGATCCGATTCATCAACTCGTCGCCTCTCGCCAGCCGTTCGTTCTCGCCGGCGGTCACTTCTCTTCAGCCCCGTCGTATTTCAGGCACCAGGTTCTCCCTGCGGACGCAGCGTTCGTGGGATCGGAGCTGCCCCACTGGAAGCTCTCACCGTCGGACTTAAGGCGACGTCTCTCGGCGCAGCTGGACTACGGACTCCGATCGAGGTTTCTTGGTGAACCGGAGACGCTCGACTATCAGATCCAAGTCCCTGATCTCTGGGTGCAGGGCGCGAACTGGTCGGACGCTCCCGACCGGACGCCAAGCGTTCAGGATGCGATGCTGGCCAGGCTGGCGCGGCCGGGCGGCATTGTGATCACCCTCGTGGACGCCTACTGGGAGAAATCGACGGCCTATCGACCGCCGTTCGTCGGAATCAGAGAGCGCGGCTTCGCCTTGGGTGCCGCGCGAATAGCGCGCATTGCCCAGTGTCCTCTGGTCCCGTTCGTGGCGGTGTTCGGCGAGGAGCCCCGGACGGTCATCATCGACTGGGGCTGCCCAATCCCACCCCCTGAGCCGGATGATGCGGCGGCGGACCGCCGCGTTATCGATCAGGCCCTCGAGTTCATAGAGAAAGGCGTCGCGCGCTACCCCGACCAATACGACTATCCAATAGGATGCGACCGGCGCTGGAGTGCAGTCACCGGAAGGTGGGAGGACACTCCCGAAGATCCAGACCCTTAGACGGTCCGTCGGTGCCGCGCCGCCCCGCAGTCGGTTCTCTGACGTGACACGATCGGGACATCGTGGCATGTGGTTCGCCGGGGCCGAATTCTCGTTACGGGTGGCATGTATGCTGGATTCGCCAGTGGTGAGAACGTCACCGGCCGGAAGAGTGCCGATGGACCGGCGGCTCGGTTGCAGGATGGGGGAGCCGAATGAAGAAGCGAACCGACGCGCAGAGGTCGGCGTTTATCCCCAGCGACGTTTACGGCCAGCTGCTTCCCGGGTTTACGGTCAATCTCCTCGTGCGAGACATCGATATGGCCGTGCCGTTCTATCGCGACGTCCTGAGCGCGACCGTGCATTATGCAGACCCGGACTTCGCTGCCGTTCGGGTCGCGAATCTCGAGTTGATGCTGCACGCCGACCACACTTACGAGGGGCACCCCTGGTACGGTCCACTCCAAAAGGGTGATCATCGCGGGTTGGGGGCTGAGCTACGACTGCTCGGTCTCGATCCTGATGAGGTCGAGGGGCGCGCGAGGGCGGTGGGCGCGCCAATACTGCGACCGGCCGCCACCAAGGCGCACGGCTGGCGAGAAGTGATGGTCGAGGATCCCGACGGATACGTGTGGGCTGTTGGCGTCTTGTCGGGAGAATTGGCAGCGAGAGGCGAGAGCTGACCGTCGGGTCCCGCGGCGACTTCAACAACGATCGCCGCCCGGATGGTGACACGATCGTGCCGCGAAAGTCGACCCGAGTCGCGTGTTGTTCAGTCGGCGAGAGCAACACAAAGGGGTGGTGGGCGAACGAGCCCTTCGCAGGGGATCGAAAACGTTAGGGTTCACGGTCGGGCGCTGAGCTATCCGCCGTCGTCTTGACCGAGATGATGGTGGACGGTAAGCACCAGGATAGCCTGGCCCGGAACCGCCGGGGTTCGGCCTTCGCTACGGTGGGAGGATGGTGGCGATTTTCTCGTCGATCGTCTTCTTGCCCACGCTGCCGATGCGCATGTCTCGGAGGAGACCATTGGCGTCAACGAAGAAGTGTGTGGGTAGGCCCGTGACGCGGTACTGTGCGGCGATTTCTGTGGCCGAGTCGGCTGCGAATGGGTAGGTCAGACCCGTGCGCGCGACGTAGTTCCGGATTGTGTCGGCATCCTCGCCCACGTCGACAGCAACGATAATGAGGCCGCTGTCCTTGTATTGTTCATAAGCCGCTTCGAGGTCGGGGGCCTCGGCGCGGCACGGCGGACACCACGTAGCTCCGAACGCGAGCCAGACAGGATGTCCGCGGAGCTGGCTCAACTCGAGTGGATTGCCGTCGAGGTCAACGCCGGAGAAGTCCGGGGCCTCCTTGCCGACGCGCGGGGCCGGGCCGGAGGCCCCGGCAGTGAGTGTGACCGACTGACTCGCCGGCGGACCGCTGGGCCGCGCGAAGAACCAGACCATCGCCGAGATGGCGATTGCCAGGGCGATCGCCGTAAAGATGTTTCGGGCCAGGCCGGCGCGGCCGCCGCACGGGCCGGCTGAGGTCTCGCTCTTGGCCCGCTCAGTGTCGGCCCGCGACGTATCTGTCTCGGAGCGTAGGAGTGGTGGCGAAGTTTCGACGCGCGCGCGCGGCTGGCTGTCAGGCATAACCGTGCATCCCGCCGAAGAAGAGGTTCCCGTAGTAGGTGAAGAGCGTGGCGGCGAACCCGCCGATCAGCAGGAGGGCGCTGCGCTGGCCGCGCCAGCCGCGCATCACACGGGCATGGAGGTAGCCGCCGTATATCAGCCATGTGGCGAGCGAGGCGGTCTCCTTCGGGTCCCACGACCAATAGGTTCCCCAGGCCGTTTCCGCCCACACCGAACCGAGCAGGATCGTGAGCGCCAGCACCGGGAAACCGACCATGACGGCCCGGTATCCGATGTCATCGAGCTTCAGGTGAGGTGGGAGCCAGTTGACGTTGTCTCTGTATTGCAGGAGGCAAAGGACGCCGGCGGCGAACGCGACGGTGAACGCTCCGTAGGCGATTACGGCGCAGGCCACATGTACCGAGAGCAGCAGGTCATTCTGGAGCGCTGGAACGAGTGGTTTGAGATCGCCTGGAAGCGTTGACGCATAGACGAGTAGCCCCAAGGCCACCGGCAGCACGAACAGCGCCAGGATCCTCGCCTGATAGCGCCATGCGAAGCAGAGGAATAGGGCAACAGCTCCCCAACTGAATGCGAGCGAGAACTCGAACATGCTCGCGAAGGGCGCGTGGTGGCTTGCCACAGCGCGCGCCACAAGTGCCGCTGAGAGGAAGAGGAACGAGTTCGTGGCCAGGAGCGTGGCGTATCGCTCGGCTGTCGTAAGGGAGCCCGACGCGACCAACTGAGGACTCACCGGTACACTCAGCCTCATCAGCGCCGGCGCCAGGCGGATGCCGGCGATGTTGAGGACGTAGAGACCGAGAGAAATCGTTAGGGTAGCCAACGCCACCGTGAGCGAGAACTGTGAGAGCTGCTCAGGCATGAGCGCTTCCGTTCCTGCCGTCGCCGCTGGACCCGATGTCTCCGAGGGCGATCGCAACCGTCTTGCTGATTCCCGTGAGTCCTCCGTTCAGGGATGGGTGTCGTCGAGATTGCACCGCGATGCGCACCTCGGTGATGCCATCCAACCTGGGAGCGCATCGCACCCAGAAGCGCTGCGGGGGAAGAAAGAACGCGACGACCAGGCCAAGAATCATTAAGCCCGCGGCGATCCAGACGATCAGCATTCCGGGGTCCTTCACAACCTTGAATCCCACGTAGCGGCTCTCGCGGAGGAAGGTGAATGTGAGCCCGGCGACTTCGGCCGGCTGGCCCTGCGCCAGACTGCTCGGGGCGTCAACGAGCTGGCCGTTGCGATAGAGCTCGATGCGGATCTCGCCCGCGGGAACCGAAGCAGGTTCGGTGCCGCTCCCCGGGCCGATGACAGAGACCGTTCCGAGGTCGCCCGGAAGCTGGACACTCCCCAGTGGACTTTCGCTGCCAGGCTCGTGCCAGGCCAATGGCACGCTCCCCTGGAACACCGTAATCCCGCCCGGATCGGCGATGCTCACGATCGCGGACTCACCCCAGAACGATTGGTGGAAGGCGACACCCTTGTATCGAAGAGGGGTATTTACCCGGATCGTCCCAACCCCTGCCTCGCGGCCGTTGTCGAACACAGTGACATTGCTTTGGAAGTCGCGAGGCCTCCCGTCGGGATAGTACTGATCGGAGAATTGATTCAACCGGACAGCGATGCCTGTTCCCAGTCCGAGCTGGCTCGAGTCACCCTCGGAAATGATGAACGCCGGATTCTGAAACCCCCAGATCCGGCCAACGAGGACACCTGCGAGGACGAGAAGCAGACCGGCGTGGACCGCCAACGTTCCCAGCTGACTGAACCGGCGGCGCTCTCCGAGCATGAACGCGGTCGCTTCCTCGTTCGCCGTCCTGACGCGGAAGCGCATGGCCGAAAACTGGCGATTGATCTGCTCGATGGTCGCGACAGGCGGGAGACTGGTGGTGAGGAGGACGACGTGGCGGGAGTCTTCGAACAAAGCGTCGTCGGGGCGCACCGGGGTGTGAAACACCGACGACCAGACACGGGGCCATCGATGGATGGTGCAGGCGGCGAGGCTGACGGCGAGGAGTGCGAGGAGCAACCGAAGGGCGAACGAGTGGAAAATGTCAAACAGGGAGAGCCGGTCCATGAACGAGGTCAGCGGCCCATAACGCTCGTGAGCGCTTGCCAGCCACTGAACACGTGCGATGTGGTTGCTGGCCAGGCTTGGCGGCATCTGTTCGATGCTCGTACCGGCGACCGTGAGGATCGCAAGCGCGAGGATGATCGCCAGGGCGAGCTTCAGGGAAATCAGGCCGCGCCAGAGGTGGCGCACCACAGTGGCCGGCCAGGTTGGCGCCGTCATTGCGAGTCGGCGGTCGCTCCACCGAAACGACAGGCGGAGAGGACGGGATTCGGTTCGGGGTCTGGTCAGCATGGCGCACACCGAAGCTGATACCGAGCGGTTGGTGTGTCGTCGAACGCCGATCGAAGAGTGGAACCTCGGAGAAGGGCGACCCCGGGGCAGAGGCGGTTATACCCCATGGCGCTCCCCCGTTCTCCCAGTCCCCTTGTCCACACGAATTTCATCTTGATATCCGAAGAGAACCGGGGTAGGGAGCCGAATCCGCTCTCTACCCCGGTTCCTGAGTCGGCGCTGCACTAGCGCAGGCGCCTCTTCGCGGCGGCAATGGCGGCGATCCCGGCCAGCAAGAAGCTAGAGCCGAGGAGCCAGATCGGTATGGTGCCTTCGCCAGCGCTCAGCCCGTTGCCCGTGGAAGGGGGCCGGGGCGGGGTCGCCGGTGGGGGCGTGACTGGCGGAGCCGGCGGCGGTGACACGACCGCGACCACGCCCATCATCGGCTCGCGCGGGTTGTCGACACTGGTATTCCCCTCGACCTGGCCAGTTGCCGGATCCCACGTGGCGTGGGCGTTGCAGAAGTACCAGTAGAGACCCGGGGCCGTGAACGTGAACCTGGCAGACTCGCCTGCCTTTGCGGTCAGGTTGATCGGCGCAGCCGAGTTGCCCGGTACGCTGATGATCGTGTGCAAATCAGTGTCGGTGTTCTTGAATGTCACCTCAGATCCGGCCTGAACGGTCGTGACGAAGGGCACGAAGCTGTCGCCGGGCATGGTCACGGTGGCCGCAGAGGGCGCCGCAGCAACTGGCCCTTTGACAAGGATGAAGCCCTCCATCGGCTCGCGCGGGTCGTCGACCGTGTCATTCCCTTTGACCTGGCCGCTCGCCGAATCCCAGGTGGCGTGGGCGTTGCAGTAGTACCAGTAGAGGCCTGGGGTGTTGAACGTGAACGTGGCCGACTCTCCCGACTTCACCGTGAGGTTGATCGGCACAGGGGAGTTGCCCGGAACGCTCACGACGGTGTGCAGATCGGTGTCGGTGTTCTTGAACGTCACGGTGTCGCCGAGGTTCACAACAAGCCCGACAGGATTGAAGTAGTCGGCGGGCATGACGACCGTCAGAGGCGGCGGGACCACCGGAGTTGTGGCGGGCTTTGGCGTTGCTGTCGGCGTCGCCGTGGTGGTCGGTGTGGTGCTGGTGGGCGTCGGGCTGGCGGCGGCGGTAACAACGATCTTGCCGACCTGCTTGGCGTTGGACGCGATGTTCGCTTCCGTGGCGTCGGAGGCCTTGGCGTGGACCGTGCAATAGAAGTAATAGGTCCCAGGCGTTGTGAATGTTGTCGTCTGGCTCGCCGGCCCGGTCGAGAGCGGCAGGTACGTGTCGCCGGTCACGGCGTTCTTGGCGTCATGGACTCCGTCGACCCAGTTGAAGGTCACGGAGTCGCCCACGGAGATGTTGATGACGTTGGGCGTGAAGACGGCCAGGCCTCCGGGTGCTCCGACACCGACCGTCGCGTTCGCGGCCATCGCCGACCAGGCCCATGGGATGGCGGCGACGAGCCCAATGATCGCCAGGAGGACGGAAGCCAGCCCAATCCTCCAGGGTATAGCGAGTGTTCTTATCAACTGCGGTTCCTCCAGTCTGCTTGCGGTGGCCCCATAACCGGCGCGGCTGGCCTCCGCTGTTCGTTGCCGCTGGCTCGAGGGTTGGTCGTTGTATTCGTTCTTCGGTTCCCTCCTCTGTCCACGGGTTCCGGTTCGCTTCAAACGCTCATACCTTGCGAATGGATCGAACCATGATGGTCAGCGCTACGGCGGCAATGACCCCAAATATGGCCACCGCCTCCAGCCAGCGCGGTAACGGATCGCTCGACGCCTCCTCGGTGAGCCCTGCCCCGGTCGCGGGCCCTGCCGGTGCGATGGAGACGCTAATCGCGGCTTCGAACGGGACTCCGGCCGGGGTGGCAGTCACCGAAGGCGCCTGGGCTATAGCGGTGGCGGGGCTCGACGGCGAAGGTTGTGCGCCCGGGCTGGCGGGCGGAGTGGCCGGCGCCGAAGTCGTCCCGGTCGGGGGAGGAGCAGTAGTCGTGGGCGCAGCGGTCGCGACAGGCGTAGGCACCGGGGCACCGAGCACGATGATCTTGCCGACCTGCCTGGTGTTCGATGCGATGTTCGCGTCAGTTGCGTCGGTGGCCTTGGCGTGAATTGAGCAGAAGAAGTAGTAGGTGCCCGGCGTGCCGAACGTTGTTGTTTTGCTGTTTGGGCCGGTCGACAGGGGCAGGTAGATCGCTCCCGACTGAGCGTCTCGCGCGTCATGGGCGCCGTCCACCCAGGTGAAGGTCACAGAGTCGCCAACGGAGATCGTGACGACGTTCGGGGTGAACGTGTTGCTTCCGTCCGTCGAACCGTCCTCGATTGTTACCCCTCCGGCACGCGCGACGCCCCCGATTCCTGCCGCGAATCCGGTTAGGAGTGCCACCGCCCCGACTGCAGCCCAGAGAGCGGTCCGACAGGCAGTCCACGATTTCAACGGCACGCCACACCCCCTGCTCACACTCATGGCTTCGCCGTCGATGTCAGAAACGCGATGATTCGGGCGAGGTCTGCGTCAGAGAGGATCTCGGGAGGGAAGGCCGGCATCGTCCCCTTGCCCTTCCGAGCCTGTTGGATGATCTTCTCGGGGGTGGCGTTTCGGAGGTTTGGCCCAACCGCCTGTCCCCGCCCATCGAGACCGTGGCACGCTGCACAGCCGTATTGCATGAACAGGAGCCGGCCGTCGGAAACGTCGTTGCCGGTTTGGGCGAGACTCGGGTTGATCAACGGCATCCCAGCGAACGGATGCGTTTCGCCGACGCGGATGATGTCGGTGCGGTCGTACCCGCCTGGCGAAAGGTTGCTGTGGGTGTAGGGGCTTCGCGAGATGATGACCGCGATCAGGGTCAGCGAGAGGCCACTCACGACGATCGTCAGTACCGTCGGGATAATCGCCTGCGCGCCGCGCGAGCGAAACAGCCTGAACTCGGACTGAACGAACCTCCACGCGTTCATGACGAACCTCCGGCGTCCGATGGAGACGAATTGACCGCCGGCTCGGGCGTTCGGCCGAGGGATCTGCCGAGGGCCTGACTTGTGTCTCCACCGCGGGCGATGGCGATCACGCAGAAGGCCACGCAGAGCAAGATCGACCAGACGGCCGCAATCAGGGCCACGAGCAACCAGACATTCAACCCGGGGATTAGGATTCCTGCCGTCGAGCGGGTGAGCTGCGAATTCCCCGCCACGGAGACCGTCACCTTCCCAAGGTTCACCTTTCGGCCGACGTCTTCGAAGTCCACGCGCACTTCGTGGTCGCCCGCAATGTGCGGCTCGAAGGTGACCATGGCGACGCCGTCGGCGTTGGTGTTTGCCCGGCCCAGTTCTATCTCGTCGACTACACCGGCGAAGGTTGCATCGGTATGAAAGACCACAGGCGTGTGCGCCACGGGTTTGCCGTCGGCGGATGAGCGCAGCACCACGCGAATCGTCGTTGGGAGGCCCAGTCCGGCTGGCTGCTGGGGCAGGGGCCGGTCCGCTTTGGCAGATCCTGCTTGCGCCGCGCCAACCACGCCGAAGAGGAGGGCGATAGCCGCAAAGATGACCGCGAGCCGTGGAATCGAGAGGGTCTCCCTTCTCTCACGGAACGTGTTCACTGGCCACCTCCCACCGGCTGGGGAGCCAGGGGCGCGGCTATTGATTCGAATTCGTCCGCAGGTTCGAACCCCTCGGCGACCTCCCAGACCGAGATAATCGGGAAGATCTTCGAGAAGACTGTGATGAGCAGCGCGAACAGCGCGAACCCGGCTGCCACGATCGAGAGTTCGACCCACGTGGGCGCATAGTTCGATGGGTCATACGACAGCAAAGGAACGCGCAGCCCGGCAACAACGATGAAGTAGCGCTCCACCCACATTGCCGCCGCTGCCAGCACCGCTGCCACAACGACGCCCGCGATAGACCTCGTCCACGGAACGAGCACAATTAGTCCAGGAAGCACGAGGCCGCCTACGAAGTAGTACCAGTAGAAGCCAGCGAACTCATCGAGGAACAGTTGCCGGAACTGAAATTCTTCGCCTTCTTGAAGTTTGTAGCCTGTCGTGACGTACTCAGAGATGTTGCCGTACATCATGATCGCTGAGAACGCGGCCAGCATGACACCGAGGTAGACAAAATGCTTCTCCGTGATGTACTCCTCCAGGTGGTACACCTTCCGGAGGATGTACATGATGATGATCAGGGTGGCAATACCGGAATAGATCGCGCCGGCCACGAAGAATGCTCCGAATATGGTACTATTCCACGGCACGCGCAGTGTCATCGCGAAGATCCATGAAACGACCGTATGTACCGACACTGCTATCGGGATAATGATGATCATCAGAATGAAGATCGCTGTTCCCAATGAGCGTTTCTGCGAGGCGTCCCCGTGCCAGCCGACGGCTCCAACGCGGTAGACCCACACTCGCCAGCGAGGTCCTTGCGCCGCGAGTCGATCACGGAAGAGGGCGAGGTCGGGGACCATGGGGAGGCCCAGGTAGACGATGCTGGCCGTCAGGTAAGTCGTGATGGAGGTGAGGTCCCAGATTATGGGCGACTGCCACCGCCCGTGCGTCACGACGTTGAGCGCCCTGTCGGGCCGGCCCAGGTCCACAAGCACAAACATCGCGCCGCAGAAGAGCGCCACGACCGTGATGAATTCGGCCATCCGGGTGACGGGCGTCCGCCATTTCGCCTGGGTCGTCCTCAGGATTGCCGAGATGAGGGTGCCGGCGTGACTAATGCCGATGAAGAAGACGAAGGTGACGATGTACAGGCCCCACGAGATGCGGTCGCGCATTCCGGTCACGATGAGGCCTTCGCGCAACTGAACGCTGTACGCATATGCGCCCCAGGCAATGATCGCGACGAGGAAGGTCACCCAGGCCCAATAGCGCCATGTGGTCTTCAAGATTGGCGCCATGGCGGTGCGTTCGAGGCGTCCCCGCCGGCTCGTCACCTCTTCCACGTGCGGGCTCCCTCCACTCGCTCCATCCAGGGCCACCTGGTCGCAAGCCGCCCCTTCGTCGTCACCTCTCGTCCTACCGACTCGCCGCTACCCGGGATGTACCAGACCCGCGGCTTCGTCCCGAGGTCCTCTCGCTGCCGGTAGGCGTGGTTCTCGGAGAGGAACCTCGAAACGACGACAACGTCTCGGCCATTCGTCGCAATGTCTTCCTCGAAGTCCCCGTAGTAGAGAGCACGGTTCGGACATGCCTGGACGCAGTACGGCAGGGTCCCCGAACGCATCATGTCGGCGCAGAAGTCGCACTTCATGAC
>JBGPOS010000058.1:0-25832 GCA_041488155.1 Tepidiformaceae bacterium
ATCCGGAAGAAGCGCGAGAGAACGTGAAGGAGCTTGTCGGGTCGGAGTGAGCCGTCGACTCGAGGGAGCCCTCATCCCCTGCCCCTTCTCCCGTGCGCGGCCCTCATCCCCTGCCCCTTCTCCCGTGCGCGGGAGAAGGGGTCGTGGACCGGCCCGTTCTTAGAGGAAGGTCCGCACCGCGGCGAGGAAGCCGGGCGGGTTGTCGAGCGGTACGGAGTGGCCGGCGTCCGGTACTTCGACGAGGCGGCAGTTGGGGATGGTGGCGACCATCCGGGCGGCCAGGTCGCGGCTGAGGAGGTCGCTTTCGGCGCCGCGCACGAGCAACGTCGGGCAGGTGATGCTGCGCAGCGACTCCCAGATAGGGGTCGGGTCGGCCGGTGAGAGCAGGGGCCTGTCGGGCGAGCGCAGGGCGATGTCGTAGCGGAAGGTCCATTTGCTGTCGGGGCGCTGGACGAGGTTGTTGAGCACGCGATGGCGGAGCTCGGCTTCGGGCGGGCGCGGATTGGCGGCGCGGGCGGCGGCCACGGCCTCTTCGGGGTCGTCGAAGAGGTCGTTCATGCGGATCCCTGCCTGGATGCGCTGGCCGCCGGCAGGCATGATCTCGGGGGCGATGTCGACGATGACCAGGCGTTCGAGCTTCGCCGGGTTCTTCGCGGCGTACATGAAGGCGGCGCGCCCTCCCATCGAAAGGCCGAGGAGGACGAAGCGGTCGAGGCCAAGGGCGGCAACGAACGCTTCCATGTCTTCGACGCGGCGCTCGGGGGCGTAGTCGGCGGCCCATTCGCTCTCGCCGTGGCCGCGCTGGTCGAGGGCGAGCACGCGGTAGCGTTCGCACATGGCAGTGGCGAAGGTGTCCCAGGATCGGGAGTGGCTGGTGAATCCGTGGAGCAGGACGAGGGCCTGGGCGGCTGGATCGCCGCGCTCGAGGTAGTGGAAACGGAGGCCGTTGAGTGGAATCGTGTGGTCCCGGACAAGCGTTTCGGTGGTCATTGAGGGAACCCCGAGGTGAAGTGAGGCGAGTGTAACCCGCTGTTTGGGGACGGGCGAACAGCGGCTAAGCTATTGAGCATCCGATGACGAGCCCGGCCCTGCCTGGAACGGAGACCCGCGAAGAGACGCTCAAGCGGCTCATCCCGCCGTATCGAGTGGTGTTGCACAACGACGACCACAACTCGATGGACCACGTCGTGCGTTCGCTGCTCAAGTCGGTGCCTTCGCTGAGTGCCGAGCGGGCCGCGGAGATCATGCTGGAGGCTCACGAGCACGGCCAGGCGATCGTGATCACCTGCCCGAGGGAGGCGGCGGAGCACTATCGGGGGCGGCTCGAAGGTTTCGGGCTGACGGCGACGATCGAACCCTGCTGAGGGCCAAAAAGCGAACTTCCTGCGCGATCGACTCTGGCTCGGGGGCAACGCTGGGGCCTCCGACGTTCGCGTCGCGCGCGACGGTGCTAGGGCACACATCGCACATCAAGCTTGATGTGGAACTTGACGCGGTTGGTGCCACCAAGCTGTTCGTGCACCGGTACTTCGATGTCGAATTCATCACGGGAGCGGTCGGTCAAGCAGGAGAGAGTCATCGTCTTAGGGTTGTGCCCCTTGTCGTCAAGGAACGGATCGTGCTCGGTGGCGTGAGCTTCGAACGACAGGTCGAAGAGGCCGCCGTTGCACTCCCGGTATATCGTCCACGTGATCGGTCCGCCCAGCTGATTGACGCCAGGCTGCCCCCGGTCCGACTCCTCAGGCACGGACCAATCAATTTCCGGGGCTCCACCCGGACCCTTTTCCGTGAGCCCGTAGCTCCAATCGTCCCCGATGTCGTCGCCGGAGTGAGTTATTGATTGCAGGGTCACGGTGATGGTGCAGGTGGTCACTGTCGCTCCCGTTTCTTCGCGTGATGGTGGGAAGGTTCGGCTAGAAGATAGCGATCGGGTTCACCGGCGAGCCGGTGCCGCCGCGGACGTTGAGCGGATTTACGGTGAGGAGGAACTCCCAGCGCTTGAGCTCGCGGCAGGTTTCGGCGAGCGGTTCGAGGCGGGCGTTGTCGAGCAACGGCAGGCCGAGGTAGACGATGGCGAAGACGTGCACCGGGCCGCCCGGCGCCGGGGGCTCTTCGAACAGGCGGTAGCCCGAGGGGCGGGCATCCATCTGGTCCCAGCAGAGCAGGGCGGCGTCGTGGCGATGAAGGACGGGGATGCAATCGGCGTGGAGGCCGGGATAGGGCGGGATGCCGGGAACGCTGGCCGGGTTGGCGGCGAAGTACGACTGGCGCCCGCTAAAGACAATGACCGCGTCGCCACTGCGCAGTTCGAGGCCCTCGCGCTCGGCGGCGGCTTCGATCTCCCAGCCGCGCACGGGTTGGTCGACGGCGACGTGATCGACGCCGCGCAGGGCGGGGATGTCGACGAGGACGCCGCGGGTGGTGATGCCGCCGCTCCAGGCGTCGACCGCGCCGGAGCGGGCTCCCAGCGAGGTCACGTCGGTGTTCGACTTGCCGTTCCACATCTTGCCCTGCCAGAAGATGTGGCAGAGGGCGTCGATGTGGGTGTGGGCGTAGCCGTGGAAGACGAGGCCGATGTAGTCGGCGGAAGCTTCCGGGCGGATGCGGAGGAAGTGCTGGGCAGGGTTCCAGTTGCCGGGGCCGCCGATGGTGTTAAGAGGATAGGCGAGCGACACCGCGCGGCCATCTCGCACAAGGGCGGCGGCTTCGCGCCGTTTGGCCGGGGTGATGAGGTTAACCGTGCCGGCGTTGTCGTCGGGTCCCCAACGGCCCCAGTTCGAGTGGCGGTCGAACCAGGTCCGGACCTCGTCTTCGGTGGGGATTGGATGGGCGTCGGTCATGTTGTTTCGTCCTCCAGGTCTGGTTCGCCGGCCGGGTCATCGGCGAGCCAGTCGTATTCTCCACTTTCCACGTAGGCGGCGTCAGGGCAGCGGTCGCGCCATTCACAGAAGCGGCAGGCGGTGCTCGGCGTTGCGGTGAAGTCGGAGGTGGACTGCATCCGGGCGGCAACGCGTTCGAGGCGGTGGACGGTGGCGGCAGCATCGTCGCGGGTGAGGGCGCGGACGCGGCGTTGACCGGTGCGAAGGTTCCAGGCGATCGCTGTGACGGGGGCCTCGCGGGGGAGCTGGCGCATGGTGCGAACGGCGAGGTGGCCGATGTCGAGCTGGGCGTCGGTTGGGTCGGGCATGTCGATTCGGCCGGTCTTCCAATCGATGATCTGCCAGGCGCCATCGACGAGCCGATCGGCGCGGTCGATGCGGGCGGAGATCGTGACATCGCCGCCACCCGGGCGAAGCCAGGTGTCGAGTTCGGCCCAGCGGTCGTCGCTTGCTATCGAGGCGTGGACTTCGCAGCCCCGCGCGAACAGCTGGAAGGCGGTGGTATGGGCCTCGGTGCCGGGCCCGGCGATCGCGTGGGACGGCATGCGCAGATAGACATCGAGCTCGCGTGCGCCGTCCTCGGGCTCGCCGGTGTCGCAAAGGGTCTTCATCGCGCGATGGACCCCGGACCCGATGATCCCTTCAGGGGTCGCGGGCGGATGGGGCTGGTCGAAGCCACTCAGGTAGCGATACCAGTACTGCTTGCGGCAGCGGTCGAACGAGACGACCTTGCTGTGGAAGATTCGGAACGGAGAGCCGCTCATCAGGAGGCGGATCTTACAGGGGACGGTGGGCAGCCGACAGGGGATGGCGTCGCTGTGGGCGAAGATCGAGGACGCTCGTTAGCGGGACAACAACTTCACCTTTGCGTTAAGGTGTGCTAGCCTCAGGGCCGGAGAGACGATTCCCTTGCGCTACCTCGTGCGTCTGCTTCCCTACATCAGGCCGTACCGCTGGCAGCTTGCGCTGGCGGCTGTGTGCGTCCTGGGGGCCGGCGCGTTCGTAATGGTCAGCCCGTTGCTGGTGCGCTACGCCATCAACTTCGGCCTGGCGCCGGTGTACAACGAAAAGCACAAGATCGTTGGACTGGACGGCAACGAGAGCCTCCTGGTCTTCGGGTCGTTGGCCATCGTCGCTTTCGCCGTCGGGCGAGGGCTGGCTTCCTTCGGCCAGCAGTACATCGGCGAATCGGTCGGGCAACGAGTGGCCTACGACATCCGCAACGCGGTCTACGACAACCTTCAGCGGCTGAGTTACGCCTACCACGACAAGGTGCAAACCGGGCAGATCATGTCGCGGGCGACGCAGGACGTGGAGAACATTCGGATCTTCATTAATATGGGTGCGCTGCGGCTCGCGTACGTGGCTCTCATCCTGGCCATCTCGGTGGTTGGGATGTTCGTCATCAACTGGCAACTGGCGCTGGTGAGCATCGTGACGTTGCCCATCCTCGCCTACCGGTCGGCGGTGGTAAGCGGACGGATGCGCCCGTTGTGGATGCAAATCCAACAGAACCAGGCGGAAATGACCCAGATTGCCGAGGAGAGCCTGACCGGAATCCGCGTCGTGAAAGCGTTCAGCCGGGAGGAGTTCGAGAGCAGGAAGTTCTTCAACTCATCGAAGAGCCAGGCCGACCTCAACTACACCCAGTCGCGGCAGATGGCCTGGCACCAGCCGCTGATGCAGGGCATGGCCATGATGCAGACGGCGGCAACGGTCGGCGTTGGTTCGCTGCTGATTTCGCGGGGCGAACTGACGGCCCCCGACCTGCTTACCTTCACCCTCTGGCTCGGGCTGCTGACTCTGCCTGTCCGCAGCGTGGGGTTCGTCATCACGATCGTGGCGCGCACGGTCAGTTCCGCCGAGCGGGTGTTCGAGCTCATCGACGCCCAGTCCGCCGTCAAAGAGAAGCCCGATGCGGTGGCCCTGGACAACGTCACGGGCCACGTCAAGTTCGACCGCGTGAGCTTCGGCTACGACAACGTGAGTGCCGTGCTCTCCGAGGTCGACATCGATGCCAAACCGGGGCAGGTGATCGCGCTCCTGGGGCCTACGGGCAGCGGAAAGTCGACGATCGTGAACCTGATCCCTCGCTTCTACGACGTCACGGCCGGGCGAATCACCATCGACGGCACCGATCTGCGCGATCTGACCCTGGAGTCGCTCCGGCGAAACATCGGGATAGTGCAGCAAGACGTCTTCCTGTTCATCGGGACGATCCGCGAGAACATCGCCTACGGCAAGCCGGAAGCTACGCAGGAAGAAGTCGAGCGAGCGGCGAAGGCGGCCCGCATCCACGACTTCATCATGAGCCTGCCGTACGGGTACGACGAATGGGTGGGGGAGCGCGGGGTCACGCTTTCCGGCGGCCAGAAGCAGCGGGTGGCGATCGCCCGCACACTGCTGTTGGACCCGAAGATCCTGATCTTCGACGACTCCACGGCGAGCGTTGATTCGCAGACCGAGTACCTGATACAGCAGGCGTTACAGGAGCTGATGAAGGGGCGGACAACGTTCGTCATCGCCCAGAGGCTGAGGACGGTGATGAGGGCCGACGAGATCGTCGTGCTCCAGCGAGGCCGGGTGATTCAGCGCGGCAAGCACGCGGAGCTGTTGGAGCAGGACGGCCTTTACCGGCGGATCTTCGACCTGGAGCTCAAGGACCAGGAAGAGGCGCTCGGCCACGTCGTTGCTCCCGGTCGAAACGGGGCGACCAAACCCGCATTTGAGCCCGCAACAGCCGCGGGGGGTGGGAATTGAGCAGCCAGTCCGGGGCCGCGGTGACGCTGAAGCGACCCGGGAGCGAGTCCTAGGTGGGCGCCTGGGGTGGCGGCGCGGGGGCCGGCGGTTGGAGCACAGGCATCGGCGGCCAGGGGAACGGCCCGGGCGGCCGCAACCGCGGCGTCGATGGCTGGGACGACGAGTACCTGGGGAAGGTGTACGACGCGAAGGTCGTCCGCAGGCTCATCCCGTACCTGAAGCCCTACAAATTCCAGGCAACGGTCGCCTTCATCTGCATGGTGGTTTCGGCGGGCTCGAGCTTCTCGCAGCCGCTGCTCATCGGCTACTGCGTCAAGGCCGGCGTGGAAGGGGAAGAACGGACGATCGGCATCCTCCTGGCGGTGATGGCCGGGCTGGCGGTCGTCAGCTGGCTGGCTGCACTCCTCCAACAGCTCACCACCAACTGGATGGGCAACCGCCTCCTCCTGCAACTGCGCACCGAGATGTACGACCACATGCAGGGGCTTTCCCTGAGCTTCTACGACGAGATGGAAGTCGGGCGGATGATCAGCCGCCTGACGAGCGACGTCACGGTCATGCAGGAGCTCCTGACGAGCGGGTCGCTCACCTTCGCGGCCGACTTCGTAGGGCTCGGAATCGTCGTGGGCGTGCTGCTCTCGATCGACTGGCAACTGGCGCTGGTGACGTTCGCGATTGTGCCGCCGCTCGTGCTGATCATGGCGTTCTGGGCGCGACACGCGAAGGCGGCGTTCGTGAACGTCCGGATCAAAGTGAGCCAGCTGTATGGGACGCTCGCCGAGAACGTCTCGGGCGTGCGCGCGGTGCAGTCGATGTCCCGGGAAGACGAGAACATCAAGCGCTTCGACCGCCTGAACCAGGAGAACCGCAACGCGAACATCTGGGCGGGCCTGCTCAGCGCGGCGATCATGCCCATCATCGAGCTGGCCGTGGCCATCGCCACCTGCGCGGTCATCATCGTCGGCGGGCTGAGGGCCCTGAACGGCGAGGGCATCGACCTCCCGACCCTGTTCCTGGTGCTGACAACCTTCACACTCTACGTGGGCCGCTTCTTCGACCCGATCCGCGACCTAGTCCTCCAGTACACGATGCTCCAGCGGGCGATGGCCGGTGGCGAGCGGATCTTCGAGGTCCTCGACACCCAGCCTCGTATCCAGGACAAGGCCGACGCGCTCGAGCTCGAGACGGTCGAGGGCAGGGTGGATTTCGACCACGTCTTCTTCCACTACATCGAGGGCGTGCCGATCCTCCAGGACATCGACCTGCACGTGAAGCCAGGTGAGACGATCGCCTTCGTGGGGCCCACGGGCGCCGGCAAGACGACGATCACGTCGCTCGTGAGCCGCGGGTACGAGGTGACAGAGGGCGCTATCCGAATCGATGGGCACGACATCCGCGACGTGAAGCGGCGATCGCTGACGCGGCACATGGGCGTCGTGCTGCAGAACCCGTACCTGTTCAGCGGGACGATCCGCGAGAACATTGCCTATGGCCGGCCCGACGCGACGCAAGAGGCGGTGGAATCGGCTGCGAAGGCGGTCGGCGCTCACGAGTTCATCAACCGCCTGGAGACCAAGTACGACACCGTGCTCCAGCAGCGCGGCCAGAACCTTTCGGTGGGCCAGCGGCAGTTGATCAGCTTCGCGAGGGCGATCCTGGCATCACCGCGCATCCTCGTCCTCGATGAAGCGACGGCCTACGTCGACACGCAGACCGAGGTGATCATCCAGCGGGCGCTGCGCGAGCTGCTGAAGAACCGCACGTCGTTCGTCATCGCCCACCGGCTTTCGACCATCCGTGAAGCGGATCGGATCGTCGTGCTGGAGCGCGGCCAGGTGGTCGAGATCGGGTCGCACGACGAGTTGCTGGCGAGGAATGGGACGTACGCGAACCTCTACCGGATGACCTACGAGACGGAGCAGGCTGCGAAGGCGAGCGCGCTCGTGGGCGAAGACGAGGCGGTCGCGCGGCGACGCCAGGGCGAACTGAGCAGCCAACCGGCGGCTGGCGGGTAGCAGCCCCGACCCGAGCGGGGCACGAACCGCAGCCGGACTCAGGCCCCGAGCGTGAGGGGCAGTTCGCGGAAACCGTAGATGATGGGCGAGCCGGTCTGGCGAAGGCCGGGCGTAGAACCGGGCTCGAGGCGATCGAAGCGGTCAAGGAAGGCGTTGAGCGTGATCCGTGCTTCGGCTCGGGCCAGCGGCGAGCCGAGACAGTAGTGGATCCCCATCCCGAAGGCGACGTGGTTGTGGAGGTCGCGGTCCAGCCGGAACTCGTCCGGGTCGGGGAACTCGGAGGGATCGCGGTTCGCCGCGCCGACGAAGGGGAGGACGCTTTGGCCTTCCGGGATCGTGACGCCTGAGACCTCGGTGTCGCGCGTCGTCCGCCGGAAGAGGAATTGGACAGGGCTTTCGAAGCGGAGCGTTTCTTCGATGACGATAGGGACGAGGCTGCGGTCGTCCCGAAGTTGCGCCCAGAGCGCCGGCCGTTCCGCGAGGACGTTGAGCATGTTTCCCATCAGGTTCGTCGTCGTCTCGTTCCCCGCGATGAGGAGCAGGATGCAGAATCCGAGCACCTCCGAGTCCTGCAGGGCCTCGCCCTCGACCTCAGCTTCGACGAGGGCGGTGATCAGGTCTTCGGCGCCGTGCTCGCGGCGGGCGGCAGCCATCTTGCCGAAGTAGGTCACCATCTCGAACACCTTCTGCATCCGGTCCGGACCACCGCTGTCGAAGTTCAGGACCGAATCGGTCCAGCTCTTGAAGGTGCGGTACTCCTCGCCCGGGATGCCAAGCAGCCGCGCGATCACCTTCACCGGCAGCGGGATCGTGTAGTTCGACACCACGTCGGTTTCGCCGGGGCCCACCTCTGCGAGCAGCTCGTCGGCAACTCCCGTGATCCAGGGCTCGAGCTCGGCGATGCGGCGGGGGGTGAAGGCCTTGTTCACGAGCTTGCGGAAGCGCGTGTGGCGGGGCGGGTCGTCGTTGATGAGCACCATGCTCACGCCGCCGGGGCCGCCACCAGCGGGGAAGCCCGAAGCGAACGTCTCGTGGTCGCGCAGGGCGCCGTAGACGTCGTCGTGCCGCATGAGGATCCAGGCTCCGCGCAGGCCCTGGCCCGGGCCGAACGAGGCGGAGTGTACCGGCGTCTGGTCTCGCATCGCCTGATAGGCCGGGTAGGGGTTGACGGTCATTTCTTCGCTGAAGATCGATGGGGCCTGCATGTGCGTTATTCCTTCTCGCTGGCGGCTTCGACGAGGGCGAGCGCGCCGCTGGGGCAGATCTCGGCGGCATCCTCGGCGCCTTCGAGGAGCTCGCCCTCCAGGGTCTCGACGAGGGGGACAGGGTAGCCGTCGGGGCCTTCCTTGAAGACCTCCGGGTGGAGGTAGGTGCACTGGCCGCTCTTGAGACAGAGCTTGTGGTCGACGACGACCTTCATGGGGGTGGCTTCCTGTGGAGTCGAATCCCGTTCGTGCCGGACAGGGTATCACGCGAGGCGAGGGGGCGAGGGGGCGACGGTGTCGGAGTATCGGGGTGTCGGGGTGTCAGAGTGTCGGGGTCCTCGACCGCGAAAGCCCCTCGAAGGCTGATGTATAGTCCCGGCATGGAGCAGCAGATCGGCTTCTGCCGCACTTCCGATGGCGTCCGTATCGCATACAAGATTTGGGGCAGCGGACCGCCAGTCGTGTATGTCCCGGGCTGGATCACTCACGTCGAATGGCCCATTTCCTCCTTGACCGATCGACGGATGGAGGCGTTCGGACGGGAGTTCACTGCTGTTCAGTACGATAAGCGCGGGACCGGACTCTCTGACCGCGGCTTAAGCGACTACTCCCTCGAATCGCGAGTGCGGGACCTCGAAGCCGTGGTGGAGCACCTCAAGCTCAGAACGTTTGCCCTGTGGGGCATCTCGGAAGGCGGTCCGATCTCGATCGCCTACGCCGCGAAGCATCCTCGCCGTGTGACTGCGCTGGTGCTGGGCGGGACCTACGCCCTCGGATCTCGCCTCATGGGTGGGATGAAAGACCAGATCATCGGACTCATCCGTGCCAACTGGGGGTTCGCTTCCGAGACGCTTGAGAACCTCTTCATGCCGGGCGCGGCCGAAGAGCAACGGGAGGCGTTTCGCGCTGGCCAGCAGCTAGGCGCTACGGCCGAGGACGCAATCGCGATCCTGGTGACCGCAACTCAGGTGGACGTCCGCGACCGGCTCGCGCTCATCAAAGCGCCGACGCTGGTCTACCATGTGCGAGGCGATCGCGTGGTCCCGTACGAAGAAGGGCTCGGGATTGCCGCTGGCATCGCTCGTGCGCGGCTGATCACGTTCGAAGGCAACCGCCACGTCCCGGATCCCGACACCATTGTGCAGAGAGCAGACGAGCACATCATCCCGTTCCTGCGCGAGTGCGCCCCCGGCCGAGCCACGACGAGGCCGGCGCGGCGCACATCCCGCATCCCACAGGGGGAAGCGCCGCTCACCGTGCTGTTCACCGACATTGTGGGCTCGACTCCCCTCACGCAAGCGATGGGCGACCGGCGGGCCCAGGAGCTTGTGCGGGCTCACAACACCGTAGTGCGGGCAGCCCTCAAGGAGCACCGGGGGCGTGAGGTGAAGCACACCGGCGACGGGGTCATGGCGTCGTTCCCTTCAGCGGCCCAGGCCATCGAGGCCGCCTGCGCGATCCAGAGGGGGATCGCGCAGCAACGTGTGGAGGGCGATGGGGCGCGGCACGTGCGCATCGGGTTGAACGCCGGAGAGCCGGTCGCGGAGGACGACGACCTCTTCGGGACGGTCGTCCAGCTGGCGTCACGCCTCTGCGGCCAGGCTGGAGCGGACGAGATCGTCGTTTCGGACGTGGTGCGGCAACTCGTCGCGGGCAAGGATTTTCTCTTCGAAGACCGGGGGCAGGCCGCGCTCAAGGGGTTCGACGACCCTGTGCGGCTGTTCGCCGTGCGCTGGGCTGGCTGACCGCGCGCTGCGGCGCCGAACCACTTCCTGACCAACGGCCAACGGCCAATAGCCAATAGCCAATAGCTACCCCGCCCGCCTGCTACCCTGAGCGGCGTGGACGGCATCATCGGACACGAGGCGATACGGCGGGAATTGCGCACGCTCGCGCTGAGCGACGACCCGCCGCACGCGCTGCTGCTCGCGGGCCCAGAGGGGACTGGCCGGGCGCCGCTCGCGCTGGAGTACGCCCGGATGCTGAACTGCGAGGCGAGGGGACAGGGGACAGGGGACAGGGGACAGGGCCCGCCGATGGCGGGGTTCGAGGACGGCACAGCGAGCCCGAATGACTCACCGCTGCCCTGCGGGGTTTGCCGGAGTTGCCGGCTCATTGCCGAGCGAAGGCATCCGGACGTGATCGAGCTTGGGCCGGGGGATACGTTGTGCAAGCCGCGGGCGGGCGAAAGCGCCCACGCGCCCCACCCTGGCTCGCGCGACATCCGCATCTGCCAGGTGCGCGGGTTGATCGAGCTGGTGGCGCGTTACCCGTTCGAAGCGAACTACCGGGCGATCCTGATCGACCCCGCTGATCATCTCGGGCGGGAAGCTTCGCACACGATCCTGAAGACGCTGGAAGAGCCGCCGGGGCACACGGTGTTCGCCCTGATCACCGCCGCACCGGAGGCGATCATCGAGACCGTCCTGAGCCGGTGCCGGCGAATCGACGTCCGGCCGGTGCCGCGCGCGGAGATCGAGTCGGGGCTTGTGGCGCGTGGCGTTGCCCCGAAGCTGGCGGCGGAAGCAGCGGCGGAGAGCCGCGGCCGGCCGGGACGGGCGATCGCTTTCGCATCGAGCCCCGGCCTGATGGGCGACCGTGGGCGGCTGCTCGAACGCTGCGCGCGGGTGGCGGGCGAGTCGACGACGCAGCGGTTCGCCTACGCATCAGACCTCGCAGAGCGCTGGCGGCGCGACCGCAACGTCGTCGCGGCCGAGCTCGATGCCTGGGAGGCCTTCTGGGAGCAGCAGTTGCAGGCGAGCGCAGCGAGCGGGAGCGAGCGCAAAGACGAAGCGCGGGGCATCGTGGAGGCGCTGCGAGCGACCGAACTGGCGCGAGCAGACCTGCAGGCGCAGGTGATGGCACGGGCGGCGTTCGAGCTCATGCTCCTGAGCTTCCCCCGCCTTACACTGGCCCCAGACAGCGAGGAAGAACCCGCTACCCATGCCCGATGACCGTCCACGGATCGCCGGCATCCGTTTTCGCAACGCCGGCAAGATCTTTTACTTCCACACCGCGGGCATGCGCCTCGAAGTCGGCGAGTACGTCGTCGTCGAGACGGTGCGCGGACCGGAGATCGGCAAGGTGGTGATCGCCCCCGACCAGGTGGTGGTGAACGAACTGGGGCGCGAAGAACTCAAGCCGATCCTGAGGCTGGCAACGGAGAGCGACATCGTGCGCCTGGACCACCTGCGAACGCAGGCCGACGAGATCCTGCCGGAGGCGCGCAGGCTGGCCGAGGATGCCGGGTTTCTCGGCCGGATCGACGCCGCCGACTACACCCTCGACGGGCGACGCCTGACCTTCGCGTTCGCCAGCGAGGAACGTCTCGACTACCGCGATTTCGTGCGGCGCAGCTCCGAGCGCTTCGGCGTCAAGGTCGACATGCGCCAGGTGGGGCCGCGAGACCGGGCGAAGTTGGCCGGGGGTTATGGCGTGTGCGGGCGGGAACTCTGCTGTTCGAACTGGCTGACGACGTTCCCTTCGATCTCGATCCGGATGGCCAAAGAGCAGGAATTGCCGCTCAACCCCCAGAAGATCAGCGGCCTCTGCGGACGGCTGCTGTGCTGCCTCTCCTACGAGGAGGAAGGCTACAAGGAGATGCGGCAGTCCTTGCCGAAGCTCGGTCAGCGCTGCAGCACGCCGACGGGCGAGGGCCGGGTGGTGGCGGTGAACATCCTCCAGCGGGCGGTGACGCTGGTGGTCGATGGGCAGCGCGTTGACGTGCCGGACCGGGACCTCGGCCTGGTCGTCCGCTGGGACCCGCAAAGCAAGAGCGGGGAGCCGCCACCGAGCATCAGCCGGGCCGAGGCCATCGCCCAGGGAATGATAGAGGCGACCGAAGATGACCTGCGAGCGGCCGAGCTGGCGGCCATGCCCCCCGCTGAGGACGACTGGATTGCGCGCGAGGTGCAGTACCCGGCGACCCCGGGTACCGGCCGCGGACGCCTCCCGGGCGCGGGCCAGAGGCGCCAGTCCCGGCCGCGCCCGGCACCCGTCGAGCAGCCCCGGCCTGACCTTCCTGGCACGGGTGCGCGGCGAGGCGCGCGGCCAGAACAGGCTCAGGCTCCACAGCCGAGGCGTCCCGCGCCACCCGCGAACCTGCCAGAGGGGCGCATCTTCCAACGCTCGCAACCCCCTCTGGAAGGGCCGACGCCGGGCCTACCGGGGGAAGGGCGAAGGCGGCGGGGGCGAAGGGGTGGGCGGGGCCGGCAGGACGGTCCAGTCGAGGGCGGCGAGAACCCCTAGACCCGCGACCGGCTTACCGATGCTTTACGGAGGAGCGAGGCGAGCTTGCGTCGGGCGCTACACTGACGCGGCCGGCTCGGCGCAAAGGGAGGCACCAACCGTGACGGAAAAGCTGATCGGACTGCTGGTGGGGCTGGTCGCACTGTTTGTGCTCTTTGGCCTGGTCGAGCGCTTCTGGCCGGGGGTGCGCGGGCAGCGGCGCTGGCGGCGCGGGGTCAAGACCGATCTCGGCTGGTTCTTCTTCGACCCGATCATCAGCAAGCCGCTGGCCTTCGTGGGCGTCGTCCTGCTGGTGGTGGCGTTCGCGGCGGCGGCGGGGGTACCGCTGAACAAAGAGTCGATCCGGCAGTTCATGAACCGCGACACGGTGATCTCAGCGCAGCCGGTGTGGCTGCAGGCGGTCGAGATGCTGGTGCTGCTCGATGTCATCAGCTACTGGTCGCACCGGGCGTTCCACCGCCTCGGGTTGCTCTGGCGCTACCACGCCGTGCACCATTCGTCGACGCAGGTGGACTGGCTATCGTCGGTGCGGGTGCACCCGTTGAACGAGATGGGACAACGGCTGGCGCAGGCACTGCCCCTCATCCTCCTCGGCTACAGCCCGACGATGCTCGCCGCCTACGTGCCGCTACTGACCCTCTACGCAATCGGTCTGCACGCGAACGTGCCCTGGTCGTTTGGGCCTTTGCGCTACGTGATTTCGAGTCCGGTTTGCCATCGCTGGCACCACACGACAGAGCAGGAAGGGCTCGACCGCAACTTCGCGGGGATGTTCCCGTGGGTCGACGCCCTGTTTGGGACGCTCTACATGCCGCGCGACCGCCAGCCGGCGCTCTTCGGCATCCTCGGCGACCAGGTCCCGGATGGGATGTGGGGGCAGCTGATCTATCCGTTCCGGCGGAAGCGGCCAGCGGAGGTAACAGGGGAGAGGGGACGGGGGGACAGCGGTTCGGGCCTAGCCGCTGGGGGACCGTCGATCAGCCAGGGGCTTTCCAGCGGGTGTACGAGGGCCAGGTATCGGGTTGGCCCCAGCGCTCCCAGGTGGTGCGCAGGCAGGTCGTCACGCCGAGCTCGAAGAGGGTCTCGAAGTCGTAAATGTGCCCGCCTCGGGCCTCGGCCACGCTCGCAGCGAGACCGGCATCCTCGATCCGCGATGCCGGTCCCCGGACGAGGAACTCCTCGCTGTTAACGTCTCCAGGGAGGGCGTGGAGGGCATAGCGCCCATCGCGGAGCAGGTCGCCGTACTTGGTCGACATCCGGACGACGAAGACATAGAGCCCTCCATCGACGATGTAGGGCATCACGGGGTGGAGCTGGGGCGAGCCATCGCGGCGCGTGGTGGCGAGGAAAGCGACGCCGCCGTGGCCGCGCAGGAGCCGCTCTCCGGCCGCCGCGAGATCGGGTTCTGATCGGGCGAATTCTCCCCAGGTGGACATCGGCGGTCTCCCTTTCGAACTAGTGCCAGTCCAATTTAGTTTGATCGACATGTCGCTCGCTGGCGGCACCCGCCCTCACCCCCTGCCCCTCTCCCACTGCGGTGGGAGAGGGGAGCTTCGGGTCATCTCGATCTTCCGGCGTTCTAAGTTGGCGAAGTGCTACCTCGCCGCCCACTTTCGATACTCGGGGGGCCACGACGGCCTCGGTTCGTAGGTGGCGAGCAGGGCGCGTTCGATGTCGAACTCGAACAGCCAGTCGTCGTCGCTCGTCGACCCGCCGGTGGCCTCGTAGGCAGCGCGCGCGGCCCGGATGGTGCCCTCGTCTTCGATCCTGCGGCTGGCGCCAGTGACGTAGAACTCGTCGTCGACGTCTTTCGGCGGCATCGAATGGATGGCGTAGCGGCCGTCCCGGAGGAGGTCGTAGCGCTTGGGCGATGGGCCGATCAGCCCGTAGAGCCCGCCCCCGGTGATAATCGGGCAGAAGGGATGGAGGCGGGGGCCGCCATCTTTCCGAACGGTAGCCAGGAAGCCGAAGCCGTCGCCGAGCTGGTAGATCAGCTTCCTGCCAGCCTCCGCCATTTCGGGCGCCGACCGTGCGAACTGGGCCCAGGTGGCCATGGGGCTTCCTTTCCCCGGCTTAGTCGGCTCCCGAGCTAGCTTGCCGCCCACTTCGAATACTTGGGCGGCCAGGACGGACGAGTCTTGTAGGTGGCGAGCAGGCAACGCTCGATGTCGAACTCGAAGATGAACTCGTCATCACTGCTTGTCGCGCCGGTCGAGAGGTAGGTCGCGCGCACTCCCGCGATAGTCTCCGCGTCCTTGATCCGGCGGGCGGTGCCGGTGACGTAGAACTCGTCGTCGACGTCCTTTGGGTTACAGGTGTGGATGGCATAGCGGCCATCGCGGAGCAGGTCGCGGCGTTTGAGCGATGGGCCGATAAGGCCGTAGAGGCCACCGCCGTGGACGACCGGGCAGAAGGGGTGGAGGCGGGGTCCGCCATCCTGGCGGACGGTCGCGAGATACCCGAGGCCGACCCCGAACTGGTAGATCAGCTTTCTGCCGGCTGCGGCGATCGCGGGTGCCGACTGTTCGAACTGGGCCCAGGTGGCCATCGGTGGCCTCCAGAGAAAGGGGCTGCGCGCAGGGCTTCCGGCGCGTGCAGTGGGCAAGTGTAGGACTGAACGCGACACCTGTCGTCGCATTCGGGACGAGCCGCCCGGCAGCAGCGCTAAGCATCAGCCGCCGGCTTCGATGGGCTACAATTGAGGCATATCGAATCGGGATTCAGCCGCTGGTGATACCGGGTCCATGGCCGAGAATACGAGCGTCTCTTCGCCGCGCCGGGGCACCGCGGGCGAGCGCGCGGTCGCAATGACAACTCAGCAGACCTTTGAGCCGATGACAGTCGGCGTACTGGCCCTGCAGGGGGACTTCCGCGAGCACCGCGAGATGCTGGAGGCGATGGGCCACCGCGTGCGCGAAATCCGGAAGGTAGGCCAGCTCGCCGGGATCGACGCGCTCATCATCCCGGGGGGCGAAAGCACCACGATATCGCGGCTGATCCTCAGCAACGGGTTCCAGCAGCCCCTTCGTGACTTCTGCGCCAGCGGTAAGCCGGTGTGGGGCACCTGCGCCGGCGCTATCCTGCTCGCGAAAGAAGTGGATCAGCTCGACCGCCCTGGCATCGAGACAATGGACATCTCCGTACGGCGCAACGCGTTCGGGCGGCAGGTCGACAGCTTCGAAGCGGACCTAGCGGTGACCGGGCTCGCGGGTGGCCCGTTCCGGGCGGTGTTCATCCGCGCGCCGCTGATCGAGACGGTGCGGGCGCCAGCCGAAGCGATCGCCACGCTCGCCGACGGCACCGTCGTGGCTGCCCGCGAAGGCAACCTCCTGGCGACCTCGTTCCACCCCGAGCTCACCCGAGACAACAGGCTGCACGCGCTCTTCCTGACGATGGGGAGGCCGAAGAGTCGCAACGGAGCAACGCCGTGAGCGAACTCCGGGCCGACCCCCTGAGCCCGATCGACGCGGCAACCCTCTGGCCCCAGCTTCACCGGCTCGGCACGGAGGTCGTGGCGACCCGTTCCGGCGAGAGCCTCTTGATGCGTTCCGGCCTGGCGGCGACCGGGTTGACGCACCTCCCCCGCATGCCGCGGACCGCGGTGCTCGGGGTCAAACGCGGGCTGAGCTACCGAGGCGTGGTGGTCGCACGCGAACTCGCGGGAGGCGCCGCCTGGGAGGCGGTATCGCTGCGGCTCGTGCGCGACAAGGACGACGAAGTCGTGACGGCGCTACTCAGCGGCGCGGCAGGGGAGGCGGCGAGGCGCGGAGGGCGGACGCTCTACGTTCGCTGTGCGGAGGGCTCACCACACGCCACCGCGGTGCGGCGCGCCGGATTCCTCGCCTACCGGCTGGAGCGCCTGTACGCCGTCCCGCACCGCGCCGCGCCGGGGGCCGAATCTGTCTTTCGACCGGCTACCAGGGCCGACAGGCACGGCGTCTTTCGGCTTTACTGCCGGGTGGTCCCGGAACACGTGCGGCGCCACGAAGCGCCGACCCAGCAGGACTGGCGGGCCGTACTGGATTCCTACGACTGCGAGCGAGAGTTCGTAGCCGAGCGTGACGGCGCCCTTGTGGCGTGGATAGGTAGCAGCGAACGCGAGGCGAACCTCCTGGTCGACGGTGGCGGGGAAGGCCTCGCCGACGCCGCGCTCGACCTCGTCGAATCCCAAGCGGGGCGCCACGGCACGCTCGTCCTGGCTGACTACCAGGGCGACCTCGAACACAACGCCGCAGCGCGTGGCTACACTGCACTGGGAGTGAGATTGATGTGTGCCCGGCGGCTGGCGGCACTGAACCCGTTGAAGGAGGCTGTAGCGGTGCCTGCCGAATCGTTGGCGCTACCGCAGTGACCCGTGGCTGACCCGCAACCGAACGACCCGCTCACGCCCGAACAGATCGTCACGGACGACCTCGACCTGCTGATCGAGGCGCTGCCGCCGCAAATCGCCGAAGCGCTGGAGGAGCCGGAACGCCGCGTCGACCTGCTGGAAGTGGTGATGGACCTCGGCCGCCTGCCGGAGGCCCGCTACCCCGGCAGAGAGGTGGTCCTCAGCCGCACTGAGGTCAGCGAAGCCGACCTGCAGTACGTCATCGACCACATCGGGGAATTCGGGGCCGACAACCGGGCGGGCATCGAGCGGACCCTGCACCGGATCTCGTGCATTCGCAACAGGCGGGGAAAGATCGTCGGCCTGACCTGCCGGGTCGGGCGGGCGGTGTACGGGACCATCCGAGTCATCGAAGACCTCATCCTCGTCGGGAAGAGTGTGCTGCTCCTGGGGCGGCCGGGAGTCGGGAAGACGACCATGCTCCGCGAGGTCGCCCGCGTGCTGGCCGACGATGCCAACAAGCGCGTGGTCATCGTCGACACTTCGAACGAGATCGGCGGCGACGGCGACATTCCCCACCCGGCGATCGGCGGGGCGCGCCGTATGCAGGTGCCCACACCTCCGCTCCAGCACGCGGTGATGATCGAGGCGGTCGAGAACCACATGCCGGAAGTGATCGTGATCGACGAGATCGGCACAGAGCTCGAGGCAGGGGCCGCCCGGACGATCGCCGAGCGAGGAGTCCAGCTCGTGGGCACGGCTCACGGCACGTCGCTCGAGAACCTCATGTTGAACCCGACGCTGGCCGACCTCATCGGCGGGATCCAGTCGGTGACCCTGGGCGACGAAGAGGCGCGGCGGCGAGGGACGCAGAAGTCGATCCTGGAGCGTAAGGCGCCGCCCACCTTCGACATCGTCGTGGAGATCCAGAGCTGGCAGCGAGTGGCCTTGCACGCCGATGTCGCGGCTGCTGTCGATGCAATGCTGCGGGGGTACGCCTCGCCTCCGGAGGTCCGCCAGTTGGGTCCGGGCGGGCGGATCGAGCATGTGCGCGACGACGAGGAGGAGGGCGAGCCGTTGCGGCTGCGGCCCTTTGGCGACGGCGCTGGCGGCTGGGAGATCGGAGTCAGCAACCGGCGGCGGAACGGCGGTTCGCGCCACGACCGGGAGGAGCGTCTGCCCCGAAGCCGGGAGCCCGGCGAGGCCAACGAGCGGACCGTCAAGCTCTACCCGTTCGGCGTTTCGCGCAGCCGGCTCGAACAGGCTATGCGGACAACCGGTATCCCGGTCGAACTGGTGCCGGACTTGCGCGAGGCCGACGCCCTGGTGACTCTGCGGACGTACTACCGGCGAAAGCCGCAGGCGGTACGCGAGGCGGAAGAGCGATCGATCCCGATCTACGTGGTGAAGAGCAACACGGCCTACCAGATGGAGCAGGTGCTGCTGCAGTTCCGGGGCGAGCGGGCGGTGCGTCGCGACCCGATGGTCGAGGTCTTTCGGGAGACCGAAGACGCCATCGCGAAGGTGATGGAGGACGGCCGGCCGATCGAGCTGGCACCTGCGAACAGCTACGTCCGCCGGGTGCAGCACCAGATCGTCACCCGCTACAACCTGGATTCCAAGAGTTCGGGCAAGGAGCCGTACCGGCGGGTGAAAATCCTGCCGTTCACGGGCGGCCCGTCGTTCGAACGGTGACCGCGGGCGAGAGGCGGGGCAGGTTCATCGTCTTCGAAGGGGGCGACGGGGCGGGGAAGAGCACCCTGTCCGCGGCCCTCGCGAAGCGCCTGCGGGGCGCCGGTCGTGATGTCGTGCTCACCCGCGAGCCGGGAGGCACCAGGGTGGGGGAGATCGTCCGGACCTTGCTGCGCGAGCATCTCGCCCCTTGGGCCGAAGCGTTCGCGTTCGTCGCGGCGCGGGCCCAGCTCGTGGAAGAGGTGATCCGGCCGGCCCTCGAGCGCGGGGCCATCGTGCTTTGCGATCGGTTCGTTGCCAGCACCTACGCCTACCAGGGCTATGCGCGGGGACTCGACCTGGGCGCTCTGCGGGCGGCGAACGCCGCGGCCACCGGTGGGCTGGAGCCGAACCTGACGATCTACCTCGACATCGACCCGGCGGCCGGGCTGAAGCGCAAGGCCGGCGAGGACGAGGCGATCCGGACCGGGTTAGAGGCGGTGGAGTTCCACCGCCGCGTGCGCGAAGGCTACCTACGGTTGATATCCGCCTCGGCGCCGGGGACGTGGCTGCGGCTCGACGCATCGAAACCGGCGGCGGCGGTGGAGAAAGCCGCGTGGGAAGCCATCAACGACGCCTGAAAAGGTGGCGCGATACCGGGCGGACGGGTTCCGGCGGCGGTGGTACGGTTGGTAATCGCGGTTTGGGTTCGATGGACGACGAAATCCCTGACGAACGGCCACAGAGAAGGCGCGAGTATTCGGGTGCCGGTTCGACGCTGGGCGTGGCGGCGATCGTCATCCTGGTCGTCGGGCTCGCTACCTGGTTCTTCGAGTTCCGAGACGACAGCGGAGCCGCGGGCGAGGCTGGGCTCGGGATCACCGAGTTGGCCCTGGGCCAGAACTCGACGGGAAGGGCGCCGGCGGCCGAGCAAGGCCGGACGGCCCCGAACTTCCGGCTGGCGGCCCCGGACGGAGCGACCTCGAGCCTTACGGATTACCGCGGGAAGTACGTCCTGCTGAACTTCTGGGCGAGTTGGTGCGGGCCGTGCCGCGGCGAGGCGCCGGACCTCCAGGCACTCTACGAACGGACGAAGGCGAGCAAGCTCGTGGTGCTCGGTGTGAACCAGCAGGAAGGGGCTGGCGAGGCGCAGGCTTTCGCTTCGGAATTTGGGGTGACGTATCCCATCGTCCTTGACCGTTCGGGCGGCGTCTCCGAGGCGTACCGGGTGGGACGAGGGCTGCCCGTCAGCTTCCTCCTGTCGCCCGACGGCGTGATCGTGAAGATCTTGGTCGGCCGGGTCTCGGCTGACGACCTCGCGAAGCTCGAACAGGAGTACCTCTCGTAGTGGCGGCGACAGCCCAACACGCGAGCCCCACGCTCCGTCCCGGCGGTCTCGACCCGCTGCGGTCGGTCTGGAACCTGCTGACGAACGTGAAGTTCGCCCTCGTCCTCGTGGGGACGGCGGCCTTCGCAGGGCTCCTCGGGGTCGTGTTCCCACAGGTGCCGGGGCCGATGCGGGGCAACCCGGCCGCGCGCTCGGCGTGGCTGGAGCTGAAACGACAGGACTACGGTGCGCTGACAGACACGATGGACGGCCTTGGGCTGTTCGACGTGTTCCATACCGCCTGGTTCAACGGCCTCTGGGCGGTGATCATCGTGTCGGTCACGGTGTGCGCCGTGAGCCGCTTCCGACCGACGTGGCGGAGCGTGCAGCAGCCGGTGAAGCAGGTGGGCGACGCCTATTTCGCTACGGCTCACCACCGCGCGAGCTTCTCGCACGCCGGCGGCGTCGAAGCCGTCGAGGGACTGTTGCGGCGCAGGCACTACCGCGTCGAGCGCACCGCCAAAGGCGACGGGGGTTCGCAGGTCTTCGCGGAGCGATTCGCCTGGAGCCAGTACGGGACGTTCCTCAGCCACCTGGCGCTGCTCATGTTGTTGGTGGGGGCGTTGCTGACCCGCTTCGGGGGCTTCGACCGGACCTACGTGATCGCGGAGGGCACCCCGGCCGCGCCGGTCTTCGATACCCCTGGTCCCAACCAGCTCTTCGTGCGCGTCGTGGATGCCGTACGGGGGAGGGACGCCGCGGGCAACATCGTCGACTTCCATACCCAGATCGAAGTGCGCCGGGGAGACCAGGTAGTGACCTGTCAGACCAGCGTGAACGATCCCTGCCACGCCTTCGGCTACCGCGTCCACCAGGCGGCCTTCTTCGACGACATCGCCCGGCTGCGGATCACCGACCCCGCGGGGCGCGTGGTCTACCACGACGTGCTCGACTTCGACAGCCAGACGACCGCCGTGCCCATGATGCGGGTCTCGAACACGGCCGGGGCTGTCCTGTTCGACCAGGCGTTGCCCCAGATGGACACCGACCCGGGGGCGAGTCCGGGGCGCGAAGATGACGTCGCGCTGTCGTCGCTGGTCTTCCCTGCTTCGGTGGGGTCGACCGATCTATTGGCGTACGTGGCGGCGTGGCGCGTGATCGACGGGCAGTTGCACATCGGCATCAGCGGCGACGGGAGGGGCGCGGTCGAGATGAAGCCGGGGGATGTCCTCTCGTTCGGGGACTATCGCGTTGAGTTCGTTGGGGCGCAGGCAATCCCGGCGCTTCGCATTGGCGACATGCCGGGGTCGGTCTCGGCGGATGGGAGCGCGACCGCCCAGATGCCGGTCGACCGGTCGGGCTCGCCGTACCTCTTCGTGACGGGCGTGGACGCCGAGAACCTGGCGTTGGAACCCGGCAAGCCGGTGACAACGAGCAGCGGGTACACCTACGCGTTCGAGGGGCGGGTCGAGGCGAGCGGCGTGAGCGTGAAGCGCGACCCCGGCGGGACCTTCATCTGGGTGGCCGTCGGGATGGCGCTGGTGGGCCTCGCGATTACCTTTTACGTGCCGCGGCGACGGCTGTGGGTCAAGGTGACCGAGGGCCGGATGTACATGGCGGGGGTCGCTGAGCGGACGACTCGCTTCAGCCGGGAGCTTCGCCTGATGGGCGCCGAACTCGGGGCCCGGGACGCGCTCCTGGAGGGGGACGTCGAACGGGACGCGTAGCAGCAGCCCGGCCCTGGTCTAAAGGTCGCGGGCCATGAGGTCTTCGACCGTTTCGCGGCGGACGATGATGCGCGCCTTTCCCCCACTAACAGCGACGACCGCCGGGCGAAGGGCCATGTTGTAGTTGCTGCTCATGGCCAGGTTGTAGGCGCCGCTGGCCGGGAGGGCGACGAGCTCCCCGGGCAGGAGGTGCGGCACCTCGGCGTCGCGGATCAGGATGTCGCCGCTCTCGCAGTACTTGCCGGCGAGGGTCACCGTCTCTTCGGGCGCCGCGAGGGGGCGGTCGGCGGCGAGCGCTTCGTACTTCGAGCCGTAGATCGCCGGACGAATGTTGTCCGCCATGCCGCCGTCGACGGAGACGTACGTTCGGACGCCCGGGATCTCCTTGCGAGCGCCGACGGTGTAGAGCGCGACCATCGCCCGGCCGACGAGTGCGCGCCCGGGCTCGATGTGGAGCGAGGGCTCGGGCAGGTGGTGGCGTTCGAGGCCTGCCCGGAGGCTGGTGGCAAGCGTCTCGGCGTAGGTCGCAATCGAAGGGGCGTGCTGGTCGCGGGTGTAGGCGAGCGCGAACCCGCCGCCCGGACTGTATTCGCGGAACTGGAAGTTGTGGGTATCGGCGACCTGGCTGGCGAAGGAGCAGATCACCGCGGTGGCCTCGGCGTAGGGCTCCACTTCGAAGATGGGTGACCCAAGGTGCACATGGAGGCCGCGGAGGTCGAGGTGTGACGCTTCCATGGCGAGGCGGACGGCCCGCTCGGCGTCGCCGGTGGCGATCGCGAATCCGAATTTGCTATCGAGAACTCCGGTGGTGGTCTTGACGTGTGTGTGTGGGTCGACGTTCGGCGAGACCCGCAGGAGGATCGGCTGGCGGACACCCTTACGCACCGCGATGCGATCGAGGGTTTCGAGTTCGTAGAAGTTGTCGACAACGACGTGACCGATGCCACCGTGGTCGAGAGCGGACTCCAGTTCGCTCGGGAGCTTGTTGTTGCCGTGGAAGTAGAGCTGGCCCGACGGGAAGAGGGCAGCGCGGGCGACCGCCAGCTCGCCGCCGCTGACGACATCCATGCCGAGTCCCTCTTCAGCCAGCATTCGGGCGAGCGCTTTGCAAAGGAAAGCCTTGGCGGCGTAGATGACCTTGACCGACGGCCAGCGGCCTTCGAACTCGGTCCGGAACTCCCTGCAGGTGGCCCGGAAGTCGGCCTCATCGAAAACGTAGAGGGGCGTGCCGTAGCGGTCCGCCAGCTCGCGCACATCGCAGCCGCCGATGCTCAACCGCCCGGCGGGAGAGAGCTCGCTCGTGCGGGGGAGGACGTGCCGGAAAGGGAGGGAGTCGAGGGACATCGAGAGTAGCGTACAGGCGGAGCCGCGGAGCGGCGACGGCGTCGGGGTATCGGAGTGTCGGGGCATCGGAGTCGCCTGTCCCCTGTCCCCTGTCCCCTGTCCCCTGTCCTCTATACTCGGGGCGTGGCCGACGTGAAGCATCCGTTGCGGCAGCAGTTCGAAGTCGAACGGCGCCGGGCGGCGTTCCTATCCTTTCTCGCCGGTTCGGGGATCGGGATCATCGCGACTGACACCTGGGTTTCCCACTGGTTCGGCGTGGCGGGGGGCCTTGCCGTGGGGACGTTGGCCTACGGCGCGGTGTACCTGTACGAGACCTGGATGTGGGGGCGAACAAATGCCGAGGGGTGAGCGCCACGAGCTGACACATATCGATGCCAGGGGGGCGGCCCGGATGGTAGATGTCTCGTCGAAAGCCGAGTCCGACCGAGAGGCGGTGGCCGAGGCGTTCGTCACCATGAAGCCGGAGACGCTCGCGCTGATCGAGGAGGGGGGACTGCCGAAAGGCGACGTGCTGGCGGTCGCAAGAGTGGCGGGCGTGATGGCTGCGAAGCGCACCAGCGAGCTCATCCCGATGTGCCACCCGCTGGCGATAACGGGCGTCACCGTGGACCTTGAGGCAGTGGCGAAGGACCGCCTGCGCATCACCGCCACCGTCAGGACGACGGGCAAGACGGGGGTGGAGATGGAAGCGCTCACAGCGGTGAGCGTGGCGGCGCTCACCGTCTACGACATGTGCAAGGCGGTCGATCGGGGGATGCGGATTGAGGGTGTGCGGCTCCTCGAGAAGCGGGGGGGAAAGGGCGGGGAGTGGCGTGCGGCAAGTCAAGACTGATTCTGTCCGGTAGCGCGCCACCGTTCGTTGCCGTACCATGCTGACCATGAGTGTACGGGTCGGTTCACGGATAGAGGTACGGCTCGACGAGAAGCATCGGAAGATGCTGGAGAAGGTGCTTGCCGAAAGCGGAGACTCAGTGTCGGCCTTCTTCAGGAGGCGCATCGAGCAAGAACTGGAAGAGATCGAGCTGGGGGAAAGACTGGCTGCCGCCCTCCGCCTTTGTTCGATAGAAGAGGAAGTGCCGCGAGACCCGGAAGAATTGAACCGACGCCTCGACGCGGTCCATGACCCCGGGGTTCGGGAAGGGTAGTGGGCTCGGTCTTCATCGACGCCAATATCCCGATCTACGCAGCGGGCACACCCCACCCACTCACGGCTCCCTGCCGGGCGATCATTTTGGCTATCCCGCGGGCGGCATCCCCGGTGGTGACGAGCTCCGAAGTGTTGCAGGAGCTTCTCCACCATTACCTCGGGCGGAGACGGCCGGACCTTGCGACAGTGATCATTCAGGACTTCGATCGGGTGTTGGACGGAAGAATCGAAGCAATCACCAGAGAGGACATCCTCCGCGCCGCGGAATACAGTCTCGAGCCCAGGATCAGCTCCCGGGATCGCGTCCACCTGGCCGTGATGGAGCGGATCGGGGTCACGGACATCATCTCTTCGGATCGAGGGTTCGATGACGCGCCCGGGGTGCGTCGACTCGATCCGCTAACGTTGGACGCCTGGAGCGCGGAGGTGTTCGGTTGAGCTTGGAGAATACTTTCGGGCGCGTGCGCCAGTTTCTCCAATCCCGCCGGCGCGGCGCGGGACTCCTTCCTCGGCGCTGGCGCGGTGACCGGCCGAAAGCCCGGGTATTCGGAAGGGACGCGGGCCTCTTCGAGGTGCCCGATGACTTCAACGATCCCTTGCCCGGGGAGATGCTCTCAGGCCTGGAGCCGTGAGCCTCAGCCTCGCATCACCGGCACTTTCAGCCAGGAGCCAGTAGGATACGCACGGTCAATCTTCCTTCCCGGAGGCTCGTATGGACCCGCTGGCATCGGCATGGCAGACGGCAGAAGCGATTCGATCGAAGAAGCTATCGGCGCGCGAGGCGGTAGAGGCGGCGCTTCGAAGGATCGAAGGGCGCAACCCGGCGTTGAACGCCTTTGTGCACGTCGACGCCGAGGGAGCGCGCCGGCAGGCCGATGCGATCGACGCGGCCGTAGCACGCGGCAATGACCCCGGACCGTTCGGGGGCGTCCCGATCGGGGTCAAAGACCTCGAAGGGGTGGCGGGCCTGCCCCTCACGATGGGATCGCGGGCGTTCGCGTCGCGTGTGGCCAGTGAAGACTCCGTGCAGGTCGCCCGCTTGCGGGCGGCGGGCGCGGTCATCGTGGGCAAGACGAACACGCCGGAGTTCGGCTACAAGGGCTTCACGGACAACCTCCTTTACGGCGCGACCGGCAACCCCTGGGACCCTACCCGCACACCGGGCGGTTCGAGTGGCGG
>JBGPOS010000059.1:0-25453 GCA_041488155.1 Tepidiformaceae bacterium
CGCTGCCGCCGCCCGCTGGGAGAACACCTACAACGCCGTCCGGCCCCATCAGGCCCTCGGCTTCCTCACCCCCACCGAGTTCCTCGCCACCACCCAACAGGAGGATCTGTCACGGACGTAGTGAACCAATACAGGGTCGAGCGTCTAGGGCGGAGATGAACTAGCATTGGGGCAATACACGATGCGAAACGGTCGCCCTGCGGCGGTCCGTGGGAGTAGAGGATGATCCGGATTCGACTGCGGAGGGTGGGGAAGAAGCATCACCCGTACTATCGCCTGGTGGTGGCGGATCAGCCGGCGAAGCGAGACGGGGCGTTCCTCGAAACGTTGGGGTCGTACGACCCGCATGCGAACCCACCAACGGTGACGCTGGACGAGGCGAGGGCGAGGGAGTGGCTCGGCAAAGGGGCACAGCCATCGGAGGCAGCGGGGAAGATCTTGCGGAGGGCTGGAGTCATCGGGGCTCCCGCGGTGGCCGTCGTCGAACCGGAGGTAACGCCTGCCAAGAAGCCGCGAGCGGCGCGTGCGAAGAAGGCGGCGGAGTAACGATGGCGTCGATGATGGTGGGTGTGATTGAGTACCTGGCCAAAGCGCTGGTGGACAATCCTGACGAAGTGAAGGTGGCCGAGCGCGACGAAGGTGACCGCATCATCGTGAGGCTGGACGTGGCTGAGGGGGATTGGGGCAAGGTGATCGGCAAGGGCGGGCGGATAGCATCGGCGATGCGCTCGCTGGTGAAGGTGGCCGCGGTCAAAGAAGACGTGCGGGTGGGCCTGGAGATCGGCGACTGACTGAGACCAGCCCGGAGAAGAACGTCACGGGCGCAACTCGTCCTGCTCGAAAGCCCCGCGCAGCGACGACTCCACAACCGACGGAACCTCGAGAAGGGCACACGGCCCTGGGGCGGGTGCTGCGACCGCACGGCTTGAAGGGCGAGCTGAAGGTGCTGGCCTTCGCGCCGGGAGCCCCGAACCTGCAGGCGGGACGGCGCGTTTTCGTTGCGGGAGAGCGCCACACCGTGACCCGAGCGCGCGAGGGTGACGGAGCCTGGATCCTGGAGCTGAGCGGACTGAAGGAGCGATCGGCGGCGGAGCCACTACGGGGGCTGCTCGTCGAAGCGAAGGACGGGGACGTGGGGCGGAACGACGACGAATCGTACTTCATCCACGAGCTGGTCGGGCTGCGGGTGGTCACGAACGAGGGCCGGGACCTGGGGGTGGTCGTAGAGGTAATGCAGATGGGCGCTAGCGATGTTTATGTGGTGCGCGGGGAAGCGCGCGAGGTGTTAATCCCGGCTATCGGTGAGGTCGTGGACGAGATCGACGTGGCTGGGGGGGTGATCCGCATTACACCTTTGGCGGGATTACTGGACGAATCGAAATAACCCATTGAATCGCTCTATGGCTGGGACTACACTTCCTCGCGCGGGCTGGTGGCACAACCCTGCATGTGCCCGGTTCAAGTCTTATGACCTGTGTCGAGGGGGAAGTTCCACATGTCCAAAGCCGAAGCGCTTCAGCTGGTGGGAGACTGCGTCCATCACTGGATCCTGGAGTCTCCGAGGGGTGAGCTGACGCCGGGACGCTGCAAGAAGTGCGGGAAAGAGAAGGAATTTACGGGGGAGACGAGCTATCGGATCGGGAGGGGCTCGTCGCAACGGAGCTGAGCGGGTAGCGGGAGTTCTGTTGGTTGACTCTGATTCGGGCCGATCCATACGATGGAAACGGCCCGGTTACCTGTGGGGACATAGCTCAGCTGGGAGAGCGCAGCGTTCGCATCGCTGAGGTCGGGGGTTCGAGCCCCCCTGTCTCCACCAAAAAAGCCATTGGCTGTTGGCTGTTGGCTGCGAGATTGGCCTGCCGCCGCGCATGGCGTCCGCTGGGCCTCGATGCTACATTGCCAAGCGCCGCGAGAGTGACGGTCCGGACATTGCCGGCTCTGGGCCGCGGCGACCCTCCTCCACCCATCGAGGCGCCCATGGCTGATCATCAACTAACCGCAGCAGAGAAGCTCGTGAACCTCAAAGAGATGAAGGCGCTCTTCGCGCAGGGGGGCGGGCCGAAGCGGGTTGAGGCGCAACACGCTCGCGGGAAGCTGACCGCGCGGGAGCGGATCGATGTGCTGCTCGACCCGGGGAGCTTCGACGAGATCGACGCACTGGTGCGCCCGCGGGGCGGCGCCAATGGGGCGGCCGGGGGCGAGGCTGTGGTCACGGGGTGGGGCAAGGCTGACGGGCGGCCCGTCTACGTGTTTTCGTACGACTTCACACTCCTGGGGGGTTCGCTGAGCGAAGCGGTGGCGGAGAAGATCCTCAAGGTGATGGACCTCTCGATGACGACCGGCGCGCCGATCGTCGGGATCATCGACTCCGGCGGTGCGCGAATCCAGGACGGGTCTGAGAGCCTGCGGGGGTTCGGGGAGATCTTCGCGATGAACACGCTGGCGAGCGGCGTGGTCCCGCAAATCAGCGTCATCATGGGGCCTGGCGCAGGGGGGGGGGCTTACAGCCCGGCCATCACGGACTTCGTCTTCGCGACGGAAGGCGTCGGGCAGATGTACATCACCGGTCCGGACGTTATTCGGGCGGTCACGTCCGAGGAGGTCACGCACGAAGAGCTCGGAGGCGCGCATTCCCTGGCGAGCCGGTCTGGGGTAGCCCATTTTGCTATCGCGGGCGAAGAGGCGACGCTGGGAGAAGTGCGCCGGCTACTCTCGTTCCTACCTTCGAACAACGCGGAAGACCCGCCGGTGGTGTCTTCGGGCGACGATCCGGGACGCGCGGACGATGACCTCGTGGGGATCGTACCGGACGAAGGGAACCGCCCGTACGACATCCGGGACGTCATCTACCGGCTGGTGGATGATGGGGACTTCATGGAGGTCCACGAGCTGTTCGCGGCCAACATCGTGGTGGGATTTGGCCGAATGGGCGGACGGAGCGTGGGCTTCGTAGCGAACCAGCCGATGGTGCTGGCGGGCGCACTGGACATCAACGCGAGCCGGAAAGCGGCGAGGTTTGTGCGGACCTGCGACTGCTTCAACGTGCCCGTGGTGACGCTCGTTGATACTCCGGGCTACCTGCCGGGGACGACGCAGGAGTACGGCGGAATAATCACGCACGGCGCGAAATTGCTCTTCGCGTACAGCGAGGCGACGGTGCCGAAGATTACTATCCTCATCCGGAAGTCGGTGGGCGGGGCCTACCTCGCGATGGGGTCGAAGCACCTGCGAGGGGACATGAACTTCGCGTGGCCCACCGGCGAAGTGGCGGTGATGGGCCCGGACGGGGCGGTGAACGTCGTGTACCGGGAGGAGATCGCAAACGCAGCGGACGCGGAAGGGCGCCGCCGAGAGCTAATCGAAGAGTACCGGCAGAAGTTCGCGAACCCGTACATCCCGGCGGGGCGTGGGTTCCTCGACGACGTGATCGACCCGCGATCGACGCGGGCGAAGATCATCCGGGCGCTGGAGATGCTGCAAAACAAGGCCGACCGGAACCCTCCAAAGAAGCACGGCAACATCCCCCTCTGACCCGGCGGCGAGTCTGATCCGGCGGGCGCAGCGGTGTGGGTAAGCGGTGCTCGTGATAGGCTTCAACGGAGGTGGCGAGCGGAGCGGATCGAGCCCCCAGCCCTCTTCATTGGAACCGCAGGATGACCAGAGTCGGCATCATGGAGACCGCGATCCGCGATGGGCACCAGTCGCTCCTGGCGACGCGGATGCGCACGGAAGACATGATCCCGGCGCTCGAAATGATGGACTCGGTTGGCTACCACAGCATCGAGTGCTGGGGTGGAGCGACGTTCGATACGGCGATGCGGTACCTGCGAGAGGACCCATGGGAACGCCTGCGAGAGATCAAGTCGCGGTTGAAGCGGACGCCTACACAAATGCTGTTGCGGGGGCAGAATGCGGTCGGCTACCGGCACTACGCCGATGACGTGATCCGGGAGTTTTGCGAGCGGTCGGTAGCGAACGGCATGGACATCTTCAGGATCTTTGATGCGCTCAACGACACGCGAAACCTGGAAACGGCGTTCGAGGCTGTGAAGAAGGCCGGTGGGCACGTGCAGGGCACGATCTGCTACACGATCAGCCCGGTGCACACTGTCGATGCTTTCGGGCGGATGGCGGACAGGATGGCAGAGATGGGCGCCCACTCGCTCTGCATCAAGGACATGGCGGGACTGCTGAGCCCGATGATGGCGAAGGCGCTTGTTACGAGGCTGAAGAAAGATCACCCGGCAAAACTGCTGCAGATGCATTGTCACGACACGTCTGGCTATTCGGAGATGGCGTACCTGATGGGTGTGCAGGCGGGGGCTGACGTCATCGACTGTGCAATAAGCAGCCTTGCCGGCGGGACTTCGCAGCCGGCAACGGAGACGCTGGTGGCGGCGCTGGCGGAGGATCCGGAGCATGCCACAGGGCTGGACCTGCACGCACTCGAAGAGATCTCCGCGTATTTCAAGGGGGTGCGGCGACGGTATTGGAAGTTCGAGAGCAGCCTGCTGGGGATCGACGCGGGGGTGCTCTCGCACCAGGTGCCCGGGGGAATGATTTCGAACCTGGTGCTGCAGCTGCGAGAACAGGGAGCCGAGGCCCGGTTGAAGGAAGTCCTGGAGGAAAATGCGAAGGTACGAGCGGACCTGGGGTATCCACCGCTTGTAACGCCGAGCTCGCAAATCGTGGGCACGCAGGCGGTGCTCAACGTGCTCACGGGGAAGCGCTACGGGTCGATCACGAGGGAAGCGAAGAATCTGGCGAAGGGCATGTACGGGGCGACCGCGAAGCCCATAGCGGCGGACATCCTGACCACGATCCTCGGGGACGAGACACCGATAACGCATCGGCCGGCGGATGACCTGGCACCGGAACTGGAGCGGGCGAAGGCAGAGATTGGCGACCTGGCGGAGTGCGCGGAGGACGTTCTGAGCTACGTGATGTTCCCGCAGCCAGCACGCGAGTTCCTGGCCTGGAGGCGAGCGGGCGGAGGCCCGGAGCCGGAGCTGGTGGCAGCAGTGGTGGGGGCGTTAGCGATAGGGGAGCGCAAGGCGGTTGCAACCCCGCTCGCGAGCCCGGCGCCGATCGGGGCGAACGACGATGGTAACGCCTGGAAGAGCTTCGGGCGCATCCGGCAGATGCGGTAGGGGCAGGGAGCGAAGCGATGGCAAAGATGACGATCGGTGGGCGCAGTTACGAAGTCGAGGTGGGGGCTGACAACGTCGTGGTCGACGGGATCGCCTACCCGGTGAAGGTGCGGGACGACCAGGCGTTCCTGAGCGTGACCGCGGGTGGCGCCGGTTACCGGGTGGAGTTGCCGGCAGCGGATCGGCGGGCGAGCGGAATGCAGGTTTCGGTGGACTACCGGCCTTTCACGATCGAGTGGGAGGGCAGGCTCGGAGGAGGGCCGGCGCCCCGGCCAACGCGGACCACAGAGAGCACGCAGGCACCGGCGCCTCGAGCGGGCGTCAAGGGTGGCGTGGCGGCCCAGATAGCGGGGCGGATCCTGCGGGTGAACGTGAAGGCGGGAGATGCCGTGAGCCAGGGGGCGGTGCTGCTCATCCTGGAGGCAATGAAGATGGAGAACGAGATCAAGGCGCCAGCTACGGGCACGGTGAAAGAGGTCCTCGTGGCGGAAGGCGCTCGGGTGATGGAAGGGGACACGCTGGTCGTCATTGAGTAAATCTTTGCTCAACGGGGGCGTGCTATAACCCGGAGCAATAGCTCAGGGGTCGCGCATTCCTCGGCGTCTATGAGACACTGGGGTTGAAGCTTGCGCAGGGACGGCAACTTGTGACGATTTCGGAAGTGTCGATCGATCTAAGCGAGCGTGTGCTCGCGAGAGCCGGAAAGGTGCACCGCGACCTTTCGGTCCCTGTCCTTTACGAGCACGCGGTGAGGCGGGGCGAGGGGAAGCTGCTCCAGGGTGGCACGTTCGCGGTGCGAACGGGCGCGCGCACGGGGCGTAGCCCGAACGACAAGTATCTCGTAAAGACTGCGGACATAAGCGAGCACGTGTGGTGGGGACCGCACAACCAGCGAATGAGTGTGGAGACGTACGAGCGTGTCCGAGCGAAGGTAATGGCGTACCTGGAAGGCCGGGAACTGTACGTGCAGGACTGCGTCGTGTCGCAGGACCCGTCGTTCAGGAGATCGGTCCGTGTGGTCTGCGAACAGGCGTACCACAGCCTGTTCGCGCGGACGATGTTCATCCCGGACCATCCGATTCCACGAGGGGAGAGACCGGCGATCACGATCCTGCACGCGCCTTCGCTTCAGCTTGAAGGGCTGGAGGACGGCATCAACAGCGATGCCGTCGTTGCGCTGAACCTGTCGGAGGGCGTGATCCTGATCGCGGGGTCTGCTTACGCGGGAGAGATGAAGAAGGCCGTGTTCACGGCGATGAATTACTACCTTCCCCTCGACGGGGTGCTTTCGCTGCACTCGGCGGCGAACGTCGACCGGCAGACCGGGAAGACGGCCGTCTTCTTCGGGCTTTCGGGGACAGGCAAGACAACGCTGAGCACCGACCCCGAGAGGCTGCTCATAGGCGACGACGAGCACGCCTGGACTGAACACGGGGTGTTCAACATCGAGGGCGGGTGTTACGCCAAGGTAATCCGGCTCTCGGCGAAGGCTGAGCCGGACATCTTCGAGCAGACCCACGAGTTCGGGACGATCCTGGAGAACGTGGTCTTCGACGAGGACTCGCGAGAGGTGTACCTCGACGACGATTCACTAACCGAGAACACGCGGGGAAGCTACCCGCTCGGCTCGCTGCGGAACGTGTACGACGGGGAGGTCGCACCGCACCCATCGCACGTGATCCTGCTGACAGCGGATGCGTTCGGGGTGATGCCACCGATTGCCCGGCTGACGCCGCAGCAGGCGCTCTATCACTTCCTGAGCGGTTACACGTGCAAGCTGGCGGGGACCGAGACGGGCGTGACTGAACCACAGGCGACGTTCAGTCCGTGCTACGGGGCTCCTTTCATGGCCCTCAACCCGACGGTCTATGCGGAACTCCTGGCGCAGCGGCTGGCGATGACGGGCGCACAGACGTGGTTGATCAACACGGGCTGGATCGGCGGTCCGCCGGGCACGGGGGAGCGCATCGCGATCCAGGAGACTCGGAAGATGGTGCGGGCGATCCTCAACGATCGGCTGACCGAGGCGAGATTCCGGCGGGACGCGCTGTTCGGGTTCGAGGTCCCACTGAGCTGTCCGGGGGTGGACCCGAAGCTGCTGTGGCCGCGTGAGATGTGGCACGACTCTGAGGCGTACGACCGAGCGTATGGAGGGCTGGCGGCCAAGTTCCGGGGAAGTTTCGACCAGTTCCGTGGTCTTGTCCGTCCGGAAGTGGCAGCGGCGGGGCCGTAGAGGCGCCAGTCGACCCAAGTTCGCGGGAAACGTAAGATCGGGTGCGGCGGGCGAAGCGGTCCGCTCTTCGACCAGGAGTTCGCCGCGTGCCGATGAAGTACCTGCGTGACCAGCGCCACACCGGGACGGTCGCGGAGATCGCGAAGCTCAAGTTCCCGTTTCCTAATAGCGAGCATCCGGACCTGGAGACGGCGGTCAACGATCCAACCCACCTGGTCTCGGTGGGGCAAGCGGACGGCAAAGACCTCTTCCCTGACATCGTGGTGGTGCGCCGGCCGGGAGCCTGGCTGAAGATGATGGCGGAGGTCGAGACGACGGACACGGTGGACGATGAGCACGCGCGGGACGTGTGGCTGCCATACTCGAAGTGCGGCGACCTGTACCTCTATGTGCCGTCGGGGAGCGTGGCTGAGACGAAGCGGCTGTGCAGGAAGTGGGGGATCCAGGCCAAGGGGATCCGGACCTGGCGGTTTCGGCCGGTGTGGGGCCTCGAAGTAACGGAGGCGTCGTGAGCCGAGGCTGCAGATGAGCGGCCGAACTGGCGGAGACGAGGGCGCGCAGCCGGACGAAGCACGGATTATCAACGTGTTCTTCGACGTCGATCACACGCTGGTGTTCATTGATCAGTCGACGAATTCGCTGCGGCCTGGAGCGCACGACGCAATGCAGCGGATCAAGGAAGCAGGCCACGGGGTTTACGTCTGGTCTGCCGGAGGGGCTGAATACGTTAAACGGGTGGTGGAAGTGCACGGGCTAGTGGCGTGGGTCGACGGCTGTTTCGACAAGGACCCTCGGGTGCAGCCGCGGCCGGACTTCATCATCGACGATGACTGGTACCTGGTGCAGAAGTACGGGGGCCACCTGGTGAGCCAGTACAAGGCCGTGAACGATGACGACCGCGAACTGATGGCGGCGATCGAACGGCTCGAAGAGCTCGGTCACCTCTAGCGCGGCAGGCCGGCAATGGCGCGAGTGCTGCTGATCGAACCGTTCTACGGCGGGAGCCACCGGGCATTCGCGGACGGCTTGCAGGCGCACAGCCGGCACGAAATCGTGCTCTTGACGCTGCCAGCCGGGGAGTGGCGACAACGGATGCGGCGCGGTGCGCAAGAGCTTGCGAAGCTGAGCGATGAGCTTCCAGGCGCATTCGACGGGATTGTCGCGACCGACATGGTGGACCTCGCGGTCTTCTTAACGCTCACTCGCCCACGGTTCACGTCGACGCCAGTCATGGCGTACTTCCACGAGAACCAGTTCACCTATCCGCGGTTGCGAGGGACGAAGCTGAACTCGTGGTTCGGGCAGATTAACTATCTGTCGGCGCTTGCTGCCGACGTGGTGGCATTCAACTCCGAGTTCCACCTGGGCGACTTCGTGGGAGCGCTGCGGGCCTTGAGCCGGCAACCGAACAACTGGCTGACCCCGGAGGCGATCGACGAGATAGCGGCCAGGAGCGTGGTGCTGCCGGTCGGCGTGGAACTTCGCTGGCTGGATTCACACCGGCTGGATAGGGCGCCGGGGTTGCCTCCGCTGATCCTGTGGAACCATCGGTGGGAGTTCGACAAGGGACCCGAGGTGTTCGCGCGGGCCATCACGACTCTGGCCGAGCAGGGCGCCCACTTCCGGCTAGCGCTCGCTGGAGACCCGGGGATAAATCCGCACCCGGCGCTGGTGGAACTGCGCGACCGACTTGCTGACCGGGTGAGTGAAAGCGGTTTCGTGGCCGATCGGGCTGCCTACGCTCGTCTGTTATGGGAAAGCGACATCGTTGTGAGTACCGCGCGGCACGAGTTCTTCGGGGTCGGGATGGTCGAAGCGCTGTACTGCGGATGCTTTCCGGTGGTTGCGGCGAGGTACAACTACCCGGCGCTCGTGCCGAAAGCGCTGCACGCCGTCTGCCTGTTCGAGTCGGAGGTAGCACTGGTGGAACTGCTGCGTGGTGCGCTGGCCGATCGCCGGGAGCGTCCGGAGCTGCGTGCTTCGGCGGAGCGCTTCGCCTGGGAGCGTGTGATCGGAGCATGGGATGAGGCGCTGGAGCGGCTGGCGGGCGGCCCAGGGCGGGGAAGCGCAGGGGGATCGGACCGGTAGGATCGGGCTTCGACGGGGCGCCGGGACTATGATGTAGGTGTGGCGACGGTGGAAGGCAGGCCGGACCGGACCCGCGTGTCCGCCGCGACGTGCGAGTTGGCGGCCCCGCGGGCGGTCGCCTGATGCCGTTTCGGGGGGTTCTTGGCCGCGGATGGGGAAGGGCCCCGGGGTTCGTGAGGCGGCCGGTTGCGGTGCTAGGGCGGACTGCCGCGCTCTACAACGAAGACGGATGCGGCACTCACGCAGCGGCGATCGCGTACTACGCGATCTTTTCGCTGGTGCCATTGAGCCTGTTGATCCTGTCCGTGCTGGGGCTGGTGATCGACGAGCAGCGGATCGTGACGTTTGTGTTCGACCAGGTGCCGATACAGGAGAGTCAGTTCGAGAATGTCCGGCAGGTGGTGGACAAGGCTCACGAGATCAGCCTTGCAGGAATCTCGTTCGGGGCGTTGCTGCTGATCTGGTCGGGGAGCGGAATCTTCGCGGCGGTGCGCCGGGGGCTGAACGCGGCTGAACATCGGCGGCAGGCGCGCCCGTATTGGCGGGGAAAGGTCATCGACCTGACGTTGATCCCGCTGTTTGGACTGCTGATCATGCTGTCGATCGGGCTGACGGCCACGACGCAGATCGTGATAGAGCGGGCGGGCGCGTTTGGGAGCGTGGACTTCAACACGAACGTGCCGTTGAGGGTCGCATCGTTCGCGGTGCCGGCGATGATCACGTTCACGATGTTCTGCCTTCTCTATCGATACGTGCCTTCGGGGCGGACGCCGTGGCGGGATGCGCTGGCGGGGGCGACCTTCGCGAGCTTGCTGTTCGAAGCGGCGAAGAACCTGGGAGCGTACGCGTTTGGACAACTGGCGTTTACCAGGGACACGGCAATCTATGCGGGGTTCGGGACGGCGCTGGCCTTCCTGTTCTGGATGTTCGTGAACGCTTCGATTTTGCTGCTCGGGGCGGAGTTTGCGCGGGCCTTGAGCCCGGCCCTCGAAGCGGAGGCAGCGGCGCGGGAGGCAGCTGCGACCAGGTCCGGCGCGATGAAGCCGCAGCGCACGCTCAAGCCAACTGACGTGGCCTGAGAGAGAACTCTGGCGGGGCTATGCGAGAGATAGGGGACTTTTATTACATTCTTGTGGAAAAAGGTTGAGTATGTGGTTGGCGGGGTCTATCCTTGAGTTATGCAAGGAACCCGTGAACGTGTCCTGGAGCTGTTGGTGCAGCGGCGCGAGGCAAGGGTCGAGGCGCTAGCGGAGGCCCTGGAGATCACACCCGCGGCGGTGCGGCGGCACCTGGACAACCTGCGGGCAGACGGGCTGGTGGACATCCGGCTGGTGAGACAGGCGACGGGGCGACCGTACTACGCCTACCACCCGACGGAAGCCGCGGCGGGCGTCATCCCTGCGGCTTATGCGGACCTGCTGTCGCGGATGTTGCGCAGCGTAGGGGAACGGGACGACGTCGTGGCAGCAGTGGTGACGAGCGTGGCGGAAGCGCTGGCATCGCGACATCGCGGGGAAATTGGCGGTGGCGCGGATACGCAGCAGCGTGTGGGACAAGTAACGGAGAGCCTGCGCAGCGAAGGGATCCTCGACAGTTGGAGCTCGGCTGCGGACGGCTTTCACATGACGAACGGGGCATGCCCTTACCGCAAGGCAGCGGAGATATCGAGCCTGCCATGCGAATCAGACCGCAAAGCGATCGAATTGCTGCTTGGCCTGAGGGTCGAACAGCTCAACCGGATCGTTGACGGGGCGCCGGTGTGCGAATACCTGGTGCGGGCCATCAACGCGCCGCAACTCATCGAAGTGGGCTAAGGAGATCCATGAGCACTATCCCCCTGCTGGAGATCAAAGGACTCCGGGCAAGCATCGCGGACAAGGAAATCCTCAAGGGCCTCACGTTGACCGTGCGGGCGGGCGAGGTGCACGCCCTCATGGGACCGAACGGGTCGGGGAAGAGCACGCTCGCCAATGTGCTCATGGGCAACTCGAACTACAAAGTCACCGGCGGGACAGTCCTGTTCAAGGGCAAGCCGCTGCTGAATTTGAAGGTCGATGAACGAGCTCGCCTCGGGCTGTTCCTCGCGTTCCAATACCCGGTAGCGATACCGGGTGTGACGCTGGTCAACTTCATGCGCCACTCCGTGAACAGCGTGCGGGGAGCCGAGATCCCAGTGCGGGAATTTCGCGAGCTGTTGTTCAAGAAGATGGACGTGCTGAAGGTCGACCAGGACTTCGCGCGCCGCTACGTGAACGACGGATTCAGCGGCGGCGAAAAGAAGCGCGCGGAGATGCTCCAGATGGCAATGCTCCAGCCATCGATGGCTGTCCTGGACGAGACGGATTCCGGCCTCGACATCGATGCCCTACGCACGGTGGCGGAAGGGGTTAACGCGCTGATGAACCCGGAGATGGGCCTCCTGCTCATCACTCATTACCAGCGCTTGTTGAATTATGTGAAGCCGCAATTCGTCCACGTCCTGATCGACGGCCGCATCGTCCGTTCAGGCGGGCCCGAACTTGCGGAAGAACTGGAACGGACCGGATACGACGAAATGGAAGCCGCGCTGGCTTCTCTCAAGGCCTGAGGAGGCAATCATGACGGCCACGACGGCACTCATTGGCAACGAGAACTACGAGCAAAAGTTCGGGTTCCACGATGACGAAGCTGCCTTCTTCAAGGCGAAGACGGGCCTGACGGCGGAGATCGTGAACATGATTTCCGACATGAAGGACGAGCCGCAGTGGATGCGGGAGTTCCGGCTCGACGCCCTGGAGCGCTTCAACAAGATGGAGGACCCGGCCTGGGGCAGCGCGCTGCTGAAGACGATCGAATTCGACACGATCCACTACTTCGTGCGGGCAACGGACCGCGACGAGCGTTCGTGGGACGACGTCCCGGAGTACATCCGCAAGACGTTCGACAAGCTCGGCATCCCGGAGGCGGAAAAGAAGTTCCTCGGGGGCGTGGGCGCGCAGTACGACTCCGAGGTTGTCTACCACAACATTCGCGAGGACCTTGCGAAGCTCGGCGTGATCTTCGTCGGCACGGACCAGGCGCTGAAGGAATACCCGGAGATCTTCAAGGAGTATTTCGGAACGATCGTGCCGCCCGGCGACAACCGCTACGCCGCGTTGAACAGCGCCGTTTGGTCGGGCGGGTCGTTCATCTACGTGCCAAAGGGCGTGAAGGTGGACGTACCGCTCCAGGCCTACTTCCGGATCAACACGCAGAACATGGGCCAGTTCGAACGGACGCTGATCATCTGCGACGAAGGCAGCCAGATGCACTACGTCGAAGGGTGCACGGCGCCCGTGTACAGCAGCGACTCGCTCCACAGCGCGGTGGTCGAAATCATCGTGAAGAAGGGCGCTCGGTGCCGCTACACGACGATCCAGAACTGGTCGAACAACGTCTTCAATCTCGTAACGAAGCGCGCTGCCGCCTACGAGGACGCCGTGATGGAGTGGGTCGATGGCAACCTCGGGTCGAAGCTGACTACGAAGTTCCCGAGCATCTATCTGCTTGGCGAAGGGGCTCACGGCGAGATCCTCTCCCTGGCCTTCGCCGGCAACGGGCAGCACCAGGACGCGGGGGGAAAGGTCATCCACGCTGCTTCGAACACGACCTCGACGATCATTTCAAAGTCGCTCAGCAAGGATGGCGGGCGCACCAGCTACCGGGGCCTGCTGAAGGTCTACGAAGGCTGCGAGAACGTGAAGTCGAACGTACGCTGCGACGCTCTGCTGCTGGACGAGGATTCGCGCTCCGACACCTATCCGACGATGGAGATCGATGCCTCCGACGTCCACATCCAGCACGAGGCGTACGTTTCGAAGCTGGGCGAGGATCAGCTCTTCTACCTGATGAGCCGGGGGATGTCGGAGGAGGCGGCCGCGAAAATGATCGTGAACGGCTTCGTTGAGCCAATCGTGAAGGAACTCCCGATGGAGTACGCGGTGGAATTGAACCGGCTAATCGAGTTGCAGATGGACGGCGCGATCGGCTAGGCGCCCGGCCTCGACGGACGGGGGTGGGTGGCCAGCGAGGCCAACAATGGGCTCAAAGGGAAGGGTAGCGCAGAAGATGAGTTCTGCAGTCGAACAGTCGCCGCTAGCGAGCCGTCTTGGGCCGGACACCAGCGAAGCTGTCGGGAGGCGTCTCGGGGACGTGGCGTGGCTCGCGGCGCTGAGGGCCGAGGCGGCATCAGTCTCGGGCGAAATGGCCATGCCCAATTCGCGGCAGCAGCGCCCGTGGAAGTACTTCGACGTGGCCACGGTGTCACTGGAGGAATTCGAGCCGGGGATGGGCGCGACCGGGTCCGCGGCGGCGATTATGAAATCGCTTCCGGCCGCTGGCTCTGGGGTCGTGATCCAGGAAAACGGCGAAACGCTGGTCGCGGAATCGCGCGTGAAGGGCCTGGTGTTGACGGACTTCGCCGACGCGAGAAGCAGCCAGAGCCAGGCTGTCAGGAGGCATCTCGCGAGCCTGATCCCGCTCGGGCGGAGCAAGCTCACGGCGTTGCACTACGCGTTTCTGCGTGGCGGCATATTCGTCGAAGCGGCGGCGAACGTCGAGCTGGCGACTCCGGTCCGAATCGTGCGCACGTTGGTGTCGGGAAATCAGCTCGCGACCCCTCATACGTTGATCGTGACGGGCGCGAACAGCCGCGTGAGCGTGATCGAGGACTACACATCGGGCGACGGCGAGATCGTCGCATTGCCGGTCGTGGAGATCGTGCCTGGTCCTGGCTCCGAAGTGCGTTACACGGCCCTGCACCGCTGGGGCGAGAACACGCGGGTGTTCAGCGAGCAGCGAACGTTGACGGAACGCGATTCGGAGCTCGTGGGCCTGAGCGTGGTCACGGGCGGGCGGGTGGTAAAGAGCCACATAGAGGCTTCACTGGAGGGGCGTGGCTCGTCGAGCGAGCTGTACGGGTTGTGCCTGGGCAAAGACCAGCAGCACATCGACTTCTACACGCTTCAGGACCACATCGGGGCGGACACGCGCAGCGACCTTCTGTTCAAGTCGGCGCTGAGGGGCAGCTCGCGGTCGGTGTATTACGGGCTGACTCGGGTGGGGCTCGGAGCCAGGAACGCCAACGCCAACCAGGAAGACCGTAACCTGCTTCTGAGCCGGACGGCGAAGGCAGACAGCGACCCGGTGCTCGAGATCCTGACGAACGATGTCATCCGGGTGAGCCATGGGGCGACGGCGGGCCCGGTGGACGAAGAACAGCTCTACTACCTCCAGGCGCGAGGCATCGAGCGACCGGCCGCTGAGGCGCTGCTGGTGCGGGGATACGTGAACCAGGTGCTCGACCGGCTGCCAGACGAGCAGTTGCGGGCCGAGATAGAGGCCCTGGTCGAGACGCAGCTCGAGGGGACGGCGTGACGTGGACGGCCGTTGCGGCAGCCGACTTCATGGGGGACGGTGAGGTCACGGTGCACAACGTCCGTGACACGCGAATCGCACTCTGCCGGACGGGCGGGGTCTATTACGCGATCGACGACCTGTGCACACACGACGGGGGCCCATTGGACCAGGGACATCTGCAAGGTCAACAGATAGAGTGCCCGAGGCATGGGGCGAAGTTCGACGTGACCACGGGCCGGGCGTTGACGCTGCCGGCGGTGCGTCCAGTGAGGACGTACGCAGTGCGCATGAGCGAAGGAACCGTCGAGGTGGACGTGCCGTGAGCGTTCCGCTGCCGGTTGAGCGAATCAAGCGGGACTTCCCGATCCTTGAAGAGAAGATCAACGGACGCCGGCTCGTGTATCTCGACAACGCTGCGACGACACAGAAACCGCGGCAGATGATTGAGGCGCTTGTCCGTTACTACGAGACCACGAACTCGAACATCCACCGGGGGATCCACACGCTGGCCGTGCGTGCCACGGAGCAGTACGAGGGCGTGCGGACGAAAGTTGCCAAGCACATCGGAGCCCCGGATCCCAGCGAAGTGGTCTTCACGCGGAACACGACCGAGTCGATCAACCTCGTCGCGCGCACGTGGGGGGATGTCAACCTTGCCGAAGGCGACGAGGTGGTCCTTTCGCTCATGGAGCACCATTCGAACATCGTGCCCTGGCAGATGCTGGCGCGACGCACGGGCGCAGTGCTCCGCTTCGTTGACGTGACGCCGGCAGGCTATCTCGACATGGATAGCATGCGGGCGCTGGTGAGCCCCCGGACGAAGCTGGTGAGCATCGTCCACGTTTCGAATGTGCTGGGGGTGATCAACCCGGTAGCCGAGATCGCGGACATTGCCCATCGAGCGGGGGCCATGCTGCTGGTCGACGGAGCGCAGAGCGCACCACACCTGCCGCTCGACATCGAGACGCTGGGGTGCGACTTCTTCGCCTTTTCGGCGCACAAGATGCTGGGGCCGACAGGCGTTGGAGTGCTCTGGGCGCGACGTGAGCTCCTCGAAGGGATGGATCCGTTCCTGGGCGGGGGAGAGATGATTTCGGTCGTGAAGCCCGAGAGTTCGACGTGGGCTGCCGTGCCGCACAAGTTCGAAGCAGGGACTCCGAACATCGCGGATGTGGTGGCGTTTGGCGCCTCGCTCGATTACCTGGCCGGGCTGGGGATGCCACAGGTGAGAGCGCATGAAGCTGGACTCACGGCGTACGCGATGGAGGCGCTTCGTACCGTGCCGGGGGTCAATCTGCACGGACCGGAGCGGATCGAGGACCGCGGGGGCGCGGTAAGCTTCACGGTCGCGGGCATTCATCCACACGACGTGAGCACAATCGCCGACGGGCACGGGGTGGCGATCCGGGCCGGACACCACTGCGCCCAACTTCTGATGCGGCGACTCGGCGTGCCGGCAACGAGCCGGGCGAGCTTCTACATCTACAACGACGAGGAGGACGTCGACGTACTGGTCGAGGCTCTCCACCACGCGGTCCGGGTGTTTGGCGATGGCGATAGACGAGCCGCAGTTTGACGAGCTTTACAGGGAGATCATTATCGACCACTACCGGCGGCCGAGGAACCGTGGCGAGCTGGCACAGAGAACGCACCGCCTCGAGGGAGCTAACCCGGTCTGCGGGGACGAGGTGCAGCTTGACCTTCTGGTGCGGGGAGAGCGGATCGAAGACATCGCGTTTTCGGGCCAAGGATGTTCGATCAGCCAGTCGAGCGCTTCAATGCTGACCGAGCGGCTGAAAGGGGCGGGGATAAGCGAAGCGAGGCGCATCCTGGCGAAGTTCAAGGCGATGATGATGGAGGGCGCCGCTCCGGACGAAGAGATCGGCGACCTCGTAGCGCTCGAGGGTGTTGCGAAATTCCCCGTGCGCGTGAAGTGCGCATTGCTTTCCTGGAACGTCCTCCAGGAGGGACTAGAACCAGCAGGCGCGGCGGCCTGAGGAGGAACGAATGACCGAGATTACCGAGGCACCGACGTATGAAGAGTTGCGCGCCAAGCTCGTGGAGGTGAAGGACCCCGAGATCGACATGAGCATCGTCGAACTCGGCCTCGTCTACGACATTGCGTACGACAAGGGCGACGTGCTGGTGACGATGACGCTGACGAGCCCTGGATGTCCCCTGGGGCCAATCATTCGCGGCGAAGTGTATGCGAAGCTGCGCGAATTGCCCGGGGTGAAAGACGTGGACGTACAGATCGTCTGGAATCCCCCGTGGGACCCGCGGACGATGGCGAGCGAAGACGTCAAGATGGCGCTGGGGATCTGGTAGCGCGTGCCGGACTGCCGGGGAGGCGGTTGCCGCCTATACTCTGGCTACGATGAGCTGCGAAGAGGAGACCGCGGAGATCTTGCGGCGAGCGGGCCACAAGATGACGCCGCAGCGGCTGATGATTGTGAAGGCGCTTCGGCACACTGAGGGGCACGTCAGCGCCGCCCACATAGCCGAACAGGTGCGCGAGGTATACCCCTTCGTCGACGTGAGCACGGTGTATCGGACGCTCGACGTGCTCAAGCGCATGCGCCTGGCCACTTCGACCGACATGGGTTCGGGCGATGTAATGTTCGAGTGGGCGCCGGAGCAGCCTCACCACCATTTGATCTGCGCGAGCTGCGACCAAATCGAGGAACTCGAACACAGTTACCTAGACAGCCTGGCGGGGAAGATCCACGACGATTTCGGGTTTGCCCCGGACCTCCGGCACTTCGCGATCTTCGGCCTCTGCCGCGAGTGCCAGATCAGCGAACCATGACTACACGCCGGGAACTGCTGGATCGGCTCTCCGGGATCGTCGGGGATGAGCACGTCGCGTGGCGGCGAGAGGACCTGCTCGTCTACGAGTTCGATGGGACGATTGAAAAGCGGACGCCGTATGCCGTGGCGTTTCCGGCGAACGCGAACGAGGTGGCGGAGGTCGTGCGGGCGTGTAACGAGCTCGGCCTGGCAGTGACGCCGCGGGGCGCAGGGACGGGGTTGAGCGGGGGCTCGGTACCTGCGCAGCGAGGCGTGGTGGTGGCGACCGCGCGAATGAGGCGCATCCTCGAAGTCGATCCTGTGAACCAGCTGGCGGTGGTCGAGCCGGGGGTGCCGAACATCCAGCTCTCTGAGGCGGCGGCAGAACATGGGCTGTTCTACGCACCAGACCCGAGCAGCCAGAAGGCCTGCACGATCGGCGGGAACGTGGCCGAGAACGCAGGCGGGCCACACTGCCTCGCGCTGGGCGTGACTACGAACCACGTCCTCGGGATGGAGGTGGTGACCGCAGGAGGGGAGATCACCTGGCTTGGCGGGCGGGTAGCTGACAACTTTGGGTATGACCTGCGGGGGACGTTCATCGGGTCGGAGGGGACGCTTGGCATCGCCACGAAAATCGTGGTGCGGCTCATGCCACTCCCGGCTTCGGTGGTGACGCTCCTGGCGATCTTCGATTCCGTGGAAGAGGCGAGCCTCACGGTTTCCGCAATCATCGCGGCGGGGATGATCCCGGCGGCAATGGAGATGATTGACCGGGTGACTCTGCAGGCGGCAGAGGCGGGGCTGCAGTGCGGGTATCCGGCCGACGCGGGCGCGGTCCTGCTCGTGGAGCTGGACGGGATAGAAGACGTCGTGGAGCCGCAGGTGGCGCGGGCGCGGGGAGAGTGCTTTGAACGAGGCGCAAGGGAAGTGCGAACGGCGCGCGAGGCTTCCGAGCGAGAGCTGCTCTGGAAGGGGCGGAAGGGCGCGATCGGGGCGCTGGGGCGACTGGCGCCGAACTATTACATCCTCGACGGGGTGGTACCGCGCTCGAAGCTGGTGGAAGTAATGAACGAGGTGGCGGCGATCTCCGAGAGGTACGGGCTGCCGGTGGCGAACGTGTTCCACGCAGGCGACGGGAACCTTCACCCCAATCTTCTCTTCGACGAACGGGTGCCCGGCGCGAAGGAGCGAGTGTTGGAGGCGGGAGCAGAGATCATGCGGGCCTGCGTGAAGGCAGGTGGAGCGCTGACGGGCGAACATGGCGTGGGGTTCGAAAAGCAGCCCTTCATGCCGTGGCTGTACAACGAAGCGGACCTCGAGAACATGCTCCGGCTGCGTCCGGTGTTCGGCAACGACGGCCGCTTCAACCCGTGCAAGATCTTGCCGACGGGTACGGGATGCGGCGAGATGGCGCGGCAGGCGGCGGCAGTGCGAGCGGCCGGACCGGACGCTTATGTCTGAGCCGGCGGGCGTGTCTTCCACCTCCGTCGCGGGCCGCGAGGCCGATAGGGTCTACTCGCCAGAGTCTCTCGCCGAACTACAGGAAGTGGTGAGGAGCCGCGACGGGTTGACGCTCGTGCCATTTGGAGGGCGTACTCAGATCGAACTTGGCGGCGCCCCGGCGGGGCCGTTTGCACTCCTCGACCTAAACCGCGCGCTGAAGGGCCGCGTCGATCACCAACGGGACGACATGACGGCGGTTGTGCCGGCCGCGACGACCCTGGGCGAACTGGACCTGGTGTTGGGCCAGCAGGGGCAGTGGCTTCCGATTGACCCACCGCTTAGCGAAGGGGCAACGGTCGGTGGCGTGCTGGCTGTAGGCGGCGGTGGGCCGCTGAGAACGCGGTACGGGCTGCCTCGCGACGCCGTCCTCGGGGTGACCGTGCTTCGAGCCGATGGTGAACTGGTGAAGGCGGGCGGGCGGGTCGTCAAGAACGTGACGGGCTACGACCTGATGCGGACGGCCTGCGGTGCGCTGGGGACGCTTGGCATCATCACCGAGGTCGCGCTGCGGGTGCTGCCGCGGAGCGAGACATTAGATGGCGAAGCGACCGTCGCGACCTTGAGCGAGGCGATCGAAGTGGCTCGCCGGTTGCGAATGGCGGACCTGAGGCCCGAAATCGTGGACGCGCTCTCCGAAGGCGGTGGCTGGCGGTTGTTCGTGCGGCTGCCGGCGGGTGCTCGCGAGGCGGCGCGGAGCATCGTGGAGATGGCTGCGACGGTTGGGGACGAGACGTATCGAACGGTCCGCGATCTCGGGTTCGGGGCCGAGGACGAGCTCACACTGCGAGTGGCAACGGTCCCCGAGGGGCTCGCGACTGTATGCGAACTCCTGGAGCCCCTCGCGCCGACGGGCATCGTGGTGCGGCCACTGGCCGGGTTCGTGCGAGCGACGTGGACCGCGGAGAATCTGGCTCCTCTCAGGATGGTCGAGCCCGTCGTGTCGCGACTTCGCTCTGGCACCCTGACGTTCAGGGGGTCGGTGATAGTAGAGAGGATGCCCGTGGGGTTCAGGGGAGGCCTCGACGCCTGGGGCGACGCACCGGCGGCTTTCGAGTTGATGCGGAAGCTCAAAGACGCCTACGACCCGGACGGCCGCCTGAACCGGGGGAGGTTCGTGGGTGGCATCTGAGGCTCGCTGGCCGCGGCCAGAGGAGGCGCCGGCGCTCGAAGACCTGACGAAGTGCGTGCACTGCGGGCTGTGCCTCAACGCCTGCCCGACGTACGTGATTAGCGGTCTGGAGGCGGAGTCGCCACGCGGCCGGATCTACTTCGCCCGGGCGATCGAGGAGGGGGTGATCGGGCTGACGGCCACGGTGCAGGGGCACTGGGACCGCTGTTTGCAGTGCCGGGCGTGCGAGGCTGTGTGCCCCAGCGGTGTGCCCTATGGGCGGATCATGGAACACGCCCGGACGCAACTTGACGCAGCGGCGCCCGCGGGACGGGCGGGGCGTCGATGGCGGAAGCTGTTGCTGCGGCAGGTGGTCGCCCGGCCGAGAGTCCTTGCCGTCGCCCTGGCACCGATCCGGGCGTTTGCGAGAACCCCGTTACGCCAGCTAGCGCGGCTAGCGAGAACTTCGATATGGGCCGGGGCCGCGGGCCGGGGGATAGAGCAGCTCCCGCGAGGGCAGGGTCGTCCCTTCCGAGCAGGACAGGCCCTGGCGCGGCCCGAAAGAGCGACAACAGAGGCTGTCCTCTTCACGGGTTGCGTGATGGGCGAACTGTTTGGCGAAGTCCACAGGGCGACCGGACGGGTGCTGGCGCGGTCCGGGGTGGCGACCAGGGCGCCTGCAGAACAGGGGTGCTGCGGGGCCTTGCACGCGCACGATGGGGACGTCGACTTTGCGCGCAAGCTGGCCCGCAAGTGCATCGAGGCGTTCGACGATGACGAGGCGAGGCCGATCATCGTCAACTCGGCCGGATGCGGGGCTGCAATGAAGGAGTACGGGGACCTGCTGGCGAGCGACCCGGCCTACGCACAGCGGGCGCGGGAGTTCGGGGCTCGGGTGAAGGACCTGACCGAGTACCTGGTCTCGCTAGGAGAGCTACCGGCGGGGGTCTTTGCGGCGCGGAGCAGCTACCAGCACCCGTGCCACCTGGCGCACGCGCAACGAATTCGGGAGCAGCCGAGGGCGTTGCTTCGCAGCCTCACGGGGCTGGAACTGGTCGAGACAAGTGGCGATGACATGTGCTGTGGGGCGGCCGGGATCTACAGCATCGTGCAGCCAGAGATCTCGGCGGAGCTGCGGACCCGGAAGGCGGAAGAGTTCCGGAGATGCGCCCCGGAGGTGGTGGTGACGGCCAACCCTGGTTGCCAGATGCAGTACGAGGCGGCGGTCCTCGAAGCCGGGATCAAGGCGCGTGTGATGCACATCGCCGAGGTGCTCGACGAGGCGTACCGAGGGGCGGACAAGAAGTAACGGGCGCGCCTTCTGGGCGGCCCGTTACCGAGGAGCCTGGAGCGCGCTTGCTAGCGGCCGCGGAGGCGCGGGTCGAGTTCGTCGCGGATGGCGTCGCCGGCGAGGTTGAAGCCGAGCACCGCGAGGGTGATGGCGGAACCAGCGAAGAGCGCTTCCCACGGGTGAAGGTCAACCGAGTTGCGGCCAGCGTTCACCATCTTGCCCCAGGTCGTCTTGTCGGCGGGGCCGAGGCCGAGGAACGAGAGAGACGCTTCGGCGAGGATGTAGGCGCCGATGCTGATGGAGAAGACGATGAGGACGGAGGCCATGGCGTTCGGGAGTACGTGTTTCAGCATGATGCGGGTGTCGGTGGCGCCGTAGGACCGGGCCGCCTCAACGTAGGTCGAATGGCGGATGGCGAGGGCCGCGGAACGGATGATACGGACCGATACAGCGAAACCTAAGAATCCGAGCGCGGCGACCGTGAGCGGGACGTTCGGCTGGTCCATGATAGAGACGAGCAGAAGCAGCAACACGATTCCGGGGAAGGCCTGGATGCCATCGACGAAGCGCTGGATGATGAGGTCGGTCTTCCCGCCGAAGTAGCCCGACATGAGGCCGACGAGAGTGCCAGAGATGACGGCGATGAGCGATGCGCCGACGCCGATGATCACGGCCAGCTTGGCGCCGACGATGATCCGGGCGTAGATATCACGGCCGAACTGGTCGGTGCCGAGCCAATGCTCGCCGCTGGGCGCCTCGAACCTGTTGAGAATGGCGGGGGAGCCCAGATTCGGGTTGGTGGCGATGTCGATCGGGTTGGCGGTGGGATTGAACTCCGGGTTAATGGTCTGGAAGGGTCTGTTGTCGTCGTAGCGCTGGAGGATGGGAGCGAGGGCGGCGATGCCAACGACGAAGGCGACGAGCAGGACGCCGACCGTCCCGAGCTTGTTTCGCCGGCCGGTTGCGGCCAGCTTTCGCAGGCGACGGCCCAAGCCGAAGCCCTGGGCCGTTGGGAATGCCGCGGTCCGTTCGGATGCTATTGCCATTTTGTTGCTTCGCTCAATTGAGCGCCCCCAATGCTACGTGTGTCGAAGTCCAGCTGTGACGAAGGCTAGGTGTACCGGATACGTGGATCCAGCCACGCATAGGTAATGTCGACGACGAGGTTCATGGTGACCACCACGAAGGCGATGACCAGGACGGTGCCCTGGAAGGGCGGGAAGTCGCGGACGATGAGGCGGTGGAAGACGTAACGGCCGACACCGTCGATGTTGAACATCTGCTCGAGGATGATCTGGCCGCCAACGATGCCGGCGAGGGTAAGGCCCATCACCGTGAGCACCGGAAGCATGGCGTTCTTAAGGGCGTGGCGGATCCAGACACGGTAGTCGCGCAGACCCTTGGCGCGGGCGGTACGGATGTAGTCCTGGCGCATGACCTCGAGCATCTGGGAGCGCAAGAGCCTCATGATGCCGGCGCCGCCGCTGAGGCCGCCCGCGATGGCCGGGATGCTGTAGAGCTTGAGGGCGTTTATGGGCTCCGTCCATAAGTGCGGAGCCCCGATTATGTCAATCTTAAACAGCCCGAGTTTCAAGTCGATAAGGGTGAGGACCACCGCCGAGAAGAAGACCGGGACGGCTATGGCAAGGATCGAAACCGCTCGAAGGACGTAATCGACCCAGGTATCCTGGCGGACGGCACTGATGATGCCGACCGGAATGCTCACGCTAAAGGAGACGAAGACGATCAGGATGCCCAGCTCCAGGGTAGTCGGCAGCCTCAGGCGGAGTTCGTGCCAGGTGCTCTGGCGGCTTTCGTAGGACGTGCCGAAGTCACCGGTCACGAGGTCGGTCATGAAGGTCGTGTACTGACGCCAGAGCGGCTTATCGAGGCCCAGCACATGCTGGGCCTCCTTGATAGCCGCCGAGTTATCGGCAAGTTCGAGGTTGGTGGCGACCTGTTTCTCAACGTAATCGCTTGGGAGGAGGTGCGTCGTCACGAACACGATGGACGCAACGATCCACAAGACGAAGAAGTTTAGAATCAGTCGCCTGATTATGTAGTTAGTCATCAGCCTCCCGCCACCGGTGGTTGGGACACGGTGTTGGTTCGCTTAGACCGTGGCTGGCGGCCGGCCCTGGTAGGTCGGATCCTTCTGGTCGAGCCAGACTGTTCCGCCGAACAGGTGGCCAGCGAAGATGGCGTAGCCGTTGCCAGCCTTGCCTGGTGTCGGGTAGGTCTTCAGGTTGGCCTTAAAGTAGTTCCAGTAAGCGCCACGGCCGATGTAGTTGTAAAGCACGACGTTCCCGTAATGCCCGTTCTCGAGGATGATCTTCTGCGCCTGGAGGACGAGGTCGATGGCCTTGGCCCGGTCGGTGGTGTTGACCGCATCTTGAATGAGCTTGTCCAGGGCGGGGTTATTGACGTGCTGGAAGTTGGTGCTTCCCGCGGAGTGGAAGTTGCCCTTCAGGTCAGACCGCGGGTCAGGCGAATTGACCTGGGAGGTCCAGGCAGTCCAGTTCGGGAAGTTGCCGTTCGAAAGGTTCGGGATGATCTCCTCGTTGTAGGAGCTCTTGGTGGATTTGATCTGGGTGACACCGAGGGCGTCGTTGTACATCTTGATGACGACCTGGCTGGTGTCGGGCCAGTTGGCAGACCAGGTGTCGGGCACCTTGATGTCGACATCGCCGAGAGCGGGACCGCCGCCGGCCGTCCAGAGGGCGCGAGCGTCTTTTATCTCGGCGGCGCGGTCGGTGCGGTAGCCGGGGAGCTTGATAAGGTCGTCTGGCTTGACGGCGAAGCCTTCCTGGAGCCAGGTGACCGGGCCGCTGACCTGGCCAAGACCCTGGTGGAAGGTCTGGATCATGAGACGCCGGTCGACGGCCATGTTCATGGCCTGGACGAGGCGGATGTCCTTGAACTGCTTGTTCATGTTGAGGTGGAGGAAGACGGTGTTGCCGACGCCGGTCAGCACCTCGTACATCTTGTCCTTGTTGTCGTCGAGGACTTTCTTCGTGAGGCTGGCATCGGGAGCGCCCCAAGTGTCGACCTGCTTCTGCTCGTAGGCCGCGCGGTAGGCGTTGGGGTCTTCGAAGAGGAGCGGGGCGATCCAGCCGTCGAGCAACGGTTCGTTCGCCCTGAAGCTCGTGGGGTTGCGAGCGAAGAGGATGTCCTTGCCAGCGCGCCACTGCTTGAGGGTGAAGGCGCCGGTCGCGGGCATGGCTTCTTCAGTGAGGGTGCGGTGGTCGGCCTCGAACTTCTCGGTGGCTTCGCGGTTCGGGACCGTGCTGAAGTAGCCGGACATGCGGTCGAGGAACGTGCCGTTGGGGCTGTCGAGGGTCACTTTGACGGTAAACTTGTCGGGTGTCTCGATCTTGCTCAGTGTCTTGTAGAACGACCCGAACCGCATCGGGGTGTCCTTGCCGTCCTTGGTCTTGCCGGCGGCCTGGCGCTCGAAATGCCAGCGGAGGTCGTCCGAGGTGAACTGGCGGCCGTTGGTGAGTGGCGAGGTCCACTTCACGTCCTGGCGGAGCGTGAAGGTGTACGTGGCGGGGTCAGGAGACTCCCACTTCTGGGCGAGGTCGCCTTCGATCTCGCCGGTGTCTGGGTTCTTGTAGCGGACGACCTTATTTATCACGTAGTTCGAGAGCCACGAGGTTGGGTCGCCAAACGCGCGATGAACGTCCGTGGAGTCGAAGACGTTCGGGATCTGGGCGCGAAGGGTGCCACCCTTGGTGGGTACCGCGGCCGCGGCGGTCGGGCTGGCGGCCGGTGCAGTCGTGCCGCCGCCCCTTGGTGCGGACGTCGGGCTTACGTTTTCGTCGTCGCCGCAGCCAACCAGGCCGAGGCCCCCCGCACCCACGCCCGCTATAGCTGCCCCACCCACGAAACGACCTCGAGTGAAGCGTCCG
>JBGPOS010000060.1:0-25173 GCA_041488155.1 Tepidiformaceae bacterium
CAGGGGACTGGCTCCAGGTCGTCAGGTGGGCGCAGCACGGGATTGACCTCTACGGCGACCTTGCCGCCGACCCTCTGTGGTCTCAAGACCTTATGACACGCCGCGATCGGGCCGCCTCCAAGCCGAAGTAGTGGAGCCCGCGCCGAACTAAGCGACCTTCCGCTTGTCCCCCGACACGATGCGCGGGAATCGCGCCATCCTCAGCAGGTCCTTCAGGGGCACTGGCGGGCTGAAGAGGAATCCCTGGCCTCTGAGGCAACCAGCTGCGACAAGGGCCTCCAGCTGCTCTGTCGATTCGATCCCCTCACCCGTCACGGAAGCGCCGATCCCCGCCGTCAACGAGCAGATCGAATGGACGATCGCCAGGGACTTCTTGTTGTTCGGGATGCTGGCCACGAACGATTTGTCGATCTTGACGCAGTCGAAGTCGATTTTGTCGAGGTAGGCGAGAGACGAGTAGCCCGTGCCGAAGTCGTCGATCGCGACCTTGACCCCTATCTTGCGCAGGGCAGAGACCACGCTCGCCGCCTGGTCCAGGTGGTTGAGGATCGCCGACTCCGTGATCTCAACGCGCAACCGGCCTGGCTCGAGACCTGAACCCTGCAGTGCCCGCCCCACAGCGCGGATGAAGCCGTCGCTCACGAGCTCGCGGGCCTCGACATTGACGCCTACGAACATCCGGTGCGATGGCACGATAGGCGCCTTGTCGAGCCTTGCGATCGACTTGCACGCCTCCGCCATCACGAACGAGTCGATGGCCGACAGCTCCCCGTTCTCGAGCGCGATGTCGAGGAAGTCTGCGGGCGCGAGAGTCCCCAGCCGGGAGTGCTTCCATCGCACAAGTGCTTCGACGCCCACGATGTCGCCCGTGGTGAGGTCGACCTCCGGCTGGTAGAACACCTCGATCTGGTCGCCATTCAGGGCTTTGCGGAGATCGTTGCTGAGCTGGAGGCGTTCGCGGAGGAACTCGTCGAACGAGTCGTGATAGACCACGATGTGCGAACGTGGCTCGGTCTTCGCCCGGTACAGGGCGATGTCGGCGCGGCGAAGGAGCTCTGTGGGAGCAAGCGGGTGGTCGATCCGGCTGGAAGACATGCCAACGCTCACGTCGACGAAGAGCTCGTACCCGCCAACCGTGAACGGGGCCTGCATAGTTTCGAGCAGGGTGGTCGCGATGGCTGTAGCGTCGGCTTCGGCCGATGGGCCCACCGTCAGCACCGTGAATTCGTCGCCCCCGAGCCTTGCCACGACTCCCGCCGTAGAGCCCACGCTGTTCAGGCGAGAGGCGACCGCCCGGAGGAGCTCGTCGCCGATCTGGTGCCCGAGGGTGTCGTTGATAGCCTTGAACCGATCGAGGTCCAGGAAGAGGAGCGCACAACCCTCGGCCTCACCGGTGGCGGCCCGGAGGGCCGTGTGGAATGCGGCGCGATTGGCGAGGCCAGTGAGCGGATCTCGCAGGGCGCTCGCCGCCGCCGAACTTGCACCGCGCAACGCATCGGAATAGGTGTTGGAGATCTCTCGAAGCGCGGCGGTCCGGATGGGCCGGGGCTCGGCGTCGGAATCGGATTGTTGCGTCAGGTGGACCAGCGCTCTCACATCGCGGTGGAGGCGGCGATGCGAGAACTTGGTAATGACGAGCCACACGAGGGCGATTCCGGCTACGGCGAGGGACACAAACGCGCCGGCCGGTTCAAGATTCACTCAGGGTGCCCCGTAGTTCACGAAGTAATCGCGCGGCGCCGCTCCCTGCTGCTTAGATTCGGGTGCGCTAGCTACATTGTCGGCAGATTGCTGGTGCTGGCGCAGTCGTAACCGCTCAGCCAGTGCCCTTTAGTGGCGAAAATGGCGCGTGCCCGTGAACACCATCGCCAGGCCTTCGGGGTGCAGCAACTGATCCGAATTCGGAGTTCAGTGCCTCTCAGGCAGCGACATGAACGGCGACAGCCTCTGGAGGCACGTCCTCTCGCGGGACCGGCAATCCGTCGATCCTGAGCGACTCTACGTGGAGGGCTATCGCTTCCCTGGCCATCGCCAGAGCTTCCTCTCGCGTCTCTCCTTGAGTAAAGCAGCCGGGAAGCGCCGGGACCGACACCGCGTAGCCGCCTTCGGGGTCGGGCTCGAGGATGACCGTGTAGGTGTAGTCATTCGGCATAGCATTCTTACTCCAGCATCAGTGGCGAAAGTGGCGCGTGCCCGTGAACACCATCGCCACCCCATACTGGTTGCAGCAATCGATCCCGTCCTGGTCGCGCATGCTCCCCCCGGGCTGAACAATCGCTGACACCCCCGCCTGGCAGGCCTTCTCGATCGAGTCGCCCCAGGCGAACGGAAAGAAGGCATCACTCGCCAGTGCCGCCCCGCGGACTTCCGCACCCGCCTTCTCCATCGCTATCTCTACGCTCTTGACGCGGTTCGGCTGGCCGCTGCCCATCCCCAACAGGCGGCCCTCCTTCGCCACCGTGATGGCGTTGCTCTTTACGTGCTTCACGCAGCGCCAGGCAAACTTGAGGTCATCGAATTCGGCAGGAGTCGGCCGCCTGTCGCTGACGACCTCGAACTCGATCGACTCAGGCGTACGGTCGTCGGCCGTCTGGACGAGCCAGCCCCCGCCGACCTGGCGGAAGGCGATTCCGCCACCAGACCGGGGTCTGGCTTCGAGGATGCGGAGGTCTTTCGATTTGCCCTTGAGCGCCGTCAGCCCCTCCGGGGTGTAGGCAGGCGCGACCACGATCTCGTAGAACATCCGGGTCGTGCCGTCGGCCGGGTTGCGGAACTCGCGCAGTTCGCGCGCGAGCGGTTCGTCGATGGGCCGGTTGAAGGCAACGATGCCCCCGAAGGCGCTCGTGGAGTCGCCCCGGACGGCCAGCCGGTAGGCTTCGAGCAAGTCTTCGCGAGTAGCGACGCCGCAGGGGTTGGTGTGCTTCACGATGACGCACGTCGGGCCGGGGAAGTCGTTCACTGCGTTCCAGGCGGCGTCGGCGTCCAGGTAGTTGTTGTAGGACATTTCCTTGCCATGATGCTGGACTGCCGTTGCGATCCCGCCCCGGCCGTGCTCGCGCAGCGAGCGGTCGACGTAAAACGCAGCCGTCTGGTGAGGGTTCTCGCCGTAACGAAGGGGCGACGCCAGTTCGAGCGGTAGGGTGAGTGCAGGTGGGGGGGGCTCGCCGTCCCAGAGCCATTCTGCAACCGCGCTGTCGTAGCTCGCGACGTGCTGGAAGGCCTTCCAGGCGAGCCGGCGGCGCATTGAAGACGAGACTCCGCCGCCACGCAGGGCTTCGAGCACCGGCTGGTAGTCGGCCGGATCAGCGACGACGATGACGTCGCTATGGTTCTTCGCGGCCGCGCGGAGCATCGTCGGGCCGCCGATGTCAATGTTCTCGATCCCCTCCTCGAACGAGACCCCGCCCGGCCTCGTGACAGTGGCGTAGAAGGGGTAAAGGTTGCACGCGACCAGGTCGATGGGGGCGATACCGCGTTCACGAAGGGCGGCGAGGTGAGCGGGGAGGTCGCGGCGAGCGAGGATGCCGCCGTGTACGGCCGGGTGGAGAGTCTTGACGCGGCCGTCGAGCATCTCGGGGAAGCCCGTGAGGTCTTCCACTCTAGCGACCGGGATGCCCGCCGCTTTGATCGCAACATAGGTGCCGCCAGTCGAAACGAGGTCCCAACCCATCTCGACGAGACCCCTGGCAAAGGAGTCGATACCGGTCTTGTCGTAGACACCGATCAGCGCGCGCATGGCCTCTCTCCTCACATGAAATGAGAAAAGGCCCCGGCGCCAGGCGTGGCGGCGGAACCTTCGGCCCAGGCGAGCGACCGTTGCTTCAGTGCCGGGCTCCCCCGCGGTGCTCCGCGTCTCGCCAGTCGCCCGACGCCCTCAGTCTACCATCGGCGGGGCCGCTGTCATCTCATCTCACTCCAGGAGAACCGGTCGTGGAAGCGGAGAAGAGCGCGGAGGAGAGGCCCCCCCGCGGTGGCCAGCACGAGCGCGTTGCAGGCGCTACGCATCAGATCCCAGCCAAAGCTCGTGAGGAAGTAGAAGTTCCAGTAGCGGCGAAGGGCCTCGGCCACGCCGATCCCAGGCTGGTAGCTCACGTCAGGGCCCCCGGCCCAGAACGGCCACGACCAGAGGTTCGTGATCGCGCCGAAGAGAAGGCCCCAGGCGACGCCAAAGGCAACCACGACGGCAAGCTCCGCTCGGCCGCTGAGGCGCGCCCGCTGCACGACGGGGCGCAGACACCCTGCGCTGAGGCCCATCCACGCGCTGGCGAACATCTGGAAGGGCAGCCACGGCCCGGCGCCCCCCGTGACGATTGCACTGAGGAAGAAGGAGAGAGCGCCCAGCAGGAAGCCCATGCGGGGCCCGAAAGCGTAGGCGCCGAGGATGACGAGAAAGAAGTACAGGTTCGCCCCGGCTGGCAGGGTCACGGTGCGGAGGACCGCCGCCATCGCTGAGAGCACGGCAAGAGCCGCCAGCGACTTGCTGTTGAGGCCGCCGCCGGTGAGCTCAGCAACGATAAGGACCAGGCAGAGTGCAGCCACTCCCGCGAAGATCAGCGGCGCGTCCGTGTTGTGAGCGAACCCGTCGGTGGCGGTCGAAGTAGCGCCGGCCGCGAAAAAGGGGTTCAGGTAGGCGACGAGGCCGAGGAGGTTGAGCATCACCAGCGTGAGAGTGCTCAGCGATGGCGCGACGAGGCGTGGGGCGCGGGCGAAGGGCCGGTCAAGCGCCATGTCGTCGCCTCCAGGTGAGGGCAGCAACGATCGCCAGCGCGAGGGCGCCGGCGACGGCCAGGAAGGCGATGAGTGCTCCGGAGTCGCTGGACCGGTCAGCAGCCGCGGCGGCTCCGGCAGGTTCTGGGGTCGTGGGCGAAGTCCCCGCCCCGGCTCCCTGGGCCACTGTGCCGGTCGCGGGAGGCGCCTCCGCTCCAGCGCTTCCCGAGGCCGGACTGGCCAACGGCGGCGCGGGCTGGTGGGCCGTCGAGCCATCCGCCGTGGGTTGGGTCGTCGGTGCAGGGGGTTGGACGGCGCCGCCCCTGGGGGCGTGCCCGCAGACGGTCTCGAAGGTCAAAGACCGGGGCGCCGGAGCGCTATTGGGTCCGCCCGGTCCCCACTTCCAGCCCTGCATGTCGCCGTCCCTGGAACTCTGGAGCAGAAAGCCCAACGCCGAATAAACCCAGGACTGGCCGTACTTCTGCGTAAAGAAAGCCCAGTAGGTACAGCTCGATCCGCCGGAGCACTTCGACGTGCAGCTATCGAAGCTGCTCGCGCTACGGGAGCCTTCGTTCGGGTTGGCGCCAACGGAGCAGACGAGCCCGTTGAACTGTTCGAAGGCAACGTTGGCCCGGGCGAGGAGGCGGTCACCGCTCAGGGAGTCGCCGGCGAAGGGGACGCAGTAGGTGTCGATAGTCCCGTCGCCGTGCTGGACGACGAGCCCCGCCTCCCCGTCGGCCCGGGCCGCGGTCGCAAAGGCCACCGCCAGGAAGGCGATCAGCAAGAGGGGCGCCACGCGGACCGCGGAACGTTTCATGCCCTCGACACCTGTTCGGCCGCGACCGCGCCCGGCACCACCCGGGCGACCTGGGTAGCGAGCGGCCCTCCGCTGCCGAAGGCGACGTGCGCTGGGAGGTCGAATTGGACTTCGCCTGCCTCGAGGCCGACTGCGCGGGTCGCATAGCGGGCTGCGGACTCGATGTCGTGCGTGGCGACGATCGCGGCTCCGCCGGCAGCAGCGTGAGCCCGCAGGCGGGCAGCCAGCCACTCGCTGGCAGCCGCGTCAGCGCCGCGGGTGGGCTCGTCCAGCAGCCACACGCGAGGCTCGTGAGCGAGCATCGCCGCGATAGCCACTCGCTGCTGCTGCCCGACGCTGATGTCGCGCGGGTTGTTGTGGGCGAGGGCTCCGATGCCCCAGGCCTCAAGCACGTCGCCGGGGGAGCCACCTGCCATTCGGCGGCTCCGGACCGTGTCGGCGATCTCGACGGCGACCGTGTCGTGGTAGAGAGCGATCGCCGGATCTTGGGGCACGAAGCCCGCAAAGGCTGTCCGGTCCTGGATCGAAGCCGGCGCAACCTTATCGGCGAAGCTTATGCGGCCCGCAAAGGGCCGCTCCAATCCGGCGACTGCCCGGAACAGAGTCGACTTTCCACTACCGTTCGGTCCGACGAGGGCCACGATTTCGCCTTCGCGGACGGAAAGAGTCGCGTCGCGCAGCGCCACCTGTTCGCCGTACGCAACCGAGACGCCCTCGAGCGATAGCATCAGGTCGCCAGGCGTCCGAGGTTGCGCGAAGGCCGCCACCGCGAATCTTTCTCCGGACAGCATCGCCAGTGCCTCGGCGGCGCTCAGGGGCAGCGGATCGAGGCCGAGCCGGCGGCCTAGCCTGCAGACCGGGGGCACTGCGCGAAGCTTTGACGCGGCCTCCCGGGGCGTCATCGCCGAGACAACCCCCGATTCCACCTCGATCACTGAATCAACGACCGGCAACAGGCGATCCAGGCGGTGCTCGGCCAGAAGGGCAGTGAGCGAACCGCGCCGGTGGAGGTCGACCAGGGTGGCGAGCAACGCCTCCGCGCCCTGCGGGTCGAGCTGCGAGGTGGGCTCATCCAGAAGCAGCAGGCGCGGCTCTAGCGCCAGCACCGCGGCGATCGCCACGCGCTGGCGTTCGCCGCCGGAGAGTGTGGTGACGCGCCGGTGGCGGAGTGGCTCAATCCCGATAGCGTCGAGCAGCGCGTCGATGCGGCGGTGCATCTCGGACGGTGCGACGCCCTGCTGCTCCATGCCGAAAGCCACTTCGTCTTCGACGGTCTCCGCGATCGCTTGGGCCTCCGGTTCCTGGAAAACCATCCCCGCCACGGTCGCCATTCGGCGGGCAGGGGTGTGCGCGGGGTCAAGACCCGCGACTTCGATCGAGCCAGACAGACGCCCGCCGTGGAACTGAGGGACGAGACCGTTGAAAAGACGCAGAAGCGTCGACTTGCCCCCGGCAGATGGCCCAGCGACCAGCGTAAAGGCCCCCTCCGAAACTTCGAGGTCAACGTCGCGGAGGACCAGCCCTGGCGACGAGGGATAGCGGTAGGCGACGCCGCGGAGGCGCGCGATCACGTCGGTATCGCCTCCCTTGCCGGATGGCTTTCAGTGGTCTCGACCGCGGGAGCCGGCCGATAGAAGAGGAACACCACAGGCCAGGCGCAAGCGAGCGGGATCCACGCCCAGGGCAACGCAAACTCGGGCCACGGGAGGTTGCCGAACGGGTTGTACTTGAGCGCGTCCCAACCACTTCCGCTCGCCAACACCACTGCTGCTGCTGACAGCAGCGAGCAAACGACGGCAAACCGATCAGCCGTCGGGGCGCGCTCGGTATTGAGGCGAGTGACCCGCCGGGCGCGGGCGCCAGCAACGCCCCAGGCGGCCAGCGCGGCCAGGCCGAGAAGCGCGGCAGCCGCTGCATACGGCTTCGCCCAATCGTAGTACGACCATCCCCAGGCGGCGGCGAGAAGCAGCGGCACAGAAAGCGCGCCCACGACTCGCCATTGGCCTGCGAGGGGTGGGGAGCTGGCGTAGCCCCGGGCCTCCATTGCTTCTGCGAGCTTCATCGAACGCTCGAGGCCCCCAATGACAGCTGGGACGACGAGCGCCGGGAGTTGCCGCGGGCCCGTCCCGGCGCCGCGCAAGGCTCGCATCTCCCGGATGCGCCGGACGTCGTCGATGCTCGCCGGCAGGAGCGTGAGGCCGACGGTAACAACGAGGCCGGCGTGGAACAGCGCCGCCGGCGCCAGGCGGAGTACACGCTGTGGGCTGACCGCCCCGTTGAAGGCCGCGAAGGCGAGCATCACACACAGGATCGCCAGCCCGCGCACCGTCGCTGCAACCAGCCCTTCGCCGGTGACTGGCCCCCCGAGGCGCAGTCCACCCAACCAACCCGGCACATCAGGTCCCGGCACGGTCAAGAGGATGTGGCTGCCCGCGTTGCCGTTGATGACCGCAATGCCCATCGAGATGCCGAACAGGATCAGCCCGAAGACGGCGACCGTCCGGAACCCGGCGACAGCCGAAGCCGTCTTCGGAGCAAGCACAGCAACCAGAACGACCGCGAGGAGCACGATGGCGAGGTAGAACGGGTTCGTCGTGGTGAGGGCGATGGCCATCGTCATCACCACCCACGCCAGCCAGGCCTGCGTGCTCATCGCGGTTGCACGTCCTCTCAGCGTTTACTCACGCGCGCCAGCGCAGCCGCGCCCGTGACCAGCAGAACGAGGCCCGCAATGGCCACGACCGTCAACAGTCCGTCCCCGTCGTTCGCGAGCCCGGCGCCCGTCGAAGGCGGACGCGGCGCGACCGGTACGGACGTCGGCGTGGCTGCTGATGGCGTCGAGGGCGAAGGCGAGGGAGTTGCTGCAGGCACAGCCGGACGGGTTTCGGTGACCGGCGTGTCCGGCGCGTTGCAGAAGGTCCGGCCCACCAGCGCCGGGATCGCCTGGTTTGCGGCGAAGAGGGGATCGAACCCTTTGAAGGAGCCGTTCGCGTTCTGTTGGCTGAGAAGGAAGGCGACCGGTGTTACGCCGGTTTTCGTGTACGCCGCTGACTCGACCGCTTCGCCCGCCGCGATCAGGGCCTGGACCGAGTAGGCGGTCGAGGAGACGTTCGACTCACTCGGGTCGAACCCCCAGCCGCCATCCTTGCCCTGGGAGCCCTTGAGGTAACCGATCGCCTTCGTCACCGCCGCGTCCGTGCGGGGCACGCCTGTCGCCAGCAGCGCCTGGAGGGCGATGCCCGTGGTGTCGGGGTCGCTGCTGCCGCCGAAGCCCCAGCCGCCGTCCGTGAGTTGGGCCGCGCGAAGGGCGGCGGTCGTGCCGTCCGGCACGGTGTTGCCGGTGCAGACGAGGCCGAGCACGGCGATCGCGTTGCTAAAGTCGTCGCTGGCGTATCGCCCGGTGGCCGCGACGAGGCCGGCGTCGATCGCGGCGATGAGGTCAGTGCCGGCTACCGCCTTCGGGTTCAGGCCCAGTGCCTTCGCCGCGAGGGCAGCCTTCGCCGCTGAAGCGGGCTTGGTTTGGGCGGCAGCGACAGCCTTGAGGTAGTCGGCCGGGGTCTTGCCACCGCGGACGTCCTTGTTGGGGTCGAAGCCGGCGGCGCGGACGGCATAAATGGCGTCGGCGACCGGGCCCGCCCCGGCTGAACCGTAGCCCCCGTCGTCGCCCTGCTGGCTGAGAATGTAGGCCGCACCCTTGAGCGCGGCGCTCTTTTCAGGAATCGCCGCCCCGGCGAAGAAGGCGGGCAGCGCAACCAGTGCTGCTGTCACGATGAAGAACAAACGACGCATGAACCCCTCGATTCTGTTTGGCCGGGCGAAGAGCCTCGCCCTGCCGGTCGGAGCGACGGGCGGGATCAGAAAACCCGCCTTGTGCGGGCGGGTTACGTCGAATTCGTTGCCATGAACTCCGACCCCTTTCGCGCGAAGGACTTCGGTTGCGGGTCGAGGGCGGGTAACCTGGCTTCGCTCGGACGAGCGTCACAGTTGCGGGACAGCGCCGGGATTGCACCGGCTTCCCCCATTTTTCCTCGACCCCAGAGGAGTCGAGGACCCTGACCACTATTCAGTTGTGCCGGGCTAAAGCGTGGCTGCCCGGCAGGCGAGCGTCAAGCCCTCGCCACGGCGCATGGTCCGCATTCAAAGCGTCCCTGGCGGGGCCGACCCCGTACAATGGATTTCGCTCGCACGGCCCGGGGCTCGGCGGCAACCGTCCGGCAGGAGGAACCAGGTGGCAAGAACGCCGGTCGAGGTGGTGCGCGCCTTCTGCGCAGCGTGGTCGCGGCTGGACATCGAGGAACTGATGACCTACTTCACCGACGACGCCGTGTACCACAACATGCCCGGGCCCCCGGCCGCGGGCCGGGAAGCCGTCCGGAAGACGATCGAGAGGTTCTTGAGGGGATGGGACCGCACTGACTGGGAGATCCTCAACGTCGCCGCCGCTGGCAACCTCGTGTTCGCGGAGCGCGTCGACAGGACGGACGCTGGCGGCCGCCACGTCGATTTGCCCCTTGTCGGTGTCTTCGAAGTGGAAGGCGAGCGAATCCGAGCCTGGCGCGACTACTTCGACCAGGGAACGTACATGCGAGCCATGAGCCCGCCCCAACCCTGATGGCTGTGGCGGCCCGTCCGGCTGAGCGGAACGCTAGAGGAGACCGCGCTCGCGGAGTGCGCGCTTCATAGTCGACCCGATCTCGGCGGGAGAGTGGGTCACATAGGCGCCGGCGGCGCGGAGGGCGGCCTTCTTGTTCTCGGCCTTGCCGTCCTCGCCGCTAATGATCGCGCCGGCGTGCCCCATGCGCCGGCCCGGAGGGGCGGTGGCCCCGGCGATGAATGCCACCACCGGCTTCTTCACCTGCTCCTTGATGTAGACCGCCGCTTCCTGTTCGGCGCTGCCACCGATTTCACCGACCATCACGATAGCCTTCGTCCCGGCGTCCTCGTTCAGCATGCGGATGGCTTCGACCTGCCGGGTCCCGATGATCGGGTCGCCGCCGACCCCGATGCACGTGCTCTGCCCGATCCCTTCGTCAGTGAGTTGCGCGACCACTTCGTAGACGAGCGTCCCGGAACGGCTAACGACGCCGACCCCGCCCGGCAGGAACACGTCGCCAGGCATGATTCCTACGCGCGTCCGGGTTGCAGGGGTAATGACGCCCGGGCAGTTCGGGCCTATTAGGATGCTTCCGCTTCCCATGAGCGCCCGCTTGACCATCACCATGTCCATGACAGGGATGCCCTCGGTGATGCAGACGATGAGGGGAAGGCTTGCCGCCGCCGCTTCGAGGATGGCGTCGGCCGCGAACGGAGCCGGGACGAAGATGATGCTGACGTTCGCGCCCGTGACCCGCACGGCCTCGTCGACGGTGGAGAAAATGGGGACGCCGTCCTGCTCCTCGCCCCCGCGACGTGGGTGGATGGCGGCTACTACGCTCGTGCCGTAGGCGATGGAACGCCGCATGTGGTTCGCGCCTTCGGTGCCGATGCCCTGGACCAGGAGGCGCGTGTTGGCATCGACGAGGACGCTCATTGCAGCTCCAGAGAACTTGTGTGGTAGCTGGTGGGGATCCCCGGCCAGCATCGACGGAGCATACAGGGAACCGGGATTAGTGTCTGAACCGCGCGCCGCGGGGCCTTGTTGCGCTGCGAAATCGAGCCCGCCATGCTAGCTGGACTCGGCGCGCAGGGGGATCCGGTGCGCCCTCGCGGAGGTTCACGACCGTGGTCATGGCGCTCGAAGGTATCAAGATCCTTGACCTTTCCCGGCTCGCGCCGGGGCCGCACTGCTCGATGCTGCTTGCCGACTTCGGCGCTGACGTAACCCTGGTGGAGGCGGTTCCCGGCGCGTCGGCCAAGCTCGGGAACTCCGGCCTTCGCCGGAGCGACTCAGCAGAACGAGCGGCGGCCTACAACGCCCTTGGCCGGGGGAAAAAATCGATCGCACTGAACCTGAAGGACGACGCCGCTCGGGAGATTTTCTTTGCGATGGCAAAGGACGCAGACGTGGTCATGGAAGGGTTTCGGCCGGGCGTCGTGAAGCGACTGGGCGTGGACTACGACACCCTGGCCGCTATCAACCCTCGGGTCATTTGCTGCTCAATCTCCGGATTCGGCCAGACCGGGCCCTACAGCAACCTTGTTGGCCACGACATCAACTACATCTCGGTCGGAGGCGCGCTCGGTGTGACCGGACGCCCCGGTACGCCCCCGGCCATCCCCGTCAACATCGTCGCCGATTTCGCCGGTGGTGGGCTGACCGCCGCCTTCGCGATCTGTGTCGCCCTCATCGCAAGGGAGAAGACAGGGCGCGGTCAGAACATCGATGTGGGGATGAGCGACGGCGTGCTTTCCCTGATGACCAGCGCCTTCAGCGGCTTCTTCTCGAACGGCCAGCCCATCCGGCCGGGGCAGTACCTGCTCAACGGGGCGGTGCCGTGGTACAACACCTACCAGTGCCAGGACGGCCGCTGGTTCTCGCTCGGGAGCATCGAGCCACACTTCTACGAAGCGCTCTGCCGGGTCCTCGGGCTCGAGGAGTATCTCGGGCGCCAGTACGAGACCGCGCTCCACGCTGAGATGCAGGCGAAGTACGAGGCGATCTTCCGGACCAAGACGGCCGACGAGTGGATGGCAATCATGTCCGAGCACGACATCTGCGCCGCGCCTGTGCTGGAGATGGAGAACGTTGTGCAGGATCCACACAACCTGGCGCGCGGCATGGTGGTGGAGGTCGATTCTCCCGTCGGGAAGGTGAAGCAGATCGGCGTCGGCCCGAAGCTTAGCGCCACGCCGGGGAAAGTCCGGGCGACGTCGCCCGTCATCGGGCAGCACACCGACGCCATCTTGAAGGGGCTCGGGTACGACGAAGCAAAGGTCGCCGAACTGCGCGCACGGGGAGCGGTGGGCTAGAGGGTATACTGCGCCTATGCCTCCGGTGCGCGAACGCTACATCGTCGACAGGCGCGGGAAGCGCGTGGCGGTCGTCCTCGACATCAAGGAATACGAGCGGCTCATCGAAGAGCTCGAAATGCTCGAGGACATCCGGGCGTACGAGGAAGCGAAGAGGGAAGGTGACGAGTTCATCCCCCTCGACCAAGCGTTCGACGAAATCGAGTCCGACGCCTAGTGCCCTACAAGGTAATCGTTGGTCGGCGGGTTCAACGGTCCATCCGATCTTTACCGCCAGAACTCCTGCGGAGGCTGCGAGCGAACGCGGCGGAGCTTGCCAACGACCCTCGCCCGCCCGGATGCCGGAAGTTGTCGAGCTCCCCGGCGTGGCGAATTCGCGTAGGCGACTATCGCATCATCTACGAAATCGACGATGCGAGAATGACCGTCGCCGTCATCCGAATCACTCATCGCCGAGAAGCCTACGACGCACTCTGAAGACCGGCCCCAATGGTCGCGTGAGAGAGGCAGCGGCACGCAGCTGGCAGGCTGATAGAGCGGATGCCGGGGCTGGCCGAGCTTCGTAACTCCCAGGCAGCCCAGCTCAGCTGTCCCCCTCAGACGGCTCAGCACGTCCTCGCCGCGCCCCCGGAGCAGGCCGCCGTTGCCCCACCCAACGACGACAGCCGGCACCCGGCTCACGAGTGCGGCGATATGAGCATCGTTCTCCGGACCAACCGGGTCAGCTGCCGAGCGCAGCAAGCGCGGCGAGGTCGCCCGCAGTGCGAACAGGTTCGCCACTTCGATTCCCCCGTAACCCCAGGAACGCGCGAACCCCATGCAGCGCCGAATGGTTTGGTCGTCGTAGCGCTCGTCCGCTGTGCTCGGGTTCAGAAGGATGAAGCCGACCCGCGGGAGACACCAGTCCCACACCCGCCAGAGGAGGTAGCGGTAGATCCCGGATTCGTCGAACGTCGCACCGGAGGCCGTCTCGGGACAAGCGTGAGGCAAAACGATGGGCATCGGGGCGAGCATATCTGAGCCAGCGGACCCGGCGAGCAGTCTTCTGCTAGGATCCGCGGGCAAATTGGAGGATTCGATGGAACATCGCGTTGTCGCGACCGGGCTCGGCTTCCCCGAAGGGCCGCTCGAAATGCCGGGCGGAGATATCCTCGTCGTCGACATAAAGAACGGCACCCTGATCCGCATCAAGCCCAACGGGACGAAGTCCACCTTCGCCACGACCGGAGGCGGTCCGAACGGGGCGGCAATCGGGCCGGATGGCGCCATCTACATCGCCCAGAATGGGGGATTCGCCTGGACCGAACGTCCCGGCCCCGACGGCACCGTCGGCGTCTTCCCCGGCGAGCAGCCCCCGGACTACATCGGTGGCCAGATCCAGCGCGTCAGCCCCGACGGCAGCGAGGTCACGACCCTCTACCGCGAGTGCAACGGAGAACGGCTCAAGGGCCCCAACGACCTCGTCTTCGACCATGAAGGGAACTTCTACTTCACCGACCATGGCAAGACTCGGCCCCGAGACCGCGACCGCACCGGCGTTTACTACGCCTCAGCGGACGGAAAGATGATCCGGGAAATCGTGTTCCCCATGGAAGGCCCGAACGGCGTAGGACTCAGCCCCGACGAGAAGACCCTCTACGTCGCCGAGACGCCGACCGCGCGCGTGTACGCCTTCCCGCTCTCGGGCCCGGGCCAGATCGCCGGCAGGCGGGTACTCGCCACCGTGCCCGGCGCGCCGCCCCTCAACCTCGCCCTCCTCGATTCGCTCTGTGTCGATAGCGAAGGCAACGTGATCGTGGCGACCCTTGTGCACGGCGGGGTGACCTCTATCTCCCCCGACGGCTCGAAGGTCCAGCACACGCCCTGCCCCGATGTCTTGACCACGAACGCCTGCTTCGCCGGCCCCGATCTGCGGACGCTCTACGTGACCTGCAGCACCACCGGCAAGCTCATCGCTTTCGACAACTGGCCGACGAAGGGACTGAAGCTCGCCTTCCAGGCCTGACCCAGAACCAGCTCATCGAAGGTGCGCTTGCGCTGGCGTCAAAGCGGTTCGACGGACGACTTGTGGCTGCGACGTTAGAGCTTCAGCCCTAGCAGCTCTCGGCTCACCGACCCGTCCTTCACCGTCACGTTGACCCACGTGATCCGGATCTTCGTCCGGCGTCCGGCGTTGTCGATCCACACCTCGTCGCCCTTCTCCCAGCGGTAGTCCGACTCGATGGTGACGTAGTGTTCGCCCTTGCTTCCGCCGAAGGGGTCGGCTTCGTAGAACTCGGTCTTCACTTCCTGCCTTCTGTGCGGTCGTCGAGCCAGGCGACGATATCCGCGATCACCTCGCCGCGCTCCGGCTCGTTCAAGATTTCGTGGTACAGCCCCTCGTACAGCTTCAAGGTCTTGTCCTTCGATCCTGCACGGGCGAAGAGCTCCTCACTCCCCTCAGGCGAAGTCAGCTGGTCCCCGGTGCCGTGCATGACAAGGAGTGGCAACCGTACCGACTCCATCTCCGCCGCGATCCGCCGGGCCGCCGGGAACCTCGCTGCTGCCATCCCGGCCGAGCCGCCACCGCGATAGACGAGCGGGTCCGCCTCGTACCTGGCCACTACCTCGGGGTCGCGCGAAATTGCCGCTGCCGCTAGCTGCCCCGGGAACCGAACGCGCGACGAGAACCGCCCGGCCGCCATCTGCAACTTCCGTTTCAGATTCACCGGCATCTGACGGTTCTGAAGCAGCGCTCCGCTCACGAGCAGCCCGTCCAGGGACGGGTGGCGGGCGATCACGTAATACGTCACGACCCCGCCCCCCATGCTGTGTCCGAGCAGAAAGACCTTCTTCCCCGGATGTCGTGCCCGCACCCGGGCCAGGAATCCATCCAGGTCGTCCAGGAATTCGTCGTACGACCGCACGTAGACCCGGGCGCCCGACGATCGCCCGTGGCCCCGCAGGTCAAGCGCTTCCACTGCGTACCCGCGGGAGTTCAGGTCGGCCGCCACCTGGGCGTATCGGCCGCTGTGTTCGGCGTACCCATGGCAGATCGCCAGCACGGCCCGGGCATCGCCCTCCGGCCACCACCACTGCTCGAAGATCCTCGCCCCCCTGGACGAACGGAACGTGTCGCTGCCAGCTGTCCCCATGGCCCGGAAGTCTACCGGAACTCGCCACCATGGTTGCGGGTAGAATGCCGCCCATGGCCATCGACTGCATCGATCACATCGTCCTCGCCGTGAAGTCGCTTCCCGAAGCGTCCGCCCCCTTTGAGCGCCTCGGGCTGACCCTGACGCCTCCCCTTCAACACCGAAGCCAGGGCACGGAAAACAGGGTCTTTTTCGTCGGCCTTGAGGGCAACGAGTTCTACGTCGAGCTGCTGGCAATCCACGACCGCGCCGCTGCCCAGGCCGCAGGCCGCACGCTCTACCTCGAGGCAATCGACTCCGCCCGGGGCGTTGCTCGGGTCATGCTCGGCGTCTCGGACATCGGCGCCTCCGTCGCCGAGCTCGCGACCCGCGGCGTCCAGACCCGGGCCAGCGAGGTTTGGACTGCTGACAACCGCAAGATCTGCGACGTCGCTCCCATCGAAGGCGTCCCCCAGATGGCGCTCGACGCCGGCCTCGTCCAGTACACCGACTCTGCCCCGGAACGCCACGCCCGCCGTGCCGCCGCCGGCCGCTTCAAACACGCCTTTCCCCTCAAGCGCCTCGACCACCTTGCCGCTATCGCACCCGACATCGAAGCCTCAACGCGCTTCTGGGTCGATGTCCTTGGCGTGCCCGTCTTTGGGGAGATCCGCGGCCCGGGCATGATCATCCGCCAGTTCAAAATCGGCGACGCCATCCTCGAACTTCTCGGCCCCGACGGCCCCGAAAGCCGCCTGGCCAGCCGCCCGCCCGGCCTGGCGAGTATGGCCGCCTTTGAAGTCTCAGGCGGACTCGACGCCGCGGTTGCGCTCGCTCGCGAACGCGGCTTCACCCCCTCAGAGCCGAACAAGGGCATCCTGCCCGGGACTCGCGTTGCCACGATCCCGCCCGCCGAACTCTCGGGAATGGGGTTGCAGCTGCTCGAATACGTGTAGCCGCGATCGTCTCTGGGCGCTGGGAGAGGTGGCGGCTCTCCCAGCTCGCCGCCCGGTTACTCGGTCCTGCCGGTCCCCAGGTATCCGAACAGGTCCGGGTACTTCTTCAGGCTCGCGCCTCCATCGATGTACAGCGTCTGCCCTGTCATCAGCGACGACTCGTCGCTCGCCAGGTAGACCGCCAGCCTGGCCACGTCTTCCGGCTCGCCGACTCGGCCTATTGGCGATTCGTGCACGAACGCATCTTCAAGGCCCGGCACCGCCCGGAACCCTGCCGTGGCCGGCGTGTGGATGAGCCCCGGGCCGATCGCGTTCACCCTCACCGCGTGCCTCCCGAGTTCCAGCGCCGCCACTTTGGTCAGCATCGCTACACCCGCTTTGGCCGAACAATAAGCCGCGAACCCCTCGGTTGCCTGCGTGGCGTTCAGGCTCGCGACGTTGATGATGCTCCCGCCCTTGCCCTGCGCTATCAGCCGTGCGGCCTCGTGCTTGATGCAGAGGAACGTCCCGGTCAGCGTCACGCCCAGTACCCGGTCCCAGTCCGCCAGCGCGTACGCCTGGATCGGAGAGAAACCGCCCACGCCGGCGTTGTTGAAGGCGATGTCGAGCCGCCCGAACCGCCGGAACGCCAGTTCGACCATGCGCTCCACGGCGGGCTCGTCCCGCACGTCGACCTCGATTCCGTCCGCGTAGTTGTGCCCGAGCGCCCCGATCATCGCGCCGATACCGTCGGCATTCAGGTCGCCGATCACGACTCGCGCGCCCTCCTCGACGAAAACCTCAGCCGTCCGCTTTCCTATGCCGGACGCCCCGCCCGTTACGATCGCTACTTTCCCGTCGAGTTTGCCCATGGTGGCCTCGGAGGGCGCCCGCCTACAGGTTCGTTCGGAAGAACGCCAGAACCCGGTTCCAGCTATCGTCCGCCGCTGGCTTGTCGAACCCTCCGTCGGTACGTGTGTCGTTGAAGAAGGCGTGTTGCGTCCCCGGGTACGTGATGAATTCGTGCTTCTTCTTTCGGTCCGTCAGCTCCTTCTCGAAGCGAGGGACGTTCGGGTTCACGAAGTCATCGTGCTCCGCCCAGAGCCCAAGCACCGGCGCCGTCAATCCGTCCCAGTCGTACGTGACCGCCGGGTGGCCTCCGTAGTAGTCGGCGCACGCTCCGACGTCCTTGCCATTCTTGCAGGCGGCGAAGAGGCTCAAGGCGCCGCCCATGCAGAACCCGACGGTGCCGACCGGCCCACCGCTCAAGCCCTTCAGGTGTGCAATGGCCCCGCGCAGGTCCTTCTCGGCCTGCCCGATGTTCAGCGCCATCAGCATCTTGCCGGCCTCGTCCGGCTCCGCCGCCACCTTGCCGTGGTACATGTCCGGCGCCAGCGCGACGAACCCGGCGGCCGCAAACCTGTCCGCGATCCCCTTGATGTTGTCGTTTAGCCCCCACCACTCCTGGATCACCACGACGCCCTTCCCGGACCCTGCCTCCGGCTTCGCCAGGTACCCCGAGGCCGTCCCCCCGTTCGATGCGAACGTGACCATTTCGCCCATGGCTCGCCTCCTTCGACTTCCGGAATTACCGGGCTCGCCGGTGATCGTAGCGGTAGCGTACCGGCCCCTTTGCGGGCGTCAAGCACTCTCCCCCTGCTTCGAATCTGCTGTCCCCGGTTCGTGGGTCGCTGTCCTCGCTGAGCCCGCAGGCTCAAGGCCCGCCAGGAACCGCCGCACCTCTCGCGAACTTCGCAGGCGGTGAATCTCCCGCCCGTCGCGATGCTCTTCCAGCAAGGCGAGGACTGTGCCGCGGCTGCGACGCGGGTAGTCCCACACCCACTTCAGGAACTTCAGGTCGAACTTCTCCGGACACCCTGGCGCCATGTCGGCCCGCGTCCTGCCTCGGCCTGTCGCCACCCGCCGGATCACCCGCCACAAGCAGACCCGGCGCGGCAGGTCTATGAACACGATCGCGTCGGCGGCCGCCATCCGCGCCCCGATCGTCCCGCCGTAGTTGCCGTCGATGATCCAGGCAGGCCCCGCCACAAGCTCCGCCACCCTCGCCTCCCATTCTTCCGTCGGGGGCTCCACCCACCCCGGCAGCCAGTGCTCCACGTCGAGGTGGATCACCGGCAGGTCCAGCACCTCGCCCATCTCGCGCGCAAGCGTCGACTTCCCCGCTCCGCCCGAACCAACGATGACTATGCGCTGCATCCCGACCTGCCAACGCGCCCGGCCCGGCCGGAGTTACCCGCCAACGTCTCGGCGAGGGCAGCCTCCAGCTCCTCCCGGGCCCTGGGGTCCTGCTCTGTTCTCAGGGCTGCTCTCAGAGCGCCAGCCACGTCCTCTCCCAACCCGTGGCGGCCCGCCACTTGCCCCAGCCCCCAGGCGGCGTGCCCTCGCACGAGTGGCGAACGGTCGTCTAGAGCCCTCGCCAGCGCGGGCACATCCGCTTTCGTCCCCACGTTCCCAAGGGCCACGCAAACGTTCCGAAGAAACCCATCCCGCTTCGCCCGCATGATAGCCCGGCCCCGAAATCGCGCCAGGAACGCCTCCTCGTCGAGCTCCAGCAGCGGCGCTAGCTCGGGCCGCGCGTCCTCGCTAGAGCGGGCTGCGAACTCCGGCCAGGTGCTCCGGTTTCCCGCCCCCACCGGACACGAATCGAGGCAGTCGTCGCAGCCGAAGATCCAGTCGCCGAACTTCGCTCGCAGCTCTCGCGGGATCGGACCGCGGTTTTCGATGGTGTGGTAGCTGATGCACAACCGGGAATCGAGTACGTGTCCCTCGGGCGAGAGCGCGCCCGTTGGACAGGCCACGATGCAACGCGTGCACGAACCGCACGTCTTCTTCAACGCTCCATCGAGCGGCATTTCGAGGTCTGTCGCCATCGCACCGAGCAACACCCACGGCCCAAGCCCCGGCGCCAGCAGCATGGTCGACTTCCCCAGCCAGCCAAGCCCCGCTGCCGCCGCCAGCGGCCGCTCCAGCAGCGGCCCGTAGTCGACTGTCGCTCGAGCCCCAGCCTTGTACTCAGATCGTATAGCCGCCGCGATCCGCCGGAGCTTCTTCTCGAACACCCGGTGGTAGTCGCGCCCGCGTGCGTACCGAGCGACTCGGCCCCTCGCGAAGCCTGTTTCCGCTGGCGCCTCGTCGACCCCGTGATAGGGCAGCCCAAACAGCACAACGGTCCTCGCCCCCGCCAGGAACCGCTCAGGGTCGGACGACCGTTCCAACCACTCCCCGGTGATCCATTCCATCCCATCGAGCCGCCCCTCCGCCAGCCGTTCCCGCGCCGCTCCGCAGGCCTCCGCCATGCGTTCAGCCGCCGCGAAGCGCACAAGCTCGAACCCTTCCGCCCGGGCCAGCTCCAGGATCCTCTTTCGCGGCTGCACCCCGACAGCAAAGCGCAGCCGGGCCCGCGCCACAACCCCTCGCCCCCGGCTCATCTCGCGGTGGCTGTCCCTAGAACTGAAGCTCGATTCGCCGAAAACGTTCGAGATACCGGCCAGCCTCGTCCTTCCACCGTTCTCGCACGAATGACACGAAATCTTCCCTGTTCCCGAACTGCGAGACATGCGCGCTCAGGGCGTAGATCTTCCGGTCCACGTCGGCCGATATCTCCACGTCGAAGTTCGGCTGGTTGGTGCTCCACAAAAGCACTTCCCGCACTTTGTGCGGCTCCAGCCCCTCAGTGAGGTGTTCAGGGAAGTTCAGGTGGTCCCGCGCCGTCGGGTAGATCGCGTCCAGCGCCGCCGTGCCCGTCGCCCGGTGGTCCGGGTGGTTGATGAAGCTATCGCGCATGATGATGTCGGTCGGGTCGTGCGTGAGTACGGTGTGGGGTCGAATCAGCCGGATGTAGCGCACGAGCTGCTCGAGGAAGCTCCTGTCGTACACAAGCTCGCCGTCCTCGTTGTCGAGGAAGAACACGTCCCGCGCCCCCATTCGGCGGCACGCCTCGCGCTGCTCCTCTCGCCTCAGGGCGATCAGCCGCTCCCGCGTCATTGCGCGGTCCTCCGTCCCCTTCGCCCCGTTCGTGCACACGAGGAAATAGACGTCCCAGCCCTTTTCCGCCTGCTGGGCCGTGTAGCCGGCGGCGCCGAAGTCCCCGTCGTCCGGGTGCGCGGCGATGACCAGCGCTACGTCATCTCGAGGTTCCGTCACAGGTCACCTGCCAATCGTTGAGAAGGAAGTAATCTATCGTGCCCTGCCTCCGCGGGGCGCCGCAACTTCACCCGCGCACCCTCCCCGGCCGCGAGTGTTCGAAACGTCTGTTCCGAACAAGGTTTGACGATAACCCGAGATAATTGTTAATCTGACCACGAACATCCGTTCTTCGAGGCGCTCCCATGAAAGACCTCTCCGACAAGCAGACCCAGATCCTTGAGTTTCTGCGTTTCTTTATCGATGACAAGGACTACCCCCCGAGCATCCGCGACATCCAGGAGGGCTGCACCATCAGCAGCACCTCCGTCGTCGACTACAACCTGCGCAAGCTCGAAGAGAAGGGCCTCATCCGGCGCGATCGTGAAGTGTCACGCGGCATCGAGGTCCTCGGTTCCCACGGCCGCCGCCCTCGCATCATCGAGATCCCTGTGCTGGGCTCCATCGCCGCCGGCCAACCAATTCCCGTCCCTACCTCCGACCGCTGGGCCGCCGACGCCGAGGACACCGTTTCGGTGACCGAAGATATGATTCGTGGCAAGCAGAACGTCTTCGCCCTCCGCGTCAAGGGCAAGTCAATGATTGACGACCTCATCGACGATGGTGACATCGTGTTCATCGAGCCCATCCGCTCTGCCAGCAACGGAGACCGCGTTGCCGTCTGGCTCAAGGATCGCGGCGAAGTCACGCTCAAGCGCTTCTACCACGAGGGTGACCGTGTCCGCCTTCAGCCCGCCAATAGCTCAATGCAACCCATCTACACGGCCCCCGAAAACGTAGAAATCCAGGGACGGTACATCTCCTCGTTTCGCCCAAGCGAATAGAATGGTCTCCAGGCTGACTGCGAACGGGGCCGCGAGGCCCCGTTTTCTTGCCACCCCGGCGCCCTCTCTCGCCGCCGGTGGAACACCAGCGATAAGTCGAGCACATGACGACTCCGATCATCAGCGTCCGCAACCTCACAGTCCGCTACCGAAGCAAAGACTCGGTGGTCTACGCCGTCGATAACGTTTCGTTCGACCTTCAGCCGGGCAAGATCCTCGCCCTCATCGGAGAGTCCGGCGCGGGCAAGTCGACGGCCGGCATGTCGATCCTGAAGCTCCTTCCTTCCGGCGGTGAAATTCTCGACGGCCAGGTCATCTTCGAAAACAAAGACCTCCTTGCCCTCCCCGAACGAGAGCTCCGCACCCTCCGCGGCCGCCGCATCGCCATGGTCTTTCAGGATCCCGTCGCCGGCCTCAATCCGGTCATCACCATCGGCGACCAGGTCGCCGAAATGCTCACCAGCCACCTCGACATCGGCAAGCGCGAAGCAAAGCGGCGCGCGATCGCCATCCTCCACGACGTGGGCCTGGCCGACCCGGACCGCGTCGCCCGCAACTACCCCTTCCAACTCTCGGGAGGCATGTGCCAGCGCGTGATGATCGGTATCGCTACCGCCCTCGACCCCGACGTCATCATCGCCGACGAACCCACCACCGCCCTCGATGTCACCATCCAGGCGCAGATCCTCCACCAGCTCGACCAGCTCCGCCGCCAACGAGGGACCTCCATTCTTCTCATCGCCCACGACTTCGGCGTCGTCTCCCAGATGGCCGATGAAGTGGCGGTCATGTACGCCGGCCGGGTTGTCGAATGCGGCGATGTGGTGGAGATGCTGAAAGCCCCGCTCCATCCGTATACCCACGCCCTCCTCGCCACCCTCCCCCGCCTCGACACGAGCAAGGAGCACCTTCACGCCATCCCCGGCAACCCGCCGGAAATGGCCGAGCCCGCCACCCACTGCCCGTTCGTTCCTCGCTGTTCCAAGACTTTGAACGTGTGCCGCTCGGAAGGCGCTCCGATCCTCACCACGCGGGGAGGCGAGAGCGGCCACGTCGTCGCCTGCTACAACCCCATCTGGCAGGCCGAACGGGTCTAGCGTCTTAGCCTGAGGACCCTCGCTGGACATCCTTCACCTGGTGCCGCTCTCCTTCTCCCGGTGCTCCGGGAGAAGGGGCCAGGGGATGAGGGCCCGATGCGACAGAGTCAGCGCCTCGCGGCCGTCGCCGGACGTGCCAGCGCCACCAACTGCGCTATCAACACTTCGATCGCCAGCTCCCCTTCTATTTCCCCCAACTTCGTCCCACGGTCGGCCCCCACCAGGGCCTTGTACGCCGCCATCAACCCATCGCGGCCAAGCACTCTCGCCCGCCGCATCTCTCGTTCGCGTGTCCAGGACTGCAGCCTGAGCTCGCTCATGATTTCTTCCTCGGCCCTCCCCGCTTCCAGGAGGTCGATCACTTTCGCCGTCCGCCTGTACCCCTCCAGCATCAACGCCATGAGGCCGAGATCCTCTTCCCCGTCCCGGCGTAGCCGGTCAAGCGCAGTCAGCGCCTTCCCCAGGTCACCGTCCATCACGCCATCGGTCAGCGCCCAGATGTTTGACTCCCGCTCACCCGCGCACGACTCGTAGACCTCGCTCACGGTCGCGTCGCGGCCCATGGTGTAGAGCGCCAGCTTGTCCAACTCGCTGACGATGGAGAGCGTGTCACTCCGGAGGAGCAGCGCCATTACGCTCGCCGGGTCCGAGAGCCGCCGGATCTCGGGGTCCTCAGGAAGCTCGCCGCCCCCGCTCTTCGGCCGGAACGGTCCACTGCGGAACTTGATGCCCCTCGCGCTCGCCTCTTCGCGGATGAACCGGAGGAGGCTGTCCCCCTTCAACTCCTTGTGCTCCTCGTCGGCAACCCCGCGGATCTTCTTCAGTCGATCGCGGATCGGGTTCCGCTTCAGCGCCCCGCCGGTGAACACAAGCATAGTGCTCTCCGGGAGTCCGCCCTCTGTCTCGAGGATCTGGAAGAGCGGGGCGAACGGCTCGACGCTTCGGGGCGCTCGCTGATCGGGCCGCTGCTCGAACCGGTCGAGCAAGCCCTCGACGATCACCAGCCGTTTCGCCGCCAGGAACGGCAGCGATAGCGCCGGCCCGATGATGTCGTGCGGCTTCGCCTCCCAGCCCGGCACCAGCACAAGGTTGGTCGCGAGCATCCCGGTGCCACCGTCGGCTTCGTCGCGCAGCTCCTGCAGACGCCGCCGGATAGCAAGCGCATCGGCCCCGTAGAGGAGGAGGATCATTGGCGGATCGAAGTGTACCCGCCCCGCTGGACGCCCGCTCTCAGGCAGTCAGGAAGCATGCCTGGATCGCGATGGCGACCTCAGGCGAGCCGCGCAGCTCCCCGCACTGATCGGGCGCCGACTCCCCCCGAATGAACCGGAAGAAGCCCTCGGTGTTCGTCTTCAAGTAGACGTCGGCCGAATCGCTCGTGTGGCGGCGCGGGTGGATGTGGCCGTCGTGGATGTCAAACGTCCAGACGTTGCAATCGGCGCAGTCTGCAATCTCCAGCACCATCGAAGCCGAGAGGTCGGCCGCCTTCGCCGGGTCGAACGAAAATGTTGGGATAATCCGCACAGCAAAATCGGTCGACACTTCCGTGCCGACCGATTCCTGGGTGAAGCCGCTGGCGTACTCCCGGCCCCAGGCAATGATTGAAAGAAGGATTGGACGGACCGCCCAGCCCTTCTCCGTGAGCGTGTACTCGACTCGCGGCGGCAGGCCCTTTTCACGGAGCCGGTGCACCAACCCGTCGGCCTCGAGCCGCTTCAGCCGATCCGAGAGCACGTTGGGCGACATGCCCCCGCAGTTGTCGAGGATGTCCCCGTAGCGGTGCAGGCCTGACATCAAGTCCCGGAGGATGAGGAGCGTCCAGCGGTCGCCGAGTACGTCGAGGGTGCGGGCTATAACGCAGGGGTGGTTATAGGATTTCCGCGCACCCTCGGTCTCGCTGCGAAGGGTCATTTCCTCGTCACCACCGTCCGCCTTGAGTAAAGATCCCGTTTGATAGTACCGAGACTATTGACTTGATAGTGTCCGATGGTAGAATTCCCGTACATCGCTATAAAAGCGATAGTGCTGGCACTCACCAACGGCTAGCGTAGCCCACCCGCCCGCGGCGAGTCAACCAAATCGGAGGTCCACGAGGATGCAAACCACCACCGTCCAAAACCCACAGGCCACAGCAGACCACTGGCATCGCTGGCGCATCGACGAGCCCAACGGCCCCACGAGCCTGGGCGTCTGCAAGGTCTGCGGCACCACGAAAGAATTCAAGAACTGGCTCGCCGACGGCGACTTCATCACCAACGAAGAGCATCGCGCCGCCGCCTGACCAACACCCCTCGCCGGGCGCGCGGCCTCTTCCGCGCCCGGCACAAGGCCGCCGGCCGCTCGACCCTCAGCGAGCTGCCGGCGGCCTTTTCTTGCCCGATCCCTAGATCACCCCTCGCGCCCGGTACCTCGCCATCGTCTCCGCATCAATCCCAAGCATCCCGCCGAAGACCTCGTCGTTGTGTTCGCCCAGCAGAGGCGCCCTTCGGTGGACTGAACCGGGCGTTTCGGTCAATCTCGGAACGATCCCGGGCTGCAACAGCGGCCCGTGGTCCGCGCTCTCGACAGTAATCACCTGGTGCCGAGCCTGGTAGTGCGGGTCGGCGA